>NZ_JABANE010000001.1 GCF_012844305.1 Flammeovirga aprica JL-4
TAGATATGTC
The DNA here is from genome assembly GCF_012844305.1 of Flammeovirga aprica JL-4. GTDB lineage: Bacteria > Bacteroidota > Bacteroidia > Cytophagales > Flammeovirgaceae > Flammeovirga > Flammeovirga aprica. The sequence continues at coordinate 11 of NZ_JABANE010000001.1, forward strand.
AAACAATCTAATCTAGCTTTGTTGATTTTGATCTGTGAATTTATTTTTTCAAACAATTTCGTATATTCGTGTTGACTTTCCATAATTGATAAATTTTGTATGTCGAAATTCAAATTTAATCAATTTCATGGAGAGTCATTTTTTTGTCATATACTTAGAATTCAATTATAAACTAGACATTTCTTGTGGGCTCATTACCACTTCCTGTTCAGTAAATGTAATACCCATACTTTCCAGTTCTTCTAATACCGGTTCGTAGATATTTTTATGGATTGGGATGCATGTTCCTGTTTTTGTGATTTTACCCTGCAGAATCAGTTTTGTAGCAATCGCCAGCGGAATCCCCACAGTGTCTGACATAGCAGTGTATGTCTGATCTTTACCTTTTACCACCATATGTGATGTTCTTAGGATGTTTTTATCTTCTTTTTTGTAGAACAATTTATGATACATCACAATCATGTCTTTATCATCAGGGTCAAGCTGCCATTTCTCTTCCAGAATTTTCTGAAGGATTTGAGCAGGTGTTGCTTTGGGTAGTCCAACTTTTTTATCACTGAAAATATCCAGCCAGTCCAATTTTTCCATTTCTAGATCATCTTGAGACAGTTTTAAATACTGCATCAATTTCAATTCAACAGAGTCGTTAGGGTTATACCTTAAAAAGGAATTAATAAACTCACGATAGGTCATGTCCTGTGTATTTTCCATTTCATAACTATCATCCGTTACTCCTAGTGTTACGAAACAGCTCCAAGCTCTACAGAATCCAGGTCTTCTCAAAGTACCTCTATAAACAGTAGGTACGCCTTGAAGACCGTATTTCTCAACATATTTCAGTGAATCTCTGTTGGCATATCCTTCAAACTTGCCATAGCCTTCTATCTCAATTCTTTCAGTTCTTCGAAATACTTTATTGTAAGGAATGTATTTATGCTTGCCATTATGAAGAAAACGAACAGCTCCACCTTGTCCTGCCAAAACAACATTACGAGGGTTCCAGGTGAATTTGTAATTCCATGGATTATTGTCTGATTCAGGAGCTACAAGACCACCAGTAAATGATTCAAAACCTTCAATAGAATAGCCTTTTTCTTTTACTTCCTCAATCATTTTCATAGCCGACATATGATCTATACCGGGGTCCAGTCCAATTTCATTTAAGAGAATAATTCCCTTTTTCTTGGCTTCCTCACTTAGAGCTTGCATCTCTTCAGTGATATATGAAGCTGTAGTTAAAGGAACGCCATGTTTCACCGCTACTTTTGCAGCTTCAATGTGAAAACGTGCGGGAAGAAGTGACACAACAATGTCAGCTTGAGAGATATAAGTTTCGCGGTGCTCTTCATTATTAATATCAAATTGAAAAGCAGTAGCTACTTTTTCAAAACCTTTGATTTTTTCATCTGCTAGCTCTTTTTGATAGTCACCAACTTTTATGTGCCACTCATTTGCTGATGCGTGGCCACATAAGTAATGGATTAGTGAGGATGCAGAACGGCCTGCACCTAAAATGATAATTGTTTTCATAAGTGTTTATAGGTGTGTATGAGTACACTTTTGTGTTTATATGGTAGGGTAAAAATAGAAGTTTTAAGTGTTGGTTAAAAATAAAATTCAAATTAGTGTAATAAATACATTTTATTTAATTCTAAAGAATTAATAATGAACAATTAAGAATTATTCATTCTTCCATCATTCCTCTTACCTTTGCATTTCAAAACAAAGTAAAAGAAGCATGAAAATCAAAGAAGCTGAATTTGTGACAAGTAATACGGATGTTGCAAAATGTCCTGAACCTAAAATTCCTGAATATGCATTTATCGGAAGATCCAATGTGGGGAAGTCCTCATTGATCAATGCATTTACTGGAAAAACGAAATTAGCAAAAACATCATCTACACCAGGTAAGACACAATTGATCAATCATTTTATTATTAATAATGAATGGTATTTATGTGACCTTCCAGGATATGGATACGCACAGGTGAGTAAAACGGAAAGAGAGAAGTTCATGCGTATGGTGAAAAAGTATCTTGCTTCAAGAGAAAACCTGATGTGTACTTTTGTTTTGGTGGATATCCGTCACGAGCCTCTGAAAAATGATTTGGATTTTATGGCTTGGATGGGAGAGAAGGAATTGCCGTTTGCTATTATTTTTACAAAAGCCGATAAACTAGGTCAAGGAAAGATAAGTAAAGCCGTGGCCACTTATAAAAGAGAGTTGAAAAAGCAGTGGGAAGAGTTTCCTCCTATGTTTATTACCTCATCAGAAGACAAAACTGGAGTCAACGATTTGAGGAATTATATTGGAGAAATCAACGGATATTGGGAATCCTAAAAAAAAACTTCAATCTTTTTAGGACTGAAAATCAGTGTAATTTAAATTAATTTGCATTTTTTTCATTTAATGATTTTGCAAATTCAAAAAATGCTACTACTTTTGCCACGCTTTAAAGGAAAAACGTTCCACAAATAAAGTAGAATTTGAAATAACTTCTCCTTTAGCTCAGTTGGTTAGAGCATCTGACTGTTAATCAGAGGGTCCTTGGTTCGAGTCCAAGAAGGAGAGCAAATTTATTCAAATTCATTCCTCTTTAGCTCAGTTGGTTAGAGCATCTGACTGTTAATCAGAGGGTCCTTGGTTCGAGTCCAAGAAGAGGAGCTCCCAAAATAAATTTTCTCCTTTAGCTCAGTTGGTTAGAGCATCTGACTGTTAATCAGAGGGTCCTTGGTTCGAGTCCAAGAAGGAGAGCAAAAGCCTTAGCAGAAATGTTAAGGCTTTTTTGTTGCCCAAAAGTGACGGAAATTCCCAAAATCAATCCATTATCTTATTTAAATCATAAGACAAAGTAGATAAATCATTTATCTTTGCGATTGCAAATTTTTAGAGGGTGTACTTTTCTCTTTTTTAGGGTTTGTATACCTATTTTAAAATGTAATCAACCAATAAAGATATTTTATATGAAAGCATACGTATTCCCAGGACAAGGAGCTCAGTTTACTGGTATGGGTAAAGAGCTATATGACTCAAATGAAGAGGCAAAAGCACTTTTTGAAAAAGCCAACGAAATTCTTGGTTTCCGTATCACTGACGTAATGTTTGAAGGTACTGCAGAGGAGTTGAAGCAAACGAATGTGACACAGCCGGCTGTTTTCCTTCATTCAGTAATTACAGCATTATGTGCAGAGGAGTTTACTCCTGACGTTGTAGCTGGACACTCTCTTGGTGAATTCTCAGCTTTGGTAGCTTGTGGAGCATTAAACTTTGAAGATGCTTTACAGTTGGTAGCGAAAAGAGCGGCTGCGATGCAAAAAGCATGTGAAATGAACCCGTCTACTATGGCAGCAATCTTAGGTCTTTCTGATGAAGATGTTGAGAAAGTATGCGAAGGTGTTGAAGACGTTGTTCCTGCTAATTATAACTGTCCAGGTCAATTGGTGATTTCTGGTAGTAAAGAGGGAATTGAAAAAGCGTGTGAAGCAGCAAAAGAAGCGGGAGCGAAAAGAGCTTTACCTCTTCCTGTAGGTGGTGCTTTCCACTCACCATTTATGGAGCCTGCAAAAGCTGAATTGCAAAAGGCTATCGAGGAGACTGTATTGAACACTCCAAAATGCCCAATCTACCAAAATGTAGATGCTAAGCCACAAACTGATCCTGCAGTAATCAAAGAAAACTTGATTGCACAATTAACGGCTCCTGTAAAGTGGACGCAAATTGTTCAAGCAATGATTGCTGACGGTGTGACAGAGTTTATTGAGTGTGGTCCTGGTAAAGTTTTATCTGGCCTAGTGAAAAAAGTAGACCGTAAGATGCCAACTTCTTCTTTATAATAGAAGGAGGACGGTATAGAAAATAAAAAAATGGCACTGTGATAGTTTATTCTATTGCAGTGCTTTTTTATGCAATAGTGTTTATACTTAAGATATCACTAAGGTGTTTTTTATAGATAGGAGTACTCAATGCAAACTGAACTCCTAGGCTGAGAAGCTTTTTTCTTGCTCCGGCCAAAGAATAGGAAGTAGTCCCCACAATAGTAATTTCTCTATTATCCGACTGACAGAAATCTTGTAGTTTGCTTATCGTATCCTTTAAATGTACACCCAGTGTTTCTGAGTCAAGAAACACCATTTTCACAGATGAATCATCGACTAACGAAAATAACTGACTTGCATCTGTTATTACATTAATCTCCAGTCCTTCATCTGTTAGCATTTTTTTTAGATAGTGAGCATTGATAATATTATTATCAACCACTATAGCTTTGCTTTTTGCTGTAGTTTTTTCAATACTGTTTGTGAACGCCATCGTCATATTCAATTGCAATCTTGGTCCTTGTGCCTTATTTATTAACTTCGCTTTTCTCTTTATAAATAAATAGTACAGAATAGATTTATTTATGATGAGTACTAAGCATTTAGTTTATTAACGAAAAAAAACAAAAAACAATATATCCATTAAGGAAAAAATATGAAATATTCTTTACAAACGGCTTTTTTTTATGTTGTACTGATTTGTTGTATTGGATTTTCCTGTTCTAGTTCACAAAATGGGGATTGGGAAGAAGGAAAAGATGTGCCCACAAAAGTAGCAGATCCGAATGATGATTTTTTATTGACCCTAACGACAGAGTATGGTGATATGAAAATTATACTTTATAAAGAGACCCCTATACACAGGGAAAACTTTATCAAACTAGTGCGTCAGCATTATTATGACAGCTTATTGTTTCATAGGGTGATTGATGGTTTTATGATCCAAGGAGGGGACCCGGATTCAAGGTTTGCAGATGAAAATGATCATTTAGGCAGAGGTGAAATAGGAGAGCAACTTCCAGCGGAGATCAACTATAAATATATCCATCAGAAAGGAGCATTGGCAATGGCCCGAAAAGGAGGAGGCTCTAATCCTGAGAAAAAGTCAAGCGGTTGTCAGTTTTATATTGTTGATGGAAAAAAGTACACGAAGGAAGCTTTGTATGATGCCAAGACAGATTATAAAAAGGTAAACCAATATTTCACAGCATTAATGGAAGATCCTGAGTATTCGAGAGTCGGTCAAGCTTACGTACAGCTAGGAGAGAAGGGAGATGCTGCAGGGCAAAAGCGCTTGATGAAAAAATGTATTCCGCTGATGGAGAAAAAATATGAAGTGCAATTAATTGAGAAGCCAACGAGAAAAGAAAAAAATGCCTATACAAAATTAGGAGGTACTCCATTTTTAGACAGAGAATATACCGTTTTCGGTCAGGTTGTGGAAGGTTTGGATGTTATTGATAAAATTGCTTCCCAAAAAGTAAATAGACAGAAAAGACCTTTGGAAGATATAAAAATGTCGATTACGGTTGAGGAAGTGCCGGCCGTTTATGTTGAGCAACTTTTAAAGAAAATTCATTAGTACTTCCTTATCTTTGTAACAAACTAATCATAAAACATAATTATCATGAAATCTATTATTATAGCCTTCATTTCGCTGCTGTTATTTTTTAGCTGTAGTCAAAAGGAGTCTCAAGACGTAGCTTACTTTGGCGATACTTTTGAAATTGAAAATGCTATTGCCTCTTCAGACCTTAAAGCAACATTAGGAGAGGAAGAAACTGTAAATGTCCAGGTAGAAGGTGAAATCACAGGAGTTTGCCAGAAAAAAGGATGCTGGATGACCATGCCAATGGGTGAAGGTGAAAAAGATGTCTTTGTGAAATTCAAAGATTATAAATTCTTTGTTCCAAAAGATGCCAAAGGGAAGAAGGCTGTGATTAAAGGTGTAGCGAAAAAAGAAGTGATTGATGTAGCTACATTAAAACACTATGCTGAAGACGCAGGAAAGACTGAAGAGGAAATCGCGAAGATTGATGCTCCAGAAGTGAAATATACTTTTATGGCAGAAGGTGTAGCCATTGAAAACTAGATACTCTACATTAGTTGATGAAAAAAATAATTCCAATTGTAGCTTCTATCAGTTTTATCCTAACCACTCTGATTTGTTGTCAGCAGCCTAAAGAAAAAGTTTCTTCAAGGTACCCTAATGGAGGGTCTGAATTAGCCTGGCTGATGCGTAATGCAACAGATCAAATGGAAGCACAAAGGAGTGCAGTTCTCGAAGGTCAGCCATTGAATTCCATTCCCCTGAATGTTAATCATATTCTGACAGCAGTTCCCACAGAAGAGGGGAAAACGGCTTCAAAAGATTATCAGCAAAAAGCTACTCAGTTTATCAAACATGTGGCAAAGCAAAAAGATATTTCTTTAAAAGGGCAGATGGATTACTTCAATACAACCGTTTCATTGTGTGTGAATTGTCATGAAACACAATGTCCAGGGCCTAATGTGAGAATCAAAAAATTATATATTGAAAAGTAGTTGTAAGTACAAATTCAAAAATAAATCATAGTTAATTCTAATTTATTTTTTGTGAGTACAACGCTAAAAAACGTATTAATAGTGGTTCTATTAAAAGTTTTTTGAAGGAAGTAATCGCAAAACAATAAATAGAATTAGTATTAGATAATTTTGAATTTGTACTTAAGTACTATTTTTAATTGAAAATGGAAGGAGGTAAAGTGTATACGGATGCTTTGCCTCTTTTTTTTGTGCTTAAACTTTTTGAGGCTTCAGCTGTTTAAAAGATGTACGTTATTAATCCATTTTCAATCAAAAAAACTTAAATTTTAACAAAACAATAGTTTCCATGGAATATTTTTTAAAATTAAGTAAAATAAAACCGCGGAAACTTTTTTATTACTTTGGGTTTCCCTATGTTTGTCACATCAAATAACAGAGGTTATTTCATCTTAACTTTCATATTAATCTAACTAAATAGTCAATTCATATTCATCGTGGTAAATGATCAATTACGTCTGCGTATAATTGAAGAAGCACGAAAACAGTTTCAAGGTTTTGGGCTCAAGAGAGTGACAATGTCAGACATTGCCGAGCGACTAGGTATGTCTAAAAAAACCTTGTACAATGTCTTTAGAAACAAAAAAGAACTCATCGAATTTACTCTGACATATTACATGGAAGAGGATTCAAAATTTATAGAAGATGTAGCAAAATTGGACCAAGATGGAGTATTCAAATTGGCCAAGGTTTTTTACTTCTTTTATGAAAGAATGCGTGCGATAAACCCTTCAGTTTTTATGGATTTAAAGAAGTTTTATCCTGAAGTATGGGATAAATACGAATGCCATAAAGAAGGTTGCTTTCATGAAACTTTAATATCAATCATAAAACAAGGAAGTTCGGAAGGACATTTCTACAATGATATTGATGTGGAAATGTTAGTATTAATGAGAATGTGGCAAGTAGAAGTAGCATTTGATGCTTCAGTGTTTCCACATGACCGGTTTCCAATGGCGAAAGTCCAAGTGGAATTATTCAAACACTTTATCAGAGGTATTGCCACTCCAAACGGTGTCAAATTATTAGATCAATACCTTAAACAATTTATTAATCAAGAATCACAATCTACAAACTTATGAAAAACGTCCTTCAATGGATCGTAGCTTCTCTAAGCTTATTTTTTAGTTTACAACTGTCTGCACAACAAACTACCACTAACGAAAACGGTGTTCCATTATACAGTGTGCAAGATTGTATAAACTATGCTTTCCAAAATACAGGAACCATCAAAAATGCTGTTCTAGAACAAGGCATCTCTCAAGCCAAAGTTGGAGAAATTATTTCGATTGGTTTACCTCAAATTAGTTTTGAAGGTCAATTAGTTGATAATGTGAAAATCCAAAAAGCTTTCTTACCGGGCAATGCTTTTGACCCAGCAGGAGATCCTAATGAAACTGTGGCGGTTGAATTTGGAACTAAGTATAACTCTAATCTTCAATTGCAAGCTTCACAGCTAATATTTGATGGTACATTCTTTATTGGAGTTCAAGCGGCAAAAGTTTATAATGAATTAGCTTCAAAAGAATTGATTCGTTCTAAGATTGATGTAGCAGAAGCAGTTACTCAAGCCTATTATTATGTATTGGTACAAAGAGAATTCTTAAAGCTGATCATTGAAAATAGAGAAATCTTGGAAGGTCTATACAACGAAACCAAAGCCATGTATGAAGCAGGTATGGTGGAAGAGACTGAATTGAACAGAATTGAGGTAAGTTATAACAGTATGGTGATTTCAGAAACACAATCAAAACAAATGAATGTGATTGCTGAAAAATTATTGAAATTCCAGATGGGAATGGATATTAATTCATCTATTGAGTTAGCGGAAAAGTTAGAAGACTTTAGAGACTTCATAGTTACTCCTACAGATTTAGCTGTTGCGAAAAATAGAATTGAGTATTCCATCTTACAAACTAATATTAAATTAAATGATTATGATATTAGATCTACTAAAGCGGAGTATTGGCCTAAATTATATGCCTTTGGAGGATACGGTTTTAATACCGGTGGACAAGAATTGCCAGGTCTTTACAGTAATGGGGGAGACTTCGGAAATATAGGTTTAACTCTTTCATTGAATGTATTTGATGGGTTTGCTCGTCAAAAAGTCATTGAGCAAAAGAAGTTAAAAGGGCAACAGTTATTGAATACTCGTATCGATTTGGAACGCCAAATTTCTATTGAGCAAGAGCAATCTCGTATCGTATATGAAACGAACATGGCGACCTTGAATCTTCAAGAGAAAAACATGGGAGTGGCTGAAAAGGTTTATACAAATACACAAGTGAAATTCAAAAACGGAGTAGGTTCTTCTGTGGAGGTGACAACATCATCACAAGACTATGCTACGGCTGCCAATGAGTTTTACAACTCTCTTTATGAAGTACTAATAGCAAAATTATCTTTTGAGAAAGCAAATGGACGTCTATTGGAATATGTAGACAGTGAAGATTTTGAAAAAGATAAGGAGATATTAAAGTTGAATAACGAAAGAAAATAAAATAGAAAAAATACGGATATGTTATCAAGATATAAATTAATCACATTACTCTCAGTTGCTTCATTTGTATCTGCCTGCGGAGGCGGAGAGGATGAGAATTCTATTGAAGCAAAAAAAGCTCAGTTAATAGAATACCAACAACAATTAGTAAAATTAGAAAGTAATATTCATGCTTTAGAAGCTGAAATTAAAGAATTAGGCGGACCAAAAGCTGAAGTGAATACTTTAAAACCTGTGACTGTATTTGATGTACAATCATCAACTTTCAATCACTTCGTGGACGTTCCTGGTGATGTTACTTCAAATAGAAATGTAGTAGTAGCTCCTGAAACAACAGGCCGTATTATTAGGAGATATGTGAGAGAAGGTGCTTACGTGAAGAGAGGTCAATATCTTGCAAAATTAGATGTAGAGTTAGTTCAGAAGCAAATTGATGAAGTAAAAACAAGCTTGGAACTGGCGGAAGTACTTTACGAGAAACAAGATAAACTGTGGAAGCAAGGTATCGGTTCTGAGGTACAATACCTTCAAGCAAAAAATAATAAAGAGTCATTAGAAGCGAAATTAGAAAGCTTGAAAGAGCAGGAGAATAAAGGATATGTGATTGCTCCTATTTCTGGTAAAGTGGATGAAATCTTTATGAAAGAAGGGGAGATGGGACCTGCAGGTCAACCTTATGCTCGTTTGGTAGATATTTCAAATATTGAAGTAGTGGCTGAAGTTTCTGAAGCTTACAGTAGAGTAGTGAAAAGAGGAGACAAAGTAAAAGTGAAATTCCCAATGCTGGAAATTGAGAAAGATATGACTGTAGACGTGGTAGGTCAGACGATCAATCAAGTCAACAGAACTTTCAAAATCCGTATGCGCATTTCTGAAAAGGGGTTGGATATCAAGCCTAATACAATGGCTGTAGTGACGATCAATGACTTTTCACAAGAAAATGCAGTTGCTATTCCTAGTAACCTTGTTCAGAAAAATACAAAAGGCGAAACATTTACTTATATTCTTGAAAACAAAGACGGTAAGCAGAATGTTGTGAGAAAAGTTGATATTGAAACGGGCAAATCTTACAAAGGTAATACAATGATCACTTCTGGAATTAAATCAGGAATGAGAGTTATCAACAAAGGTTACTCTGAGGTGATTAATGGTGAGCAAGTAAGAATTGTTGATTATCAAATTTAATTTGGAGCAGACTGATGAAGGAGAATATTAATCTAAAAAAAGAAGAAGAACAGTCAAGCTCAAAGGAATTTGGCTTGAGTAGTCTTTCTATTAATAACAGTACTTCAATTTTTATCCTGACGGTAATTATTGCGGTATTTGGTATGGCGTCTTATGTTGGAATGCCGAAGGAACAGTTTCCTGAAATCCGTATTCCAATGGTGTATATCCGTACAATTCACCCTGGTAACTCGCCAGTGGATATTGAATCATTGATCACTCGTCCTATTGAAAAGGAATTGAAATCGATGAAAGGTGTAAAGGAAATTATTTCAACATCAGCTCAAGATTTCTCTGTAATTACAGTGGAGTTTAATGAAGATGTAGAAATTTCGAAAGCACTTCAGGATACAAAAGATGCGGTGGATAAATCGAAAAGTGAATTGCCTACTGATTTGGACACTGATCCAGATGTACAGGAAATGGACTTTTCTGAAATTCCGATTATGGTAATTAACCTTTCAGGTGATTTTGAAATTCAAAAGCTGAAAGATTATGCTGAGGATCTTCAAGATGAACTAGAAGAGTTTAGAGAAGTATCTAGAGTAGATATCACAGGTTCTGTGGAGAGAGAAATTCAGATCAATGCTGATATTTATAAAATGGATGCGATGCAGTTGGCTTTCTCTGATATTTCTAATGCGATTGCCAATGAAAACGTAACCATGTCAGGTGGTGATGTGAAAATGGGTAATGGCTTCCGTAGAGCATTGCGTGTTGACGGTGAATTCAAAACAGTAGAGGAAATCAAAAATGTGATTGTAAAGTCGGAAGACCAGAATACAATTTACTTGAAAGACCTTGCTGAAATTAAAGATAGTTATGTTGAACGTAAGAGTTATGCACGTTTAGCTTCTTCGGACTTCAATACAAAAGGTGCTTACCCAGTAGTTTCTCTTAAAGTAGTGAAAAGAGGTGGTGAAAACTTAATTGACGCTACTGATAAAATCATGGCAGCTTTAGATGACGCTAGAGATAGTTACTTACCAAGCAACCTTGATATTGTCATTACAGAATCTCAATCGAATGAGATGAAAACATCTCTTAAGAACTTAGAGAATAGTATTATCTCAGGTATGATCCTCGTAGTTGTGGTACTTCTTTTCTTTATGGGATTAAGAAACGCAATGTTTGTGGGTATGGCTATTCCATTGTCAATGTTCTTATCGTTCTTGATCTTAAGTTCATTGGGTGTAACCATCAACATGGTAGTATTATTTGCTTTGATCCTTGCCTTAGGTATGCTAGTGGATAATGCCATTGTAGTAATTGAAAATATCTATCGACTGAGGGAGTCTGGAATGACCACCAAAGAAGCGGCGAAACAAGGTACGGGAGAAGTAGCATTAGCGATTATTTCATCAACAGCTACAACTTTAGCAGCTTTTGTTCCTTTAGCATTCTGGGGAGGTATTATGGGTGAGTTCATGAAATACTTACCGATTACTTTGATCTCTGTATTAGCATCTTCACTATTTGTAGGTTTGGTAATCAACCCGGTAATTGCTTACAAATACATGAAAGTAGATTCAGAAGAGGCTCATAAAACCATCAATAAGACTAAAGTAACAGTTGGACTTGTTCTTTTAGGGTTATCCATCCCTGGTTACATTATGTGGTCAACGTACACATTAGGAAATGTATTAATGCTGGGAGCTACTATCGCTTTGCTTGATGGTATGGTCTTAAAAAGATTAGCTCATAACTTCCAAAATATATTCTTGACAAAACTTGAGTCAGTTTACTTAACAACATTGAGGTTTGCTTTAAAAGGAAAGACACCTTATTTCTTGATCGTAGGTATTTTTGCATTCCTTGTGATCTCAATTGGTTGGTTTGGAGCTAGATTAGGTAGTGGTAAAGTACCGATCGAATTCTTCCCAGATTCAGATCCTCGTTATGTATACATGTACATTGAGGCGCCACAAGGTACAGATGTAGAAGAAACCAATAAAATTGCTTTAGATCTTGAGAAGAAATTATATAAGGAATTATCTCCTTACAGTGATATTATTGAATCGATTGTAGCCAATGTAGGTGAAAATACTAATGACCCTCAAGATGGTGCGGCCAATACAGTAACACCAAACCGAGCGAGAATTGCAGTAGGTTTTGTGCCTTATGAAAAGCGTGATGGTGTGAGTTCGGTGGAAGTAATGACACTTTGTGCTAAAATCGCAAAGGATATCCCAGGAGTAGAAATTGTTACAGATAAAGAACAAAATGGACCTCCTACGGGTAAACCAATTTCAATCGAATTGACAGGTGAGGATTATTTAGTATTGATCAAAGAGGCGGGAAAAATGAAAGCCATGATTGAGCAATCGGGTATCCCTGGTATTGATAAATTATCAATTGATATTTCGGTAAGTAAGCCAGAATTATTGGTGAACATTGACCGTAATAAAGCAAGACGTTTTGGAGTGTCAACAGGTTTGTTAGCTCAAAATATGCGTACGGCAATCTATGGTCAGGAAGTTTCAAAATTCAAGGATGGAGAGGATGATTATCCAATTCAATTACGTTTGAAAGATGAATACCGTTATGATCTTTCTACATTGAATGATCAAAGAGTAACATTCAGAGATAACAAAGGTCAGTTCCATCAAGTGCCTGTGTCATCAGTTGCGAAACTAGATTACAGTACAACTGTAGGCGAGATCAAGAGAAAGGATTTGGATAGAGTAGTAACACTTAGTTCAAATGTATCCAAAGGTTATAATAACCAAGTAGTAGTAGAGAATGTAAAAAATCTACTAAGTTCTTATGAAATGCCTGCACAATACAATTATAAATTTGGTGGAGAGCAAGAAGACCAAGCTGAATCAATGGCGTTCTTAAGTAGAGCGATGTTAATTGCCATGTGTGCAATTTTCTTGATTCTTGTTTCTCAATTCAACTCATTCGTGAAGCCGTTCATTATTATTGCTTCAGTAATGTTCAGTTTGATTGGTGTATTACTAGGTTTGATCATTTTCAATGACCCGTTTGTAATCATCATGACAGGTATTGGTATCATTTCATTGGCTGGTATTGTAGTAAACAACGCCATTGTATTGATTGACTGTGCTGATCAATTGGTTGTAGCTAAAAAGGAAAAATTAGGAATGGATCCTGATGATCGCTTGCCAATCAAAGATTTGATTGACTGTATAGAGCAGGCAGGCTTCACTCGTTTACGTCCTGTATTATTGACAGCGATTACCACTGTATTAGGTTTGATTCCATTGGCAACAGGTATGAACATTGATTTCTTCGGAATGTTTGCTCATTTTAATGCTGATATTTACTTCGGAGGACCAAACGCTGATACATGGGGACCTATGGCATGGACTGTAATTTACGGTCTTACATTCGCCACTTTCCTTACTTTAGTAATTGTACCTGTAATGTTATTATTAGCGGAACAGCTAGGCTGGTTCTTCCAGAACTTAACTTCAGGTAAGAAAAAAGAAGAGGTTCATAGCTAAAAAGCGAATATAAATAAAGTTGAGAACGTGATTTAGTTCACGTTCTTCATCTAAAACAAAAGGTGAAAAGCGATCTTAATTGATGCTTTTCACCTTTTTGTTTTTTTATAGTGGGGGTAAAATAGATAAAAATATAGTGGTGTTTTTTTATAATCAAATTCCTTCTCATGTTGATGAAATGAAAATAGTACTTTACCAAGACTTATTTTTTTAACTATTAGACAGAAATACTTAAGAGCGGATTGTGACTATTTTTTTAGGGAGGAATATCTGACTAAAAGCCTAGCAAACACTTGAATTAGAGTGAAAGATTTAAAAGTGTGAGTTGCAAAATTATAGCATAAACTAAAGAAGTAAACTATGTCTAAATACTAAACTTTAATCTAATGAGATTATTTACTTTTTTATTATTTTTCTTTTTTACACTCTCTATTTATGGTCAGGTAAAGCCAAAGGAAAGGGTTAACCCTGCGTATTTTTCACATAGATCTTCAAGTTTCATACATTCCTCTTCATCACGAACTCAATCAACCGTAACGAAACTTTCAAGAATTGATTTATATGAAAGTTCTGAACTAGGAGGTATTGAATGGCTATTTAATTCTAAATATAACTTTGATTATCCTGACGATACATCATTACAGTACATTGGGACAACTGATAAAGATGAAGTATTAGAAAATGTAACAATAGAATATATAGATCCTTTTACTTTAATATATTATGATGATACGGATAAGACAAGAGATGTTTTTAAGTTGAATGATAAACAGCAAGTAATAGAAGGCACATTTGAATATTGGGATGATGAAACAGAAGAATGGAAGCCTTACAGAACTACTATAAAGTATAAGTATGATGCTTTGGGAAATAGAATAGAGATTAATTATATCGAAGGTGTTTTTGGAGAAGATAGAGGCTACCAAGAAAATATTAAGGAAATGAAATATGAAGACTCCCGATTAATTGAAATTGTATATTCTGTCAGCACTGATACAAAAACAAGAGTAGCTAGTGATAAGGTTTTACTTGAATACAGTGCTGAAGGGTATTTAATTAACGAAAAATCTTATTGGATGACTGACGGTGAGATTGAAAGATTAAGCGGAGAAATAGATTATCTTTATCCACATAATTCAGTAGTGATTATTGCTTATCGCTATGATGTTTATACCGAGATAAAAGAAACTATATCTATCTCAACGTATGAACTAGACATTGAAAAACCTTTTACGGGGGTAGGTGAGCATTTTCATGATGCACATTATTATTTTTTCTACAATGGACCTGTAGATAATTTTCAATTCGACTTTGAATATCAAGTCATTTCATTTACAAAAGAACACTACAATGATTTATCTTGGATGAAAAATGTGAGGAGGGTTTATACTTATGATGAATTTGATTTAGAACCTGATAATGTAACAGCTGTTGATTCAGAGCGCTTTTCAAAAGTGCTCAAGGTTTATCCTAACCCTGCTTCAGATTATGTGATTTTTGAAGGTATTAGTAATACTACTCTTTCATTGACAAATCTTATTGGAATTTCTTTTGAGATAAGTGTTTTAAATGGAAAAGCAGATTTATCAAACTTACCTAAAGGAATTTATGTGATTAATGTAGAAGGGCAAGGGACAGTGAAAATAATCAAACAATAAAATAAAAGGGTGAAAAGTATCAATAATAACTTTTCACCCTTCTTTTATATCTTTAAAAAAAACTTAAGCGTTTGCTTTCATTCTTTCCTTTCTAGCTTCAATTACTTTATCCATACCCTCTTCTAAAAGCGTAAAAGGGCGGTCAAGTATTGTTTTTAATTTCTCAACATCAGGTTGTCTTCTTGTCATATCACCCTCTTTTAATGGTGGAAGGTAAATGATTTCTGAAGAAGAACCTGTTTTTTCAATAATCAATTCAGCCAGTTCTTTGATTGTTGAAATGCGGTCGTTTCCTACATTGATCACATCATTGACAACCAAATCTTCTTCTAGCATTTTGATGGTAGCATCAAGGTTGTCTTGAATATAGAAGAACGTTCTTGTTTGAGAGCCATCACCATAAATAGTAATAGGTTCATTTTTCAGCGCTGCATCAATAAATTTAGACATTACAAAGTCAGTACTTTGTTTAGGACCATATGTATTGAAGAAGCGAAGAATAGTGTAATCCAAATCAAACTCCTGCTTGAATGATCTACAGTAAGCTTCACCTACGTTTTTAACGATAGCGTAAGGCAGTCTTGAGTTTAATGGAGTGGTATGTTCGTGCTGTGGCAAATGCACAGGCTCACCATATACTTCAGATGAAGAAGAATAGAATACTCTTTTCACGCCAGTATTTTTAGATAAACGAAGAACATTTTCAATTCCTTGAAGATCTTCCAATACCATTACAGGGTTTTCTAGCGTTCTTTTCACCCCAACTACAGCTGCATAATGGAATACATAATCGAACTTGTAAGCAGTCATAATTGCTGCTATCTCGTCATAGTGATTGACATCGCATTTGATGAATTTACAATTCTTATGTGTTGGTACTTTCCACTTTTCACCTGTAAGGAAATTATCCACACAAACTACAAAGTTGTCGGGGTTTTCAAGAAGTTTATCAGCTATTGAGCTTGGGATAAAGCCTGCTCCACCTGTAATTAGAAATTTCTTCATTCTTGTATATATGATTTTCTCTCCAAAAAAATGAGAGTTGTAATTTAAGTTAAAGGACTAAGTCAAAAATTTTAGCCTCGGTTCTTTTTATGTAAAAAACATGCCAATTGACGTCATTAAGCACTGCAAAGTCAGAATTGCGAGCTTTCATTTAAATGTGTCAATAGTTTTGAGTCTATCTGAGTCAATACTTTAAAAAAGTACTGCTTGTTTGTTAGCTATTTATTTCAAGGAATTGCTTGATTGATTTTTTAGTGGCAAGCATAATCAGTTTGTCTCCTTTCTGCAATACCGATTTCACATCTTTTGGATTACGGATCAGATGCTCTTTGTATTCTGTTACACCTAGGGCATTACGTTCTTCAAACAGTCTTCTAAGAGCAATAATGTCAGCATTAAAAGTAGCTTCAATGTCTAGGTCTTCCAGGTATTTACCATACAATCTTCTTGGTACGATCACCTCCACAACCTCATAGCCGTCAGGTAGTGCCATGAAAGATTGAATTTCGGGGTTCAATAACATTTCCGCTGTCATTTTACCCACTTCATCTTCAGGAAGGATAATTTCAGAGACCCCTAATTTCTGTAAGATGATTTTCTGCTGCTCACTGACAGCCCTGGCAATAATACGTTTTACCTTAAGTTCGAGAAGAAGCACAGTGGTCAGTAACAGGCCTTCCACATTTTCTCCAATAGCCAAAAGCACAGCATCCATTTCATGGATAGACTGTGCTTTCAATGCTTTTATATCTGTTGAATCAAGAGCTACGGCATAAGCAACATCATCTTTCACGATGTCTACTCTTTCTATTTCTCTATCAATTGCCATTACTTCCGCTCCAAGCATAGAGAGGTTTTTGGCCACTGACGTACCGAATTGTCCCAATCCTATAATTGCAAATTTTCCTTCTGCCATATTAATTAGTTTCTAATTAAGACGGGAAGTTAGGACCTTATATTTTCTGAAGCAAGAATGTTTTAACAACATCCAAACCTGTATCGAAATTAACATCATTTCTGATGATCAAATCCACAGTTTCTTTATGCGGTTTGATGTAATTTTCATAAGCAGGCATTACATGATTCTCGTATCTATAAAGTACATCATTGATGTCATATCCTCTTTCAACGTTATCTCTTTTGATACGTCTGCTTAATTTAAGGTGAGCTTTTGCTTCAATGAAAAGTTTAAGATCGATCATATCAAAAACTCTTGGGTCATGAAATACAAAAATACCTTCAAGGATAATTACTTTCTTAGGGTTGAAAGTAAGAAGCTTAGGTTCTGCGGCTGCGTTATTAAAAGTGTATTCCTGAATCTGAACTACCTCTCCATTCTTTAATTTCTGAATGTCTTGGTAGAATTTCTCCAAGTCGATTGAATAGGGAGTGTCAAAGTTCTTGATACCCTTAGCATCTTCTGGCTGACTTTCTTTATCGATGTAGTAATTATCTTGAGAGACTGTACAGATATTATCTTCGCCGATAAGGTCTGTCAACATTTTAATAAAGGTAGTTTTTCCTGAACCACTACCACCTGTGATACCTACTATATAAGGAGTTTCCATCTATGGATTTTTTATGAAACAATGGCTCAAAATTAATACATACGATTGAGAAATCGGTAATTTGTATAGTTTCATTAGAAATTTATGGTGATATCTGTGTATAATCCTATTTTGATCAATTTATGGATGTAAAATACCTATAAATGGGTATTGTCTAATAATCGCCTAACCGGTACTTTTGTAATGAAGGCTATTTAATAGCACTGTTGGTTTTTCCACAGCTGAATAATTAACTATTACAAATGTTACCACGTATCAGAAGCTAAAACCTGTTTGACTAATATATTATCTTACTACTTTATCATTTAATTACACCAATTGAGGAGGCTTTTTGAGTCTCTTTTTTTGTTTAAAGGGTTTATAATCAGAGAGTGAAGCTTGATATAGAATAGAAATATCACTATATTATAGGTGTCAAATTTCTTTCAGTCAACTAACATTACTATCAAAAATGAGAACCAAAAAGACAGCATTATGTTTTTTGGTGGGCTTGCTACTCTTCATTGTTCAACCTCAAAATATATTAGCACAAAATAAAGCAGAAGTTCACCTTAAAAACCTCGCATTTATACAAGAGAAGCATAATTTTACACAGATAAAATTTAGGCTTATCAACAACCTTGTGGTGATTCCGGTGTCAATCAATGATTCCGATACCTTGAATTTTATATTAGATTCAGGGGCTTCTTACATTATTTTATGTGATCCCGCATTTGCAGAAAAGTTAAACCTTGATCCTCGAAAAACAAGAGGAGTAGACATTAAAGGGATGGGTACTGAAGGAGCACTTAAGGCATATCATTCATGGGGTAATAAAGTCAATATCAAAGGTATAGAGGGCTTTAATCAAGATGTGATTTATCCCAATCAAGACATTTTCAAACTGTCAGACAACATGGGAATGATGATTCATGGTTTGATAGGGTCAACGGTTTTCAATCATTTTGTAGTTAGTATTGATTATAAAAAGAAAGTTTTAACCCTTTATAAAAGAGACTTCTACTATTCAAAACGAAGAAACAAATTTAAAAAACGTTATGAAAGTATCCCGCTGAAGGTACGTAAAAACAGAGCATATATAGAAACTGCTTTGCTCACCAATGATCTTAATAAAACGCATAAAGTTTCTCTTTTAGTGGATACAGGAGCGAGTCACGCCCTTTCAATTTTTGAATCAGAACATCATCATCTCAGAGCCTCTGTAAAAGCAATCCGTGATCATTTAGGTGTGGGGATAAGTGGAGATTTATACGGTAAAGTTCACCGTTTAGAAAAATTGAGTTTAGGTTCCTTCACCTTGGAAGATCCTATTGTTAAATATCCGGATTTTGAATCATTGGGTTTGAAAATGCTGGACTCCACAAGGCATGGAAGTGTTGGAGCAGAGGTGTTGAGAAGATTTACAGTAGTTTTTGATTATGAAAATGAAGAAATGCTGATCAGAAAAAATACCGATTTCAATGATGACTTCTTATATAATTATTTAGGGTTAGAGTTTATCACGCCTTATCCTGGATTGCCCTTTTTCAGAGTTTCTCAGATCAGAGATGAATCGCCGGCAGATAAAGCAGGTATTGAACAGGGGCATAGAATCATAAAAGTCAATGGACAGTCTGTAGCATTTTTGACCCCTGAAGAAATACGTGTTTTATTCAGGGGTAAGGTCGGAAAGAAAATTTCTATTGATGTTGAGGATCTGGAAGGGAGAAACAAAACATTCTCACTGCGATTGGAAGATCCATTTTATCAAAACTAAGAAGAGCAATTAGTAAAGGTGTTTGACTTCTTTAAAACCGAAATGTCTGATTTTTCCACTTTCATCACCAATTGAAAGACATCCATTTTCATTGACGCCTAAAATCTGTCCTTCAAAAATATTGATTTCACCATTAGGAAGTATTTCCTGAAAAGATCCTGTTTCATGGTACCAGAAAAGGTGAGAGTAATATTCTTGACGCAGTCGGTCATACCCTTCATTTTTCAGCATTAAATATCTATTCTCAATATTTTCCAAAAGTGTTTCAATCACTCTGGGTACCTGAAATTTTTTATTGGATTCCATGAAAAGGGAAGTAGCAGGGAAATCTCCTACAAAGCTTTCCTGATTTATATTCAGCCCAATACCAATTATACTATGAGAGATATTCTGCCCCACAATAAAGTTTTCAATCAATATACCTCCTACTTTTTTATTCTTGACCAGAATGTCGTTAGGCCATTTTATTTTAGTTCCAGAAGGTGCTAAATGATGAATTGTATCAAAAACTCCCAAACTTATAGCAACATTAAGTTGGAACTGATTTCTAGCAGTGATAAATTGAGGTCTTAATAAAAAAGAAGCTGTGATGTTTTCATTGGGGTTTGATTCCCAAGTATTTCCTCTCTGACCTCTACCTTTTGTTTGTTCTGGCGTTAGAACAATTGTACCTTCTTTTAAGTTTTTATCTTGTGATAGTAACGTTCCTACGTGATCGTTTGTAGAGTGACAAGAAGGCATATATATGACACTTTTACCGATAAAAGACGTATTGGCAGAAATTTTATACAAGTATTTGTTACTTTTGTTTATAATCTTGTTATAATTCAATACAATTCAAAAAAAGTATTGAATTTGCAATGCAATTATACAAAATTGAGTTCAATTGAGAACATTTTATAGCTTTTGTTAGAAATATAAAAAATAATAGATATAAAAGGAGGAAAGTCCTAATTTTAAAAATATGAGTAAAAAGGAGATCGGAGCGGAAGAGTTTGCACATGTAGTGGCAAAAGGAATGCAGGAAATGAAAGCTCAGCAAATTGAAATATTAGATTTAAGAAAAGTAAAGAACGCGGTAACAGATTTCTTTGTAATTTGCACTGCTACTTCAGACACTCAGCTAGATTCAATTGTTGATAGTATTGAAAAGGAAGTAAAAGAAACTGCAGGTGAAAAAGCATTTGCTACTGAGGGAACAGGTTCACAAGGTTGGGCCCTTCTTGATTACATTAACGTAGTAGCCCATGTATTTCTTCCTAAAAAGCGAGAATTCTACGCACTAGAAGAGCTTTGGGGAGACGCTAAGGTTTTTAAGCTACCTACTGAATAAAAAATTAAATAACACAAATTAGATCATACATTTCGGATGGATCAGAACAAGAGGAATATTCCAAAAAATCCTATGCCCAAAAACAATTATCAAGTTTGGATGCTGGTTGCATTGATTCTTGTAGTTGTTGGATTGGCCTATTTTAGTAAGAGTAGTACTACAAAGACTACCACTCTGCACGATTTCAAAGATATGGTGGAGAAGGGACAAGTGAAGCAGGTCATCATCGTCAATGATAATTTGGTAGAGGTAATATTAAAAAATGAAGCCCTGAAAGATGATAAGCACTCTAAATTGCAAGAGGACAGAAGTTATTTTGCAGTGGTTTCTATTGAACCTAATTATAAATTTAAAGTTGTATCAGGTGAACACTTCCTTTCTAAATTAGATGAAATGGAAAAAGGAAAGCCTGATGATCAGAAAATACCTTATGAAATTCAGCAAAGAGAAAGCTTTGGAAGTTGGTTCTTCAGTTCTGGGTTCTTATTGGTGCTTCTGTTTGGGTTCTGGTTCTTGATGAGAAGAATGGCTACAGGTGGTGCTGGCGGACAAATCTTTAATATTGGTAAGTCTAAAGCCCAAATGTTTGAGCCCAACCACATGAAAGTAACATTCAAGGATGTTGCCGGATTAGATGAGGCAAAAGAGGAAGTAGAGGAGATTGTAGACTTCTTGAAAAACTCTAAAAAATATACAGACCTTGGTGGTAAAATTCCAAAAGGTGTTTTACTTGTAGGCCCTCCCGGTACTGGTAAAACTTTATTAGCGAAAGCCGTAGCAGGTGAAGCAGGTGTGCCTTTCTTTAGTATGTCTGGTTCAGATTTCGTGGAAATGTTTGTAGGTGTAGGTGCCGCTCGTGTACGTGACCTTTTCAAACAAGCTAAAGAAAAAGCACCATGTATCATCTTTATTGATGAGATTGATGCGATCGGTCGTTCAAGAGGTAAAGGTTCTATGCCAGGATCAAATGATGAACGTGAAAATACATTGAACTCACTTCTAGTAGAGATGGATGGTTTCGGTACAGACTCAGGAGTAATTATTCTTGCAGCTACTAACCGCCCTGATGTATTGGATAGTGCATTGATGAGAGCAGGCCGTTTTGACCGTCAAATCTCAGTGGATAAACCTGATATCAATGGTCGTGAGCAGATCTTTAAAGTACACTTGAACCCTATCAAGGTAGCAGATAACGTTAATCCAAAAGAATTAGCAACTCAAACTCCAGGTTTTGCAGGAGCTGAATTGGCTAACGTTTGTAATGAAGCAGCGCTGATTGCAGCACGTAACAACAAGCCTGCAGTAGATATGGATGACTTCATGGCTGCGATTGATAGAGTAATCGGTGGATTGGAAAAGAAAAACAAGATCATCTCTCCTGAAGAGAAGAAAATTGTAGCTTACCATGAAGCAGGTCATGCTGTAACAGGCTGGTTCTTGGAGCATGCCAACCCATTGGTAAAAGTAAGTATTGTCCCTCGTGGTGTTGCAGCATTAGGTTATGCTCAGTACTTGCCGAAAGAGCAATACTTGAACACTACGGAGGAAATGATGGACGAAATCTGTATGACTCTAGGTGGTCGTGCAGCAGAAGAAATCATTTTCGGTAGAATTTCAACAGGTGCTTTGAGTGACTTAGAGAGAACAACTAAAATGGCTTACAGCATGGTTTCTATTTATGGTATGAACGAAAAGATCGGTAACGTATCTTTCTATGATCCGAATAGAAGCGAATTCAGCTCTAGACCTTACTCAGAAGCTTTGGCAGAGAAGATTGATGATGAGGTGAAGAAGTTGATCGATAATGCTTACCAAAGAACGTTAGCTCTATTAAGAGAGCATGGTGAAGCATTAGAGGCTTTAGCACAGCAATTATTGGAGAAAGAAGTTTTATATCAATCTGATCTTGTGAAACTGATTGGAGAGCGTCCTTTTGATAAAAAGACAATCTACCAAGAATTTACAGATGTGAAGGATGTAGAGCCGATAGAAGAACCAAAGGCTGAGGCAACTGAAAGCACTGAAAAGTCAGCATCAGAAGAAGAAGTGAAAAAAGATGATGCTTAGTTTATAACATCATTTGTATTATATGAAGAGGTTATCCTGTATGGGATAGCCTTTTTTGTTATTATTTTTAGTTTGAAGATGTATTAAAAATGCTCTTAATGTTGTAAAGAATACTAGTTTGCTGATAGAAGTTGTTTGAACAAAATGTTTCCTAAACATATTTTTAAAAATTTGCATTAATAGAAAAAATATCCCTTATTGCAAGAATTACATATTTTGTTTAAACAAATTATAGTGCGACAATGTCTATCGAGAAGGATATAAATCAAAAGGAATTTAAGAATGCATTTCAGAAAGTGTATATCAATTTGATGTATACAAATAGTTGGATGCAAGATCTATCAAAAACGTGGTGCAAGCAGTTTGATATTACCCAGCAACAATATAATGTTTTAAGAATCTTGAGAGGTGCTCACCCGCACTGTATGAACCCAGGGAGCATCAAACAGGTGATGATAGATAAAAGTCCTGATTTAACGCGTTTGATTGATAGATTGATTGATAAAGAATATGTGCAGAGGGAGACATGTGGGAGTAACAGGAGAAAGGTAGATGTATTGATTACGCAGAAGGGGTTAGATAAGCTCTCAGAGCTCGATCCTCATGAAGATGGTATTTTGGATACTGTACGTAATTTAAGCGAAGAGGAGGCGAATCAGTTGAGTATGCTACTGGATAAGCTTAGAAACTCAAGAGAGGACTAGAAATACGATAAATTAGAAATAAAAAAATGGTTGTTAAACCAGGTTACTCCTGTGTATTAACAACCATTCTTCTTGTTACGCGGTTTGTACCATTTAATACAGATACAAAATAAAGACCTTCTGTGATTTTTGTTTGTGGCTTGAACTGAAATTGAATGTCAGTTTTATCTAATGATAAATCCATTCGATATACTAAATTTCCAATGGTATTATATAGTAAAACTTGAACAGGGAAATTAGTATCCACTCCTCTCACTTTCATCTTAACGTCAATTGAATTATTAACACAGATAATTTGTGACGGGACTATTTCCAGTGTTAAACCATTATTCTCTTCTATAATGAAGTTATTCTTTACCGGCTGATCGACTGGTGTGGCAGTAGTTTGTAGCGCCGTATAAAAAAACGTAAAACCGAAAAGAATCACTATCCGAAAATCTTTCGCAATATAACTTTCAAGTGATTTCATAGTAATATAGAGTATTTTTATTGCATAAGCATATATATTTTGATGTGCCAATTAATATGCTAAAAAAAAGTCAGTTTTTCAAATAAAAAAAGCCAACACTTTAGCATGTTGGCTTTTGTGATCCCGCTGGGGCTCGAACCCAGGACCCTCTCCTTAAAAGGGAGATGCTCTACCAACTGAGCTACGGAATCGTCGTATTTCTACGAAGTATTTTCAGAATAATAACAAGTGCTCACGATTGGATTCGAACCAACACGGGATTGCTCCCACCACCCCCTCAAGATGGCGTGTCTACCAATTTCACCACGTGAGCTTGATATCTGTTATTATCAAGTGTGATCCCGCTGGGGCTCGAACCCAGGACCCTCTCCTTAAAAGGGAGATGCTCTACCAACTGAGCTACGGAATCATAATTTTTCTAAAAGATTGGACTTAATATTACTTAATTCAAAATCCTCTCTTAAATTTGAAAACTCGTTTAGTTTCCTTTTTTGCGAGTGCAAATGTAGAATGATTTTCAATATCAAGCAAATAATGAGATTTTTTTTATTCTTAATAAGTTTTTACGCGCTGATTTTCAATCAAATATCCTTTGCAAATTCTTCAGTAGAATCTGAAATTAGCAAGGCCGATGAGTATTTTGAGGCAAAACAGTACATAGATGCCTTCAATATTTATGACAAATTGTTGGAAGAAGAAAGAGTTTATTCTTCAAAAATGTTGTTGAGGATGGCATTTATTCAGGAGGGACAGGGCAATTATGCATCAGCTTTGTATTATTTGAACCTTCAATATGGGTTGACAGCCGACCGTGGGACATCAAATAAGATGTCAAAAATTGCAGAAGATCATAATCTGCTCGGTTACCGCTATTCGGATAAAGAATATCTGACTTCCCTTTTCAATAAAATGAAAAATGAAATTGGAGGTGTGATTATTCTTCTTTTGGTAGTTTGTATTGCTTTGATGTACATGAGAAAAAAAGAGCAGCACTCTATCACTACACTGACAGTGGCTGTAGTTGTTTTAAGTACTTTGGCATTATGGGCCTTCAATGGTGGGATGAAGCGAGAATTAGGCATTGTAAAGGGTTCTGGAGCCCTGTTGATGCAAGGACCTTCAGCAGGAAGTAAAAATATTTCTAACCTTTCGTCTGGAGAACGCCTTAAATTGATTGATCAGGATGATATCTGGTACAAAGTGGAGCTTCCGAATGAATCAGAAGGCTATGTTCGTAAAGGTGTTGTATTTGAAGTGAAATAATCAAATTCAGTACTTCTGTCTTAGTTTTTATTTTTTCAAAGTAAAAACAAAAAAGGGTTGTTCAGTGTGAAAAGCTGAACAACCCTTTTTTGATGATAATATTAACGTTTTTATTTCCCCATAATTTTGAATACCCATTTATCAGTTTCTTCCAGATAAAGTTTCTGTATAGTGATCAATACTTGCATTAGCTCCCCGTCATTATTTCTTATGGAAGTGGTCAATTCAGTATGTACAACTTTCCAGTCCATATTTTCAGCGTAAGCAGGGAACAACTGACCGATTTCATACTGGTATATTTCTTCTAAGTCATAATCTAGGAAGTCAATAAAAGAATGACTGCCAAACCAAATAGATCCATCTTCCTCAGCTATGATCAAACGTCCGCCTGTAATGTCTACAACTTCGTTCAGGAGCTTTTTAGACTTCTCTGTTTCCCTTCTTTCTCTTACTAGGAGTTCCTGCGTAGCTTGAAGTTCCTCCATATTCTGCTTCATTTCCTCCTCACTGGTTCTTAACTCGTCTGTGAGTCTTTTACTGTCATTATACAGTTTGCTTACGTTAGACGTATTCTCAGAGGTTATTACGGAGGTGGCAATAGCTCCGCCAATCTCTTCCAATAATTGGAAAGATTTCTTTTCGAAAGGTTTGAAGGAAGCGATTTCCAGAATTACCTCAACGTTGCCATGAGATTTGAAAGGATAAATAATCAATGCAGAAGGTCCTGCGTCTCCAAGTCCAGAGCGGATGTTGATATAATCTTCAGGAATTTCTGTCAAGTAAATAAATTCTCCTTCCTGCCATATTTCACCGATCAATCCTTCACCAAGCTGTACTTTTTGTTTTTCCACCTCTTTATGAAAGTCAAAAGCATACAATGCTGATAATTCCATAAATTCTTCTTCAGTGATAGGATCTTTCTTATGAATGTAGAAAGAGGCGTGAGAGCAGTCCATAAACCTTGAGATCTCCTTCACAAGGGCATTACCTAGCTCATCAGCATCGTTGCTATGAATACGGATCAATTTATTGAGTCTTGCAGAGCCTTCATTGACCCATTCGCGCTCGTTTCTTTCTTTGGAGTTTTGCTCCAGTCTGTTTTTAGTTTCAATCAAAGAATGGATGAAAGGGTCATTCTTAAATTGCTCCTCATTGATCTTTTCAAACTCAATATTAAAGTTGCCCTTACTGAATTCCATTACATATTCTGAAATGTCTTCTAGTTTTTCCTTCATAAACAGTAATGAATTTCTCATGGTATTCATTTCCTGTGTGCCGGAGGAATCAAAATTGACATCCAGATTACCGGAAGCGATTTTATTACTTTTCTGAGCAAGTTCTTTCAAAGGTGTGATCAAAGCCCTTCTCAAAACAATAATATTGGCCAAGCCCAATATCAAAATCAGAAAAGTGGCAATGAAAATAAAGCGAGTGATTTGATATTCAATCTCTACAGCATCATTGACATAAGCTTTTACAAGGTCTTGATTGACCTTGAGCATGTCGTCAGATGTTTTTTCCAAATAAGTAAGACTATTTATAACAGCTACATTCTCTTCATCCACTTTCGATAAAAGTCCCACACTGTCCAGCATAGCAGTATCTAAAGGGATATTCATATTGAAAGTGTAATTTGAAGTGTAAAGAGGCTCTTCTAGAATAACCCTGATATGATTTCTGAAAGGTTTCCACACTTCTTCCACTCTTTCAATGTAATCGTCTACACGGTCGCTTGCAGGGCGAATTCTTTTGCCATCAAAACCGGGTACTGTACCACCGTGTTTCATGGCCAAAAGAGAACCGTCGTAAAGGTCTAAAGCTTCTTTAAGGCTATTCAGATTATCTTTTTCTCCAGTGCTTACATAAATATTTGACAGCAATACCATTCTTTGAGAAAGCATAGCATTTCTTGAAGAAATATCTACCTCCAAACTTTCATTCTGATATAAACCCAATAAGGTCAATACAGTAAAAAGCATGGTTGCAGTGAGAATACCTCCAATCCAGAAAATGATTTGCTTGATAGTGAATTGCTTTAAATATTTGTCTATCATTATTTTATATTATTAGATCTTTCGAAGATACTTCAGGAATAAAAAATAGGATTTATCTTCCTGTGAAATAAAAATACTAGAATTAATTTATTCTTTGCTGTGTATTTTTCTGAAACTCTATTTTATAACGCTTTTATAATTAAAAATGTATAAAGAGTGGACTTGAATGAAGCGAAAATTATGTGCCAATTTTTGATTAGGGTTGTTTGTGCAAGGGATAGTATTGAAATAATGATATAAAAAAAGCCACTCCAATTTCTTGAAGTAGCTTTTCTTTTGAAGAGTTTTATACTTTAGAAAGCATAAAATCATGTATTAACTTTTCTTCTGATCTGATACTAATGACACACACAAGGCACCGATAATTAATACAATACCGGCCATCGTTAATAAGCCAACAGCATTACCATTAAAGAAAGTAGATGCGATAGTACCGCCAAAAAGACCAGCAAAGATTTGAGGACCTGCAATAGTTACATTGAAGATACCCATATAAATACCCATTTTTTCAGCAGGAAGATTTTCAGAAAGAATACTGAATGGCATTGCTAGAATAGCTGCCCAAGCAATACCTACACCTGCCATTGAAGCAAATAATAAGTATTTATCTTGAATCATCTCAATACTCAATAGGCCCAAACCTCCTAAAATAAGTGCACCTGCATAAACTGTTTTTCTATTTGTAGCCTTGATTAAGCTAGGCATTGCCACAGAGAATAATGCAGCGGCCAAACTGTACATAGCGAACATCAGGCCTACCCAGTTACCTGCTTCGTTGAAAGCAGCAGACGTAGAATCACCTGGTTCTGTATGCCAAATGTGTTGTGCAATGGCAGGAGTTGAATATACCCACATAAAGTAAAATGCCACCCAAGAGCAAAGCTGTACAGCTGCTAATTGGAACATTACTTTAGGTGATGATAAAAGCGTTTTAAAGAACGAATCTTTATTTTCAGTATCAGCTTTTTTAGCTTCTAAATCAATATTGTTGTATTCTGCATATTCTTCAGGAGGATATTCTTTTGTTCTTAAAGCCGTCCATAATACTGTAATCATTAGCGTAGCTCCTCCAATATAGAATGACCAAACCACTGAATCTGCAACTTTTTGACCTTCTGCAGGTTCATTGGCAACACCAACCATTGTTAAAATGAAAGGTAAAGCGGAACCAATTACGGCACCTGTGTTAATTAGGAAACTTTGAACGGAATAACCAAGATCACGTTGTTTGTCATTTACCATATCACCCACCAATGCTCTAAAAGGCTGGAAAGTAACGTTAAATGAAGCATCCATGATCAGTAGCATCGTAGCACCAAAAAGCATTGGAGGCATTAAAGCAACAAAAAACTCAGAGTTAGGCATTAAAAACATTGCGGCAGTTGCAGCAATAGCCCCTCCAATAATAAAAGGAATTCTTCTACCCCATTTAGTCCATGTGCTATCCGAAGCACCACCAATAATAGGCTGAATAATAATACCTGCAATAGGGGCCGCTAGCCAGAAATAGCCTAGGTCATGAACATCAGCACCGAGTGCCTGAAGAATACGGCTTACATTACCGTTTTGTAAGGCAAAACCAAATTGAACACCTAAGAAGCCAAAGCTTAGATTCCATATTTGCCAAAAGGATAAATCAGGTTTAAGGGATTTTTTATTTGACATAGATAATTTATTGATATTAATTTTTTTTCATTCTCTATAGACAAATATAGAAATGTAAACATAACAATTAACTGATAAACGTTAGGTCTTTCAGGTTTTTGTTTACTTTTTTTTCTGCAATCGGTTGTTACTTGAAAATAAAAAAAGGCCATTACTAAAAAGTAACGGCCTGATCTATTTTTTTATAAAAAGTAATCCTTATGCAGACTGCTTTTTGTTTTTACATTGGCTAGGGTCATTTCCACAGAAGCTACAAGTTTTTCCTTCAGGATTTAGGAAAGGGCTTTGAGAAGCACATGTTCCTTCAAACTTACCGTCTTTCTTGAAAATTAATTTTACGGACATTAAAATGAAAAATGCACCTAGAATACCAACGGTTAATAATACGATTTCCATAATGAACTTTATGTTATGTGCCTTGTATGAAGGCAATGATCTTCTGTAAAAAGGCTAATATCAATTTTTGATATCAATTCACTTGTTGTCACAAAGATATATAAACTTTGCGTGTTTTTGTGTTAAATGTAAAGAGGAAAGTACACTTTACTTTAAACTTTCAAACAAATTAACAAATGTTCATATGTCTGCTGTGCACTTTTATAAATACTGAAGTTTAATGTTGACGAGCGCATCATTTTCCTTTTCGAGTGTAAAGGCATATTCTTCAAAATCAGGTTCTTTCATTTTCACTTTCTTATCCCATGAATAACCAAAACCTTCTTTTGGAATACCAATCCAATTGCTTGTCATTTCGTCATTATTATCCTCATCATGACAAATTCTGATCCCGTAAACGCCAGGTTTTACATCAGGAATAGAAATCTTTACTATATCCTCTTCTATTTTCTGTTTCAATTCCACAATAGACGCTAGGTCTTTGTCAACTACTTGAACTAAGATATGTCCTTTGGTGTTTCTTAACCCTTCAACTTTCAATTCAATTTTTGATTGTGTTTGAGCGAAGAGTAGGTTAGCAGTTAAAAATAATAGAGTTCCTAAAATTATATTTTTCATGATTTTGGTTTTTGTTCAGTAAATGTACGCGTAATACGTGAGTGATATTACTATCAACAATATAAAGAGAAATTTGTTATTCAAATAGTTGGAAGGGAAGGAGTAATGTGAAGAGCACATTTGGAATATAGATTTTTACTAAAAGAGATGTTTCAAAGATGCTCTAAATTTTAGGGAGACCAATTTTATATTTAATGGCAATAAGACGTATTCCAATTACAGTGCCTATGCAACTCCAAGTACAAATCAAGGCACTGACACCTAAAAATGAAAACCCTATAAATACCAAACACCCTACAATACAAGCTGTAGCATAAATTTCATCTCTGAAGATTAATGGTACTTCATTACAAAGCGTATCTCTGATAATACCACCAAGTACAGCAGTGAATGTTCCCATTATGACACCAATAGCAGGTGAAATATCATGAAGTAAAGCCTTTTCTAGACCAATAAAAGTAAATACCCCCAACCCCATAGTATCAAACAGGAAAAGCGTCTTTCTAAGTTGAGCCACTTTTTCTTTGAAGAGTACCGTGAAACTTACTGCTAAGGAGATAATGAGCAGGTAGTTGGTGTCGATCATCCAGAAAACAGGAGTGGCGCCTAGCATCATATCTCTCGTTGTTCCACCGCCAACAGCCGTCACACTTGCTACGAATAATGCTCCGAAAATATCAAAGCGTTTTTCCGATGCGGCAAGAGTACCCGAAATAGCGAAAACAAAAGTTCCGATAAGGTCAAGGATATTTATTAAGGTCATATTGATAGAATTAGGCTTTTCCTATAGCATCTACTACTTTTTTGTAAACCATTTCAGGTGTTACACCTTCAAGGCAAGCGTAATCTTCTCTCAAGCAAGGTTTGTTTCCGAAGACTGAACATGGGCGGCAATCCAGTTCCTTTACAGAAATTTCTGCAATATTATCTGTAGACTGACCATAGCCTAAGAAACCTGCATAATGATGAGTAGCACCCCAAACAGATACACATTCTGTACCTACCAATGAGGCCATGTGCATATTCGCTGAGTCCATGCTGACCATTACATCAAGTTGAGCAATAATGTCTAGTTCTTCCTTTAGTTTTACTTTCCCAGCTAAGCTGATACTGCCAGGTAATTCTTTGACACAATTATCTAAAATTTCAGCTTCTTCTCCAGGACCACCAAAGAAGATCACTTTTGCATTTTTCTTTTCAGCTAAAAGTTTTCCTAATGCAACGGCTTTTTGTTCTCCCCATATTTTTCCTTTATGCTGTGCAAAAGGGGCAATACCAATCCATGGAGATGTTTTATCACCTAAAAGCTTGCTCGTTTCCTCACTTAAGTCACCTTCTTTTTTGACAGGTAATTGATTGGATAAAGAAACATTGAAACCCAGTTTACGGAAAACATCAGCATATCTTTCTACTGTTGCTCTAAGAGGTTTTAATTCCTTAGTACCAGAAGCTACTAATGCCTTTTTTTCTTTTCTCCCTTTATCAATTCTCACCACTTTATAGCCTGATAATTGAAATAATCCACCAATAATAAAAGTTCTAAGTACGGAATGTAAATCTGCTACAGCATCAAACGGCCCTAATTGTTTTAGGTCTTTCGTTAATGCTCTCAACCCTTTAAAATCTTTATACTTGTTGCTTAAATCGGCACCGAAAAATGTCAATCTAGGAATATCATCAAAGAAGGGTTTTAAAAAAGGACGGGAAACCATCACAATTTCCAAATCTTCATTCTGTGCTAAAATTTCTTTTAAAACAGGAGCGGTCATTGCCACATCGCCCATTGCGGAAAACCTTAAGGATAGAATTTTTTTAGACATAACTTAGTACTTACAAAAAGAAGTTGTTCTTTTTCCATTCAAGAGTAAAGGAAACAGAACAACTTCTTAATTTATGATAGCAAGGAATTACTTCCCTTCTTTATACAATACAGGGTTCAATGAAGGATCATTGTACATTTTCATTTGCTTGTACACCTTCATGTATTTTTTACCCGCCTCAATATCGTTGATCAATTCTTCGATAGCAGTAGACAAATCTACTCTTTGCTCTAAAAGAATATCCAATTTAGTCTGACAAGCAGCTTTGTGTTCAGGAGTAGCGCTTTCACGATCTACTTCCTCTTGCATATGATAGATTTTCAATGCTAAAATTGATAATCTGTCAATAGCCCATGCTGGACTTTCAGTGTTGATACTAGCACCTTCAACAGGCTGAACATCTTTATATTTTTCTAAGAACCAGCTATCAATAAACTCAACAACGTCAGTACGCTCTTGGTTTGAAGCATCAATTCTTCTTTTAATTTTCAAAGCTTCATCAGGATTGATGTTAGGATCACGAATGATGTCCTCAAGGTGCCATTGCACAGTGTCAATCCAGTTTTTTAAGTAGATAAGGTGTTGAATATCTTCCTTTTCGAAAGGATTTTCGATAGGTGTATCCACATGATCCTTAATATGGTATTTCTCAATACTTTGTGAGAAAATAGAATTACAATTTTCTGTAAATTGCATACTATGTTTTTTTATAGTTTATAATTTGAAAGCAAAGATAAGAAAATCTACTTCTGTGTTGCCATCATTCTCTGTCTGTTTGCCTCAAAAGTGATAATTCCTGCCGCAACACCCACATTAAGTGAACTTACTTTACCTGTCATTGGAATTTTAGCTAATTTATCAGCCATATGAATAATATCCGGTGAGATACCATCTTCCTCAGAACCCATTACGACAGCAGTAGGGATTTCCATGTCCACGTAGTAGACATCTTTAGAACCTTTCTCAGTACAACATACCACTTGAAGTCCACTTCCTTGAAGGTCTAAAATAGCTGCTTGTAAATCATCTACCCTTGCTACAGGAATATGGTTCAATGCACCCGCAGAAGTTCTTACTGCATCACTGCCAATCTGAGCAGATCCTTTTTTAGGGATAACAATCAAATCTACTCCAGCACATTCTGCTGTTCTGGCAATAGCACCGAAGTTTCTAACGTCAGTAACTCTGTCCAACACTAAAACTAATGGCGTTTTCCCTTCTTCAAAAGTAGTGGCAATCACGTTTTGTGGGTCCACGTAATCAATGGCTGGTACGAAACCAATCACACCTTGGTGATTTTTTGAAGTAATTCTCTGAAGTTTCTCTACTGGAACTCTTGAAACTACAATCCCCGCTTTATTAGCCATTTTGTGAATCTCAGCAATTGATTCATTGTGAGAGTCTCTTGTGATAAAAAGCTTTTCAAATTGCTTTCCTGCTTCTAATGCTTCAACGATGGGCTGAATACCGTACATGATATCAGCAGCATTAGGTTTTGGTTTTTTGTTATATCTTGAAAAGTTTTTCTTCTTTTTATCGTCGTACATAATCTTAATTCTATCTTATAAACGAACCAAGTACATACGGTAGCACTAGGTCCAACATGGCGCAAAGTTAACGAACCTTATCCATATGAAGGCCTTCATTTTGTAAACTTCTATTAATCATGACATAAAAAGTCTAATTATCTTCCTTTTGAAGTGCATTTGTGAAGTCAATAATCAAATTGTAAGCACCTTTGAAGCCTGAAAGTGGGAGTGGAGGTTTATCATAAACATCATGATAATGTGTCCATGAACTGCCCATCAGGTAGAAAAAGAAGCTAGGAACACCATTTTCAGAGAAAAAATAATGATCTGAATTGGCGGCTTTCCCTCTCTGAGCTACCTTGGAAAGGTATTGTTGTTTGTTGTTGATTTTCTCTAGTAATAGATACTCTTCTTTGAATACGCTTCCATTTACAGCCATCATTCCTTCCTCTCCACTTCCAAAAAGATCTAGATTGACAACAAAGCGTATTTGTTCCAAAGGAAAGAAAGGATTTTCAACATAGTATTTAGAGCCAATTAACCCAGCTTCTTCACTGCCAAAGCCTATAAAAACAATAGAATAGTCTGGTGGATTTTGAGCATAATATTTAGCTACTTCTATCATCATACTTACACCAGAAGCGTTATCGTTGGCTCCAGGGAAAATGCATTTCTTACCAATGCTCCCCAAGTGATCATAATGAGCTGAAATGATGATATATTTCTCTGGATTTTTTATTCCTTTTATATAACCGATCACGTTCTGTGAAGTATACTTTTCAAACATTTGTGCTTCCAATTGGAATGAAATGGAAGTCACATCTTTAGGAAATACATTTTCATTGATGTAAAACCTTGGTTTAGGGAGTTGCCAACGGCCTATACTGTGATTAAACTTACTTTTATATAAAACAATTATACCATCAGCTTGAAGCATTTTCTGCAGAATTACTCTATTCCATGAAAAACGCTTTTTCTCCTGTTCTTCCCCATAAACGACTACTTTACCGCTAAGATCTATTTTTAGAAATTCCTTTAAACTTTCATCATTTGTGAAAATTTTTTCATCAATATAATATGGAACAGCATCTTTTATTTCTCCACCGCCAGCATCAGAAGCAGGAATAAAGTCTACACCTAATTTAAAATTTTTCTTATTGATTTTGATTTCAGCTTTTCCTGGGAATGTATTGACAGGTAGTTGATATTCCTGATAGTAACTGTTTTTGTTTGGAAAGGGACTGATATTTAATGCTTTGAATTGTTCATTAATAAAAAGCGCTGCTTTCTTATCTCCATCAAAGGTATATCCTCTTCCTTTAAATGATTTTGAACATAATGTGTTGATATTGGACTTTACCGCATTCATGTCCTGAGCGTAACTTGAAATAGTCCAACTTGATAGAATTACAAAAAAATACTTATAAATATGTCTGAAAAAATGCACTGATAAATTGATTAAAGGTTTAATTTTTTATAGCTTATACATACGAAAGCTTAAAACTACTATTCTTAGTATTTAAAACACAGTATATAAACAATATATTTTACTATAACCGATGCACTATTATTCTTCATTGATTTTTAGATGATTGCATCAAATAAACAATACTAACCACATACACATAAAAACAAACACTATGGTACAAGAAAGTTTAGACACCCAAAAAATGGTCGCTGACTCAGTGCAGCGTTTCGGCGAAAAACACATCGCCCCACATAGAGATAAATGGGATGACGAAGAGCATTTCCCAGTAGAAGTTTTCCACAAGCTTGGAGAACTCGGATTGATGGGAATTCTAGTTCCAGAAGAATACGGCGGAACTGGCTTGGGCTATAATGAGTACGTCACAGCAATCTCTGAATTAGCCTATTTTGATCCAGGTATAGCATTATCTTTAGCTGCTCACAATTCTTTATGCACAAATCATATTCTAATGTTCGGAAACGAAGAACAGAAGCAGAAATGGTTGCCAAAGCTGGCTTCTGGCGAGTGGATCGGTGCTTGGGGCTTGACAGAGCCGAATACAGGTTCTGATGCTGGCAATATGATGACTGTAGCAAAGAAAGAGGGTAATGAATGGGTGATCAATGGCTCTAAAAACTTTATCACGCATGGTAAATCAGGAAATATTGCCGTTGTAATGGCACGTACGGGAGAGAAAGGGGATAAGCATGCCATGACTGCTTTTGTAGTAGAAAGAGGCACGAAAGGCTTTTCTGGAGGAAGAAAAGAAAGAAAGCTGGGGATGCGTACTTCAGAGACAACAGAAATGATTTTTGAAGATTGCAGAGTATCTGAAGCCAATGTATTAGGAGAAGTAGGAGAAGGGTTTGTACAAGCTTTGAAAATATTGGACGGTGGAAGAATATCAATTGCTGCGTTAGGACTTGGTATTGCCAATGGTGCATTGAAATGTGCTATTCAGTATTCCAAAGAAAGAAAACAGTTTGGAAAGTCAATTTCTTCGTTTCAAGGTATTTCTTTTAAATTGGCTGATATGGCCACTCAAGTAGAAGCTTCAAGGCTTTTGATCAAAGAAGCGATTATCAAGAAACAAAGAGGTGAGAATATCAATAAGGCTTCGGCTATGGCTAAATACTACGCTTCTGAAGTTGCAGTGAAATGTGCGGATGAAGCAGTACAGATTTTTGGAGGGTATGGTTTCACTAAGGACTATCCAGTAGAAAAGTATTATAGAGATGCCAAGCTTTGTACAATTGGAGAGGGAACTTCCAATATTCAGAAATTAGTCATCAGCAGATGTTTGTTGGATGAATAATTGAAAAGTTTGAAGCATAAAAAAAAGAGATGAATTCTTATGAGGAATTCATCTCTTTTTATTTATCATTAAATTCTGATTAATTCTAATAGAAGTAGGTATCGTCTTTAGGCATGATAAAAGCCATCAATACATAAGCTACTGCAGTTGTACCGAAACTGAAAAATAAACTAAGTACGAAACCTAAACGAACTGCTGTTGGATCAATATTAAAATATTTACCAAGACCTCCGCAAACACCGGAGAAAATCGAATTTGATGTTGATTTTACTAATTTCTTTGACATAGTTATTATTGTTATTTCTTTTTATTTGACACTTATTTACATATACGGTATTCAACCAAAAAGGATGCATGGAAATAAGAGTTTTTTAGCTGAATTTTATTGATAGGGGTGGTATTGCAAATAGTGATTTCTGCTTACTTTAAAAATACGAAAAAATATAGGCATAAAAAAAACCTTCAGAACGAATTCTGAAGGTTTTACTTGCAGAGAGTGAGGGATTCGAACCCCCGGTACCTCGCGGTACAATGGTTTTCAAGACCACCGCATTCGACCACTCTGCCAACTCTCTGTGTCATTGGACGGGTGCAAATATGCACGCTCAATTTGAATTATCCAACCTTTTATGAAATAAAAAATCTAAATAAAATTAAATTTTCATCTAAAATCCTCAGGTTCATTACTCTTAGCCCAAAGCTGTGCTTCTTCAATTGTTGTATTAATTTGAAACCCTATTAGAAGTATCATAGCGATAGTATAAATCCACCCCATCATTCCCATGATTGCTCCTAGTGATCCATAGAGGATGTCATAAGAGTTGAAGGTGTCAAGGTATAATCCAAATAACAGGGAAACGGCTATAGACAACGTGGTAGCTACAACAGACCCAGGGTTGAAGATTCTCTTCTTCATTACTTCACTTGGTGCATACTTGAAAATCAGAGTGATGTTTAAGAAGAAAATAAAAATAATGAGTAATAAACGGAGGGTCAGCAATGAATAAAGGGTAAATTGATTGTTCAGGAAACCGATATCATGCAGGTGTTCCAGAAAGTGTTTTCCTGTGATCAATAAGAATGATGAAAGGAACAGTGTAAGCAGGAAAAGAATAGTAAGGTATAATGCTACTCTAAATTGCTCAAAAAGAGACCTTTTATCTTCGAGATGATAACAGCTATTGAAGGCATTCATTAAAGTTCTCATTCCTGTGGTGGCCACATAGGTAGCACCAAGAAAACCAAAAGAAAGCAATCCTCCTCTAGACCTGCCTGTAAGGTCTTGGATAGGTCCTTCTATGGCTTGATATACATATTGTGGCAACATTTCCTCTCTGAAAATTTTAAACATCATGTCCACTTGACTGCTAGGAACATAAGATAAAAGAGTAGAGAAAAAAAGGATAAAAGGAAGCATGGCAAGACTAAAGCTAAAAGCAATAGCCTGACCTCTCTGTAAAAGGTCGTTTTGCTCTATTCTATGCATGAGTGCCTTGATAAAAGTATAAAAAGATACTTTGGTGTGCGGTACTCTGGTGCTTGTGAGATAATGGGTGATTTTCTGATAAACACCCTGTTCCTTTATTTTATTTTTTATGTCTTTCTTAGTCAATCTATTCTAATTTTCTGAAAAGAAAGGGGCAATACAGTCCAAAAATCTTTGGGGTGCTCTGCATGGTCGGTAAGTAGAACTGCTCATAAAAGCGAGTTTTGTCCATCCTTTGTGGAGCAATTC
Source organism: Flammeovirga aprica JL-4 (assembly GCF_012844305.1). Lineage (GTDB taxonomy): Bacteria > Bacteroidota > Bacteroidia > Cytophagales > Flammeovirgaceae > Flammeovirga > Flammeovirga aprica. Next base: position 38,030 of record NZ_JABANE010000001.1, read on the forward strand.
CCCTGCTTCATTAGTGATCTCATATTCAAACATGAGCTTCACTGTTGGCTTTTCCACTAATCTAGTAGTAATCGTTAAGAGGTCGTCGTACTTAGCCGGTTTGATGTATTTGGAATAGTTTTCCAATACAGGCAGCATTACACCGTCAGCTTCCATTTCTTTATAACTCATCCCTAAACTTCTTAATGCCTCTGTTCTTCCTATTTCGAAGAATTTGGCATAATGACCATAATAAACAAAGCCCATTTGGTCAGTATCAGCATAATTGATGCGTATTTGTGTTTGACGAGTTAACATTTGAAATTCACTTTTACTATTAATTGTGTAAATATAAGCATCTGATTTCTCAAAATCGGTAATTTTAATCTCCAATTTTCTGACGCGTCCTGCAGGCTTATTTGAGATATAAAAAAATCACTTCCATGTACAAGACAGAGAAGTGATTTTGTATTAATAAGTAATAAGACAAAATTAATTAATACCAATTCTTATTATTTTTTACGATTACTGCCTTAAAAAAACGATCAATAGAACCACTATTCATTCGTTTTTTTGCGTTGTACTCGCAGAAAATAATTAAGAATTAATTGTCAATTATTTTTGGCTTAGAACTTTAAATTCTTTTCTAATGAATTCAGTGCCTATTGAGCAAAGAAATCTTTCATTCTAGAGAAGAAGTTTTTACGTTTTTCTTGCTTATGCTCCTTTGTAGGGCTGAAGTTTTTGTGATCTCTCAGTTTTTTCAAAATATCTTTCTCTTCTGAAGAAAGTTTGATTGGAGTGAAAACAGAGATATGGATCAATTGATCACCAACGCCATAACCGTTGATATCACGAATACCTTTTCCTCTTAAGCGAAGCACTTTACCACTTTGAGTACCGGCATCAATTGGCACTTTTACAGAGCCAGTCAATGTAGGGATTTCAACAGTAGTACCTAAAGCGGCATCCATAAAGCTTAGGTGTAATTCAAAGTGAATATTTTCACCGTCTCTATGAAGTTGCTCATCTTCGATAGCTTCAATCACAATAAGAAGATCACCAGGAACACCACCACCTTTAGGCATGTTACCTTTACCTCTCATTGAAAGTTGCATACCGTCATCCACTCCTGGAGGGATATTGATTGCCACTTCCTCTTCAGTGTAAACACGTCCTTCACCATGGCAATGCTCACATTTTGTCTTGATGATTTTACCTTCACCATTACAAGTAGGACAAGTAGTTTGAGACACCATCTGTCCCAACATAGTGTTGACCACCTTTTGAACTTGTCCAGAGCCATGACATTGATGACATGTGTCTAAGTCAGTGCCATTTTTCGCACCAGTACCATTACAGTGCTCACACGAAGTATAGCGTTTGATTCTAACTTTCTTCTCAACCCCTTTGGCCATTTCCTGAAGGTTAAGCTTTAGTTTGATTCTTAAGTTAGAACCTTTTCTCTGACGACGGCCTCCGCCACCGCCACCTCCGAAGAAGTCGCCGAATGGGCTTCCACCACCACCGAAGATATCGCCGAAGTGAGAGAATATGTCATCCATATTCATACCTCCGCCACCGCCGAAGCCACCAGAACCGTCAAATGCCTGATGTCCGAAACGATCATATTGAGCACGTTTCTGGTCGTCGCTCAATATTTCATAAGCTTCTGCAGCCTCTTTGAATTTCTCTTCCGCCGCTGCGTCATCCGGGTTTTTATCCGGGTGATATTTGATAGCTACTTTTCTGTATGCCTTCTTTATCTCACTACTCGAAGCGTCTTTACTGACACCAAGAACTTCGTAATAATCTGCCTTTGCCATAAATAGGATTTATAAAATTACTGACCGACTACTACCTTCGCGTAGCGGATTACTTTATCGTTCAACGTGTAGCCTTTTTCTACAACGTCAACAATCTTGTCTTTAAACTCTTCAGTAGGAGCAGGGATTTGAGTGATTGCATCGTGGAAATCAGTGTTTAACTCTTTTCCAGTAGCATCCTCCATTTGTTTTAAACCTTGTCCTTCTAAAGTTTTAAGCATTTTATCTTTAATCATCACAACGCCGTCAAGCACAGGCTTCACTTCTTCGTTTTCAGATTTTGTATTTGCAATTGCTCTTTCTAAATCATCGATAGTAGGGATGATTGCTGAAAGTACTTTTTCACTAGCAGTTTTTGTAAGGTCAACTTTCTCTTTCGCAGTACGTTTACGGAAGTTGTCAAATTCAGAGTATAAACGAAGGTATTTATTCTTCATTTCTGCTAACTCTTGTGCTAGTTTGTCAGTTTCAGAAACTTCTTCTTGCGTTTCTTCAGTTTGTTCTTCAGTAGTTTCAGAACTAGTTTCTTCTACTTGTTCCTCTTTGTTTTCGATATTTTCTTTTTCTTTATTTTCTGCCATTTCGGTACTTTTTTCTAGTCTAAAATTACATCACGTAGCTTTTCAACAATATTGCCAAGGCGGTTATTCAGGTCAAACTGTCCTGAAATACCATGACAAGAGTGCTAAATTGTTGACATTCTGTCTTTTTTTCTGTCAGGAAAAGAATATCAAATCATACAAAAACCTTGTACAATGCGCAATTATACAAGGTTTTCAAAAGTGATAATATTTTTAATGGAATTTATTAAGCAATTAATAAATATATTTTTCTCATTAATGAATGCTTAACCTTTGAAATTCAATTCATTCAAGGCTAACCAAGTCATCAGTCCTACACCAATTTCAAGAGCATCTTCGTCGATGTCAAAAGTTGGCGTGTGAACTGAAGAAACAATTCCTTTTTCTTCATTTCTTGTTCCCAAACGGTAGAAGCAAGAGTCCATTTCTTGAGAGTAGTAAGAAAAATCTTCTGCTGCTAACCAGATATCCAAATCAACTACGTTTTCTTCTCCTAAGAATTCAATTGCAGCCGCTTTGTTTCTTCTTGTCAACTCCGGTTCGTTTACTAGGAAAGGATAACCTTTTTGAATGTCCATGTCCACAGTAGCACCCATGCCTTCAGCAATCCCCTTTGCAATACTAGTGATACGCTCATGTGCTTCCATTCTCCATTCTTCGTTCATCGTACGGAATGTACCTTTCACTTTTACCTCATTAGGAATCACGTTAGTAGCACCAAATGCTCTTACGTCACCAAATGATAAAACTGAAGGGATTTTTGGAGCAGCATATCTACTTACAATTTGCTGTAGAGCTACAATAATATGTGATGTGATCACAATAGGGTCAATATTTTTTTCAGGCATTGCACCATGTCCACCTTTACCTTTTACAGTAAAATAGATTTCATCAGCACTGGCCATATACATCCCTTCTCTGAAGCCTACTTTGCCACAGTCAATAAATGGCATCACATGCTGTCCGATCATTTTAGAAGGAGTTGGATTTTTAAGTGCTCCATCTTTGATCATTAAAGAAGCACCTCCAGGTAGTTTTTCTTCACCAGGTTGGAAAATCAGTTTCACAGTTCCTTCAAACTCATTTTTGATAGATTGTAAAATCTGAGCTGTACCTAAAAGTGAGGTCGTATGAACATCATGACCACATGCATGCATTACGCCTTCATTTTTAGATTTATAAGGAACGTCATTTTCTTCAATAATAGGAAGAGCATCCATATCACCTCTTAATGCAATCACTTTAGAGTCAGGGTTATTACCTTTGATTAAACCAACTACACCTGTTTCCGCTACACCTTCTTGCACTTCTATACCATAACTTCTAAGCTTTTCGGCTACAAATTTTGCTGTTTCAAATTCCTGATACGATAATTCAGGGTTTGCATGAAGATGTCTTCTATTGGCAACAATCTCATCAAGGTTCTCTTTTACAGAACTTTTGATTTTTTCAATTAAACTCATCCTATATTTTATTTTAATATTTGAATCTTAAAACTTACAATAGTTGCTAAGCACAAAGTTACGAATAATCTGTTTCCTAACTTTAATACTTATCTGCCAGCGTTTTTCATTGCATTTTTGGCAGGGATAATTGAAGCAAAGACTGTGATAGTAGTGACAGTAAGACAGATAATTAAGAAATCTTCCCATCTTGTTTCTACGGGGTAGGCATCAAGAATACCGTTATTGGCACCAGTACTTATCCATTTGAATTTTTCCTGAGAAAAACAGAAAATATATCCTGATAATAAACCAAATATGGCTCCTGATAGTGCAACTAAACTGCCTTCAAAAAGGAAGATTTTACCGATCATTTTATTTGTAGCACCCATTGATTTCAAAATGCTCATGTCATGTCCTTTTTCAATGGAAAGCATTGCGAGTGCAAAGAAAACGTTGAAAGAGGCGATGCCAAGAATCAGTGCGAATGTGCCATAAGTGAAAAACTTTTCGATTTTCAAGGCCCTTAAAACTTGCGCTTGTTGTTCCGGTCTAGTTTTAATGACAAAATCATCTCCCAGTACTTTTTTAAGCTCACTTTTTACGTTTTCAGCGGAATATTCGTCTGTTGTCTTAATTTCTAATCCTGTTCTTAGGTTGCCGTAGTTCAGCAGGGAATTCGCAAATTTCAACGAAACAATTACAGTAGCTTGGTCAAATTGAGGTTCTGCAACAAACACTCCTCCTGCTTGTATAATTTTTTTGTTGAACGCTTTGCCAGGGTCTAAAGAAGCTTTTCCTTTTCGTTTCGGATACCAAAACTGAAGCGGATACATGCTGTCTCTTAATCGGAGGCCCAATTCCTGATAGACTCCCGAACCTACAAGAACATATCTTGTGTCATTACTAAATAGTTTGTTTGTTCCTAATACAACCGTAGTGTCAATTTGTGTCTGAAGAGCGAAGTTTTCACTTACCCCCTTCATTGTTACCACTTTTTGTTTGTTATTATAAAGGATTAAAACTTTATCTTCAATTATTTCCGTAATCGCCTTTATACCTTCCACATTTTCTATATTATTTCGAAGTGACCATGTGTAAGGGAATGATTTTCCTTCAGCAGGAATGATCTTCAATTCAGGGTTATGTCTGTTGAACATTCCCGTCAGTGTTTGTTCCATTCCATTAAATAAAGAAAGTACAATTACTAGTGCAGCAGTACCAAAACCCACACCAATCATCGCAATATTAGATAACGTTTGTATGAAGTTTTGTTTAATAAATCGTTCCGCTAATCCCTTGTAGGTTCTGCGGATTCTTTTAGGGGAGAATGTAAAAAGTACCCCAATGGCCTTTCCCAAGAAGATAATTAAACCAAAAGACATTTGAAGCACTAATACAATGAGCATTAGTGGAATGCTTTTGATATTTCTTTGAGATAGGAAATATCTTTTTGCTACAAAGAAAGGTAGTCCTGATTTCGACATTTACTTTTTTATTAACTTAGCCACAAAGTTAAGCGTAGAGTTTAATTCTCAATAATATTGTAGTGATAACTTCACTCGAAACTAAAAAAGTTTATCCTTATTATAGAGAATATTGTTGTTTGGGTTTGAATTATTCCAAACAAATAAGTTTATGTTTATTAAAAAATTGCGTTTGAGAATCAGTTTTTGGACTATAAACGCAGAATATCTTAACTTTGAGATTGTAAATAGGTACAGGGAGACAAAACAGCATTTTGGAAACAGAGCTGTGGGGTCTGATATTAAACTAAATAGCAATCAAATAAATCTTGGATAAAGAATTATCTAATTTAGGAAATAGAAAGATGAAATTTTACTTTCTACTGCTACTTTTTTATGCTTGCACTAATTCACTTTTTGCTCAAAATGTAAAGACATTTTGGAAGTTGCTGGATAAGGGAGAGTATATTAAAATTGAGAAAAAAATACAGAAAGAAAAAGACTCGGAAACTGAAAGTGCAGTATTGCAATCTAACTTGGGACTCTATTTCTTTCATGTACCCAAGGTGTCCGATCTGGATTCGGCTTATTATTATTTTCAGAGTGCTGATACTCTTTGGAGTGATGCTTCTGAAGGAGAAAAAAATACTTGGGCTAAAAGCTATGTAACCGAAGACTCCATCAAGAATTGGATTAAAGAGGTAGAAAAAGCAGGTTTTGACCACTCATTAGAAGAAATGACTGAACAAAGCTTTGCAGCTTATATCCAAAAATTCCCTCATGCCTTGCATATCCCAAGGGCAATTGAACTAAGAGACAGCTTGGGTTTTGAAAATGCCAAGAAGGAACATAGTTATAATGCTTACGAAGTTTTTGTAAGAACTTATCCCGAAGCGAAACAGGCAAAAGAAGCTCAACATCAATACGAACTATTGGTTTATCACTCCAAAACGAAAGACGCTGATGAAAAGGTGTTGGCTCAATTTCTCCTCGAACATCCAGAAAATAAATATAGAAATAAGGTAGAAGGACAACTTTATGCAATTAGAACTGAAAACAGATCTAAAAGTGATTACGAACAATTTATAAGAGATTACCCCAACAGTGTTTATGCTGATTCAGCAATTTCACATCTCTGGTATTTTTCTACTTCCAAAGACAGTTTATTAGTTAATTACCCTTCATGGTCTGAGAAAGACTATTATCAATCGCTAATCAAAGAAAATGATAGGTTATTTCCTGTTTGCAGGGAAAATGAAGTAGTGTTTATCAAAGGAAACGGGGAGGTTGATTTGGAAGGAGAATTTGTAGAGGCATCCAAAGACTATAATTGTCATGGTACTGCGGGTGCTTATTTTGAAGTAACAAAAGAAAGGGGTACGGGTTGGGTTGACCGCAAGGGAAAAGAAGTTGTTGCTTGTCAGTATGATGAAATTGTTTCCTTGGAAGAAGGACTTGTGAGTGTGAAGAAGAATGGAAAATACGGTATTTATGCATTGAATGAAGGAGAGTGGATGCCTACTATTTATGATCAGGTTTTGAGAGTCAGTAATAGGTTATTTGGTGTGAGAAAGAAGGCAAGGTGGGGCGTGATTTCTTTGGAAGGTGAAATTAAATTTCCAGTAGAGGCAGGGCAGTTGATTCACATTTCAGATAATATGGTGCTGGTAATGAAGAAGGGAAGATGGGCAAGCTATAGAGAATCAGATATTTTTGAGAATAACATTTCAACAACAGACTCCACTTTTAAATTCGAAGGTTATAAGCTGCTTAAAGATCAATGGTATGCATTGTCAGAAGAGGGAAAATGGTCTATTTATTCACCGAATGGAAAGAGGTGGAGTAAAGGAGCAGCATTTGATGAAATTAGAGACACAGCTGATGAACAAGGTTGGCTTGTAAGAAAAGATACTTTATGGCAGTTGATCAACTATGATATGGAAGTCAAAATTGATTCCATGATTCAGCCTGTTTTGGTAAAAGGAAAAGGTGTAATATCAAAATGGAATGATCAATGGGTGGCTTATCAATGGAATGGCAACAAAATCAGTGAGCATGATGCTGATACACTTTCATTTATAAATCAAGAGCTGGACTTATTAATAGAAAAGGAAAAGCAACATTGGGTGAAGTTTCAGTCTGGTAAATCACTTTCTCTTCAGAAATACAGTGACTGGAACATCACACACATCAGAAAAGATTCTCTTAATCCCGCTTTCCTTTCAGTGAAGAGTAAGAGAAATAAGAGGTATGCTTTGCTGAACGAAAATGGATCTCAAATCATGACGCCACAGTTCAGTAAACTGAATATTTATAAAGAAGGAGTAGTGACAGCTAAATACGGTACTTTGGAATATCTCTACGCCTTAAATGGGAAGAAAATTTATAACGAAGGCTATGCTTCCATTCAATATGATGATGGAGTATTTCATCTGAAATCAAAAGGAAAATATGGCTTATATGTTCCGGATTCTTCTTTCAAGATACCGCCAATGTTTGATCAGCCTTTGGAAAGAACGCATCTGAAAAAAGAAGGAGAACAGCTTTGGATGGGGAAAAAAGCAGGTAAATATGGTCTGCTTACGCTCTCAAATGCTAAGACTACCAAGCTCTACTATGAGAAAATGAAACCAATCAATAACGGACTTGCTTTTGTGTGGGAAGACGAAAAATGGAAATTACTAGATGTTGTGAATAATACTATCGCTTTAGAATGTGACAGTTATGAATTATTTGCGCTAAGTGATGACCAATTTTGGATTCGGTACGTAAAGAAAAATAAGTTTGGCATCTATACTTCTAGCTTCGGAGATGTGATTTTTCCAGAATTTGAAGCCGTAGAAAATATGGGTGATTCAGAGAGCCCTCTGTTTATGGGCATGCAGTACATACATCAGGCAAAATTAAATATACTACTATATATGGATTTACGAGGTAAAGTTGTGTTTCAGTCTATTTTAAAAGAAAATCAATACAGAAAAATAAAATGTGAGTAATAAGCTACGACATTCGTTCAAGATCTAAAAAGAGGTTAAAGAACTGTTAAAACTATCTTAATGAACTCTCATAAATAGATTTGTTGAATTTAATCATTGTTTTGAATTCTCATATTTTTCTAAAATAGCATTGCAGTTACAGAGAATAAATATTTAAAAAAATACGAGGATTTAACTTAACATATTGGCATTCAGTTGAATACTAATGAATAAATAATCTTTCTAGTTGCACTAAGCATCAAGTACGATATAATACACAATTATGAAAAAGAAATTATTACTTCTACTATTGTCCATTGGAGTAGGTATGACAGTAGGGGTAGCTCCGGCTCTAGCGAGTGGAGGGGGGCATCCAGAAGCAGCCGCGTGGTCAGTTATTCCGTTTGCAACATTATTAACGATGATTGCGACAGGACCACTTTTTTACGAAAAATTCTGGCATCATAACTATCCAAAAGTTGCAGTAGGTTTAGCATCGGCGGTGGTTTTATATTATATTTTTGGGTTACATAATACTCATGCACCAATTCATGCATTTTTTGAGTATTTCCAATTTATTGCCTTACTATCAGGTTTATATATTGCCTCAGGCGGTATTATGATCAAGGTAGACAGAAAAGGAACACCAATGGTGAATACTATTTTATTAGTTTTTGGTGCAGTTATTTCAAATATTATTGGTACAACAGGAGCTTCAATGCTATTGATCAGACCGTTTATGCGTCTAAATCAAGAGAGATTGCAGCCTTACCATATTGTATTCTTCATCTTTATTGTAAGTAACGTGGGTGGTGCATTGACGCCAATCGGTGACCCTCCATTATTCTTAGGTTTCTTGAAAGGGGTGCCTTTTGAGTGGACATTGATTCACAGTTTGCCAATGTGGGCATTCGCTATCACATTTTTAGCAGTAATCTTCTATTTCTTCGATAAGCGTTTTATCAACAAAACAAACTTATTGTATGATGAAGAAGAGCAAAGAGAATTCTCGAATAAGATCAGTATTACAGGTTCAAAGAACTTTGCATGGTTAGCTGTTTTAGTTGGAGCTGTATTCTTAGATCCTTCAAAAATTGCATGGTTGCCAGGTATTCTTCAAACTCACGATGGTTTTTCAATTGGTTTCTTAGCAGACCTTGAGCACCATGAAGGGGCAACGTTATTCTCTTTCATCAGAGAGATTATTATGTTGACAGTTGGTTTCTTGTCTTACAAGTTAGCGGATCAGGATGCCATCAAAGGAAACGAATTTAACTTTGAGCCAATCCGTGAGGTAGCATTTATCTTTATCGGTATCTTCGGCACAATGATGCCGGCGTTGGAATTAGTAGCCAACTTTGCGAAATCTCCAGAAGGAGCAGCGTTGATCACACACAACTCATTGTACTGGGCAACAGGAGCACTTTCAGGAATTTTGGATAATGCACCAACTTACTTGAACTTCTTTACAGCGGCAATGGCCTCTAAAGGTGCTGAGATTGGTGTTGTGAAAGACGTAATTGACTTTACAAATGGTATTGTTCAAGGATCGCCAAATGCGGAAGCAGTATTAGAATTGACAGCAATTTCAGTTGCTGCAGTATTCTTCGGAGCGATGACTTATATTGGTAATGGACCTAACTTTATGGTGAAGTCTATTGCAGAGCAATCAGGTGTGGAAATGCCTTCATTCTTCGGATACATTTTACGTTACTCATTACCGATTTTATTAAGTGTATTGATTATCGTTTGGTTAGTATTCTTTGCTTTTGCAGGATAAGGATTGAATAAAATAGAGCTTTAGGCTTTAGCAATATAGAAGCGTTATCATGAGTTGTCATGGTAACGCTTTTTCTTTTTGAAGAAATAATAATCAGCATAAGATAATTATATCTTAGTACTTGTTTATATTTGAACGCTGAATTTACAAATCAAACAGATCTAATTTTTTATGAGATATATATATTCCCATTTTTTAGTAGGGATGTTGCTAGCCTTGACCTTTGTAAGCTGTAGTGATGAGAAAGAGATTCCTGATGTGTCAGACATTCAGGTAGAAGTAGAAGTAAGAAGGTTGGAGCAGGAAATCTTTGCTTTAGAGAGTAAAGATCAAATAGTGAAATACCTGATTGAAAACCCAGAAATAGAACAAAAGTATTTTTTACAGGCGGGATTGTATCCTTCTAGAGCCTATTTGGTCGATGCACTATGGGACTTCAGAGAGAAAGCAGAAAATGATACCTTGAAACTGGATGCAGATAGAATCTTTGGTGATTTTGAGAAGCAAAAAAAGGAGCTTGAGCAAGCTTTTAAATTTATCAAGTATCACTTTCCAGATTTTGAACCTCCAAAAGTCTATACTTCTATTTCCGGATTTGCCAATTGGGGATTTGGTGGTGATGTCTTAGATTTTGGTGATTTTATTGTTATAGGTTTGGATTACTTTGAAGGAAAGACTGCAACATACAGAGTGCCTGAGGTGCCCATGTATATCCTCAAGCGCTATTCTCCAGATTATTTGGTGCCTTTTACTATGCAGATCATTTCAAATCGATACAACAAAGTCAATGCTAATGACAGAACAGTTTTATCGCATATGATTGCCTGGGGTAAAGCCTATGAATTTATTGATGAAGTATTGCCATATGTGCCAGATACTATAAAAGTGGCCTATACAGCACAGCAATTAGTAGAAGTAAATTATAATGAGGGTTACATTTGGTCTCACTTTGTGGAGAATGAACTGCTGTACAAGTCTGAGCGTATGACAGTGAAACGTTATGTAGATGACAGACCAACTACATCAGAAATCTCTGGAGATAGCCCTGGGCGAATAGGAAGGTGGTTAGGATGGAGAATAGTGGACAGCTATATGAGAGCACATCCTAAAGTAACTTTAGCAGAGTTGATGGCAGATGATAATGCGGCAAAGATTCTGAGGCAGTCCAAGTACAAGCCTTTGAATAGGAAGAAATAGTTTTGAAGTAAGAGTTATTAAGAGGGATGAGGTAAGGTAGTTTATATTGTGTTTCAAAAATGCTCTAAATCTTTGATTATGAATTTAGTATTAAGCAAATAAATATTAGATAACACTAAACAATCTTAAAGGATTAGCAACTGTCTCTAATAATATTTAGTATTGGTAAACGAGGAATATACCGTGTTTTATCCTTGCCTTATTGGAATTGTAATCTGATAAGGTGAGCACCAAAGTATTCATTACGGTGAGCGTTGAATTAATCAATGTTGAAAAAAAATATTTATATCCTCGTTTACTGAGCCTCCCCTACTGTTTTGCAGTATGTGGAGGTTTTTTTATTGGGAGGGTTTGATGTGATGATTCTTAAAACGTAATGCATAAAAAAGACAGTTCACTTTTCAATGAACTGTCCCTTAGCATCTTTTTATATTGAACTTTTAGCCTCGTTTTCTACAAATGAGGTGACTAGAGCTTAAGCTCCAGATTTATCTAAAAGTTTTTCTTTATATTTTTTTACTTGGCGGCGTAAAGACTCAGTGGCTTCATCTGTTGCGGCTTCAAAGGATACACCATGCTTTTTAGCAACTAGAATATCTCCTGGAATATGTAACTTGATTTCAACTACCTTGTTATCTCGACTGTTGTCACCATTTTTTTCTACCCTTAGGAATACTTCTCCTCCTGTAAAACGGTCATAAAAAGTTTCCAATTTATTAATTTTAACCTCTATAAAATCGATTAATTTCTGATCTGCTGTGAAATGTATTGATTGGATGTCGAGTTTCATATTCTTACAGTTTTATGTGTTATGAAAAATTTTTTAACTGTGAAAAGATGCTGTACATTTTCTCATTTGTACAAAACATTGTGTCAGATAACACCCTGCTAAAAGTATTAATTTTACCGTTTATCTTATAATCTATATTACGGCTTTTTTCCAACTTGGTTGTATGAATTTACAACATTTTTTCAGAAGTCAAACCCTTTTTTTCTTTGCTCTAGGGTGGGCTTGAGCGTGTACTTTTTTCATTCTTTGGAGCGAAGAATGCGTATATATCTGAGTGGCAGAAAGATTGGCATGTCCAAGGAGTTCTTTTACGTCATTTAAGGCAGCTCCTTTTTCTAAAATATTTGTTGCAAAAGAATGTCTTAAAATATGTGGACTTTTTTTTCCTGCTGTTGTATTCAACTCCAAGTAGTGCTTTACAATGCTGTAAAGCTGACTGTACTTCAAGGTGGCACCGTCTTGAAGTAGGAATAGATCGGGGTTTTGATGTTCTTTTCTATTGCTAAGGTAAATTTTAAGTTGTTGTACTAAAACCGCGTGCAATGGAACGATTCGTTCCTTATCACGTTTTCCTAAGACCTTTACAGTATTTTTATAAAAGTCCAGGTCATTGACTTGTATGCTTAATAACTCATTTGCTCTTAGTCCGGTTCCATAGAGGAACTCAAAAATCAGTTTATCCCTGATTCCTTCAAAAGAGTCGTCAAAAACTTCACCATTGAGCATGTTGTCCATTTCTTGTGGCTTTACATACTGCGGTATCCTTTTTGAGGTTTTTAAAACATGTACAGTCTTGGCAGGGTCAATGTCTATAATTCCACACTGTTTTAAATACTTGTAGAAACTTTTCAGCGAAGTGCTTTTCCGATTAATACTTCTAGGACTTAAATCAGCTTCCATTAGTGAAGCTATCCAAACTCTCACTTCTGCTTTAGTGGCATTTTCGAGTAATACGTCTTTGTCTTCCTCCTGTAAGAAAGATAGGAATTGTTCTAAGTCAATTCTATAGGCAGTGAGTGTGTGGGAACTTACTTTCTTTTCAAATTCTAAATAGGTTAAAAAAGATTGGAGTTTTGTCATATAAATTGTACCTGCTGTTCGTTCTCTTCGGAGCTCTATTCTATTTAAATTATGAATCTCAAAATATTAAATTACTATTACTCTATACACTATAATATCTCGAAGAGTACTTGTGTCTAAATTACACTTAAAATTTAGAATTTGAAAATTTTTCCATACAAAAAGCCCATCAATTCTAAAATTGATGGGCTTTTATTGAGAACTCAAAAAAGAGATTAAGCACCTTGCTCAGTTCTCATTTTGATTTTGTAAGCTGTTTTGATAGCTTTTTTACGGTCAGCTACTGATTGCTTCTCATAGTAAGCACGTGCACGTAATTGACGTAATACTTTTGTTCTCTCAAATTTCTTTTTGAAACGCTTAAGAGCACGGTCGATAGACTCGTTATCTTTTACTTTAATTTCGATCATTATATTTTCCTTTTAATAAGGTTTTTTCAAATTCAATTCATGATTTCGGATCGCAAATATAATCAAGTTTTATAAAAAAGGAAAATGATTTGCAAAAATAATCGAGAAGATTTCTAAATGATTCTTATTGATTGTCAATCTTGTAGTACTAGAATTTCCCTTTCAATCTCCTTCCATGAGAAGTTGGAATAAGTAGCAATCGACAATAAATCCCCTTTATTCAGTACAGTTTCGGGATTTGGACAGGCATCTGTCTTCCCATTTTGTATTAAAGCGATAACATTACACTGCTGTTTTAAGCTTACACTCGCCTTCATTATTTTTAACTGAAGATCCATCCAATTCATACCTTCCAGCCTGTTTATTTCCACTGTAACAGGGTTTGCACCTTTAGTATTGTAAAGCAAATCTTCTACAACCATAGCAGAATAAGGGTCCTGACATTCTTGTACAATGGCTAATACTGATAAATCAGCGTTGATATAAGTAGCATTATTATCTTCGAACATCCATGTGTTTGCTTTTTCTACTAATACAAAAAGAACCCTTGTCCCTTCAGTCACAAAACGTTCCAGCAGATCGACAGTGGTTTTTGTAGCGCCGTCGGCAGAAGAATTATCTTGTGCATTAGGGAATACAATAATGGTTTTGTTCTGATTGATGTTGGCATTTAGATAAGTACTCTTTTGTAAAGGGCATCCCTTAACAAAGTGAATATTTGGTATTTCTTGAATCTCGAGGGGCAATGCTTCTATGTTATTATCCACAAAACAGATCCCGACATCTTTTTCAATAGCTCTTAATTCTTCAATAAAATTTTTAGCGATGGATGTGGCAGGGAAGTTAAAAATTACATACCCATCATTAAATGGATTTTTCATATAGCCTAATTTCTTTTGTGTTTTGTGATATTCTTTATAATCAAATACAGCACTGAACATTGCTCCAACAAATGCAATACTCACAGTACTAAGGGTCATTGTAATAATACGTCCGAATAATGTTTCTGCAGGACGGTTACCATACCCAACAGTTGTGGCGGTTTGCCAAGTCTGCCAGATGGCTTCATTCCATGAAACAGCTTCAACATATTTAAATAAAATAGCGAACAGAACATTGATCATTAAAGTGTAAAGAATGATACGCTTCAACCTCCCAAATTCTGCACTACCTCTGTGGAGACTGAATCTCCGAAATAAGTTGAAAATCATATTAAGGTTTTATTGTCGTTTGATGTTATAAAAATGAGGTGTTACATAACACCTTGTTTCAGCCTGCTTAATTTTAAAATATTAGAGTACTTGAAAAAATAGATACAGGTACCTAAATATAATACAGAAGATTGATGAAAAAATAATTTGTAATTATAAGATTGTTTTAAAAAAGGTTAACTGTACCTGTCAATTAGATCAATCAGTCCTTTTCCTTATAATTATACCTAAATTCTTTATTCTCTAAGTTTCTATAACCTTCATAAGAAAAATCATCTTCTACTTCTAGTGTTTGCTTTCTAGAGAATTCAGTTTCTACATGCCTGTAATAATAAGCCATCACACAGCCTACAATAAAACCTGACAGGTGTGACTCCCATGAGATGCCTTCTTCGTTAGGCACTAAGCCTACCAGCATACCATGATTAAGCACTGCAATACAAAGTGAGATAATTAAGGAACCGGGGTTTTTCTGAAATATACCTATAAAGAACAAAAACGAGGCAATGCCATAGATCACACCGCTTGCTCCAATATGAAAAGAAGGCCTGGCAAAAAGCCATACCATAATACCGGTATAAAGTGTCAACTGTCTTAAAACCCTTGAGGCGATCTTCGGAATAAAGAAATAAAGGGAAAAACAGAGGATGGCAAATGAGACGGTATTGGAAAAAAGATGTTTGAAGCCTCCATGAATGAAGGGATGAAAAAATATACCGAAAATGCCGAGGCGGTTTCTTGGGTAAATACCAAAATGAAAAAGATCGACTCCTAAAGACCATTCAATACTCTTTAGGAGCCATGCTATAGCTATTAATAATAAGGTTATTTTTGCACCTTTATTTATTGTCATTCTTAGCACTCTCTTTTTCTTCTTTTTTTCTATCTTCTACTTTTTTATAAGCAGAAATAATACTTTTCACTAATCGGTGTCGAACTACATCCTTTTGCGTCAGGTGCATTACTTTAATGCCAGGCACATTGGAAAGGATTCTTGAAGCAGTCACTAAACCTGATCTTTGTCTTGGAGGCAAGTCAATCTGAGATTCATCACCCGTGATCACCATTTTTGAGTCAGGTCCTAAACGTGTCAGCAACATTTTCATTTGCATCTCCGTTGTGTTTTGTGCTTCATCTAACAATACAAACGCGTTAGAAAGTGTTCTACCTCTCATATAAGCCAAAGGTGCAATTTCGATGACTCTGTTTTCCATGTAGAACTTTAATTTTTCTGATGGAATCATGTCGTCCAATGCATCATAGATTGGTCTTAAATAAGGATCAACTTTATCTTTCAAGTCACCCGGTAAGAAACCAAGACTTTCTCCAGCCTCTACTGCAGGTCTGGAAATGATAATACGTTTTACCTGCTTGTTTTTAAGTGCTTTTACTGCCAAAGCGGTAGCTACATAAGTTTTACCAGTACCGGCAGGCCCAAGTGCAAAAACAAGGTCGTTTTTCTTGATGGCATTGACTAGTTTCTGCTGATTGCTTGTTTTAGGACGGATGGCAATTCCTTTTGCTCCGTAAAGTAATATTTCATCTTTAATGTCCTCATCATGCAGGTCTGCGTTCATTTCCACATAATCCAAGACATTATCTACAGTCACTTTTCCAAATTTCTTATAATGAATGAGTAATTCATTGATGGCTTTGTGTACCTTGATAATTTCAGCACTCGTACCTTGTATACGAATCTCATTTCCTCTCGCTATGATTTTACTATGAGGGAAAGCTGTTGATAATTCTTTGATATTACTGTTGTCAACACCTAAAAAGTCAACCAAAGTAACATCTTCTAATGGAATTACTTTTTCTATCAAATGTTTATGTATTTAATTTTTACGTTTTTTCTATTTAATCGACGCTGTTATGGTAACAAATAAATAGTTTATACTAACTTGTTTCTATGGTCAAATTTACCTAGAATTTGCGAGATAAACGAAGTAAACATGAATACTAATCTAATTAAATCATCCTTTCTCACAGTCAGTAAGATATTATTTTTTAGTGTAATTCTCCAATTTTTATTTTTACAAGTAAACGCACAGACAAAAAATAAAATGCTGGAGGGAGAATTCCAGAAGTTTTTAGAGCATGAATGGATGAAAGGAGCCTCTGTTTCTTTTCATGTCAAATCAATTAAAGGCAATAAATTTGAATACGGTTATGATGCAGAGAGAGCATTAACGCCCGCTTCAATTACGAAATTACTAACGACTTCAGCTGGACTTTTTCAATTGGGAGAGGATTTTAGATTCAAAACTAAGATAAGCTATACAGGTGATTTTAAGGATGGTGTGTTGGATGGAAACCTTATTATTCATGGGGGAGGAGATCCTACGCTTACATTATTATCGTTGGATAGTGCTGTGAAAGCATCCTTTCCATCTCTGAAAGAAATTAAGGGCGGAATAATAGCAGATGCTTCTTTATATGGTACTAGAACTACGCCTCCTAATTGGGTTTGGGAAGATTTAGGTAATTATTACGGAGTAGGTGCGGCGTCATTGAATATTAATGATAATATGTTTAAGCTGTACTTGAAAACAGGTGCGACGGGTGCCGTTGCCTCCATCAATAAAGTGGAACCGCATCCGCCTTACCTTCATATCACCTCTGAAGTGACTGCAGGAAAAAAAGGGACAGGTGATAATTCATTTTTATTTTCTGCCCCATATTCCGACCGTCATATTATAAGAGGGACGCTACCTCCTCACCGTTCTAACTTCAGAGTGAAAGGTGGTGTGACTGATCCGGATTATCATGCCGTTTGGTTATTAGCAGATACATTATCTTCTCAAGGGATTGTGGTCAGCAAGGAAAATTTGAAAGTAGAGTACCAAAAGGAAAACGTACCAACTTCTAAAGTGGCAGGAGAGATTAATTCTAAGCCTCTTTCTTGGATAATTAATAGAACAAATAAAAAAAGTATCAATCTATATGCGGAATCCATTGCAAAGTACGTTAGTAATGAGAAGACGAGGTCTATTGTTGCAGACAGTATCACTTCCACACTTCTAAATGAGTTGTCTACGATCGGTGTTACTACCGACGGAATTTATTTGGAGGATGGTAGCGGACTCTCTCCGTTTGATGCTTTTTCTGCCTCACATATGACGTCAGTTTTGGAAAAAATTTATAGTGCTCCTCAATATAAAACTTTTTACAACTCCCTGGCTGTGACGGGAATCTCAGGAACATTGAAGTATTTTTGCCGTAACAATCAGGCAAAAGGAAAGGTTCATGGCAAGAGCGGTTCAATGAGGAGAGTGAGAAGCTATGCGGGCTATATCAAGACAAACGGTGGAGATGAGCTTGCATTTACGATTATCGTCAACAACTTCTCATGTAAAAGTAAAGTGGTCAGAAAGGCAATGGAACCCCTGTTTGATGTATTAGTAAAATAGGATTATTCTAATATTTAATTGAATATACGCGTATTTTTTACAAATAAAATTTAAGCAAAAGCTTTGTTCATAGGCAAGTAGTTGCGTACATTAGGGAATATTCAGAAAACCGCCTTTATTTTTAATAAGATCACGGCTATTGATTTTTTATATATAGGTATTATCAAGAAGATTTTAGACTAGCGAAGTTTATGTTAACAAAAAAATTAACTCGTTTAATTTTAGTACTTTTTGGATTTCTATTCATCTCCATGCAGTCTTATGCACAAGACATTAATGAGTTGAAATCTCAGATATCAACTCTTCCAAATGGAAGAACGAAAGTTGATAAATTAATCCAGTTAGCCCATTTAGAATTAGACAAAAGTAATTTCACATCAATGCGTGAGAGCATTGATAAAGCTTTAAAGATTTCCGGCGAGGTAAATTATGAACTTGGTCGAGCAAAAGCATTGATGATGTACTCAACGATGCACAAGCTTAGAAGAGATTTTGATGTGGCCATTGACTATGGTCTGAAAGCCATCAAGATCTTCGAACAAGAGAATGAAGACATCCCTTTATACGACGCTTATGGCGAGATGTGTTTCTTGTATCAGGATTGGGGTATTTATGAAAATGCCATCGATTTCGAAAAGAAAGCATTGCGCGTAGCCGAGCGTATGAATGACCTGGAGCGTCAGACGGAGATTTGGTACCTATTGGGTAACTCTTATCTTTTGTTGAGAAATTATGACGAGGCTCTGGTCTATTTCCGTAAAGGTGCTGAATATTACAAGGGACAATATGCCCTTAACAACAAAAAAGAAGATCTTCAATCCTACAATAATGCCTTGTCTAAAATTGCCTCAATTGAAATGAGAAGAGGTAATTATGAAATAGCAAAAGACGTAAACTTTGAAATCCTTTCGCACAAACAGCTTTTAGGTGATGAAGAAGGTACTCACGTACCTCTAAATGATATTGGATACTGTTTCCAGAAGTTGGGTAAAAGTGATAAAGCACTAAAATACTTCAATGATGCCCTAGCAATCAATAAAAAATATGGTAAGCCTGATGTTCAGAATACGACCCTATTAATTAATATCGGTACATTATCAAATCAAAACTTCCGTCATAATGACGCTTTGAGAGCTTATGACGAAGTATTGAATATCAGAATCAAACAAGGACAACCTGGCCCAATCGCACAAGCGTATTCTTATAAAGCGACTGTATATGAAGGCCGTGGTAGTTTCAGTGAAGCACGTAAATACTTTAATAAATCTTCGGAGTATGCACGTATGGCTGGTGATTATGAGCAATTAGAAAAGAACTACAAGAAAATTGCTCAGAATTATGTGAAAACAAATGATTATAAGAAAGCTTTTCAGGCCATCAGTAGTTTGAACGTACTGAAAGATAGTATCATCGGTGCTGAGCGAAGACGTTTGACGGAGATTACAGAGGCAAGGATTGCAGCGGAGCAAAAGGAAAAAGAAATTGACCTTTTGATCATGGACCAGAAAGTGACTGAGGCTCAAATGAAAAAGCTGGAAGAGGAAAATGCCCGTAAGGCAAAAGACCTTGAGCTTTTACAGCAACAACAATCGATCAAGGAATTTGAGTTAAAGCAAAATGAACTTGAGAAAGATAAAAAAGCACAGGAACTTCTAATCACACTAAATGCTCTTGAAGCTGAAAAGAAAGCAAAAGAGATTGATCAACTGGTAAAAACGAAGAAACTGAATGAATTAAGAATTCAGGAAACTGAAATCCGTAACACTCAGAAGGAACAAGAATTAGAACTTCTTGAACGTGAAAAAGAATTACAAGACAGTAAGATCAAAGAGGCGGAGACCATGCGTAAGGTATACATCATTATGATGGTATTACTCTTTGTGGTTATTGGTGTGATTGTAACGGGTTATATTCAAAACAGAAGTAAAAACAAGAAACTCGCAAATAAAAACGATGAGATTTTAGGCCAGAAAATGGAGATCGAGAAGCAAAGAGATGCTCTTGAATCTGCTAAAACTCAAATCGAAAAAGCGTATGATAATATCCAAGTCTTATCGGAATTCGGTCAGAAAATTACCGCTATTCTAGATTTGGAATCAATTAACTGGACTGCTTATGCTTATGTAAATACACTAATGGATGCTGCTGTGTTTGGTATTGGTATTTACAGAGAGAAGTATGATAAGATTGAGTACATCAACTTCCTTGAAAATGGTTTGAGCTTACCGTTGTTCAGTTATGATATGGACAAGAAAAATAGCCTTTCTGTATTGTGCTATAAATCAAGTGAGGAAATTGTAATCAATGACTATGAAAACGAAGTAGATAACTTCTTAAGAGAAACACCTGATTTTAAAACATCAGAAATACCGAAGTCATTGGTTTACTTGCCATTGATCACAGAAAAATCTCTTGGTGTACTTACTGTACAGAGTTATGACAGAAATGCATACTCAAGAAACGAATTGAACATTTTAAGAACACTAGCTTCTTATGTTGCAATTGCCTTGACCAATGCGAATGCTTATCAGGAAATTGAAAACCAGAACAAACATATTACAGACAGTATTCGATACGCTCAAACGATCCAAAGAGCCATTCTTCCTTCCAATGCGAAGATGCAGACAGGACTTTTGGAGAACTTCATTTTCTTCAAACCGAAGGATATTGTATCGGGTGACTTCTACTGGTTCTCGAAAATAGACGAAAGAAAAGAAAACCTAGCATCTGTTAACTTCTCGAAAACAGATGTAGCTGAAAGAATATTTATTGCAGCATTAGACTGTACAGGTCACGGTGTACCGGGTGGTTTCATGTCCATGATTGGTAACACATTGCTGAACGAGATCATCAATCAGAAACAAGTTTATGATCCGGCTAAAATTCTTGACATGCTGAACGAAGGTGTAATTGACGCCCTTCATCAGGAAAACAAGAGTAATGATGACGGTATGGATGTTTGTTTATTGATGATTGAAAGAACATTGACTGGCGAAGATAGAATTGTGTTCTCTGGAGCGAAGAGACCACTTTATGTAATGGAGCCGGGAAGTACTGAGATGTTGGAATACAAAGGTGATAACAAATCAATTGGTGGTGTTCATAAGAGAAAATCATCAAAAATCAGCTTCTCTAACACTGTGATTGAGGTAGTGAAAGGATCGTCAGTTTACTTAACTACGGATGGTCTTCAAGACCAAAACAACAAACACGGTAAGAAGTTTGGTAAGATCAGATTGATAGATATGTTGGCTGAAAATGCGGATAAACCTATGCTTGAACAAAAATCAGCATTAGAAAAAGCATTGGATGAACATATGGGTATTATTCCTCAACGTGATGATATTACGATTTTGGGATTGAGACTATAATATAATCTCATCTTGAAAAAAAATATATTAATAAAGTACCTTAGCAATAGGGTACTTTTTTTATTTGACTAGAGGTAAGATAAATTGAAATTGATAGACTTTTTAAATTCTAGAAAGGTAGGCTATACTGTTGTCAGTGTCATGTATGTGATATTGTCAATGGTGATTTATGATAAATATGGAGTAAAGGTTGTCACAGATTCAGGAAGATATTTAGAGTCATCAGAAAATGTATTTGAATTAATTAAGTATCAAGGGCATAATTTCTGGTATTTAGGATATATATTATTCTTGTTTGTACTGCGTTCAATTTATGATAACCTGCATTTTGTAATTGCTATTCAATACATTCTATCTTTTGCTTCAGTATTATTATTGTTTGAGTCTTTATTTATCATTACAAAACGATATAAAATTTCAACTATTCTCGCTGTTATTTATATCCTTAATTTGGAAGTGATTAGTTGGAACTCCTATATACTATGTGAGAGTTTTTACATTTCCTGCATTATTACTTTAATCTATTTCTATCTTAATCTATCCGAAAAATGGAGTAGGTTACTTCTTACTGTTTGTATTCTATTTTCAATATTTGTTGTCTTTATAAAGCCTACAGGTGTATCTGTTTTGATCGCAATAGTTGTTTTATACTGGAATGTTTTATCGAAAAATAAAGCTTATCAAAAATATAAATTACTATTAATTCCTTTCTTGCTGTTAGGAATTATAGCTTTGATAAAATATATGCTTTTGACCTTCGAAGTTCCGTCAGATTATATAAAAGGAGATATTATATATAATATATCTGCTTACACTTCAGTACTATCTAAATACCCTTACCTCAAACAAACTTCTGATTCTCTTTTAGTATTGGATGATATGAAAGGAGATACATTGACTGAAATAATTCAATTTATAAGATTCAATTTTTTATTCTGGATCAAGTTATTTTTCATCAAAGTCTTCTTCTTTGGGTCTCATGTAAGGCCTTATTGGTCCTTAGTACATAACATGAATTCCATCATTATTCTTCTCCCTATTTATTCTTTAATAGTAGTAGCTTTTTTTAAAGGGAAACTCAAAAATACTATTAGTAGAGTGATGATTTCTTTTATACTCTGTAATGCTGTGATTGTAGGTTGTACAGTTGTCGATTGGGACGGACGGTTTTTCATGCCTATTTATCCTGTGTTACTATTACTTTCTTCTTTTTTTTGGAAGGTATCTCTGAAATCGTCAACTCATTAAACACAAGTGGTTGTTTTCTTCTTTTTTGAGCATTTATTTTTTCAGATAATCGGTCTATAATAAAAGGTGATTGTTTAAAAGATCTTTCCGCAAATAAGTATAGTGAGTCACGACTATGATTTGGGATTTTAAAATTCATACTCAATCTCCCCCGTTTTTCACTGAGTACATCATACTCATTTAGGTGTTCTATTCCTGAAATTCTTTTTGTTCCCTGATATAATACTAATTTGTCAAAAATAAGGCTGTCCTGATGAAAATGATAAAGCCATATATTAAGTTGATATACTTTAGTAGTATCTAAAATATCCATAGGAATTGAAGCAATTTTCCCTTTGAAAAAGGCATCTACAGTCCACCCTTTTTTTATTTCATTCCTGATATGATACAAGCTGTTTTGTGATAAAGAATCAACATACAAAGCATTATCTCTTATAGAGTCTAAAGAAACAGGCTGGGGAATCAGTTTATTCAGCTTACATGAATAAACAGCGTGGTTGAATATTTGGGTAGGTTTATATTGTTCTTTCAGAGTATCTCCTAAAATAATGACTTCTTCATCAGGATTGATATAATTTAGAATAGAAGGCTTTTTTGGCTTTATAAAAGGAATAGTAAATTGTTTTTGAATATTTCTCTCCTCAAGACTGGGCCTTGATAAATAATTATTGATGGGAGAGATACCGAATTTATAGGCAAGTTGATATTGTAAATCGGCTAGTTGGTCTAGGTGAACAGTAGTATCGGCATGAATAATAATGGAGGAAGTGAGATTGGTGTTTATTTGATCTTCGAAATCATATAATTGAAGATTGAAAACATTTTTATCGTACTGAATTTCACCTTCAACTTTTGCCATAAAATAGATTGATTCTAAAAGTCCCAAACAAAGTATGGTAAGGAGGATTTTTTTATTGAGGAAGGTATAAGAAACCCGTATAACTCCAACAGAAATAATAAAATAGGAAACCCACCCGAACCTTTGTAAATCACGAAGTTGCTGTAGTTCTGGTAATAATTCTAATACAAAAGAAAATCGGAGAAATACAGAAGTGCCATAAACGATAAAAATAAAACCCACAATGAAAAAGGGAAGTGCAGGTTTTAACTTCACTTTTTTGAAATAAATAAAAGCAAGTAATACTAGACTATAAAACCAGAAATTGAACAGTAAACTTTCATGTATTGAAACTTCATCCCTAAGCGTAAAAGGAGAAATTCTATCAAGATTTATGATGTAATCAAATAACCCTGAAGGACGCTGACTCCTCCATAAATTGGTATCTGTGAAATATACTGCTGAAGTAAAGATCAGAGTAGGTATGATCCCCAACGCAGAATAAATGAAATGCTTATTTTTATTGAGGATGCTTTCGGTGATAAAATAAAATATGGTTAAGCCTGAAAATAATGTCCCCACATAGCCATGTAAGAAATAACCTCCAATGTTGATAAGGAAAATGATGAGGCTATTCTGTCTTTTTTTATTCTTGAAAGTAATGATATAATAAACCAAACATGGCATTAGTCCTATGAAAACTAAACCAAAGTGTAGGAGAATTCTACTATTAGAAGGAGTGCCTAAAGTGAGCAGTAAACTTGATAATACAGCAGTAGTTCTATCTATTTTATAAACACGAAATATCTTGTAGGAATAGGTATACCCTATAAAAAATACAGCAAGCATTTCTAGATGTAAAATACCAATACTGTAATCTGAAATGTCAACAAAATATTTAGAGATAAAGTGATTGATACTACTTAGTAATACCACTGAATCTGTATATAAAATAGATTCTCCAAAAGGGAAGTTGATATTTTCTAGATTGCCATATTTTGATACGAAAGCATATAAAAAATAATTTTTTAAGGCATCACCACCTTTGAATAATAAAAAGTGATTGGGTGAAGTGATGATTTTTTGAAGGAGGAAAAAAAGGACACAACTAAGCGTTAAAAGTCCAGTGGAAAAGTGAGTTTGTTTGTTGATTGTCTCTTTCATCCTAAAAAATATTCAACCTGTTTTATATCAAAACTCAAGATCTAGAATTGAGATTGATGATTTACTTCAGAAGGTATAGTTTACCAATATTGTGCTTAAACAGGTTGTCTTTACTAGTATTTCTATGCTGATATTCTCCACTGTTTTTTTGAGGTATAATTACTCTATAAAGGTAGACTCCATTGGCCAATTGATCCCCGAATTCATCTCTACCGTCCCAAGCGTATTCGGAAATATTAGTACCCACTCTTATTGGGCCGAGTTCATCCTGGAAAATCTCTTTGACAACTCTACCAGTAACCGTCATAATTTGAATTTTTATTTGATCGGGTACTTCAATTCCTGTGACTTGGAAAACAAATCGTACTTTATCAGAAAAAGGATTAGGATAAGGGTAGAAATTGGTAATAGTGGATTCTTTGCTAATTTCAAATTTCATCTGTAAATAAGGTCTTTGATTTGCAGATTCCACAGATCCATTGCCAGCACCATTTCCTGTTACATCCCTACCTTCAATTTGCAAGGTGTAAATACCATCTTTAATATTTCCATCAATATCAATGTGATTGGTATTCGCTAGTTGATTCAGCGGTAATGAGGCAATGATGTGATTTTTACTCCCCATATTTTCAAAAGAAAACAAAAGGGAATCTAATACATTGAAACTGTCATCCTCTTCATTTTTAATAGATAAAGTCAATAAATTAGCCAGTGGATCATCGGTGTGATTTTCCAACCTTAGAAATTCATTTTCATCAATAAGACTTATAGAAACTTCTGAAGTAGGAGATACAATGTCTCCGCTTATAATTCTTTGTCCATCGAAAAGTATTTCAACGAGAGGGTTGGTGTTGTCAACGCCTACATTGAATCTAGAATTGACAGAGTTGTTGTTATAAAAATTTTCAAGAAGTTGAATGTCTGGATTTGTAACTAAGGACATAGACACATTTCCGGTAAGTTGATCACCCCATGTATCTGGTTTTATTTTAAAATTATATTCACCTCCTGCAATAAGAGGAGGTATAGTGATTGTATCCGTGATGATCTTATTTTCATTTTTATAAGTAAGTACAGTAGGAACTTCTTCTTTGAAAGATTGTTTTGAAATATTCTTCAATAAGAACTCATATTCGATACCTTGTCCTTGCTGTACTTCTTTTATATCAGTGATATCAGCGATGTCTTTATAAGTCATCACAGCTTCCGGCAATGTGGCATAAGAAACCCTGATATGTTGTAACTGGGATGGAATTCTTGCAGAAGAAGTATCTGTTAAAGTAGTTTTAAGAGTTATGTAATTATAATCGTTGATATCTCTGTCCTTTTCAAAAACTAAGTTCTGCAAATCAAGGCCAGTAGAAGGTGTTTCGCCTTGGAAAGTATATAAATCTTCTGTGATCTGAGATCCATTTTCATTAAAATAGAGCCCCTGTATTGTTGTTGCAATTTCCCCTGAGATGGTACTGAAGTCCATCCATAACCTTTCAAAGAAATTAGTTTTTCCTATCGGTGAAGTGGTCAGAATACCTTGACTTACATCGGGCTGAATAGTGAAGCTTTGATCAAGAAAAGAATTAGTACCAGTGCCTTCAATAGTTTGTCCCTCTGATGGTGAAGCTTTGAACTGTGTCCAAGCTATAAAAGGAACTCCCTGCTCAAGGTTGTAAAGCTTTGCTGTATCAAAACCTGCAATATGCATTGCTTCTTTGTTGAGATAATAGGCTTCATATGCTTCACTGTCGGGATTAGTAGGAACCGATGGGAACTCAAAGTTTCCAGAAGAAAAAGCGAGTACATAATCGCCATCTTTTAAGTTGGAAGTTTTTGGGTCCACGAATAATGAGTTGGGACCAAAGTAGGTAATGGACTCAAAAACCTGAAACTTGGATACAAGAAGGTCACTTGATGCTAATTGAACAGAGGCTTTACTAGGGAAGCCAATACCGCAAAAACGGTTGTTCCATTGATACGCATCAGCGGTAATCACTTCACCTGAACCTTGATCAAAAATCATAAATGTAAGAGAACCATTAGTTCTGCATTCACCATTAATAACCACTTTTTCTCCATTGATGTCTACTTCATAAAAAGTATTTTGTGCTCCTCCTGTTTTGACCGTAATAAATTTATTTTCATTCGGAAATTCCCATGTGACATTACCTGTTTCGCTTCCGTTTTCATCATTTTTAGCAATCAAAGCAGTGAGCTGATTGTCTCTCATCTGATGATAGTTACTTTGACTCCAACCCTCTCCAGAACTATTTGGTATAATGGTAAATGAAATTTTGTTGTAAGGGAATTCCGTTTTACTAGTGGGATTGATGATTCGGGTGCGAGCATAAATGATTGTGGTATCAGAGAGATAGCCCGGTATTAGACTCAAGTTTATGCTATGATGAATAAGCTGTTCAGGTTCTTTAGTAATTTTAATTGGGTTCCCTTGAGAACTGAAAATACTATCTTTTGAAATTTCAATTTCAATCAAATCACCTTCAACTCTTTGTTCAAAAGTATTATCAAATGCATAAAGGTCAATGGTAGAATCGTGTTGAACAGAAAGGTCAAGAGGTTGTATAAAACGGACTGTATTATCAGAGAAAGTTACTCTTACTGAGCCTGTATTATTACCTGTTTCGTTTTCAAGATTGTCTTCAGGAATTACTTCATTTTCACTCAGTATCGTTCCAACTGTAACACTTATAATATTTTCTCCTCCTCCTAATACTTTATCTTCCTCTGAATTGATAAACTCAAATGAAAGTGTATCTGAAAGATAAGTAGCATCAGCACTATCGATTAAAGAATTAAAAGAATCAGCACCATTGCCATATTTTCTTTTTACTTGTAAGTAGATTTTTCTGTCTCCAAGGGCCTTACCAAAATTGTTGACTACTACTTGAACTCTAAATAGATTATCATCTACAGAAAAACCATCACTACTTTGAGGTGTTACAAGGACATTATTATCGGCAATTGCATAATCAGGCTTTGAAGGTGAAATCTTAATAAACGGATCGCCTTGAAGACCTGTTTGTTCTACGATAGCAATATTAGCACTAGAGAAATCATCAGAAAAAGCCAGTTCTTGTGCTAGAAGAATATGATCTCCAATAGGAAGTCCTATTGCCACTTTAAAAGTAGCGTTGTAGAAATCAGTACCATAATTTTCAAGAAGTCTACTATTACCTAAACCACTTTTTGCAACAAATCCAATAGCCCCTTTTTCTGGCGTTTCAATCCAATCTTCCCCCCACGATCTTCGAGTTGTGAAAAGGTTTCCACCTCCACACCCAATCATATTGATAAGCGGATATCTTTCTTGGTTTTGATATCCTTTTGAAGCGTCACTTGCCAAACCAATATCAATATCGGCGTCTTGAGCAGAAGAGTGCCCGTAAAATGTCATTAAAGCTATACCATCATTTACAGCATCAGATACATCTATGGTTTCAATTGCACCGTCGCTTTGTCTACTAATTGTAATAACACTTCCTCCCTCTAAAGTATCCGTAAAAATAGCTGTGTATTGATCAATGACCTTTCTGAAATTTTCTTGCTGAGATAAATCCGCACCACCACTTAAGTGCAAAGCTCGCTTCCTCCAAAGCTCATTAAATTCCAATTGCTCATGCTCTCTTACCTTGTTAAGGTAATCTTCAATGATTTGAGGTGTAAAAGCGGAGATTCTGCCTATGGGTAAAATATTTGCTTCTTTTCCATCAAATCCCATCATATAGGCATTATCTGCGGCAGGATATCCATAGGAAGGGACATAATTAGATGCTCTTCCCCCAGCAGGAGTAATTTCGAAAGGGTCTACTTTGCTGTTTCCATTTCTGTCACCATCATCAAAATCTAAACCTTTGCCCAAAATAAGCACATATTCTAGTTGCCTCGACCGTAATAAATCGATACAGTTTCTGATAGCAATAGGGTTTTGTTCTCCCCATGAGAAAGTATTATAGAGTTTAAGAATATCAGCGGCGTAGGCATTTCTATCGCCTCCCATTCCACTACGTCTATAATCAACATAAGCTTTCACAGGATCAGTTGAATTTTGAGTTGGCTGTCTTAATTCAGGATGTGAAATAATCAAGTAATCATAGGCGAGGTTATTGTCTACAAATTCGAATTCAGCTTTCGCTAAGGAAATTACATTTTTGAATCCGTTGCTATAGTAAAGGTCTACTTTTTGACCATTTGTATTTTCGACGATAGACTGATCCCTTTGGCCTGACCTGTTTTTTTGTAATAAAGCAGGTTGTCTAGGGTTACTGATGTTATAAAAATTACCATTGTTAAGCGGTGCTGAAATAATTTTTTTTGAAGTTGGATATAGCGAAAAAGCAACGTCTATAGGATCTGTTCCAATCCAAGAGTGGGCTTGAGGATAGGTGAGGTTGAAATACAGTACACCCATCTGATTGAAATCAGCCCCTTCTCCATTAAAATTATCGACAAGCAACACAGAAGTGCTTCCATTGGCAAAATCAGTGTCAGATAGTTGTACGCTGATGTTAGTTGTGACATCATATCTGTTGACAGATTGTGTATTTTTACTTGAGGTATTGTCTGCAGAGCTTCCAACACGGAAATCAATATTTGCTGTTCTATAAGAGTAGTTCATTACTCTACTTTCCAATTTGAAATTAGTATCAGAAATACCGCTGTAAAAGTCATTTGTCTTGAGTTGAAAATTGACAATACCCGTTTTGCCTTTATTGTAATAGGTAGACCATGACCTTGGACTTCTAAAAGCAGAACTAAAAGATGTACGGTCTCGGCTAAAAGTATTGGTTGAAGGACCTTGACTTAGTGATCTTCTCAAATCAAAAGCAGCATCTGAAGAATCATCTCTATACATTTCTGTATACCAATGATAATCTACGGTTGTGGCTCCTGTAGGATCAAATGTGTTATCATCATCGAAACGTAATACCTCACCACCAGATAAAGCTGATGAACTTAAAAAATATGCAGCGGTTCTAGAATAAATAGGTTCATAGGGATTGACAAAATCATTGGTATCTCTGAATAGGTGTTTATCTGTTTCTCCATCGTTTGGTTCACCATAAAACTCTATATAATCAGTGTCATCAAGTTTGTTATTTCCATTGACATCGAATATATAAATAGCTACTTCTTCACCTCTTCTAAACATTCTGATCTCAGACAGAAGTGCAGTTGAGACAGGAAAGCCCACTGAGTTTAGGTTGTCATAATCAATTCTGTAAATACCACGCTCTCTTACTTCCATTTTATAGAAAGTAGTATTTCTTGTTTTTTCTCTCCAAGCGTTGATGTCAGCAATAGGAGTTTGAGAAAATACGGAGAGGAGATTTAGAAAAAATAGAGTTACGATGAGTAATAATCGCATTGTAAACGGCAGAATAATGATTTAATAAAAAAGCGTTTTTTAAAATTAACATATTCTCGCAATAATCTACTAATTTCGAGCTGTTGACTGATAATAATTTTAAGGAAACCTAGAGGAAGCAAGTGAATAATATCTTTGATACAAAAATTGAATATCTAAAAGGAGTAGGGACTGTTAGGGCAGAGATTCTCAATAAAGAGTTGGGTGTATACACTTTCGGCGATTTATTGGAGCAGTACCCTTTCCGTCATGAGGATAGAACAAGGTTTTACAAAGTCGATGAAGTAATCAATGATACTACAGCCGTACAAATAATAGGTCGGCTAACATTTAAGAATACAGTTGGAGAAGGAAGGTCTAAAAGGTTGGTAGCCTCTTTTTCAGATGAAACTGGTGAGATTGAATTGGTGTGGTTTAGAGGAGCGAAATGGATTGAAAAGAAATTGACGGTAGGGAAGTGGTATGTCCTTTATGGAAAGCCTCAACGATTTGGTGCCAAAATGTCTTTTTCACATCCTGAACTAGATGAATACGATCCTTCAACACCCCGTACGCAGAAAGGTGGCTTAGTGCCTGTTTATCATACTACGGAGAAAATGAAAAATAAGGGAATGGACTCTAAAATGCTGGCGAAGTTGACGAGGACTTTGCTTGAAAATGTGTACCGTTCTATTTCTGAAACATTGCCGGAATACCTTATCAAGGAAAATGATTTAATATCAAAAGGATTAGCAGTTGCTTGGACACATTTTCCAAAATCACCTGAAACTTTAGCACAAGCATCGTATCGTTTGAAATTTGAAGAGCTCTTTTTTCTTCAGTTAAAAATAATAGCATCAAAGGCAGGGAAAAGGACAGATAAATTTAGAGGACAGGTTTTTGAGAAAATCCCAACATTCAACCTTTTTTATAAAGAACAATTGCCTTTTGACCTCACAGGAGCACAAAAAAGGGTGGTAAGAGAGATTTATAATGACATGCGAAGTGGCTATCAGATGAATCGTTTACTACAAGGTGACGTAGGAAGTGGTAAGACAATTGTTGCTTTTATGTGTATGTTGATGGCACTCGATAATGATGCTCAATCAGCATTAATGGCGCCTACAGAAATTTTATCACAACAACATTATAATGGGTTGAAGCCTTTTGCAGATGAGATGGGCGTGACGATTGCTTTGCTGACAGGTTCCTCTAAAACCAAGGAAAGAAGAGTAATTGATGAGACATTGAGAGATGGCTCGTTGAAAATTATTGTAGGTACTCATGCTTTAATTGAAGATAAAGTAGACTTTTATAATCTTGGTCTTTGTGTGATTGACGAACAGCACCGTTTTGGTGTAGCACAAAGAGCCGCGCTTTGGAAAAAGAAAAGTAAAGCGAAACCTCATATGTTGGTGATGACTGCGACACCTATTCCAAGAACGTTGGCAATGACCGTTTATGGTGATTTAGAGGTGTCGATTATTGACGAATTACCGGCAGGGCGTAAACCGATTATCACTTGGCATAAATTTGAAAAAGGGAGATTGAGAGTATTTGGTTTTATGAAAGAGCAAATAGAATTAGGTCGTCAGGCTTACATCGTTTACCCATTAATTGAGGAATCAGAAACTTTGGATTATAAAAATCTTGAAGAAGGTTATGAAGCAGTATCAAGAGCATTTCCTGAATATAAAGTCAGCATTGTGCATGGCAGAATGAAACCTGCGGACAAAGATGCAGAAATGCAACGTTTCGCTGACGGTAAAACACATATTATGGTAGCAACAACCGTAATTGAAGTTGGTGTAAACGTCCCGAATGCCTCTATCATGATTATAGAAAATGCTGAGAAATTTGGACTTGCCCAATTGCATCAGTTGAGAGGTCGTGTTGGTAGAGGGGCAGAGCAGTCTTATTGCGTTTTGATGACAGGTGATAAGCTTTCTAAAGATGGAAAAGTCCGTATTCAAACTATGGTAGATACAACTGATGGTTTTAAAATTGCCGATGCAGATTTAAAGTTGAGAGGTCCTGGAGATATTGAAGGTACTCAGCAAAGTGGTGTGCTCGATTTACGTCACGCAGATATTGGTCAAGATGCCGCTTTATTGCAATATGTGAGAGGAGTTGCAGAGAAATTGATTGATGAAGATCCTGATCTAGCAAAAGAAGAACATGGAATTATCAAACATCAGCAGTCACTCTTGGTGAAAAAATCAGTAACGAACTGGAGTAGGATCAGCTAATACCGGTCAATTACATTTGATAAGCTCTCTTCTCTTTCAAGCTTCAGTTTTTTTCGAATTCTATATCTCGAAGTATTGACACCATTGATAGAAATATTAAGTAATTGTGCCATTTCTTTAGCCGAGAAATGTAATTTTATAAGGGCGCAATGCTTCAATTCAGTAGAAGTTAATTCAGGGAAGTTACTTTTTAGGTTATCATAAAAATTTTTATTTACATCAATAAATCGTCGGTCAAATTCATTCCATAATTGAATGCGATGTTTGGTATTCAACTTCACCAACTTTATTAATGCTTTATTTTCCGAAGCATGTATCTTGATTGCACTCATTAATTCATTGAGGAGTGATTCTTTATCAATTAACTGTAATGTAAAAGAAGTCAGTTCTTTATTTTTTATTTCAAATAAAACCTTATTTTTCTCTTCCTGATGCATCGCTTCAAGCTGTTGCTTTTCCCTTTCAGCCTTAAATTTTTGTTGTTTCTGTCTTGAATGTATGATTAGAAGAATGATGATAAAAAAAGCAATGACCACTACAAAAAGGATAGAATATTGAAGACTTTTTGCTTTTTGATGTGCTAGTTCATTTTCAGTTTGAAGTAAGGCTTGATCCCTTTCTTTTAGTTCCTCCAAATAGTTATTCTTAATATCTAACAGTCCAGCATTCTGATTACTCTTTGCACTGAAGAGTTGATCATTTACTTCCTTGGATTCATTCATTAATTGATAAGCTTCTTTGTATTGCTGTTGCTTATTTAATGTGAAAGCCAACAATTTTAAGCATTCTGCTTTAGTATCGTAATGAGCGTGTTTGACTTCAATATTTCGCAAAGCTTTTCTAAAATAACTTTCTGCCATCGGCCACTTTTCAAGTTTTATATAGGCACTGCCCAAGTAATAATAAATGATGGTAAGG
Source organism: Flammeovirga aprica JL-4 (assembly GCF_012844305.1). Lineage (GTDB taxonomy): Bacteria > Bacteroidota > Bacteroidia > Cytophagales > Flammeovirgaceae > Flammeovirga > Flammeovirga aprica. The sequence goes on from NZ_JABANE010000001.1 coordinate 71,324, forward strand.
TAAAATGGATTAAACCGCTCAAAGTGTTCTTTAGCTTTTAGTAGGATGGGAAGGGCTTCATTTATTTTACCTTGAAGCATAAGAATATTTCCTTTTTCCGTATCTAAATAAACTTTCTGCTTTTCGGTATAACTCATTTGTTCCGCTAGCGTATAGCAGGTATCCAAGTAATGAAATGCTTTTTGATAATCGCGTTCAATACGATAATGGAGCGTGAAATTATAGTAACAGGAGATGATTGCCTTTGGTGTTAACTCGCCTTTCTCAACGGCTAGTTTTGCAAATTGAAGCATCTGTTTTTCATGAGAAAAAGCTTCCTCATTCTTGTCAAAAACATTATAAAGCCGAGCAATGTGTTTGTGGACTTCATAGAGTAAAGTGAAATGATTGTATTGTTCAGCAAGATCTTGAGCTTTCCAAATATGGGTATAGCTATCACTGTAATTTCCTTTTCGAGCATTGTGGTCAGAGAGTCCTAATAGGGCCTTGATCATCCAAGTAGAGTCTTTTTTTGAAGTAAAATAATCATAGCAATTTTGAAGTTCCTTTATTTTTGCAGAATCATGCTGAATGACCGTATTGTATAATTGAATATAATGTGAAATACTATCTTCTTGTGCTATCAAAGAAGTGTTAGTTTGAAGAATAAGATAAAAAAGTACCCCAGTAATGATAAGTAATCTGTTCATTTTCAGTATTTAATTAAACTGATAAATTTTTCCCTTTTACTGAATATATAAACAGGTGAACAGATGTGGTGTAATAAATTTTTGTGTCTTTGTATAATTTTTGAATGACCCCGTTTTTTGAATAAAAAAGTCTTTCAGAGGATCTTTAGGTGGAATTATTACTTATGAAAAGAACACGTAAAACCATGAAATCTCTTTTTTATTTTTTCATCTATGGACTGTTGATTTTTGAAGTCAATGCTCAAAATATTATTACAGAAAAATATCATCCGTCAGCTTTTCCATTAATCGAAAATGGGAAAATACCTACCATACTATTTGCTCAAGAAGATTATGAGGTTGTAAAAACTACTGTCAAACATTTTACTCAAGATTATCAATTAGTAAGTAGTAAAACACCGAAAGTAACCACTTCAAAACACCCAAAAGAAAATGTGATAATTATTGGTTCTCTAAATAACAGTAAAGTGATCTCGGCCTTAGTTGAAAAGAATTTAATCGATACTGTTGGGCTGACTAATCAATGGGAAAAATACAGTATTCAAGTGATTTCTAATCCTTGGAATAAAAAGAAAAAAGCATTAGTGATTACGGGGAGTGATAGAAGGGGAACAGCTTACGGAGTATTTGAAATCTCCAAGCAAATGGGTGTATCCCCTTGGTATTGGTGGGCAGATGTTTCAGTAGAAAAAAAGAAATCACTTTACGTTAATCATAAAGGATTTAAAAGTAAATCACCTGATGTGAAATATCGAGGGATTTTTATCAACGATGAAGATTGGGGATTGCATCCGTGGAGTGCTAAAAACTTTGAAAAGGAGTTGGGAGATATTGGGCCAAAAACTTACGCTAAAGTATGTGAATTGCTGTTACGCTTAAAAGCAAATTACCTATGGCCTGCAATGCATGAGTGTACTGGTGCCTTTAATAAATATGCCGACAATAAAATAGTGGCTGATCAATACGGAATCGTAATGGGTTCTTCTCACTGCGAACCTGTCTTATTCAATAATGCCACAGAATGGGATAAAAAGACCATGGGAGAGTGGAATTATGCCACCAATCGAGAAGGAATCTGTAAGGTATTGGATCAGAGAGTTTCTGAAAATGCTCCTTATGAAAACCTTTACACGATAGGTATCAGAGGTATTCATGATCATGCTATGGAGGGCGGTTTCTCAGTGGAAAGAAAAATAGAATTGGTAGAAGAAGCGATCCAAGATCAAAGATCTATTTTGGCAAAGCATACAGAGAAATCAGCAGAAGAAGTTCCTCAGATATTTGTGCCTTATGCCGAGGTGTTGCATCTCTACAATAATGGATTAAAAGTGCCTGATGACATTACGCTAATGTGGGTGGATGATAACTATGGTTATATCCGTAGACTCAGCGATCCTTTAGAGCAAAAAAGATCTGGAGGAAGTGGTGTCTATTATCATATCGCTTACTTAGGAAATCCACATGAATACACTTGGTTGAGTACTACCAACCCCGCATTGATTTATCAAGAAATGAAAAAAGCGTATGATTATAAAGCGGATAGAGTGTGGATGGTGAATGTAGGTGATATCAAACCAACGGAATACAATACACAGTTTTTCCTTGATTTAGCATGGGATGTCAATTCAATAAAAAGAGAGACTGTTTTTGATCATATGTACCAATGGTATCAAGATATTTTTGGAGATGAATTAGGAAAGCAATGTGCCGACTTGATGTATGATTATTATCAAATCAATTTTACGAGGAAACCTGAATTTATGGGTTGGGGAGAAGAATTTTCGAGTTCAAGATGGAGAGAAAGAATTGAAGATTCTGATATTAGTTTTACCAATTACAGAGAAGCGGAATCGAGACTTTCGGAATTTAAAGCATTAAGTCATCGTGCAAATCAACTAAGAAGTTTAATGCCGGAAAAAGACCAAGAAGCCTTTTTTGAGTTGGTTTACTATCCTGTACGTGGAGCACATTTTATGAATCATAAATTGCTTTTAGCCCATAAAAACAGATGGTATGCTTCATTAAAGCATTCTGGTACCAACCAACTCATTTCAGAAGTCAAAGCCTATCATGATAGCACAAAGTGGCTGACAGATGAATATGGAGCACTATTAGATGGAAAGTGGAAAGGTATCATCTCAGAGATTCAATCACAAGGAGCAACCTTTGCGAAATTACCTCCTACGACTGAAATTGATATTCCTCAGAAGGCAGAGTTAGGAGTAATGGTAGAAGAGAATGAACCTTCCATCGGAATCAATAACCTTTTGTGCCTGCCTGCATTTACCTCACATTATCAAGAAACTTATTATATCGATGTTTTTAATAAAGGAAAGGAACCTCTAAAGTGGTCTGCTGAAGTGAGTGAAGATTGGATTCAACTGAGTAAAACTTCAGGGACTACGGTGGTAGAGGAAAGAATTTTGGTGACGGTAGATTGGACTAAACTAAAGTTTAATTCAACGGGAAGCATTCGTATAATAAGTGGAGAGGAAGAGGAAATTATTTATGTAAAGGCTTTTGATACTAAAATTGATTCAGACAGTCTTCAAGGTGTATTTGTTGAGAAAAATGGTGTGATTTCCATTCCTTTGGAGAAATACCATCAAAAAGTAAATAAAGAAGAAGTCAATTGGGTGGTCAATCAAGGACTTGGAATTACAGGTGCCTCATTGACCATCGATAATAATCACGCTAAAACCGCCGGACATTGGGCAAGAAATGATAAATATGCTCATGTGGAATACGAATTCTATACGTTCAATACAGGTCGATTTGACATCTCCACCTACGTATTACCGACTTACCCTATCAATGGTTTCCAATTGCATCGTTTCGCGATTTCCGTAGATGATGAGTCACCAAAGACTATCTATGTAGGGGCAGAAATTGATAGTGATCGATGGAGAAATAATGTAAGAAGAAATTCCTCTATTCATACTTCCTCTCATTATATCACTACGCCAGGAAAACATACCTTGAAGATTTATTATTTAGATCCTGGAGTGGTGTTGGATAAAGCAGTGATGGATTTTGGAGGATTGAAGAAGTCTTATTTGGGGCCTAGAGAAACAAGATTAGAAGATTTAAAGATAAAATAATAGTTGGTTGATTCTTTACGAAGATAGAGGCTGTTCTTATTTTGAACAGCCTCTTCGTGTTTATAATATACTCTTTTTGTTTTCTAGAACTGCATATTCAACCCTCCATAAACTTGGAATGTAGGTTGACCTGCTCCATGCACGATAACACTTGGTTGTGGTTCAACAAAGAAGTTTAAAACCGTTTTATCTAGTTTTACTACTTTACCCATACCTAAACCAATTGGAACAGCGTAGTTGCCAGTTTCCATATCAAAAGTCATAATTGGTGCACCTCTGAAGTATAATCCTTTTCCTAATTGCCAGAAGTAGAAAGGTTGTACCGCTAATAAATTCACACCATCACGGCTTGGATCACCACCGATGTCTGTTCTCCATGTTACTAATCCACCATATTGGAATTGAGGACTAGCGATGGCATAAACAACAGCGGCAGCACCTAATGTATTTTTTCCGCTACCCAATGCCGCATCACTTGCTGTATTGAAACTTGCTGATGGACCAAATCCAAAAGTGATTTTTGGTTTCATTACACCCAAATAGAAAGCAGTTAAATCAATATCACCTAGACCTGATTTACTGAAATTAGTTGTTTCATTATTGATAAATCGAGTTTCCAGCGGAGCTGATAATCTCCATAACACACGACCTGTTGGCATTGCAAATCGCATCCAAGTAGAATTTGCAGCTCCTCCCGTAGTTTCATTTAAAGCAGGACGAGCATAATGCTGAATATTGAAAGCGACAAGGTCAGCTAATGGGTTATTGGCTTTGGCTAATTCTTCTGCTGAAGGTCCTTTTTTATCCTGAGCATATAAGGACGTTAAACTTAAAAGTAAAATAGCAATTGAAGTGAAGAACTTTTTCATTTTTTTAGAATTTAGATTGATAAATGAGATTGTTTAATTATCTATTACAAAGGTGGTTATATCTCCATTTCTATCCTTTAGGGAAAGGTTAGATCTAAAAAATTAGGGTTTCCCTTAGTTTTTAAATCGATAGTATTGAACGTAAAAAAGCCCTCCGAAGAGGGCTCAAAAGTATAGTCTACGAATTACCGTAGATCTTTCTAAAAATTGATATGTAAATTTTTATTTTTCAAAATTAATACGTTTGGCACTGAAGAATCCACCAAGGATTAAATCCCCATCTTCAAGGAAGTACCCGATACCACCCCAGTTGTTGTAGTAAGCACTTTCTGTTGGCATTTTCCAACGACCTACCATTTCACCAGTGTTCCAATCCAAACCAGTGTATTCGTAGTTCAAGCCTACCTTGTTGGCAAAGTAAATGACGTTCGATTTGGCAGATACGTGAGGCACCATTGTGTCCGTATTATCAATCGTCATATTAGTCCATGACTTCTCGAATTTGTTTTCTTCTGTATTCCAAACAAATTGTTGGATACCTCTTGGTGCATGACGAGTGACACCTGATGTCATTGCATTACCAAAAATATCTCCTCTTGTTTCTGAAGGTTCAGGGAATGTACAGTTAATTACAACGACTCTATTTCCCATCACAACAGGAGAAGGTTCGATAGTAAGATCGCTGACATCTACTCTGATTTGATCCGCAATTCTACGTGATTTTGTTCCTTCTTTTTGTTTAAAGTTGGAAGGGATTTGATCTCGCCAGAAAGCGACTAGTTTTGTTCCGTTTTCATCAGCATCAGCAATAAGAACCAATTTGTCTTCATCACCACCGAAGCCCATCAAAGTAGGAGTTGTACCACTACCACGTGATAACGCACCCATGGCTACTGCTTTTTCACCGTCCATGGTATCATAAGGTGCTTTCCAACCACCATCTTTTTCATCATAAGATAGTTTATCACCTGTCCATACTACTTTGTACATATTTTCAGAAGTCACTACATAGATACCTGATTCATCTATTGCGATACTGTTATCTACAATTTCACCAGGGAACGTGATATAACCTTTTAGATCTAAATCACGAGAATATAAACCTACCATTCCTGGAGCGGCAACTGCCAAGTGACCATCGTAAGTCATGCCAAAACCAACGGCTCTTGTTACATTTTTTGCAAGATCAGCAGGAAGACCGTCAGTGATATTGGCTGTTTTTACCAATTGCTGAGGTGCATTTACATCATTATTATCAGTTGATTTCATAATGTTTACACCACTATACATGGAGTAGTGGTAGCCCTCATTATCAAACAAGTTATATACTCCATTGGCTACTGTTTTAAAGGTGAAACCAAGATCCGCCATGTTTTTTGATTCCGCTAAAATGGCTTTATCATCATGAGCAAAACGTGCTTTGTCCATACGGTCAACTACTTCCATGATTTCATTTGGTTCTGCACCTTCCAAACCTGGGTAAGGTAAGAAAGAAACCTGCTCGAACTGATCGCCAGTAGCAAGCACTTTTCTCACTCCATTAACACCACTAATCATGATAATTCTATCTTTTCCGATATGTTTAGTAGTAGGATTAGAGTTGAAAACGGCAGGGATAGTTTTTACCTGATCTTTACTTAATTGCATACTAAATGCTGGACCTGCAATAGGTGATACATCCGTTTGTGCTGGGTTATGATGTGAAGTAGGATAAACACTTTCAGTTAACCAAGGGTTCGTTTGTGGTAAAGCACTCATCTTACTATTAGGGTGATCTGTTTGTGCTAATGCCTGAAAACTAGATGCTACCATAAGACTTGCAATTACCGCTTTTTTTGAATTTAAATTAATCATTTTCTTATTGTTTAGATTGATAAATGAGATTGTTTAATTATCTATTACAAAGGTGGTTATATCTCCTTTTCTATCCTTTAGGGAAAGGTTAGATCTAAAAAATTAGGGTTTCCCTTAGTTTTTGATATTTAAAATTTTGGTACAAAAAAAGCCCTCAGAAGAGGGCTTATGGTGTCATAAAGGTATTCTTAATAGGACTTTTTCTCAATATCAGGTAGTACCCAAGTGCGGTCTACTACTTCTTTTCCAGGAGAATAGAATCTGAAGTAAGGGAACCAAGCACGACCTTCTTCAGTTTGAATCCAATTGCTTTCAAATCCTTTTGGAGCTTTTGGACCAAAGTAAAGGTCAATAGAACCGTTCATATTTACTTTTAAATCCTGTCTTGATGATAGATCTGCTTTTTGAATCTCATTTTGCAAGAGTGTACGAGTACTCACTTCATATAATGTCACTGACCAGAATGCTTTTGCAGGAGGATTACTTGGAAGACGTAAACGGTAATTCTGTCCACCGTCTAACCAATCGCCATCAGCATCTTTATAAGAAGTAAGGTAAACTTGACCATATCCTCCATTGACCATACCGTGCATAGCGATGTCATTAGAAACGGCTTCATAGAACCAAGCTGCACGTCCGTCTAAAGCATCCATATTTTCACGACGTTGGTTTGGAGGTGAAGTAGTGGCAATTTCCCACGCTGATCCCTCCATGTACGGAGCATCTTCTAGGCGTTCAGTTCCATCAAAATCTATCGCTTTAGTCATTGCTTCCCCAACGTAAGCGGCTTCCGTTAGAATTTCTTTTTGATACAATGTAGGTTCAAAAGGTTTCCCTCTTTCGATGCCTAGCGGTTTCAACATCGCCATAAAGAAACGGTCTCTTTCATGAATAGGACCATTGGCATTGATTCCTTCTGCTAAACGTTCAAAATATTCCAAACCTCTTGGTGCAGCCGCCATCCAAGGTCTTTCATTGGTTTCAATATATCCTCTAGGATGTGGATCTTCACGTTCTGAGTAAGGATAGATGTTGTAATTGTCCAATACCTTCATGCGTTCTGCTTTATCAGGTGACATTAATCGAAGACCTGTCATGACTGAATTAGTATTTGACCTTACGACTTTATATTCTGATAAATCACCTTCTGGCAATTTCGTTTCTGGTCCTAATATTAAAAACTTGGTAGGTTCTGTAAAACTAGCCAAGCCAATTTGCCACATATTGGACATCGATCCTCTAACGCCTCCTTCTGGTACTTCCATAATCCAAGGGTCATCTTGTACTTCTATAAAAGTAAGTGCATAAGGAGTTGTGGCATTGTAAGTCAAACCGCCCACTCTGTCTTTATAAGATTCATGCAATATGATCTGTCCATTTTTAAGTCCTAAATCATGATGGAAGGAGTGCTGCCATTGTAAAAAGGAAACATAAGGTGTAGCCCAAATATAAGCTTGAGTGGCACGTTGGAAGTCCATTTCATCAAACAAAAGATGTACAGTTTCTTCCGTTGGGTAACCATTTTCAAAACCATGAGTAAAATCTAATTTCCCAATTCTAGTATCCATTGAATTAGAATCTGATTTGATTTCTTCAACAGTATCAGTAGTTGGCAGGGTAGTATTACAGCCAGATAATAGCACTGAAGCTAATGCCACTTTAGCAATGATATCTTTTTTCATTTTCTTGATGATTTGATTGAATTTTGATATTACAAAGCTACGGCGAGTGCTCTCCTTAACCGATGGTGAAATTCTGAAAATAGAAAAACTAGGGTTTCCCTTACTTTTTCAAACAACATTAAAAAGTGATGGTTATATTTAATAGAAAATTAAAAGCTCTTCCATTTTAACAAACACTATGATTAAAATATTTTTAGTAGACGACCATGAAATGATCCGTGAAGGTTTGAAAACCTATTTTGAAAAATCTTCAGAAATAGAATGTATCGGAGAAGCAGAAAATGGTGTGGACTGTCTTGAAAAATTAAAATCATCCCAACCCGATATTGTAGTGACTGACTTGAATATGCCGGAAATGGACGGTATAGAACTAGCCAAACAGATGAGTAGTCTTCACCCTGAGGTAAAAGTTTTGGGTTTAACCATGATGGATGACCATAGACACGTAAAGCAGTTTTTAGCTGAAGGAGCAAGTGGATATTTATTGAAAGACTGTAAGCAGGAAGAGTTATTGATGGCAATTAAAACAGTATCAACAGGAGGTACTTATTTTTCTCCTAAAGTCACAGAAATCATCATTAATAGCATTCAAAAAACAAAGCCTCACGCTAAAAGGATGGTCAATGAGGTGAAATTGTCAAAAAGGGAAAAAGAGGTCTTAGAATTAATTCTAAAGGAATATTCGAATACTGAAATTGCAGAAGCCTTGTTTGTAAGTATGAAAACGGTGGAGGCACACAAACGGAATCTTTTGGTAAAGACGGGGAGTAAAAATATTGCAGGATTGATCCTTTACGTAATAGGAACCAACTTGATTGACTTTTAAATCGTCTTTGAAATTTCAACAATAATTGTCGTTCCATCACCTTCTCGGCTGTCTACCTCCAAGGAGCCATTGATAGCATCTAGTCGGTTTCTGATATTTCTGAAACCATGTCCCTCTTTGTCTTTCAGTCTGGAAGTGTCAAAGCCAATTCCATTATCTTCAACCGTCAAAGAATAGGAGTCTTGATAATCATACAATTGAATATTGACTTCTGAAGCCTTGGCGTATTTCATGACATTATTCAGGCTTTCTTGTAATATTCTGTAAAGCGTAATTTCAATCTGTTGGTTTGGAAGTTGTTCAGAAGCCAAGTTATGTTGGAAGTCAAAAGTAATTTCATCTGTTGAACTATTCATATCATCAATCAACATTTGACAGGCAGCTAAAACACCATAATCTACAATGGACTTCGGCATCAAAACATGAGCAACTCCTCTAGCTTCCTCGATTGATCGCTCTAAATATTTCCATCCCAACTCAAACTTCTCTTTAATGCTTTCTGGAATATCTTTCATTTTGCTTCTAAAATGTCGGATGTTCATAAAACTGATAATTAAAGTCTGTTGCAAGCCATCGTGGATTTCTTTCGAAATACGACTCCTTTCAGCGTCTTCTGTTCTTAAGATGGCTTCAAGCATTTCTTGATTTTTCAGCTTTTGAGCAGTGATGTCGGTATGTGTACCCACTATCCGAAGCGGTTTATTTTGTTCATCTTTTTCAACAATTTTACCTTTCGATTGTACCCAAACTACTTTTCCATTTTTGCCTACCAAACGGTATTCATCTTCCAGAAAATCGGTTTTCTGCCTTATAATAAACAAGTGGTGAGCTTTCCGGGTCGTTATCTTTTTTTCTTCTGAATGTAATAAGTCATAAATACTATCTCTCGTTTCGGGAAACTCATAAGGTTCAAATCCCAGCATCGTATAAATGGCAGGGCTAAAAGAGATCTGACCTTCTTTTACATTATAATCCCATATTCCATCATTAGAAGCGTCCAAAGCATAGGCATAACGTTCGTCACTTGCTTTCAGTTCTTTGTTGATTTTTGTGATTTCAAAAGTTCTTTCCTCTACCTTTTTCTCTAAACTTTCATTCAGTCCTTTCAACTCATCGGTAAGATCAGTAAGCTTTTCATTTTGTGAAGTGATCGTACTGTTTTGATTTTTGATGGTTTGATTTCTTCTATAAAGTAGAACCACTGATATGATCACAATCAGAAGGATGACCAAGGAAAGGCGAAGTTGAGTAGTACTTTTTTCAAGTTTTGCCGTTTGAATCGCTTTTTGGTTTTCAAAAGCAAGGCTGTCTGCTAAGGCTTTTTTATCATAATTATATTTTAATTCTTTCCGTACAATTTCTTTTTGGTTTTTGTCATTGCCGATGCTATCTCTAGCAATAATATAATTGCGGTAGGCTTCAAAAGCGAGTGTCTTTTTACCTGCTTTTTCATACGCTTTGTAAAGGTCTTCTGCTACATTTTTCTGAATTTCAATATCAGAATCAACCGCCAGTTCGTAGGCTTTTTTCAAGTTGGTGATCGCCAATTTATTTTTACCAATAGCAGTATAATATTTTCCTAATGCTTGGTGTGACAATGCTATTCCAGAACCATCTTTCAGTTGCTTATATAAGTCAAAAGCAGTTTTTATATCTTTAATTCCATTATTCAGTTGATTGGTTTCGATATAAAGTACTCCACGTTTGAGAAGAACATTTGCGATACCATTCTTGTCTTTAATTTCTTTGGATAAGGGAACACATTTATTGAAATATTCTAATGCTTTATCATAATCTCCCGTTTCAAAATAAATAGAACCAACATTGGTGAGGTTATAGAGAATATTTCTTTTGTTGTTGAGCTTAATCCATATATCAAGGCTTTTCTCATTGTATTCAAAGAATTTATCATTATCCTCTAATTTTTGATACATCTGAGCAATATTAGTATAGACATAAGCAATAGAACTTTCATCCTTTTCCTTTTCGTTAATTGCTAAGCTTTTCATGTATAAATCCATCGCTCCTTGATAATCACCTAATCTTTCCTTTAGCAAAGCATAATTAAGCATGGGTACATTTGTCTTTTGAGGTAGGTCAACCTCAAGGTAGAGTCTAATACTTTCTTCAAAATTAGAAGCAGCACTGTCATACTGATTTTGACGCATATTGATGATACCGATATTAGAAGAGATATTCGCGACTCCACGTTTATTGCCCATCATTTCTACCTTATTTTTACTTTCCTTGTAATAAGAAATAGCATGTTCATAGTCTCCCATATAGTAATAGCTTACTCCTATGAGGTAAAGAGAATTGGCAATAGAAAGGCTGTCATCGGTTTTTTCTGCGATTACAATGGCTTTTTTGTAGGCTTCTATGGCATCTTCATTTTTTGAATTTCGTCTTAATACTCTCCCTAACTGCATATAGGTTTGTTGCTCTATAATTCCGTTTTCTTTAGCAAAAGCAACCGACATTTCGATAAAGTGAAGTGCACTGTCTACATTGATCTTTAGATAATGTTCAGAGTATTCATTCAGTGCGTTTACTCTTTCTTTTTGATCAATAGTTTCATCGATCCAAATACCCCAAAGTGAGTCACTCTTTTGAGCATTAGCTACATTAAAATAAATAATTGAGAAGAGTAGAATAGTAAACGTTCGGAGAGAAGCTGTCATAGTAATGTGTTACTGTTTTGAATACTTTTTACAAAATAAAAAATATTCGACAGTCATTTTCAAAAGGGCATAAAAAAAGCATCAAACCTTTCGATTTGATGCTTTGTGTTTGCAGAGAGTGAGGGATTCGAACCCCCGGTACCTCGCGGTACAATGGTTTTCAAGACCACCGCATTCGACCACTCTGCCAACTCTCTATGTGCTATCTTTGTGTGATAGCGGGTGCAAATATGTGGGTTAATTTTGAATACACCAAACATATTTTGAATTTATTTTTGATGTTTATTTTAATCTATTGTTTTTTAGAGAATTAAATTTTAATTAAAATGAAATTTAATTCTCTAAATACATAAAAGCCTAACTGTAGGATACAAAAAAAGCCTACCCAAATGGATAAGCTTTGCTTTTGTGGTGATGGGCGGATTCGAACCGCCGACACACGGATTTTCAGTCCGATGCTCTACCAACTGAGCTACATCACCGGGAAACTGTTTTAGAGTCTTGTTTAACCTTAGACTTGTGGTGATGGGCGGATTCGAACCGCCGACACACGGATTTTCAGTCCGATGCTCTACCAACTGAGCTACATCACCGGGAAACTGTTTTAGAGTCTTGTTTAACCTTAGACTTGTGGTGATGGGCGGATTCGAACCGCCGACACACGGATTTTCAGTCCGATGCTCTACCAACTGAGCTACATCACCAGATACTAGAAAAGTACCTTTTTCGCTTAAAGCGATGCAAAAGTGGGGAAAAAAGTTGTTTATTCAAACTATCTGCCAAAGAAAATTTCATTTTTAATTAAACAGTCGTTAACAAGCTTTCTCGTGATTTAAGTTGTTGAGAAGTTTTACTTTGGCTAAGGAGTTGATTCTAAATTGCTTGCCTGTGGATTTTTCAGTACACAAATAATATTTGCGCAATTTTTTATTTCTAATAAAAATTCTTCCATCTTCCATAGAAAACGCATCATTGTCATGAATATCCTCTAAATATAGGGTAGAGTGGTCTTGTTCCTGATCATAAAATGCTAGTGCTTTTTTCAAAGAAATATCGTTTCCACTCGAAGCAGAAGGATTTTTTTTATGTTCTTTAACTTCTTCAATCAGATTGGAAGGGAAAATTTTATTGTTCAGTAATACATCCAATAATTTTCCAAAATTACTTTTCCACTCTTTTCCATGAGGAGCAACATGATTCTGGTATTTATCCCAAGTGAGCAAGTGAGCTACTTCATGTGTAAAAGTGATGATAAACTGATAAGGGTTTAAAGTAGAATTAATACTGATTTTATGGCCGTGCCCTCTTTGCGGAGGTCTGTAATCGCCGTTGATGGTTTTTCTTCCACCTTTAATAGTCACATAAATCTGATATTTCAATATCCAATGGGCAAAAATCGTTGCAGCCTCAGGAGTCGTATATTTAGATAAACGTTCTGTGATTTCGGTATGGGTCATTGATTGTTTTTGAGGATGTGCGGACTTCATTTTCATATAGAATTTATTGATTTCTGATTTCTTTCTTCAATTTTTACTTGATTAGTACAATAATGTGTTTCTAATTGACAATATTAAGCGGAATCTTTTGAAATAAAAGTAAAAAAAGAATGAAAGGAGATAGGACGATTGAAGATCCAAGGTTAAGAGCATTTAAAAGGTTATTAGATATTATGGATGACCTCAGAGAAAAATGCCCTTGGGATCAAAAACAAACTTTAGAATCATTACGTCACCTGACTATTGAGGAAGTATATGAGCTTTCTGATGCTATCATTGAAGACGATAAAGCAGAAATTAAAAAAGAGCTGGGCGATGTGATGCTTCATTTGGTGTTTTATGCCAAAATCGGTTCTGAGACAGGAGATTTCGATATAGAGAGCGTGCTTAATTCTATTTGTGAGAAACTGATCGTAAGACATCCACATATTTACGGTGATGTTGAGGTAGCAGATGCAGAAGAGGTAAGCCGAAATTGGGAGTTGATAAAACTGAAAGAAAAAGAGAATAAAAATAAAACGGTTTTAGGTGGAGTACCGAAGTCACTGCCTGCATTGTTGAAAGCATTAAGAATTCAGGATAAATCAGCAGGAGTTGGTTTTGAATGGGACAATAAAGAAGATGTTTACAAGAAAGTGGAGGAAGAGTTACAAGAGCTGCAGGAAGAGGTGATTGCTCATGATAATGGTGCGGATAACTTGGATAAAATTGAAGATGAATTCGGTGATGTTATGTTCTCAATGATCAATTATGCCCGCTTCTTGAATGTGAATCCTTCTGATGCCTTGGAGAGAACGAATAAAAAATTCATCAATAGATTCAATCAAATGGAAGAGAAAATGAGTCGCGAAAATGTTGATTTCGAGAGTCTTTCATTAGAAGAGATGGATAAGTATTGGGAAGAAATCAAAAAAAATGAAAAAAAATAGGAACTTTTTTGTCTATTTCTCAATACCAATTGTCTAATCTATACAAAAGCTTTATCTGGATATTTATAAGTTTTTAGTCCAATTTGTTATTCGTTAATTATGATGTTATGGTAACTTTTAACTTTAAGAAAAAAAATACTTCATCTCATTCTACTAAGTATAAAAACTACGCAGATCGTTTTGAAACTGCGATCAAGAATCTTGACCTGTATGTTGAAGAAGAAAAGGTAAGAAATAAGATGGAGTTGAATAAAAAATTTGAGGGATATATTCTCTAGTTTTTTATCAATACAAGATTATATATACAAACAGTATTATGCACCTAGAAAGGTTACTTGTGAAATATTTCAAAGTCACAAGTAACCTTTTTGTGTTTCATGCCTTAGTTGAAATTATTATTCTTCACTAGAATCTATAATATCAATATCTGAAATTAAAACTTTCTTTGAGATACTCTTTCCGGTAGGAGTAGCCGCCAAACCACCTAAAGCCGTTTCTTTGTAGCGGTCTTCCATGCTTTGTCCCACTTCACCCATTGCATCTACACATTCATCCACAGGAATAACCCCGCTGACATTCGCTAAGGCAATTTGAGCAGAAGAATTGGCAATAGCCGCTGCACTGGCATTTCTTACCACACATGGTACTTCTACTAAACCGGCTACTGGATCACAAACGAGTCCCAACATGCATTGAGTAGTAATCGCTACAGCATTAAAAATCATATCAATATTACCGCCTAGACAGTGAACGATTGCACCGGAAGACATTGCGGCGGCAGTACCCGTTTCAGCCTGACAACCACCAACAGCACCTGCAATACCCGATTTTTTTTCCATAATCAGTGCAATACCAGCGGCAATAAGAAGACCTTCATAGATTTTTTCATCTTCAATTTTATGAAGTTCCTGTAATGTAACAAGTACACCTGGTAAAATACCTGAAGCACCTGCCGTTGGCGCGGCAACAACTCTACCCATGCAGGAGTTGACTTCCTTGGCCGCTAAAGCACGTGCCACTAGTAGCTTAAATTCCTCAGAAAGTACGTTGACAGGTGTTTTCATTACCTTTTTGCCTCCATTTTCGATCATTCCAGATCTAGAGGTCATATCTTCATGAAGACCTGTTTTTACAGCATCTTTCATGACTAGGAAAGCGTTTTCAAGAGCAGTTTGGATTTCTTCTTTAGTGCGTTCTTTTTCTCTGATTTCATACTCAAGAACAGGTTGATAAAGAGGAACATTTTTCTTTTCACAATACTCTTTCCATTCTAAAAATGTCTCAAAAAGTACGGCCATGTTATGATAGTGTTTATATGGTTAGTATTTTTATCCCGAAATTTATACAAAAGAAATAATTCAACCTCGAATTTTCTATTTTTATGAGCAATCAAATCCTAACAGACTTCGGGAATATCGCTTTATTCATCATTGTAGGTGTCATTTTTGTTTTAGGCGGATTAATGGCGGCAAGTTTTATGCGTCCTAACAGACCAAGTCATGAAAAACTGACAACCTATGAAAGTGGTGAAGATCCGGTAGGTTCAGCATGGGGCGGTTTCAATATCCGTTTCTATATCATTGCCTTGATTTTTCTTCTTTTTGAAGTAGAGATTTTATTCTTATTCCCTTGGGCAACCGTATTTGGTGATGCTGAAAAAATAGAGCAGACCAATGGTGTATGGGGTTGGTTTGCCTTGGTAGAGATATTTCTTTTTGTAGGAATATTGATTGTAGGCTTAGCGTATGTATGGAGAAAAGGCTTTTTGGATTGGGTAAAACCAGCAACAGCTTCAAATGCAAATCCAACAGCAAAGGAATTTGATAAAACGCTATACGATCAATTTAATAAGCAATACACTAAATAATATTAGTTTGAGATCTATTCATCCATTTTTTTATATAGCTATTGGGTTAATTTTTTTTACTTCATGTGATCCTCAAGATGAGATATTATCCACAGACCCAAATTTAAGATTATCGTTTTCGCAAGATACCGTCTTCTTTGATACTTTATATACATCAAAAGTGGATGAAGGGATTGATATGCCTAGTACAACCCAGCGTTTTACGGTATACAATAGAAGTGAAAATGCAGTAAATATTGCTGAAATCTCACTTTCTGACCCTGATAATGTATATCAGCTATTGATCAATGGACAAGCTTCTGATAAAGTAGAGAATACATTCTTGAGAGGAGGTGACAGTATGCTGATCTTTGCAGAAGCTAATATTCCTCATGAAAATAAAGATGATATTAGAGAGTTTACAGGGAGTGTAAACCTATTTACGAATGGCAATAGACAGGAAGTGATTCTTAGTGCTTTTGCTGAAGATCCATTTTATGTAGCAGGAGGCGCAATTGTGATAGGAGATGTAGTTTGGCCTAAAGGGAGACCGTACGTTATTATGGATTCGCTTTATGTGGCGGAATCTTCTTCTTTGACTGTTGAGGCCGGAGCTAAGATGGTTTTCAATAATGATGCAAAGATTCAAGTGAGCGGTTCATTAAAATTGCAAGGAACTGTACAAGATACTATACGTTTAGAAAGTATTAGAACAGATGGAAGGTACTTCAATTCACCTGGACAATGGGGCGGGATAATATTTGATTCACTTAGTAATAACAATGAGGTAAAGGGAGTTCACTTAAAAAATGCTACCTTTGGGCTCTACATTTATCACCCTGATGAGGATGATGAGATTGATTTACTTATTGAAAACTCAACAATTGAGAATATTTCTCAGGTTGGCGTAAGTGTTATCAAGGCTGATGTTACTGTTGTCAATTCAATTATTAGTCATACAGTAAGCTATGCTTATGCTCATGCATCAGGAGGTATTTGTAATTTTCTCTATAATACTGTAGTCAATGAAAATACAGGATTTTTTAGAGATAGACCCTCTTTAGCATTTGAAGCTGTGGCCGATGATAAAGGAGTTTTGACGCCCATAGATTTGACGCTGAAGAATAATATTATTTGGGGAAGCTTAAGTAATGAAATTTCTATCCTTGACGGAGTTAATAATATAAGTGTAGTACACAATTTATTGAAGACTAATGAAGAGGATTTTGATCCATCGAATATTTTAAATCAGGATCCATATTTTAAAGTTCCTTATTCATATAACTATCAGATATCCGAAGAAAGCCCGGCTAGAGGAGCAGGGATTGATGTAGAAGGAATTAATATGGATCAAGTCGGAGTGCCAAGAACATCACCTCCAGATATTGGAGCTTTACAGTATGTTCCTGATACTACCGAAGTTGCAACAGAGCCATAGAGCTTCTGTATTAAATCAGAAACAAGTACTTATGTACTTCATAATTTTATTGAACATTGAAGAGACTAATTCTAATTTTATTTTATTTCCTAGCTACCTCATTATCAACATTAGGTCAGAAAATTCATGAGTTAAAATTGCTGGATATTAAGCAAATGACTGAATATGAGGGTCGTTTTGACTTAAGTGGTATCACATATAAAGGAGATGATATATATGTTATTGCTGATAAAAAAGAAAATAATCATATCTATAAATTAAACTGGAGAGAAAATGACTGGACAGTTTCATCTAAAGTTTCTTTTGATTTAGGAGTGAATATAGATATCGAAGGCATCACGTTGCATAATGAAGATGCTTATTTGATTAATGAGGCAAATAATGAAGTTTATAAGGTTGACTTAAAAGATGGTAATGCATCACAACTTCAAATCGATTGGAGTAAACTAAAGTTACCTAAAAAGAAATGGGCTAAAAACGCAGGTTTTGAAGGGATTGCAATTGATAAAGAGAAGCAGGTTTTATATTTAGCAAAAGAAAGAGACCCAAGATTTATAATTAAGATAGACCTAAAGACGCAGACAATCATAGAGGAATATGATGTTAGAAAAACATGTTCTAAAGATTTTGCAGATCTTTATTTTTATGAAGGTTACCTTTATGGAATAGAAAGAAATGCTTTATGTATTGCTAAAATAGATCCTTCGACGCGTAAAGTGGTACAGCACTTCAGTTATCAAGAAGTAGCAAGTAAAGATGGTAAAAAGCTTTATGAACCTGTAAAATACGGTATGGCGGAAGCTTTAATGATAAAAGACGGTGTGATTTGGCTAGGTTGGGATAACAACGGTGTTGAAGTTTCTAGCTTTGCGAAAGAAAAATACAATATCAAAGGTACCTTGCCAGTGATTATGTTACTTGAATTGCCTGATGCAGAGTAAGTAATATCCAAACAAATGTCATCAAAACTAACTTTTTAGACCTAAAGCAAGTATTACTCAATAGCAAAACTTAAAAATTTGGCTGTCAAATGTAAAAGATTTTAAATTCATGTAGATATTTTCGCTAACTACTTGGATTACAAAAAAAAGTGTTATACTTTTGCATTCCAAACCTCGGGAAACTACGTTTATAATCAGACATGAGCGCAAGTCCTAAACTACTTAGATAATAAGAAATATTAATTCTGTTATAAAAGAATTTAGCGTCAAACGCTTAAGTTCTCCGAGAAGTTTGTGCACTTAGGCATAAGAAATCGCAGGAGGTTCCTGCGTGTAGGTAAATAACAGAACGAAAATGTTACAGCCAAAAAGAGTCAAGTTCAGAAAGAGACAAAAAGAAAGAAGTAGAAGCCATGGTATCGCGCAACGCGGTCATAGCGTTTCTTTCGGTAGCTTCGGTTTGAAAGCTCTTGAAGGTGGTTGGATCACTGCTCGTCAAATTGAGGCATCTCGTATTGCGATGACTCGTGCGATGAAGCGTGAAGGTCAGGTATGGATCCGTATCTTCCCTGACAAGCCAGTTACTTCAAAGCCAGCCGAGGTACGTATGGGTAAGGGTAAAGGTGCCCCTGCTTATTGGGTTGCTCCAGTGAAAGCCGGAACAATCTTGTTCGAATCTGATGGAGTATCAATCGAGAGAGCTCAGGAGTCAATGAGATTGGCTGCACAAAAGCTCCCAATCAAAGTGAAGTTTGTAGTTCGACCAGACTACGTAGGATAAGCTTAGAAGATGAAAACACTAGATTTAAAAAAGCAGGTGAACGCAATGTCTTCAGAAGAGTTAGCAGAGAACATCAAAACTTCTCAAAAGCAACTTGAAGATTTAGCTTATGCTCATGCAGTATCACCATTGGAGAACCCAATGCAACTTAGTTCACTAAGAAAGCAAGTAGCTCGTTTAAAAACAGCTTTACATGCGAAAGTGACTGTTGAGTTGGAGGAAAAGGTTAAAGCTGAGAACGTAACTCGTGAGTCAATCACTGAGTTTTTGAACAAATCAACGTTTTTAGCACCTGTAAACAAGAAGATGGTCTTAAGAGCCATCGAGAAAGTTAACAACTAAGATACCTGACAGAGGATCATGGAAAGAAACTTCAGAAAGCAGCGTACTGGAATCGTTGTAAGCGACAAAATGGATAAGTCAATCACAGTGCAAGTGGAAACACGTCAAAAGCACCCGATGTACGGTAAGTTCATCAAGACGACTAAGAAATTTATGGCGCACGACGACAGCAACACTGCAGGTATCGGAGATACCGTTAGAATCATGGAGACGCGCCCAATGAGTGCGCGTAAACGTTGGAGATTGGTGGAGATCGTAGAGAAAGCGAAGTAATTCCTTTTTCGATCCATCGAAAATTAATTTTTTACAATCACCAAAAAAAGAATCCTTAATAGGATAGGAGAATGATACAACAGGAATCAAGACTGTCAGTAGCAGATAACTCAGGAGCAAAAGAAGTTTTATGTATTCGTGTATTAGGCGGTACTAAAAAACGCTATGCTTCAGTAGGCGACAAAATTGTCGTTTCTGTGAAGTCAGCTATCCCTTCTTCAAACGTTAAGAAAGGGACTGTATCTAAAGCGGTTGTTGTAAGAACAAAAAAAGAAGTTCGTAGAAAGGACGGTTCTTACATTCGTTTCGAAGACAACGCTGCGGTTTTATTAAACCCGCAGGACGAGCCAAGAGGTACTCGTATCTTCGGACCAGTCGCAAGAGAGCTTCGTGAGAAGCAATTTATGAAAATCGTTTCGTTAGCACCTGAGGTACTCTAAGAGTTATGAATAAGAAATTCCATATCAAAAAAGGCGACAAAGTAACGATCATCTCTGGTAACCATAAAGGTGCAGAGGGTGTAGTACTTACTGTCGACCGTGAGAAGGAACGTGCTACTGTTGAAGGTGTGAATATGGTAACTAAGCACATCAAACCAACAGCTGAAAAGCCTGAGGGCGGTGTGAAAAAAATGGAAGCACCAATTCACGTTTCTAACATCATGTTAATCGATCCTGAAACGGGAGAATCAACTCGCGTAGGTCGTAAGCAAGACGAAAACGGTAAGTTGAAAAGATATTCTAAGAACACTGGAAAATTTATCGACTAATGGCTACAGCGACAAGATTAAAGGACAAATACCAGGAAGAAATCGTTCCAGCATTAAAGGAGCGTTTCAATTACAAGTCTGTAATGCAAGTTCCAAAATTGGAAAAAATCATCATCAACAGAGGTGTTGGTGAGGCAGTTGCAGATAAAAAACTTGTAGACATCGCAGTAGAAGAACTTTCTACTATCTCTGGTCAAAAAGCAGTTCCAACGATGTCTAAGAAATCAATCTCGAACTTCAAATTACGTGAGGATATGCCAATCGGTGCTCGTGTAACATTAAGAGGTGACAGAATGTATCAATTCTTAGATCGTTTGATCACAATTGCTATTCCTCGTGAGCGTGACTTCCAAGGTATCAAAGATAAATTGGACGGTCGTGGTAACTACACTTTAGGTGTGAAAGAGCAGATCATTTTCCCAGAGATCAAAATTGATCAAGTAAAGAAAGTGACAGGTATGGACATCACGTTCACTACTTCTGCAAACACTGATGAAGAAGCTTATGAGCTTCTGAAATTATTTGGAATGCCTTTTAAGAAAAAGTAGTAAACACGAAAAATTATGGCAAGAGAAGCGATAAAAGCTAGAGAGCGTAAGCGTGAAAGACTTGTTGCAAAATATGCAGCAAAACGTAAAGCGTTAAAAGAAGCAGGTGATTGGGAAGGTTTAGATGCCCTACCAAAGAACTCTTCACCGGTTCGTTTACACAATCGTTGTAAATTAACTGGACGTCCAAAAGGTTACATGCGTAAGTTTGGTATTTCACGTGTTACTTTCCGTGAAATGGCATCAGCAGGTAAAATCCCAGGCGTTACAAAATCGAGCTGGTAATTAAAATTTAGGAACCTACGACATTTAGTGTTGTAAAAATATTTGCAAGCAATGGCAATGACAGATCCTATAGCGGACTACCTTACGAGACTTAGAAATGCGATTAGCGCTAACAAGCGTATCGTAGAAGTTCCTGCTTCTAACATTAAGAAGCAGATGACTAAGGTACTGCATGAGAAAGGCTTCGTTCAAGGCTACAAGTTTGAGGATGGTGTAAATACTCAAGGTGTAATTAAAATCGCTTTGAAATACCACCCAGTAACTAAGCAACCTGCGGTTGTTGACTTAGAGCGTGTTTCACGTCCAGGTCTCCGTAAGTATGCTAACGCTAAGAGCATGCCGCGTGTATTAAACGGTTTAGGTATCGCAATCCTTTCTACTTCGAAAGGTGTGATGACTGACAAAGAAGCACGCGAATTAAACGTTGGTGGAGAGATTCTTTGCTACGTATACTAAGAGTAATAGAAATACTTTTATTAAATAATTGGCTGACCGCTTTCCTTAGTCGAAAGCCTTAAGCCGTAATAGTAAAAACCATGTCAAGAATTGGTAAAAAACCTGTTACTATCCCTTCAGGTGTTGAGGTAAAAGTTACTGATGCTAACGTATTAGTAGTGAAAGGCCCTAAAGGTGAGTTGCAACAGGAAATCAACAAAGACATCAATATTGAGATTGAAGGTTCTGAAGTACGTTTCGTACGTCCATCAGATCATAAAGACCACCGTTCATTACACGGTCTTTATAGAGCTTTAACTCAAAACATGGTGACTGGTGTGTCTGAAGGATACAAAAAGTCATTAGAGTTAATTGGTGTTGGTTTTAAAGCATCGGTACAAGGTCAATTATTAGACCTTGATCTTGGTTATTCACACCGTATCCTTTTCCAAGTTCCAGCGGAAATCAAGGTGAGTGCTGAAACAGCTAAAGGTAAAGCTCCAGTTGTTACTATCGAAGGTGTAGACAAACAACTAGTTGGACAAGTAGCTGCAAAAGTTCGCTCATTCAGAAAGCCAGAACCATATAAAGGTAAAGGCGTGAAGTATGTTGGTGAAGAGATTAGAAGAAAAGCAGGTAAAGCTGCTGGTAAAAAATAACAAGTATGGCCACTAAGAAAGATCTGAGAAGACTGAGAATCAAAAGGGGCATTCGTAAGAAAGTTTCTGGTACTCCAGAACGTCCTAGACTCTCTGTATATAAGAGTAACACTGCAATCTATGTGCAGTTGATCGACGACCTAAACGGCCGTACTGTTGTTGCCACAAGCTCTCGTGAGATTAATGCTGATAGCAAATCTGCGAACATTGCTTTGGCTTCAGAAGTAGGCAAAAAGGTTGCTGAAAAAGCTACAGCTGCTGGTATCTCTACGGTTGTATTTGACCGTAACGGTTACCTTTACCACGGTAAAGTGAAGGCGTTAGCAGAAGGTGCTAGAGAAGGTGGTTTGAAATTCTAAAGAAGTTGTCAGAGATGAAACAGAACGTAACAAAAGTAAAATCAGCCGATCTAGAACTTACAGAAAAAGTTGTTGCTATTAAGCGTGTTGCTAAAGTAGTAAAAGGTGGTAGACGCTTCAGCTTTTCTGCTATCGTAGTTGTAGGTAACGGTGATGGTGTTGCAGGTTATGGTTTAGGTAAAGCTAACGAAGTAACTGATGCAATCACTAAAGGCATCGACGACGCTAAGAAAAACCTTATGAAGGTTCCAGTATTGAAAGGTACTGTACCACACCCTCAAAAAGGTAAATTCGGTGGCGGACGCGTGCTAATCAAACCTGCTTCTGCAGGTACTGGTGTTATCGCAGGTGGTGCGATGCGTGCAGTGCTTGAATCAGCAGGTGTTCATGACGTATTGGCAAAGTCGCAAGGTTCTTCTAACCCACACAACGTGGTTAAAGCAACTTTCGACGCGTTACTAAAAATGCGTGATCCACGCATGGTAGCGGAACAACGCGGAGTGAAATTGAGCAAAGTTTTTAACGGCTAATCAAAAATTTAATCTGTTATGGCAAAGATCCGTATTACTCAGGTTAGATCGTTGATCGGTCGTCCTGAAAGACAAAAACGCACAATTAAAGCACTTGGTTTAGGAAAAATCAACAAAACTGTGGAAAAAGAAGTAAATCCACAGATCCTTGGCATGGTTAAGGCAGTTGATCACCTAATCAGTGTTGAAGAGTTGTAAATTCTTTGTACTTTTGCACAAGGCATTAGTACTTTAAAGGTATTAATTGGGAAACAGTCATGAAACTGCATACACTAAGTCCTGCGAAAGGCGGTAAAGTTCGCCAAAATAAGCGCGTAGGTCGTGGACAAGGCTCAGGCCGTGGTGGCACATCAACACGTGGTCACAAAGGTGCTAAGTCTCGTTCTGGCTACAGCCAGAAATTTGGCTTCGAAGGAGGTCAAATGCCATTACAGCGTCGCGTGCCTAAATTTGGCTTCAAAGCTCCTTTCAGAGTTGAGTATAGCGTAATCAACTTGGATGATATCCAAAAGATCGCTACAGAGAAAGGAATTACTACTTTCGCATTTGAGACATTCGTGGAGTTAGGCGTTGTTGCTAAGAACGGTATTGTTAAAGTTCTTGGTAATGGTGAGCTAACTGCAACAGTAGAGATTTCGGCGAACGCTTTCTCTGCATCTGCTAAAGAGGCAATCGAAAAAGCAGGCGGAAAAGCGATTACATTGTAAGAAGCTATGAATAAGTTTGTCAAGACACTGAAGAACATTTTTTCAATCGAGGAGCTCAGAGATAGGATTTTCTACACTCTGGGTTTCCTAGCGATTTTTAGATTGGGGTCGTATATCGTCCTTCCAGGAGTTGATCCAAGTGCACTATCTGATTCATCAGGTGGTCTTTTGGGGATGTTAAACATCTTTTTAGGTGGAGCATTTACGCGTGCCTCTATCTTCGCTCTTGGTATTATGCCTTACATTTCGGCATCCATTGTGATCCAATTGTTAGGTATGGCTGTCCCTTACTTCCAGCGTTTGCAGAAGGAAGGAGAGTCAGGACGTAAGCGCATGAACCAAATTACGCGTGTTTTGACGATCGTG
Source organism: Flammeovirga aprica JL-4 (assembly GCF_012844305.1). GTDB lineage: Bacteria > Bacteroidota > Bacteroidia > Cytophagales > Flammeovirgaceae > Flammeovirga > Flammeovirga aprica. The sequence goes on from NZ_JABANE010000001.1 coordinate 95,730, forward strand.
ATTACTTTAGCACAAGGATCAGGGTATTTATACTCTACAATCCCTAATGAAGCTATCGTAATCAGCCAGTCATTATTTTACCCAGCGTCAATGATTATTTTGACTGCGGGTACAGTTTTCTGTATGTGGCTTGGTGAGAAAATCACGGAGAAAGGAATTGGAAACGGTATTTCAATGCTGATCATGATCGGTATTATTTCAGGTTTTCCAACGGCAATTGTTCAAGAATTCCAAACACAGGGATTCAGTATCATTTTGGTAGTTGAATTAGTTGCTTTATTCTTTATCGTAATGGGAGTTGTTTTATTAAACGCTGCCGTTCGTAAAGTACCAGTGCAATATGCACGTCAGGTTGTTGGTGCCGGAGGTAAGAAGCGTACGCTTGCTACAGGTCAACGTTCATACATTCCTTTAAAAGTGAATGCTGCGAACGTGATGCCTATTATCTTCGCTCAATCGCTTATGTTCCTTCCTTCATTGATTGCTGGTGTTTGGGCAGACGATAGTGATGCCGCTAGATGGGTAATGCAGAATTTCTCTGATTACACATCTTTTGCGTATAATTTCACTTTCGGTATGCTAATTCTTATTTTCACTTATTTCTATACTGCTATCACGATCAATCCTGATCAAATGGCAGAAGATTTAAAGAGAAATAATGCATTTGTTCCAAATGTCAAGCCAGGTGAAGAGACTTCAAGTTTTGTAAGTTGGATTCTAGATCGTATTACTTTACCTTCAGCTATCTACTTAGCGGTAGTAGCTATCTTACCTGCTTTTGCAAGTATGTTAGGTGTAAGTTCAGCCTTCTCAAGATTCTATGGTGGTACATCATTGATCATTATGGTAGGTGTGATCTTGGATACATTACAACAAATTGAATCGTACTTGCTAATGCAAAACTATGATTCAATGATGAAGTCTGGTAATATCAAAGGCCGCCAAAATGTGGCAACAGTCTAATGGTATACTACAAAACAGAAGAAGAGATCGAACTTATGCGCAAATCGGCTGATTTACTCGGTCGTGCACATGGTGAGGTCGCGAAAAATATTAAAGAAGGGGTTAGCCTTAATGCTTTGGATAAAATCGCTCAAGAGTTTATCCAGGATAATGGGGCTCACCCCTCATTCTTGAATTATAATGGGTTTCCTGGTACATTATGTATGTCATTAAATGACGTTATTGTACACGGCTTACCATCTGATTATGTGCTGAAAAGCGGAGACGTCATATCTTTGGATTGTGGTGTTTTCCTTGACGGTTTCCATTCAGATAGTGCCTACACTTATCCTGTTGGAGAAGTGGATGCTGAAACAATGAAACTTTTAAAGGTTACTCAAGAGTGCCTTCAAAAGGGAATTGAAGAATGCAAAATCAATAACAGAATTGGTGATATCAGCTTTGCAGTGCAGCAACATGCTGAAATGCATGGTTATGGTGTGGTTAGAGAATTGGTGGGTCATGGACTTGGTCAAAAGTTACATGAGAAGCCAGAAGTACCTAATTACGGGAAAAGAGGTAGAGGTTTAAAAATCAAGGATGGATTAGTAATCGCAATTGAGCCTATGATCAACATGGGTACAAGAGCGATCACACAAGACCGTGATGGTTGGACAATCCGTACGAGAGACCGTAAGCCTTCTGCTCATTATGAACACACAGTGGCTGTTATCAATGGTCAGACTGAAGTGTTGACAACATTCAAGTACATTGAGGAAGTATATCCATTTTAATTAATAATCAAATGCCAAAACAATCAAACATTACCCAAGACGGTACGATCGTAGAGGCACTTTCTAACGCCATGTTCCGTGTGGAGTTGAAGAATGGACACCAGGTAATAGCACATATTTCTGGTAAGATGCGTATGCACTACATTCGTATTCTCCCTGGCGACAAAGTGCGTCTGGAAATGTCACCTTACGATCTTACTAAAGGAAGAATTGTTTATAGATATAAATAATTCAAAAAAATGTCTATCTTTGCACGCCCGTGTTTAATTTTATTCATTTAAGTTAACATGCGGAAACAAAATAAGGGAATTATTCCCTCTATTTTTGCATTTAAGAAGGTAGGTTATGTGCATGTGATGTTTTTTATATGGATAAACTGAGCATGGATAGGCGACTTTCGGGTGCCTTGACATTTAATCAAGGATTTATAACGTTTTCTAAACAATTGGAGCAATGAAAGTCAAAGCTTCTATCAAAAAACGCAGTGCGGACGATAAGATCATCCGCCGCAAAGGCAAATTGTACGTTATCAACAAGAAAAACCCTAGACATAAACAACGTCAAGGTTAATTCTTAGTACAATAAGCGATAGTTAAATTTAGTTTTACAAAGTAACCGTTCACAGTAAAACATGGCACGTATTGCAGGTGTTGACATCCCAAATAACAAGAGAGGTGTAATTGCATTAACTTACATCTTCGGAATTGGTAGATCGTCAGCGGCAGATATCCTTGCTGAAGCAGAAGTAAGCCAGGATAAAAAAGTTCAAGATTGGACTGACGAAGAATCACAAAAGATTCGTGAGCTTATTACAGAAGGTCACAAAATCGAAGGTGAGTTAAAATCAGAAATTCAATTAAACATCAAGCGTTTAATGGATATCGGATGTTACAGAGGTCTTCGTCACAGAAGAGGTTTGCCAGTTCGTGGTCAACATACCAAGAACAACTCACGTACTCGTAAGGGTAAGCGTAAGACAGTTGCAAACAAGAAGAAATAATTTAGTTTTTAGCGCTTAAGCTGAACAATAAGAATTATGGCTCAAAGAAGAAAAAACGAAAAAGCGAAGAAAAGAGTAGTTAATGTTACTCAGGAGGGAGAAGTGCACATCAAAGCTTCTTTTAACAACATTATCATCTCTTTCACCAACAAAGAAGGACAAGTGATTTCTTGGTCTTCAGCTGGTAAAATGGGCTTCAGAGGCTCAAAGAAAAACACTCCTTACGCTGCACAACAAGCGTCATCAGATGCTGCTAAAGTAGCTTATGACTTAGGTATGCGTAAAGCAGAGGTTTTTGTTAAAGGTCCAGGATCAGGTCGTGAAGCGGCTATCCGTACCGTACAAAATTCAGGTATCGAAGTAACAATCATCAAAGATGTTACTCCTCTACCTCACAACGGTTGTCGTCCTCCAAAAAGAAGAAGAGTCTGATACGACCTTCTCAACTTTTTGAGATTGCAACTATTGAGTGTGTTAAAACATTATTTGTAAGGTCTGTCGTCTTAAGCCACGGCAGAGATCATTGACACCTCCTGAATTTAAATTATTATAGACACTCCTAAAATTCTAGAGAAAAATGGCTAGATATACAGGGCCTACGTCGAAGATTGCTAGAAAGTTTAATGATCCAATCTTCGGGGCATGCAAGGAACTTAAGAAAAAGGCGTATCCTCCAGGACAGCACGGTAAAAACAGACGTCGTAAGCAGTCTGAATATGCTATCCAGCTTGCTGCTAAGCAGAAAGCTAAATACACTTACGGTGTATTAGAGCGTCAGTTCCGCAACGTTTTCGAAAAAGCTGCCAATAAATCAGGCATCACAGGTACTAACTTGCTTCAATTGTTAGAAGCTAGATTAGACAACACAGTATACCGTTTAGGATTAGCTCCTACTCGTCGTGCTGCTCGTCAGTTAGTATCACACAAACACATTACTGTGAACGGTAAAGTAGTGAATATTCCTTCATATACTTTGAAGTTTGGTGACGTGATTGGTGTTCGTGCTAAGTCACAAACAAACAAAGTGATTAAGGAAGCAACTTCTGGTAAGCAACGTACTGCTTATTCTTGGTTAGAATATAATGCTGAGGATATGACAGGTAGATTCGTTCAATTCCCAGAACGTGATGAAATTCCTGAACAAATTCAAGAGCAACTTATCGTCGAGTTGTACTCTAAGTAATATAGATCTTTGGAAAAAGCTTCTAAGAAGATTATCTTTAATTTTCTTAGGAGCTTTTCGTATGAGCTCTTATTAAATTTATTAAAACCACAACTTTTATATGTCCATTCTTGCTTTCCAAAAACCTGATAAGGTGGCAATGGAAAAGGCTGATGATTTTAACGGTCTTTTCGAATTCAAACCACTAGAAAGAGGTTACGGTTTAACAATAGGTAACGCGCTTAGACGTATATTACTTTCATCACTTGAAGGGTATGCTATTGTAGGAATTAAGTTTCCAAATGTTCTTCATGAGTATTCTACAATCGATGGTGTTGTGGAGGACGTGACTGAGATTATTTTGAACTTGAAAAAAGTTCGATTTAAGGCTGTAAGTGAAAACCCTTCACAAAAAATCAGTGTAAATCTTAGTGGCAAAAGCGAATTTAAGGCTGGAGATATTGCTCAGTTTACTGAGGAGTACGAAATCTTAAACCCCGATTTTGTGATTTGTCATCTTGACGAAAGTGTAAACTTACAAGTGGAGTTTACTATTCACAACGGAAGAGGTTACCTATCTGCAGACGACCAAACAGAAAGCGAAGCTGACGATATTATAGGTTTTATTCCAATTGACGCTATTTTTACGCCAATCAAAAATGTTCAGTACAGAGTAGAAGATCTGAGAGTTGATGACCGTACTGACTTTGAAAAATTAGTGATTGAAGTAGAATCTGACGGTTCAATTCATCCTGAAGAAGCGTTAAAAGGAGCTGCCAATATCCTGATTCAACATTTCATGTTGTTCTCAGACAAAAACATGATTATGGACGATCCTACAGATGGAAGTGCAGTAGAAATTGATGACGAATACTTAAGAATGCGTAAGCTACTTAAAACGTCATTATCTGACCTTGAATTATCTGTACGTGCATATAACTGTTTGAAGGCTGCTGATGTGAAAACATTAGGTGATTTAGCCTCTTTAGAAATTTCTGATATGATGAAGTTTAGAAACTTCGGTAAGAAATCTCTTACTGAGTTGGAAACTTTGATGTCTGACAGAAATTTATCATTCGGAATGGATGTATCTAAGTACCGTTTGGACGAAGATTAATCTTTTCTGATAGGAAGTTGTTCCTTGGACACGGCAATTTCTGAAATCACCGGTAAAAATTAAGCTACGGCTTAGTTGATACTTACAAGTCCTAAAAATTATTTTTAAAATTTGGTGAAGTTCCTAATACGGCTTTATCATTCATTAAGGTGAAAAATGAGACACGGTAAAAAATTCAACCACTTAGGTAGACAAAAGAAGCACAGAGAGCTAATGTTAGCTAACATGGCTTGTTCATTAATCGAGCACAAGCGTGTATTTACTACTGTTGCTAAAGCGAAAGCTCTTCGTACTTACATCGAGCCATTAGTAACTAAGTCTAAAAACGATACAATGCACTCTCGTCGTGTAGTATTCTCTTACTTAAGAGACAAAGAAGCTACTACTGAGCTTTACACTACAGTTCGTGATGCTGTTATCAACCGTCCAGGTGGTTATACTCGTATCATCAAAACAGGTCGTCGTTTAGGTGACGGTGCTGAGATGGCAATGATCGAGTTTGTAGACTTCAACGATATCTACAACGTGAAAGAGACGAAAACAAAAACTCGTCGTTCAAGAAAGAAAACAACAACTTCTATCGAGCCAAAGACAGAAGCTGAAAACAATAACGAATCAGCAGAGTAATCTGATGAGGGTTTATTAATATAAATAGGGAAATAGTTCTTGTAACTGTTTCCCTTTTTTTTAGGTCCAAGTATTTTTAACATGAAGTATTGATTCAGAAATATGCTTCGCATTTAGTTCTGATGATCTACTTTACTTCCCAAGCTTTCGAATTACCTTAAAAAATGTTTTTCAGAAGTGCCTTATTAAGAAAATGTTAACATACTTAAAAGTAAACAATTCGTTTATTCCTATTTTTTTTTAAATTTGCACAATCTAAGTTCAATAAGACTGTAATAATCAATGGAGAAGAAGACTGCGATACTAATGCTACAAGATGGCACAACCTACAAAGGTACTGCTATTGGTGCAATTGGTACCACTACTGGAGAAATTTGTTTTAATACTAGTATGACAGGCTACCAAGAGATCTACACAGATCCATCATACTACGGACAAATTATTGTAAACACTGTTTCTCATATTGGAAACTATGGAACAGTTCACAATGAGAATGAATCCTCTAAACCTCAAATTAATGGTCTTGTTGTAAAAAGCTTTTCGAGTGTTGTTTCAAGACTCACAGCAGAAGGGTCATTGCAAGATTACCTAGAAACTGCAAATTTAGTGGGTATTTCAGATATCGACACTAGAGAGCTTGTAAAGCACATCCGTACACAAGGGGCAATGAATGCTATCATTACTTCGGAGATTGAGGACTTGAAAGAGATCAAAAAACGTTTGGAAGAAACTCCAAATATGGATGGTCTTGAGTTGTCATCTGAAGTATGTACAAAAGAACCTTACTTTGTAGGTGATCCTCACGCGGCTGTAAAAGTTGCTGTATTGGATCTTGGCGTTAAGAAGTCTATCTTAACAAACTTCACTGAAAGAGGTATGTTATGTAAAGTATTCCCTTCAAACACTACTTTCGAACAAATGAAGCAGTGGAAGCCTGATGGGTACTTCTTGTCAAACGGACCTGGTGATCCGGGTGCAATGGATTATGCAGTAGAAACTGCAAAAGCAATTTTAGAAGCAGATAAGCCATTATTCGGAATCTGTTTAGGTCATCAGATTATTTCAAGAGCTGTAGGTCTTGAAACATACAAGATGCACCATGGTCACAGAGGTGCAAACCACCCAGTGAAAAACCTAGTTTCAGGAAGATCTGAGGTGACTTCACAAAACCACGGTTTTGCTGTGAAAATGGAAAGCATTGAAAACAATGAATCTGTTGAATTGACACACAAAAACTTAAACGATGAAACTGTAGAAGGTATCAAAGTGAATGGTAAGAAGGCGTTCTCGGTACAATATCACCCAGAAGCTTCACCAGGACCAAATGATTCAAGATATCTTTTCACTAGATTCTTAGAACTTATTCAAGATAATTAATTCAGTTTCTGAATATATATTTACAAAGTCCAATTAGTATTTCTAATTGGACTTTTTTAATTTGTGTAAAAAACATTTATTGTATACTTTTTGTATAAATAAGTGGCGTTGAGTTCAATTTGTGTTTTGATACTTAAAACGTTATATCATTATTCTATCTGATCAAGACTACCTATTCTGATCAATCAATATACTTTTAACTGATGACTTTTTCCTCTTTTATAAAATATATATCTGCTTATTTTCTGCTCATTATTTTTACTAATGTGTTGACAACTTCTGTATTTGCTCAAAGTGGCCCATTGAGTACAGGACAAATCTTCAAATTGAAAATAGATAAAAATGGTGTTTATAAAATAGATAAGAGTTTGCTTGACGAGCTTGGAGTGTCAACCTCCGGTTTGAATACTAATAATATTGCTGTTTTTGGTTTTGGTAATGGTATGTTGCCTCAGGAAAACGCACAAGAAAGACCAAGTTCTTTAACGGAGGTACCTCTTTTGTTTGTAGGGGGCAATGCAGAAAGTTTTCAGGATTCAGATTATTTCCTGTTTTATGCAGAGGGAGCAGATAAAGTCTACTATAATTCAGAAAATCAGTTTATTGATTATGAATTGAACTTATATGATGTTGCTAACTATTACTTTTTAAGAGTTGGAGTTCCTAGAACTAAAAACATAGGAACTGAAAATGCTTCTATTCAAAATCCAGATGTTTTCACTTCTCTAATACAAGTCTATCATCATGAATCAGAAGAAGTAACAGCATTAAGTGAACCTTCGGGACGTTTTTGGTTTGGAGAAAATCTTTCGAGTACAAATACAGCAACTGTAAATATCAATGTCAATCCATCTACAAATGCTTTGAGATTAAAGGCAGGTGTGATGGCAAAGTCAAGAGCAGAAAGTACATTTTCATATCAAGTCAATGGGACTGATTTTGGATCTTTTAATGTTAGAAGTGCCAGTGATTTTAATAACTATCGATATGGCCGACAAGGTTATATGGAAAGCAATTTATTTGCAGAGAAAAGCATAAATATTTCATCTAGTTCTTTGGCTGTGAGTGTCAACTTTAGTAAGCCACAGAGTGATTCAGAAGGTTATATTGATTATTTGACATTCAACGCTAAAAGCAGTGTATCAAAAGATAAAGAAAATCTTATTTATCATGGAGTTTTCAGTGAGAACAGCGACGGAGGAGATTTGTCAACTTCGCTGAGTTTTGATTATGTATGGGACATTACAGATCCTTCTAATGTAAAACGTATTTCGAAACAGTCAAATAAATATACTGTAAGCAAAACAAAGGATTATTTTTCACTGCTGTTTTTTGATGCAGGCGATATACTAAAACCATCTTATGTAGGAACAGTTCCTAATCAAGATTTAAGAAGTTTACCCGTACCAGATCTTTTATTAATAACCTCTTCAGCATATAGCAGTTATGCTAATAGTTTAGCTTCACATCGAACAGCTTATAGTGGTATCGATGTGAAAGTGATTAATGTGGAAACTGTTTACAATGAGTTTTCTTCAGGAAGACAAGATGTATCAGCAGTTAGAGATTTTGCCCGTCATTTATATTTGAAGGATAATAAACTGAAATATATCTTACTTTTTGGTCAATGTTCTTATGATTATAAGGGTATCAGACAGGAAGGAAAGAGTCAAGTTCCTATTTATGAATCGAGAGATGTTTTAAAGAGAACAACTACATTCTCTTCAGATGATTATTTTGGTTTTATGGATGAAAATGAAGGTTTCTGGGGTGAAGAAGTAGATGGTAAAATAGATAATTATGATATGGAAGTGGGGGTAGGAAGATTACCTGCACGTACAGCTGATGAAGCGGAGATTTTAGTGAATAAAATTATTCATTATGATACGCTGAAATTGAATACGACCGGATGGAAAAAGAATATATTATTTGTAGCTGATGATGGTGATTCAAATACACATCAAGGTGACGCTAATGATTTGGCTGTTTATGTAGAGGAAACGTGTCCTAATTTTGTGTCACAACGCTTGTTCATAGATAATCAACCTAAAATATCGACTCCTTCAGGAGCAAGGTCTCCAGAAACGAACGATTTATTGAGTTCTTGGATTGACAATGATGGAGTTCTGATTGTTAATTATAGTGGTCATGGATCTATTACGCACTGGGCCGAAGAATCCATTTTTACACCTTCTATGGTTTCAGCTTTAAAAAATCCTGATCAAACTCCTTTATTCTTTACAGCTACTTGTGAGTTTGGCAGATATGATAATCCAGCAATTATGTCTGGAGCCGAAAGATTGTTATTTAAAGAAACAGGAGGAAGTATTGCACTGATGACAACTACAAGGCCTGTGTATGCTTCAAGTAATTTTACTATAAATGAAGCATTCTATAAAGCAGTTTTTAAGAAAGATGAAAATAATAATTACCGAGCATTAGGTGAGGTTTTTAGAGAGACAAAGAATAATAGTTTAAGAGGTGTAAACAATAGAAATTTTGCATTATTAAGTGATCCTTCAATGCAGCTTAATATCCCGAATATAGAAGCTTCGATTACTTCAATCAATGACGAGGAATTTACTGGTAATTACACTTTGAAAGCACTGGATAAAGTGAAAATTGGAGGTGAAATTAAGTCGGGTGGAGTCAGAGATACATCTTTTAATGGAGATATTTTTGTGACATTGTTTGAGAAGTCAACTGAATCTGAGACTAGAGGGAATAACGGGGCAGAAACCATATTTAAGTATAATGAAAGAAAGTATCAACTTTTTAGAGGGGTTGCAGATGTTGTAAATGGTGAATATCAAATAGAGTTTGTCATTCCTAAAGATATACGATATGCTTTTGATGCCGCTAAGTTTCATTTATATGCTGTGAATAATAGTAATACTGAGGCTTTGGGCAGTAATGTGGAAGTAATGTTGGGAGGAACTTCGGATAACCCTATAGTAGATACAACTCCTCCGGTAATAGATCTCTCTATTTATTCAGAGAAAAATAACAATGTAGTTTATCCTGATACCTATATTACAACTCAAATATCAGATGATTTTGGCTTAAATATCTCGGGTATAGGAGCAGGACATGATGTGAAATTGATATTGAACGGAGAAGATTCAAGCTGGGTTTTGAATGATTATTTAGTTCCTGTAAAAGGAGAAAAAGCAACTTATTCATTAGTTTTTCCTTTGAAGAATTTACCAGAAGGAGAAAATTCATTGACATTAGAAGCTTGGGATGTAGCGAACAACAGGAGTGAGCAGACGATTTCGTTTTTTGTCAGTCCTGTGTCAGAAATTACAATATCTAACTTTACTTTGTTTCCTAACCCAGCAGTGAATGATGTGGACATTCGATTCTCACATAATTTATTAGGACAGGATTTAGAAATTAAATCAAATATTATATCCATGAATGGCAACATTGTTGCTTCCAATGATTTTAGCATAGAAAATTCCGAATCTGAAATTTTATTAACCTATCAAGGCTTGAAAACAAACTATAATCTTGTAGGAGGGATATATGTAGTTCAATTGATAATAGATTGTCCTGCTTTAGGAATAAAAACCTACCAAACTGCTAGGATTGTATTGAAATAAACCTTGATTTCATTTTTTTTAATAAATCTTTAGTATCTTTAAGGGTTGTTAAAAATTGAATGCCTATAGTCTAACTTTTACACTTTCACACACCTTAGTCAATCTAAGGACATTTTTTTAAGACTTTTAGAAAAGTACATTGGATAATTATGAACAACAATAAATTCAAATCCCTATTCATCTTACTGATTATTTGCAGTAACTTTAGTTTAGTTTATGGCCAAAGTTCAGGTAGTCAATCTGTAACTGTAGGGCAAGGCACAGATAGCAATCCTATTGTAACAGCCGTACCTTTTTTAACAATCGCACCAGAAGCTAGAGGTGCCGCAATGGGTGATATGGGTGTTGCTACCTCATCAGATGTGAACTCTGCACACTGGAACCCTTCAAAATATGCATTTATTGAGAACGATTATGGTGCATCACTTTCTTATAACCCTTGGTTACAAAAGATTGTGGGTGATATGTCATTAAGTTATTTAGCTGGTTTCTTAAGGCTGAATGATAGACAGACAGTAGGTTTAAGTATGCGTTACTTTGACCTTGGTAGTATTGACTTTACAGATGGACAAGGTAATATTACTAGAAACTTTAATCCTAGAGAATACTCATTTGATGGTCATTTTGCGATGAAACTGTCTAACAGATACAGTATGGCTGTCTCTGGTCGATACATTTACTCAAACTTAGCGGGTTCTATTTCTACTAATGCTATGGACAGTAAGCCTGGACATGCATTTGCAGCTGATATTTCTGGTTACTGGGTGAATCCTGATGTGAAACTAGGAGCTTATGATGCCACATTTGCATGGGGTTGGAATATTTCGAACATTGGTACAAAAATGAATTACTCGGAAGAATCTCAAGAGGATTTCTTGCCGACGAACTTACGTTTGGGTGCTACTTTAACAACTGAATTTGATCCCTACAATAAATTGACTTTTGGTGTTGATGTGAATAAATTATTAGTACCAACTCCTGAGTATGATGAGCAAGGTAACAGAATCAATAACTCTAATGTAGGTGTGTTAGAAGGTATGTGGTCTGGCTTGACACAAGCACCGGGTGGTTTCAGTGAGAAAATGAAGGAATTTATGTGGAGTGTTGGAGCTGAATACTGGTACAATGATCTATTCGCCGCTAGAGTAGGTTACTTCTATGAACACCCAGATAAAGGTGACAGACAATATATGCAGATGGGCTTAGGTATCAGATACCAAGTAGTAAGCTTAGACTTCTCTTACTTGTTGTCATTCAAGCGTAACAATCCATTAGAAGATACATTAAGATTCACTTTAGCATTCAACTTTGGTCAGTCTAAAATAGGCAAGAAAAAATCTAAAGGTAAGAATAGCAAAGGAAGCAGTACAGATACTTTAGACGCAGATGATATTTAGAAGATAATCATCATAATTGAAACTGATAATTATGAATTCATAATATAGTCTGTTAACTTAAAGTGAGATAATTTCTAGAAAATTATCTCACTTTTTTATTTCATTAAAGATAAGTTATGAACGCATTAGATAGGTCTATACCTCCAAAATCCTATTCAATTAAAGATTTTTCATTGCCAAAGCCTTCGGAATATACATTAGATAATTCATGTAAGGTGTTTAGTATCCCTAATAGTGCACAACCTATCATACATTTTTCACTGTACATTAAAGGTGGAAAATTATTGGAAAAAGAAAAAGGTGCAGCGGCGCTCACTGCTAAGATGATTGGTGAGGGAGTGGAAGGAATGGATAGTAAAGCACTGCATCAGAAGCTGGAATCTTATGGGGCAATAGTAAGCACTTCAAGTGATATAGATTCTTTTACGGTCAGCGGACATTGTTTGAAAAGGTATTTTTCTGATGTAATACAGCTAGTGAAAAAATACTTGACAGTATCTACTTTTGCAGAAAAAGACTTCGCGCATATTCTTCAGGTGATGTTGCAGCAACAGCAGCTTAATGAAGAGAAAACCTCTTACTTGTCTACGAAATTATTTAGAGAGAATTTCTACGGAGATCAACATCCTTATGGGAAATCTCTTTCGTCAGAAGCACTGAAAAACTTTCAGATTGATGAGGTAAGCCGATATTATCAGGAAAATATTTTAGGAAATCCCTTTCAGTTATTTATCACAGGTGATGTAACTGAAACGGAAATTCAGGAAATCAACCAATATCTTGGAGGTATTCCGGTAAGAGAAGATGCTGTATTTGCTTATCCTGATTTTGTGAGTAAAATCAGTAGTCCTCAGTTGAAAATCTACCAAGAAAAAGAAGATGCTGTTCAGACAAGTATAAGAATAGGCTGTCCTACATTTACATTACCTAATCCAGATCTTGAGGCGTTTACGATACTGAATGAAGTTCTTGGAGGTTATTTTGGATCAAGATTAATGAAAAATGTACGTGAAGAGAAAGGTTTAACGTATGGAATCCACTCTTCATTTAGAAATGAAACAAATCAAGGCTACTTTATCATAGCTACTGATCTTAAAAAAGAATCAAAGGATCTGGCACTTCAAGAAATTTATAAGGAGATAAAAGTTCTGACAGAAGAAGAAATTTCAGCAGAAGAATTAGATACTGTAAAGAATTATATGACAGGCAATTTTGTCATGTCAATTAATTCTAATCTATCACTTTTAGAAGTGACAAAATCATTATATAAAAAGGGATTACCTTTTAATTATTATGATGATTATGTAAGTAGAATTCAGGAAATACAAGCACCAACATTAGTAGAAGTTGCGAATAAATATTTCAAGCAGAATATGTTGGAAATCTGTGTGGGATAACGAATAGGTAGTGTAGTAAGCCTTCGTGGCTTACTACATTCCCATTGTTGAAAGTGAAGCTTGTATTATTTCTTTTATAAGTTAAAAGACTAAAGTATAGTTTCTTTGAATTGAGTTAGTATATCAAAAAAGTTGGGTGCAAATTTAGTTTATAGAAAAAAGTTGAAAGTTTGTTTTTTGCACTTAGTTTAAAAAATGTAGTAATGTTTGCTTTATAATCTATTAAAGTGGAACGAAAAAACTAATAAACGTTTTATTTCTTACTGAGTTATTTCGTTGATGCAATAGTATTAAAAACAATTCGGATGCACAATATTTGTTAACTAAATTCTTAAAATTACTTGAATAAGTAATACTGATTGTTAAAATTATTATAATTTTAGTTGTTTTTTACCCGAAAATAAAATTCTCTCAATTTATTTCTCCTTCATTCAAAAAATTCAAAAAAGTGAAATTGTCTCTAAAAACTTACATTGTACTGTATGTGTCTTATTTCCCAATAATTATTAATTAAATCATTCTTATTTTCTGGAATGGCGTATCTCTTATTGTCTTTTTAACTTAATTTCCCAAAAAATATGGCATCATTCGACAACTTGGAAATGGCAACCTTAGTAGGAAGCTCACAAAAAAATTTCTCTAAATTAGAAAAGCAATATACAATTGAACCAGAGTATAAAAATAAGTTCAATAAGGCGAAATTAATCGGAAACCTTTGTTATCCGTTTGAAGCGATCAACCAGAATTGGTTGTATAAAAAAGCAGACAAAATAGAAACAGATAAGGAACCCGTTTTTGTATTAGGACATTGGAGAAGTGGTACAACCCATTTGCATAATTTACTGAGTAAAGATCCTCAGTTTGGTTTTGTGAATACTTTCCAAAGTGTATTTCCAAATGAAATGATGTTTGGTAAAAATATCTTCATGCCTATCATGAAAATGATGATGCCAAAAGAAAGACCTGCTGATGGATTGAAGTTAGATCCAGCTTTCCCACAAGAAGAGGAGTTTGCTTTAGGTAATTTACATGATATGTCTTATTACTATTTCTGGTACTTCCCTAAAGATACAATTAAGATTTTTGATAAGTTTTTATTAGGAAAAGGATTGTCGGAAGGTGAGAAGCAACATTGGAGAACAACTTATGAACGTTTTGTAAAACTTGCTTTATGGCAGACAAAAGGTGAGCGTTTTCTTTCTAAAAACCCTCCTCATACAGCAAGAGTTGATGAATTATTGAAGATATATCCTAATGCGAAGTTTATTTACATCTATAGAAACCCGTATGAGGTCTATGGTTCAACTTTCAGGTTCTTCAAAGGAGTTTTGCCTAGTCAGCAGTTTCAGTCGATTACAGACGATCAGCTGAGTGATAATATTCTGAAGGTATTTACAAAAATGTATGATAAATACGAGCAGGATAAATTATCAATCCCTGCTGAAAATCTTGTGGAAGTTAAATATGAAGAGTTCTCGAAAGATAACCTTGGATATTTAGACAATATTTATCAGCAATTAAACCTTGGTGATTTTAATGAGGTGAGAGGAACAATGCAGGCTTATTTGGATAGTCTAGGTTCTCATAAGAAGCATCAATATAACTTTCCTCAGGAGGTGATTGATAAAGTAAACTCCAATTGGAGTTATGCGTTTGAAAAATGGAATTATGATATGCTGTAACAGATCAGTTTTCAGATAGAAATAAAAAAATGGAGTAGGTGGTAAGCCTACTCCATTTTTTATGCTTTAGTATTAAAATTAATTATTACCCTGAGCGTCTTGTTGCTCCTGAGGAGTGATCCAGCCACCGCCTAGAGCTTTATACAATTGAATGTAAGAAGTCAAGATATTACTCTGAACCTTCACAAGGTTAAGTTCGGCATCAAAGGCCTGTCTTTGCTGTTCAAGGTATTCCAAGTAACTGGTAACACCTCTGTCATATCTTTGTTTTGAAAGATATTCAGCATTCACTGCGGCTCTTGTATGCTTTTCTCTTGCTATACGTTCCTCTTCATAGAATTGAATAGAAGCTAATGCATCTTCTACCTCTCTAAAAGCCACGATAGCACTTCTTTCATATTCTTGAATAGAAGCTTCAAGCCTTGCTTTTTCAACTTCCACTTGTCTTTTATTTCTTCCCCATTGGAATAATGGTCCGGTTAAACCAGCACCAATGTTCCATGCTTCAGCAGCACCACCTGTATTAGTAGCACTTAAAGCTTGAGAGGCAATACCTCCTGCACCTGTGATGCTGATGGTTGGGAATCTGTTGGCAATTGCTGCTCCAACTTGAGCATTTTGAGCGACAATATCTTGTTCTGCTCTTAATAAGTCAGGTCTTCTTTTTAATAAATCAGAAGGAATACCTGCAGGAATTACTGGAGGTTTGATCTGATTTTCCAAAGCTAAGCCTGTAAGGTAACTTCTAGGGTTGGCACCAATTAATACAGATAAAAGGTTCTCAGACAAAGCAATCCCTCTTTTGTAAATTGGAACACTGCTTTCTGCTATAGCTTGTTGAATCTGTGCTTGGTTGAGGTCCAATTCTGGAATAGTTCCTTGTTTGTATCTTGCTTCCATGATAATCATAGAGCTGTCTCTAGAAGCTAAAGTCTCTTGAGCAACGACAAGACTAGCTTTATTTTCAAGTAATTGAACATAAGCGGCAGTTACCTCAGAGATCAAGCTGATTTGTACAGCCCTTAAGCCGTAAATGGTACCAAGGTAATTGGCATTGGCGGCTTCGGATAGCCTTTTATTCTTACCCCAAAGGTCAATTTCCCAGTTAAGAGATGCTCCGACATAGTAATTGTCAGAAGCTCCATTGGGTAATACAAAACCACCGTAGTTACCGTAAGTGTAATTGCCATCATACCCGAACTGAGGTCTTGTATTGACTTTCTGTATTCTGTAAAGTTTTTCAGCCTCTACAATTCGTTGCATTGCCACTTTTACATCCTGATTGTTTTCTAAGGCAACAACGATTAAACTGTCTAAAACTTTATCTTGAATTAAAGTCCACCAGCCAATTGTGTCATTTTCTGTTGATACAAGTGTATCAACTCCAAAACGATATTCTAATGGTGTATCAATTTCGGGAGCCTCATAATTCTTACCCATTTTACATCCCCACAAGGAGAGCAAAATAAGGCAACTGACTAGGAGGCGGGTTTTATTTGATATAATTAAATTTTTCATGATTTATGCCTCTCCGTTAGTTTGAATTTCTTTATCTCTTTTCTCTTCGTATTTCGCAATTTTACCTACTAGAACAAATAGCATAGGATATAAGAAAAGACCTAAAATTGTAGCCATACCCATACCGCCTAGTAATGCCATACCCATTACTTTTCTGGCTTCTGCACCTGATCCTGTTGCAATTACTAGTGGAAGTACACCAAGTATAAAAGAGAAGGCCGTCATAAGAATCGGTCTGAAACGTAATTCAGCAGACTTGATAGCTGCGTCAAATAAGGACAATCCCTCATCAAATTTCAGCTTGGCAAATTCTACAATCAGAATGGCATTTTTTGCGGCCATTGCAATAAGCATTACCAATGAGATTTGAGCAAAAATATTGTTTTCATAACTTTCACTGAAGAATCTCGCTACCCATATCATTAAAAAGGCTCCAAATATGGCGAATGGAGTTCCTAACAGAATACTGAAAGGCATTGACCATGATTCATACTGAGCGGCAAGAATTAAGAATACGAATAGTAAGGAGAATGCAAAAATGATAAATACTGAACCCGATGCTTTTTTCTCTTGGTAAGACATACCATTCCAAGCATAAGTCATATTATCAGGAAGAACTTCTTTTGCTACTTCTTCAAGGGCATCCATTGCTTGACCGGAACTAAAGCCAGGAGCAGGAGAACCTGTCACCTCTACAGATCGTAGAAGGTTAAATCTATTGGTGTATTCTGGACCACTGATTTTCTCAACATTAACAAGCGTAGAAAGCGGTACTTTTGACCCGTTGCTAGATTTGACATAGAACATGTCTAACTGTTTCTCGTCATTTCTATACTCAGGTTCTGCTTGTACATAGGCTCTGTAAAGACGGCCGAAACGGTTGAAGTCATTGATATAAGAACCTCCTAAGAAAGCGGCGAAAGTGGTGTAGACATCATTTAAGTTTACCCCAAGCTTCAGGATTTTATCTCTGTTGATATCAATAAAACGCTGAGGAACGCTTGATTCAAAAGTAGTAAAGGCCATTGCAATTTCTGGTCTTGCATTAGCCGCTTTGATAAACTCGTTGGTGTAATTGGCCAAATAATCAGGAGTGTTACCGCCTTTGTCTTGAACCATTATACTAAAACCAGAACCATTACCTAAACCAGGAATGGCAGGAGGACCAAAAGCGAAAACTTTTGCTTCTGTTATTTGAGTAGCAAAGAGGTAATTCAATTTTTGAACAACTTGCTTTGCGGTGAGTTCTCTTTTATCCCAACTTTTTAGCGTTACGAAGAAGAAGGCAGAGTTAGTTGACATACTACTTGATAGAAGGGAGTAACCTGCTACTGTAGTATTCATTTCTATTTCTTCAACTTGAGCTGTAATCTTCTCAATTTTATACGCTAAATCATTTGTTCTTTGAAGTGATGATGCAACTGGCAATTGGGCATTGATGAAGATATAACCTTGGTCTTCTTCAGGAATAAACCCAACAGGAACTTTTACTCCAAGCCAACCTGCAGCCAATAGTGTTCCACCGATGAAAATACAACTCATCAAAATCTTACGAGTTGCAATTTTTGTAACACTAAGATAAGAAGTGGTAGATCTATCAAACACATTATTAAACACTTTAAAGAATGCACCCAATGGTCCACCTACAGGTTCTTTTTTTCTAAGTATCAAACCACAAAGTGCCGGAGATAATGTAAGGGCATTGAGTGATGAAAAACATACTGAAACAGCTACTGTGATGGCAAACTGTTGGTAGAGTCGACCTGTAATACCCGCCATACCTGCTACTGGGATAAATACTGCAACAAGTACTAGAGTAGTGGCAATTACTGGTGCTGTTACTTCACTCATGGCTTTATTCGTGGCATCTTTGGCATTGTAGCCTTCTTCGAGATATACCTGAACGGCATCTACTACTACAATGGCGTCATCCACTACAATACCAATGGCGAGTACTAAACCTAATAATGATAATACATTGATGGTAAAACCAAGAAGAGGGAACAGCATAAATGCTGCGACCAATGAAACAGGAATCGCCATGGTTGGAACTAGTGTTGCTCTCCAATCTTGGATGAACACATATACTACAAGTACTACAAGCAGTAAGGCGATAAATAACGTTTCAATGATTTCATCGATACCAGCAGTAATTGGTTTTGTTGAGTCCAATGACACTTCGTAATTAATGCCATTTGGAAAATCTTCTTTCAAAGCATCCATTTTTGAAATCATTTCTTCAGCCAAAGCAACGGCGTTGGAACCAGGAGCTTGGTAGATGGCAATTACAGCACAATTGGCACCATTTAGACGGGTAAATGCTGAATAGGTTTCTACACCTAGTTCAATTCTAGCCACATCACTTAAAAGTACTTGGCTACCATCTTTATTCGTTCTTACTACAATATTACCAAACTCTTCTTCTGATTGAAGACGGTCCGGAAGCAGTACTGTGTAAGTGAATTCAGTACCTTTTGGAGCTGGTTCTGCACCAAACTTACCACCCGGAACAATAACGTTTTGATTGTTTACCGCCGTTGTAATTTCAGGAATAGTTAAATTCAGTTTAGCCAAACGGTCTGGCTTTACCCAAATACGCATTGAATAATCTGAAGTACCCAATACAGACACACTACCAATACCTTTCGTTCTTGCAAGTACATCTTTGATGTTGATCAAAGAGTAGTTACCCAAAAAGTTCTGATCATACCT
This sequence comes from Flammeovirga aprica JL-4, assembly GCF_012844305.1. Classification (GTDB taxonomy): domain Bacteria; phylum Bacteroidota; class Bacteroidia; order Cytophagales; family Flammeovirgaceae; genus Flammeovirga; species Flammeovirga aprica. Next base: position 115,060 of record NZ_JABANE010000001.1, read on the forward strand.
TCCATCAGGTGAAGTAAGGGTGATCAGCATCAAGATATTTGGAAGTGATTTTTCTGTTTTTACACCTGTTCTTTTGACACCGTCTGGTAGTTTTGGAGTGGCAGTAGCTACACGGTTTTGTGTAAATACTGTACTCATATCAGGGTCAGTACCAATATCAAAAGATGTTTGTATTTGAAGTGTACCATCATTGGAGTTGATGGACTTCATATAGATCATGTTTTCCACACCATTGATTTCCTGTTCCAATGGAGTGGCTACAGATTGCTCTACGTTTAATGCACTCGCTCCAGTATAAGTTGCACTGATCTTTACAATGGGAGGAGTTAAATTGGGGTATTGTTCAATAGGAAGTCCTGTGATAGAAACACCACCAACTATGGTCATAATAATGGCAATGACCATGGCGACAATCGGTCGCCTCACAAAAAAGTTTGATTTTATTTGTTCCTTGCTCATTATACTCCTTCGTACTGTGATTCGAATTGAACTACTTTGTATTTAATTGTTGCTCCTTCTTGAACTTTTTGAAGTCCTTCCAAAACAATCTTTTCTCCTTTTTTCAAGCCTGATTTTACAAGGAAGTAATCTTTGTAAGCATGTCTTGCTAATTCAATACTTCTTTGAGAAACCTTTCCTGCTTGGTCAACCACATAAACAGAATAGCGTCCTTGGAATTCCATTACTGCTCTTTGAGGAACAAGAATTCCATTTGGTACGATGTCAATGATTGAACGAACTTTTGCAAACTGACCAGGTCTGATTAAACCGTCAACGTTTGGAAAAGTAGCTTGAATAAGGATCGCACCTGTATTCGCATCAACACTTCTGTCAATAAAATCGAAATGTCCTTTATGTTTATATACAGTGTTATCTGAGAAGATCAAGTCAAGGTTATTCTTAGGTTTTCCGTCGTCTTCACTTTTCTTTCCTGATTTCTCTTGAGCTACAGCATATCTTGCCAATCTTAAGTAATCATTTTCATTGATGAAGAATCTTACATTTACAGAGTCAATTCTTGAAACTGTATTTAAGATAACGGGGTTAGGATCTTTACCCACAAATTCCCCTACTTTGGCTTCTGTTTTACCAATAATACCGCTGATAGGAGAAGTAATTCTAGTGTAGCCTAATTCAATTTGAGCCATTCTCAAGTTCGCTTCGGCTGCAACAACCATAGATTCTGAAGCACCTTTTTCGGCTAAAGCAGCATCAAGGTCAGATTTGGAAACAGCATTTTGCTCTGCTAGTGGCTGAATACGCTCTAAATCATTAGAAGCACGGATCAGCGTCACTTTAGCTTCTGCGAGCTGTCCTTCTCTCATCGCTACATTGGCTGCATATTGTTTGGGGTCGACTTTGTAAAGTAATTGTCCTTTTTTGACTTCACTACCTTCCTTGAAGTATATACCCTCTAAATAACCTTCTACTCTGGAGCGAATAGGAATATCTTTCGTACCGTAAACTTGACCAACAAATTCTTTGGTTAAGGGTACATCCTGAATAGTTACTTCGGTGATAGGGATTTCAAGTTGCGGTAACTGAGTCTGTTGTTGTTCAGAACTTTTACCACACCCACACAACAGGTTGATGGTGAATGCAAGGGTTATTAATTTACTTGTTGCATTCAAAAAGTTAAATGTCATTATTTTGAGATATTATGTAGTTAAGTACGTATTTAAAATTCGGAGTAAATCTATTAAAATTTTTACTAATATTAACTAAAGAGGAGCTTTAGGAAGTGTTAATATACATTGTTATTAGTTTTCCCAGTTAAAACTTCTTTGAACAGCTTTCTTCCATTGCTGATTTGTAGCAGAGCGCTCTTTTTCATTCATTTTATTTTTAAAAGATTTATCCATTTTCCAAATTTTATTGATTTCGTCAATGTCGCTCCAATAACCTACCGCTAATCCTGCTAAGAAAGCGGCCCCCATTGCTGTTGTTTCAAGGATTTTTGGGCGGATCACATCGATGTTTGAAATATTGCTTTGAGTTTGCATGAGTAAATTATTAGCACAGGCACCTCCATCTACTCTTAATTCTTTTGCCTGCATTTGGATATCAGCCTGCATTGCTTCTATTACATCTTGTGACTGCAAGGCAATGGCTTCCAAAGTAGCTCTAACAATATGTCCTTTCTGTGTGCCCCTTGTAATTCCCACCAAAGTACCTCTTGCATATTGGTCCCAATACGGAGCACCTAAACCTGTGAGTGCTGGAACAAAAACAACACCTCCGTTATCTTTCACCTCTTTGGCTATTTTTTCACTATGATGTGCTTTTTTAATGATACCAAGTCCATCTCTGAGCCATTGAATAGCGGCCCCTGCTACAAAAACACTTCCTTCTAATGCGTAATTTACATTGTCACCAATTTTCCATGCAATGGTAGTTAGTAATTGATGCTGGGAGATGATCGCTTTTTTACCAGTATTCATCATAATAAAGCAACCTGTGCCGTAGGTGTTTTTTACCATACCGCTTTTGGTGCACATCTGTCCGAAAAGTGCGGCCTGTTGATCACCTGCAATACCTGCAATTGGTATTTTACTGGCAAAAAGTGTGGTAGCTGTCTGAGCATAAATCTCACTGCTGCTTTTGACTTCGGGCAACATACTTTTCGGGATATTGAAAATCTTCAGTAATTCCTCATCCCATTCCAATGTATGAATATTAAAAAGCATGGTTCTGCTGGCATTCGTCACATCCGTTACATAGGCCTTTCCTCTTGTGAATTGCCATATCAACCATGTATCAATAGTACCGAACCTCAACAATCCTTTCTCTGCCTTTTTTCGGGCACCTTTTACATTTTCTAAAATCCAATGAATTTTACTGGCAGAAAAATAGGCATCTATAATCAGACCTGTTTTCTTCTGAATGACCTCAGTATATTTCTCTTTTAGAGAATCACAATACTTGGCTGTTCTCCTATCTTGCCAAACAATCGCATTATAAATAGGTTTATTGGTAGAAGCATCCCAGACAACAGTAGTTTCTCTTTGGTTCGTTATTCCAATTCCGGCAATATTCAAACCGTTCAAACCTTCTTTTGCAATACATTCAGCTGCTACAGAAGCTTGTGTAGACCAGATTTCTTTTGGGTCATGTTCCACCCATCCCGGTTTTGGATAGTATTGTTTGAATTCTTTTTGAGCAGAATTGATAATTTTGCCTTTTTTGTCAAAAAGAATGGCTCTTGAACTGGTTGTACCTTGGTCTAAAGACAGGATATACTGTTTGCTTTTACCCATAGATGTTGTCACTTTTATTTGGTCTCAAAGTACCTCTGAATTAGTACCTAACATCTAAAATAGAAAAATAATTAGATTTTTATATGAAATCCCATCACCAATGTATCATCTGTTGGTTTGTTTTCGGTCATTACATCTGGATTCATCCAAAGATCTCTCTTATTTTGGATTATTTCTTTTTGTAAGGCATAATCTTTTTCAGCATTATCAATAAGTAAATCACGCAAGTTTTTTTCAAGGAATTTCTTTCCTTTCGGTCCTCCAAACTGATCAGGGAAGCCATCTGAGTACAAGTAGAATCTAAAATCTTCAGTAAGAGGAATAATGTGTTTATGGAAAGTGTATTGGAAAGGAGATAAAGAATCGCAGACCGATCTTTTAGTTCCTTTAATGTAATGACTTTCACCATATTCAATGTAAAGTAAAGGTCTTCTTGCTCCAGAGTATTCTAAAGTCCTTTTTTTCATATCAATGGTCACTACCGCCATGTCAATGCCCACCATATCTTCATTCTGATCAAATATTTTAGTCATTATCGCATCCAGTTCCGTCAATATCCTATCAGGAGCAGTTATGCCGGATTGAATAATCTGATTTAATGTTTTAACTCCCAAAGTAGCCAAAAGAGCGGCTGGAACACCATGACCGGCAAAGTCCATCATGGAAATAACTATTTTATGATCTACCACAGAAACGTTATACACATCACCACTTACCTCTTGCGCCGGCTTTAATAGTATAAAATAATCATGTATAAAGTTTTTGATTTCTTCGGGTATACTATTTAAAGATTCCTGAATAGTGGAAGCATATTGTAAGCTGTCTGTTAACTCATTATGGATTTCATTTATAGCATTATTTTGCTTTCTGATTTTAAAATGAGCCTTTCTTAACTTTTTATTATTGATAAGGATATAAAGGCCAAATGCAGACAATACAACAATTACTAAAGCAAAAGAAAAGTTGAGCTGTTTTTGATGTCTAATAGCCTCCTCTTTTCTCTCTTTTTCTTTCTGAAGCTTATCAATTTTTAGAAGCTGATCCTTGTTGTTGTATTTCTCATGAATTACAGCAAGGTCTCTTTTATTCGCTTCTTTTGTAAAATTAATTTCTATAATCTGTAATTTACTCTGGTATTCAAATGCTTTTTGATAATTATTCTGAGCCGCATAAACTGTTACAAGAAGCTTATAAATATTTCTTTTTTCAGCAGTGAAATGCTCTTCACTTTCATAATAGGAAAGTGCTTTTCTAAGTACTCTTAATGAGGTAGCATAATTTTTCAAATTCAAATAGGCCTCACCTTGAATTCTAAGTGCTCTGTTAATTCCACCTTCAGCTTTTACTTCCTGAAAAAAAGTAGCACCTTTTTTACTGAAAGCAATAGCATCAGCGTATTTTTCTTGAAGCAATAAAATGTCAGAAATATTGAGATAAACTTCACCTATTCTGTACTTTGAATTATACTTTTCAAAAGTAGCTAAGGCAACATAAAACTGATCCAGTGCCTTGTCGTACTCTTTTAACTCATGAAAAACAGCTCCAAGGTTGTTAGAAACAAGCGCCAAGCCGTATTCATCATTCAATTCGAGTCTTAAATTTTTGGAGCGAGTAAAGAAACTTTTAGCCAGTTCATGTTCCCTTGTCAGTAAATGAATCTGTCCAATGTTGTTGTAAGCAATTGCTAGGTCTTTAGGTCTATTTAATTTGTTGTTGAGTTCAGCATCTTTAATATAAAGTTGTATTGCTTTAGTGAACTTTCCTTGAATCTTATATATTGCCCCCATATTATTCAAAGCAATGGATTCACTCACGAAGTCTCCATATTTTTGACTATAGTCTATCGCTGACTGATAGGTTTCAATTGCCTTGCCGTATTGTTTGAGTCCTTTTCTGTTTCTTGCAACTTCTAGTAAAAGTATTGCAAAGATATCTTCCTGATTGGTTTTCTTCGCCCAATGCATACTTGCTTTTGACGCAATGATCCCTTCGTCAAATTTTCGTAATCTTCTACAAGCTTTGGCTTTGACATGAAAAACCATAGCTAATGGTTGATACATTAGTCGACGCTGATATTTTTTGATTAGGTTGTCTGATTGTATGATACAGCTATCAAACGCTCTCTCTTTATAAAGCAGCTCTATTTTTTTCTGAGAAACAGTAATTGAATCAGAAAGTACAACTTGATCTTTTGACGCCTCCAAGTTTGTTTGATTACTGCTAGAGGATACCCAATTTGAAGTTAATAAAAAGAGGCAATTAATTATTAGTAGTAATATGTTTCCGATAGTAATTAGTACTCTTAGTATTATAATATTTATAATTATATCAATATTTTCTTGTAAAAAAAAAAGATCAGGCAAGTTTTTTTACCCAATCTTCTTATTTCTCAATTATTGTGGGATTTGCCTCTAAAACAGAGTGTTTTGGGTGCCGTCAGAAGGAGGGATCATACCCAAATGTTCATAAGCTTTGAGTGTTACTTCTCGTCCTCTTGAAGTCCTTTTTATAAACCCTTCCTGAATTAAGAAAGGCTCATAAACTTCTTCAATTGTCTCCGCTTCATCACCACAAGCTGTGGCAATTGTAGTGATTCCAACAGGACCGCCTTTGAACTTTTCAATAATAGTAGATAGGATACGGTTATCCATTTCATCCAAACCTCCTTGGTCAACATTTAGCGCACCAAGTGCCATCTTTGCAATATCCAGGGTAATAGTACCATCTCCTTTGATTTCAGCAAAATCACGTGTTCTTCTCAATAAATTATTGGCAATACGTGGCGTGCCTCGGCTCCTTCTTGCAATCTCAAATGCTGCATCATCATTGATAGGAGTTTCTAAAATACTTGAAGATCTTTTTACAATGGAAGTCAGTAGTTTAGAATCATAATACTGTAACCTTGCATTGATACCAAAACGAGCTCTCAAAGGAGCTGTCAAAAGGCCAGATCTAGTCGTTGCACCTATTAATGTAAAAGGATTGAGGTCAATTTGAATCGTTCTCGCATTTGGACCAGAATCCAGCATAATATCTATTCTGAAGTCTTCCATAGCGGAGTATAAATACTCTTCCACTACAGGATTCAGGCGGTGTATTTCATCAATAAATAAAACATCATTATCTTCTAAATTAGTCAGAAGACCTGCCAAATCACTAGGTTTTTCTAAAACGGGACCAGATGTAATTTTAATCTCAGCTTCCATTTCGTTGGCAATGATGTTGGATAATGTGGTCTTACCCAAGCCCGGAGGTCCATGTAACAGTACATGATCCAGTGGTTCTCCTCTTTTTTTAGCGGCAAGAACAAATATCTCTAAGTTTTCAACAATTTTCTGTTGACCTGTGAAGTCATCAAATGAGAGAGGTCTTAATGCTCTTTCAACATCCCTTTCTGCATCTGAAAATCCTTCATTATCTCCTTTTAAGTAATCTTCTCTCATTATTAGTGAAAAAACTTTACGTGATGTTTCTCTGTTGTGAAATCGATCTGAAATAGATAATTTCTATTGTTGTGAGCTGATTTTTACATATAAGCATTCATAAAATCGAGCTCAAAAACAAAGTTAGTAAAATGTTTGCTCTAATTTGAATTTGGAAAGTGGTATAGGTCTGCTAACTTTATATACTTATTATAAAATAACACAATGATAAAGTTCTCGGCGTTCGAATTAGATAACGGACTGAAAGTTTATGTTCATGAAGACCATAATATAGCTTCAGCTGTTCTGAATATAATGTATGATGTGGGATCAAGAGATGAAGACCCGGAAAAAACAGGATTTGCCCATTTGTTTGAGCATCTGATGTTTGGCGGATCAGTCAACATTCCTTCTTATGATACTCCTCTTCAAAAAGTGGGAGGAACCAACAATGCATTTACTTCACCTGATATTACAAACTATTATATCACTCTTCCTGCTCAAAACCTGGAAACGGCTTTTTGGTTGGAAGCAGACCGAATGCTGAGTTTATCTTTTGACCCCAATGTGTTGGAAGTGCAACGTAAGGTGGTGATTGAAGAATACAAACAACGTTATATCAATCAACCCTACGGAGATGTATGGCACCACTTAAGAGAATTGGCTTATAAAGAGCACTCTTATAAATGGCCAACAATTGGCAGGGAAATCAAGCATATTGAAGATGCTACGATGGAAGATGTGAAAGCATTTTTCAATAAATATTATGTTCCTTCGAATGCTGTGATGGTTGTTGCTGGAAACGTGAAGTTGGAAGAAGTGAAGCAATTAGCAAAAAAATGGTTTGAGCCTATTCCGTCAGGTGAAAAACCAATAAGAAATATTCCTGTGGAACCTATCCAAGAAGCACCGAGAAGAAAAATTGTCGAGGAAAAAGTGCCTTTGGATGTACTTTATAAGGTGTGGCATATGGAAGGAAGATCGCAGGAGGGGTATTACACTACTGACTTAATCAGTGATTTATTAGGTAGAGGGAAGTCGTCTTTACTTTATGAAAAACTGGTGAAAGATAAAAAAGTATATTCAGGAGTTTCAGCATTTATCACAGGATCTTTTGAACCGGGATTATTCTGCATTACTGGAAAAACGGCTGATGGTGTAAGTTTGGAAGATGCAGAAGGAGAACTTCAAAGTGTTATAGATGGTTTTATTGCTTCTGAGGTCAATCCTGAGAATTTAGAAAAGGTGAAAAATCAAGCGGAATTTTCTATGACTTACGGAAAAACAGAAATTCTGCCGAGAGCCATGTCCATTGCATATGGAGCAACTTTAGGAAATCCAAACTTGATTAATGAAGAAGAAGGTAAGCTGAGAAGTGTTACAATCGATCAAATTGAATCAAAAAAGAGTACTTTATTCAACCCGAATAACTGCTCGACATTATTTTATAAGGCAAAACGATAATGAAGCAATTATCTATTTATCTGTACTTAATTTTTTTAACTGTTATTACTCCTATCAACTCTTCATTTGCTCAATTGGGAGGAAGTGAAACCTATAGTTTTTTAGGAGTTCCAACCAATGCACGTCAAGTGGGATTAGGTGGCTTTCTAGTGTCATCAGGCTTGGATGATCCTAATGCTATGTTTTATAACTCAGCATTACTGGGAGAAAAATCAGTGAACAAAGTGACTTTTAATTACTATGATTATCACACTTCAGCTGGTTTGACCTCTCTAGGATATGCTCATAAAGTAGGTAAAGGCATAGTTGGGATAGGAATGGGGTATATGAGTTATGGTAGCTTTGATGGATTTGATGATCATGGAATTTCTACTGGTACCTATAGTGCCAATGATTTCTGGTTTCAAGGTAGCTATACAAGAACTCAAGGTGTATTTTCAATGTCTGCGGATGTAAAGTTTGCAGCTTCAACGATTGAAACTTATAAGTCAAATGCGTTGATGTTTGATTTAAATGGAGCCTTTATTCATCCAACAAAAGACCTCGTTGTTGGTTTGGTGATAAAGAATGCAGGTTTTGTAATGAGAGATTATCAACCTAATGATAATTCAGAACTACCTTTTGATACTCAATTAGGTATCTCCTTCAAACCAGAGAGAATGCCAATCCGATTTTCTGTAACATATCATCACTTACATCAGTTTGATATTACCTATACTGACAGTTCGTTGAAAGGAGAAAAGGACGCTTTTGGCAATGATCTTTACTCAGAACCTAGTTTTGCTGACAAATTGTCACGTCATTTTAGCTTTGGCGGTGAATTTGTTTTAGGAAAAGTGCTTAACCTTCGTGTCGGCTATAATGTAATGCGTAGGAAAGAGATGGTAACCCAAGGCGTAAAAGGCTTAGCTGGAATGTCGATAGGAGCATCATTAAAGATAAAAAAGCACATAGACTTTGGATACAGTGCCGCTTGGTATCATGTGGCTGGAGCGACAAACAGTTTAACGCTGGCAGTTGCGACTTCAGGCTGGGATAAAAGAAAGAAGACGGTCATTGAATAATAACAGAGAAGGAATACAATTCCAGAATGTTGATCAATCCATTGCTAAGAAATTGAAGTTATACAAAAGATAAACATAGCATGTTAGAAAACTCATCATATTTAACCCCAAGAGAGATTGTTGCAGAATTAGATAAATACATTATTGGTCAAGACGATGCTAAAAAGAATGTAGCCATTGCTCTTAGAAATCGCTGGCGTAGAATGAACGTTGCCGGTGATATGCAAAAAGAGATTATGCCTAATAATATATTGATGATTGGTTCTACAGGTGTTGGTAAAACTGAAATCGCTCGCCGTTTGGCAAAGGTAGCAAAAGCACCGTTTGTGAAAGTGGAAGCTTCTAAGTTTACTGAAGTAGGATATGTGGGTAGAGATGTGGAAAGCATGGTGCGTGACCTTGTGGAACAAGCTGTGACCATGGTACAGGATCAAAAGAAAGCATTGGTAGAAGAAAAGACTTCTCAAGCTGTTGAGGATGTAATTTTGGATGCTTTGATTCCACCTTTAAAAGGAACTCCAACAACTACTACTGGAGAGTATGTTTCTCAGGATCATGAATTGAATGAGAAAACAAGAGAGCGTTTCAGAGAGAAATTGCGTGCGGGTGAGTTAGAGGAAAGAAAAATTGACGTTACTGTAGATAAAAACGGAGGTAATCTAGGTTTTATTGGTGGATCACCGATCGATGAAGGTTCTATGATGAACATTCAGGAGATGATCAACGGTATGATGCCGAAGAAAACCAAGAAAAGAAAAATGACAATTGCTGAGGCTCGTAAAATCCTTGTAGATCAAGAAAGTTCTAAATTGATCGATATGGATGAAGTAAAGGATGAAGCAGTTCGTTTAGCAGAAAACTCTGGTATTATCTTCATTGACGAGATTGATAAAGTAGCTAGCGGTGGTAATAAGAATGGTGCAGATGTATCACGTCAAGGTGTACAGAGAGACTTGCTTCCAATTGTAGAAGGAAGTACTGTAAATACGAAGCACGGTATTGTGAAAACAGACCACATGCTTTTCGTTGCAGCAGGAGCATTCCACGTTGCAAAACCTTCTGATTTGATTCCAGAATTACAAGGACGTTTTCCAATCAGAGTTGAGTTGCAAAGCTTGACGGATAAAGATTTCAAAGTGATCTTAAGACAGCCAAAGAATGCGTTGACAAAACAATATGAAGCATTATTAGGTTCTGAGAATGTTCAGTTGTCATTCAATGAAGATGCTTTAGATGAAATCGCTCGTTTAGCGTATGAAATCAATGTAGAAGTGGAGAACATTGGAGCAAGAAGATTGCACACTGTAATGTCTCATTTATTAAATGATTTGTTGTTTGATGTGCCAGACGTAATTGGTGCTAATGCTCAGATTGTTGTTACTAAAGAGATGGTCAATGAAAGATTGTCAGGTTTGGTGAAAAACAGAGACTTAAGCCAGTATATCATCTAAGACTGCATTAGAAAAGATAAATTGAAAATATTGAATCTCAATCTCATTCATTTGAGGTTGGGATTTTTATGTTTTAGGACGAATATTAAATAAATGCAATTTTTTCTTCTAACTGTTTGAAGGATATTAAGATAAAATTATGTAATATTATAAGAGAAAATTAACCTTTTTTTCATCTTCGATAGAAAAAGATATTACATTCTACTAAGACTTTAAACAAAATATAGGACTGAAAAAGCGTTTTCAGGAGCTCTTTCTACCATCAGAACACTATAGGAAATGACCTATTATTTTTTGGGGAATTGGTTTTACTTAACTCTTCAAATTTCATTAATGCATCACCCTAATATGTGCATCTATTACTCTAAATCAGTTTAAGGAAATTATGATAGAACGTGTATATCTCTTCAATGATTAAACTGTAAGCAAATTATCAAAGATGAACTTAAATGTAAACTTCTATTATTAAACCATCCTTAACTAATGAGACTTAAAACAATCTTATGTTGGTTGCTCTCTGTATTATCGATCTCAATATCACTTGCACAGGAAAGAGTAGTAACAGGTACAATTACCAGCGAAGGGTCCCCTTTACCTGGTGTAACAGTCGTTGTCAAAGGAACTAGACGAGGGGCTGTATCCGATGTAGACGGAAAGTATAAAATAGCACTGCAGCAAAATGACAAAGTGCTAGTCTACAATTTCATCGGTTTGAAATCACAAGAAGTAGAAGTAGGAAATCAATCCAAAATTGATGTTTCTATGGAAGCTGACACTGAACAATTAGATGAAGTAGTGGTGACAGCCAATGCCATAGAGCGTGAAAAACGTACTTTAGGCTATTCCGTAACCTCCGTGAAAGGGGAAGAAGTAGAAAGAGTAAAGTCAACCAACTTCTTAAACTCTCTCTCCGGAAAAGTGCCAGGTGTACAGATTTCACAAGCAAGTTCAAACCCTGGAGGTTCTACCAGAATTGTAATTCGAGGTACCAATTCATTGAGTGGAAATAATCAGCCTTTAATGGTTGTGGATGGTGTGCCTATTAGTAATCAGAATATTGCAACAGGTAGTGGTATTCAAGGAGCATTTGATGCTGGTAATGGTGCAGGCGAAATTAACCCCGCTGATATTGCATCGGTAACTGTATTGAAAGGAGCTTCAGCCGCCGCGCTTTATGGATCAAGAGCCGCCAATGGAGCAATCATTATTACTACTAAAAGAGGAAAATCATCTACTGGACCAACTGTAAGTATTGGTACTAGTTTTAGAGCCGAAATGCCCAATAGATTACCTTCATTTCAAAATGAATATGCTCAAGGCTCTTATGGTAAATATGATAAAAGATCAGAAAATGGATGGGGTCCTAAAATTGAAGGGCAGATTGTTCCATCTTATAATTATGATGCAGATACAGCAGGTTTACCAGAAAGTCAATGGCCTTTAGAATCACTTACTGCTTATCCGAGCAATGTAGAGGATTTCTATCAGACTGGTACGTTATTTATTAATTCCATAGATGTATCAAGTGCTACTGAAAAAGGAGATTATAGATTGGGATTCACTTCCATGAACCAAAAAGGTATTGTTCCAGGGGCAGGGTTAGACAGATATACATTTGCTATTAATGCAGGACAGCAACTTAATAAAGTCATTAAATCTAGGGTAGGTATCAACTACGTGAAATCAGAAACGAGAGGATCGGTTTCTCAAGGAGGTAACTCTCCCAATGTGTTGACAAGTATAATCAATGGTATTCCTAGAACAACCTCTATTGATCGTTTGAAATTGGTAGATGGAAAACAAGATCCGATCGGAGTCTTTTCTAATAGCCCGTATTGGGTGGCTGAGAAAAATGGTAATGATGTAAATCTTAACCGTTTCTTTGGATTTGGTATGCTGGAAGCACAGGCAACAGATTGGTTGAGCTTCAGAGCGAGAGTAGGTTTGGATTATAGAGTAGATAAACGATTCAGAAAATCAGCAAAGGGAACCCTTGGAGCATTAAATGGATCATTTACTAATGATGATATCACAAATACTGAATTGACGACATCTCTAATGGCTACAGTTCAGAAAAATTTCGGAGAGAAGTTCAAACTGACTGCCATTGTAGGTCATGAATATAATAGCAGAATGTTTGAAAGAAGTACGTTGGAAGCTTCGGAGCTATCTGTATCGGGAATTTATACTCCTACCAATGCAAAAAATACAACAAGCAGGACAGATTTTTCAGAGCAGAGATTATTAGGTATGTATGGTGATGTATCATTGACTTATGATAATTATTTGACATTGAATGTGACGATGAGAAATGATTGGTCATCTACACTTCCTAAGAACAACAACTCTTATTTTTATCCTTCAGCGAGTTTATCATTTGTCTTCTCAGATGCATTCAAAATTCATAATGATATCTTCTCCTTTGGTAAGCTTCGTTTAAGTGCTGCTCAAGTAGGTAATGATACAAATCCATATCAATTGGACTATTACTATAATCCTTTATCAGAGTATTTTGGCCAATATGGTACTACTAATAATTACCCTTTCAATGGTCAGACGGCTTACTCTGCAACCAATGTTATTCCACCTGAAAATCTAGTTCCTGAAAGACAAAACTCATGGGAAATAGGTACGGAGTTGAGTTTCTTTAATGGTAGAGCGGGAGTAGATTTTACTTTCTACAACATTGAAACATCTAATCAGATTTTGGCGGTACCTACACCTGAATCTACAGGTTATAGAAGAAAAAGAATCAATGCAGGTACAGTTACCAATCAAGGTATAGAGCTATTACTCTCATTTATTCCGGTAAAGACCAATTCTTTTGAATGGAATTCTCAAATCAATTTCACAAGAAATGAAAATAAGGTTACTGAATTAGCGGAAGGTTTGGATAAGCTTCAGATTGCTTCTGGTTTTAATGGAGTTTCTGTTCAAGCAGTACCAGGAGAGTCTTTACAATTACAGGGTGTAGGTTTTAAAAGAGCTGAAACGGGAGAAATTCTAGTTGACCCTAAAACTGGTTTGAGAATGCAGGGTGATGAACAAACATTCGGAGAGATTCAGCCAGAATTCCTTTTAGGGTTCCAAAATAGCTTCACTTATAAAGGCGTGACTTTAAACTTCCTGATTGATTGGAATCAGGGAGGTAAGATGATTTCAAGAACAGTAGGTGATTTAAGATTTGATGGTCTAGCAGCAGAAACAGCTGTTAATAGAGAGCAGGTATTTATAGATAAAAATGCTTACATCGAAAATGGAGACGGTTCTGTTAAACAAAATGATATAGCTGTGACACATCAGGATTACTGGCAAGCTTACTCTACAAGCGGTATTGCAGAAGGCTCAGTATTCAGTAAAACCTATATAAAACTTCGTGAAGTAAGTTTATCCTATGCATTGCCTAAAGCCTTGTTGAAGAAAACAGGTTTTATCAAGTCGGTGGCTGTGGGTTTTGAAGCAAGAAACCTTTGGCTTATTTACAGTGAAATACCTCATATCGATCCAGAAACAAGTTTGTTCCAAGCGGCAAGTGATGCTTCAGGATCCGTGGAAATGGGTAGTTTACCTTCTACAAGAAGTTTTGGTGGAAATCTTAAACTAGTATTCTAGAACAATGAAGATGAATAATAAATACAGCAACCTATTAACAAGAGTATGTGTGTTCGTTGCCCTTACATTCAGTTACTCTTGTGATAGTATTTTAGATGTAAATACAGACCCTTTTGCTGCAGGCGATGAACAGATAGCCGAACAGCCGGGATTACTCATGACGACAATCATGACAAATATTAGTTCTGATAAGGTAATGGAAACGAATTTGTTTAACCGCTGGGCGCAGCATTATGTGGGGGCTGGAGCAAATGTATTCTCCTCAGCAGACAATTTCTCTATCCCTTCCTTCCCTCAAACCAATACTTGGGCAACTTATTATGCCAACTGCTTGAAAAATGCAAGTAGAGGTGAACTTTTGGCCAATGAGATAGGAGAAGTAAATACTGCTTCACAATTCAAGATCATGCAGGCTTTTGCTTTTTATCACCTGACATTAATGTTTGAAGATGTTCCATTTACCGAAGCATTAAACACAGATATTCTTTTTCCAAATGGAAATTTTCAGGAAGAAATCTTAAAAGGTATTGTGGACATGCTAGATGAAGCAGTTGATAATTTTGATATGAGTGACCCTGCAAAGATTGGTGGTGAAGATCTACTTTTCAAGGGCGACTTAAACCGATGGATTAAATTTGCGAACTCTATTAAAATAAAAACTTTAATGCTGATTGCAGCAAAGGATGAAGCTTATGCGAAACCCAAATTGGAATCAGCATTCAGACAAGAACACGTGGAAGATTTAGGTGATGAAGTAGTTATGAATTACTATGAAGACCTGAATAATGCCAACCAATTTTATAAACTACACTTTCAGTTTGCTGGAGGGCAGAGTTTATTCTTCTTTGCAAGTACCCCATTTATTGATTTATTGAGAGGAACTAATGATCCACGATTGGATATTTTTTATGATCGTCCGGATGGTGTGGTAGACGCTGTACCACACACTGGTGTAGCTCCAGGATCAAGTTCAGCTTTCACTTCAAATTCTGTATTAAGTTTAAACTTTATCACTGCTACTTCTCCTGATTATTGGGTAACTGCTGCTGAGTTAAAGTTTATGAGAGCAGAAGCAATTCTTAAGGGGTGGATTCCGGGTACTACTTCAGATGCCAATGATTATTATAGAGAAGGTATTGTATTGAATATAATCCATTTGAATTCACTGACGGCAGTTCAAGATAATGGAAGTGGTGTCACTCAATTCGAATACGATAACTATAATGGAGCCTTGCCTGACTTACAAACATTAGCTCCTAGCAATGCACTTCAAGCTGTATATCACCAAGGTTATATTGAAACATTTCAAAGAGGAATGGACGCATGGACTTATGTAAGAAGAACTGATTACCCGAGTGACCGCCCATTGCCTATTGATGCTGTATTGAGTGAACACATTGCTCGATTGCCTTACTCTCCTAATGAGATAAGTGCTAACCCGAACATTCCAGAACAAAAACCTTTGGATTTCCCAATGTGGTTTATGCCTTCAAATTAAACCTAAGAAACAGATGAAAAATAAATTAATACTAATAGGGCTTTTATGCATGGGAGTTTTCTTCCAAAGCTGTGAGCTTTATGATACCTATAAAGAGGAAGTTCAAGCTGAGTTTATCGGGGAGACAGTGGCTTTTTCAGTAGCAACGCCTATTGGAGAAGTAGACTCCATCAAGGAAAATTCAGTGCCGCTTAGCTTGGAAGTAAGAATGCCTATGGCAATTAATACAGACCGAGGAATTGAGGTGACGTACTCCTTCGGAGGAGCTGCATCTTTTGGAACAGACTTTACAGCTAAAGCCATTGAAAGAAATAATCCAGACTTTCAAGATGTAACAGAAAAGTTTGCTACAGCTGAAGGTGGAAAGTTTATCATTAAAAATAGGATTAAATCAGAAGATGCTACAGGTGAAGAAAACTTTACAAACACAAGGAATACTGCAGATATAGAAGTCTCTCCATTGGTAGTTTATGGAGTGGATAAAGAAGGAGGGAAGACTTTAGATATTATTCTAGAATCTGCTGTGAATTTAGATAATGGACAGGAGATAACAGTAGGTCAAGGAGGTATTCGTAAAGTATATAATATTGTCATTGAGGATATTCATTGCCCTACAAGTTTAGATGGTACTTATGCCGCTGAGATGACCACTGAAGAAGGAACAAAAACAGTAGATGATGTTACGCTTACTACGGTTGGTCCATTAGCGAATCCAGATAATATTTGGGGACTTTATAACATTTCAAATATTGCAGGTGATTTCCAAGACATTCCTTTCCAAATCATAGATCAATGTGGTGAGTTTTTAGGCCCATCAGATAATTATGTGTCTCTTCAAGGTGAAACTTTATCGAATGGGAAAATTTCCTTGGAAGTTTTATTTACAGATGGGACGACGACAAAACAATGGGTACTTCTTCTCACTAAAAAGTAAAAGACCATGAAAAAAGATTATATATATAAAATACTCCTATTCATGGGAAGTCTCATGTTGGGAAGTGAAGTAGTGGCACAGCAACAGCAATTGGCCACTTCTCCATCGCAAAGGTGGATTACTCCATCTATTCAATCTGCTCCCGCAAAGCTTTTTGTAAGGTTCAAAGACCCTAAAGATGTAGCATTTGCTTATATGGATGCAGGGCAGCAACAGTTTGTGGATAGTGAGAAAAGAAGAATTTACAATCTGTTGACTGATGCGAGGATCAAAAGAGTAATGGAACCCATGTCTGTATTGAAGAATAGTGTTTCAGACGTTCTTCAGATCACTCTTTACGAGCAATCTGATATGGATAATTTCCGCAGGGAATTAAATAATGATCCTAATGTGATGTACGTGGAGAGTGTTCCCTTGCCGATTATTTTTAATGATCCCAATGATCCATTAGCAAAAGATCAATATCACTTGGACTTGGTAGGAGCAATGGAAGCGTGGGGAAAAGGAAAAACGATAGAAGGGCAGAGAGATGTTGTATTAGCAATTGTAGATGATGGTGTTTTGATTACACATGAAGACTTAGTTGCAAATATATATATCAACGAAGGTGAAATACCTAACAATGGAAGGGATGATGACAAAAATGGTTATATAGATGATTACCAAGGTTGGGATGCATCAGGAGATACTTACGAAAATGGAGACCCTGATCCTAATCCACCGAGATCTGAAGCAAGTCGATTTAATTTTTCTCACGGCACACACTGTGCAGGTATTGCAGGAGCTGTAACGAATAATAGTACAGGAGGGGCATCCGTTACCAACAATGGAGTAAAGATTCTAGCAGTAAAAGCAACCTCTGATGATACACCTGATGCAAGAGCAATTACACATTCGACAGAAGCATTAATGTATGCCATTGAGATGGAAGCGGATATTGTGAGTATGTCTTATGGTGGCTACGGTTATTCGGCAACAATTGCAAGGATGATTAAAGAAGCTACAGAAGAAAAAGGAATGCTGTTTGTAGCGGCGGCAGGAAATGATAACGTGAATTTGCCAAGTTATCCTGCAGGCTATGATAATGTGATTGCGGTAGCAAATACGACTAGTAATGATGTAAAATCACCTTCGTCTCAATATGGTGCATGGATAGACATTTCAGCACCCGGAACTGATATTATCAGTACCGTAGCGGCAGATAATGGGAACCCTTTAGGAGATTATGCACCTTATACCGGTACTTCCATGTCATGTCCGATGGTAGCAGGAGCTGCCGCTTTTCTTAAGACACAGAATATCAATCTAACACCAGATCAGCTATCAGCAGTATTAATGGGAACTTCTACGGATATTAACCCTAGAAACCCTAATTATCAGAATGCTTTGGGTGCAGGAAGAATTAATATGAGTGCGGCCATGGATGCTTTGCAATCCAATAGACCTTTAGCGGCTTTCAACATTCTTTCTGATAATGGCATCATCAACCAAGCCTTAGAATTCGAAAACCTTTCTTTTGGCTCAAACTTGACTTATTTCTGGACTTTTGGAGATGAAACTACATCTACAGAAATGAACCCTTCTCATACTTATACCTCACTGACTGATTTAGGTTCGTATGTGATAACACTTACTGTGAAAGATGATCAAGGGAGAGAAAATACATTTAGAAGAGCAATCAGAATGACAGAAGGACCTCCAAAAGGACCTGAAGAAACAGTACCTTTCTCCAATGACTTCCAATTGGATACTGGCGGTTTTGTGACAGAGACCGTTTATTTTGACGGTGGAGATGGAGATGATATTTGGGAATGGGGAAGAGCAAGAGGTGATGATATCAATAGCGGAGACTCGTTAACTTGGGCTACTACTCTAGCCGGTGGAGTTCCATTAAGATCATTTGAAGCCTATTTATATACACCAACTTTTGACCTTACTGAAGCTGGCCACGAATATAAAATCAACTTCCTGAAAAGCATGCATATTACCTACTGTAATGCTCCTGCAGCTGCGAAAATGGAATACACTACTGATAATGGTGGTACGTGGAAATTATTAGGAGATGCTTTTGATGGATTAGGGACTGGGTGGTACAATAAGACGCCAGATGACGCTTGTGCAATTCATCCTATTATTTTCCAAGATCAAGTAGGTTGGTTAGGGAATTATGATAGGGATTCTACATCTTATAATGTATCGTTTTTAACGGGTGAAAAAGTAAGATTCAGGTTTGTCTACAGAATGGAGTCTGCTTTCTTGATTGAAGATACGGATGACGGATTCATGATCAACAACTTCAATTTAACGAAAAAGGATCCATCTGGTGAATTTACAAAACCTGCTGATGTAGCTTATGTAAACAGACCAATCGATTTTATCTATAACTCTGGCGGTGCAACTACCTATGCTTGGGATTTTGGTGATGGAGGAACTTCAACAGAAAAAGACCCTACATACACTTACACTACTGCGGGAACATATATTGTGAAGCTGGAAGTAGATAATAATCCTGCATCTGCTTACCAAGATACCATAGGTATTTTAG
Source organism: Flammeovirga aprica JL-4 (assembly GCF_012844305.1). Classification (GTDB taxonomy): domain Bacteria; phylum Bacteroidota; class Bacteroidia; order Cytophagales; family Flammeovirgaceae; genus Flammeovirga; species Flammeovirga aprica. The sequence goes on from NZ_JABANE010000001.1 coordinate 134,307, forward strand.
GGATAAAAGAAGCTCCTTTCTTGGCTTCAGATGGAGGAGATTTAGAGTCTGATGAATTATTATTCTACTCATTGAACCTTGCAGGAACAGATTTATTGCTGGATAGTTCAGCCATAACAGGGAAATCAGGAACAACAAGTGGTTCTAATGCTTATGTTCTTGGTCCAGATACGGCAGGGTATCAAGTTCCGACAGGTTTCTATTTGTATACTTCTGTATTTGATTTACCTGGTGATCAAGAAAATTTTGATTCCACTCAGATGTTTACGTTCCAATTGAAAATGGACGTAGCCGATAAAATTGATGGTATGCGAGTAGAATTTACAGATGATTATGGTGCATCATGGCGTCCATTAGGTTTCTATAAAGACTCGGATTGGACCAATGAATTATCAAGTGAAGATCACTGGGGAGGAGAAGGGATTCCGCTAATGACAGGTTCGACAAATGATCAATGGGTGACGAAATACATTCCATTGGCAGGGTTTGAAGGTGAAAAAGTAGCAATGCGTTTATTCTTTGTAGGTGCCACACTAGATTCTAGCGGAGGTATTGGCCTAGCGATGGATGATTTCCAAGTATTGGATTACACTCCCACTGTAGGTACTTTAAATTACGCTGTAGATAAAACAGTGGTTGGGTTAAATGAAAAAGTGACGTTTACAAATGCTTCAAATACAAGTGGTGCATTGATCGGATGGGCTTTTCAGGATGATCCAAGTGAAGATTTTATCATACGCTATGGTGAAGGTCCTCATGAGATAGAATATACAACAGAAGGAAGGAAAAGTATGTCAATGTTTGTAGTAGGTACCAATGAACAGAGAGATTTTTCAAACGTGGTAAATGTGACCACTTCTGCAACTGCAAATGTGACAAGTCTTGAAGGAGATCTTGCAGAAAAGGCACCAATTATATATCCCAACCCTGGTGTTGGAAAGGATTTATACATTATGTCAAAATTGAAGATCAATAATGTGAATTTATTTAAGACTTCAGGTGAAAAGGTAGATGTGCCTGTAACATTGTTAAGTGGTAAATTGGATATATCATTGCTCAGTGAAGGTATTTATATCCTTAAAATAGAACGAGAAGACGGAGAAATATTCCATAAGAAATTCATTAAGAAATAGAAGTTCAGGAGAGCATGTTGAAAAGCATGCTCTTTTTTATTGATTATCCATTTCTAAACTGAGAAGGAGTTTGTTCAGTATTTCTTTTAAAATATTTATTGAAGTGAGATGTGTCTTTGAAATCTAATTTATAAGCTACTTCACTGATAGGGAGATTTGTATATAGCAAAAGTCGCTTTGCTTCTTTGATAATAAATTCGCCTATTACCTTTGAAGCGGCAATTCCTGTAGCCTGTCTGCAGATTGTGTTTAAGTTTTGTGGAGTAGTATTTAGTTTTTCAGCATAGAAGTGAACACTGTTGTGAATAACTTCATCATTTTCTAATAAACTTTTGAAATCCACAAAAATTGAAGGAAGGTTGGTCTTAATAGTGCTTTCAATTGGTGAAATTGTTGTTAAAGTTTTAGCAAATAATGCTTTTAGCAAACCTTCAACAATAGTTTGTTGATAACTTGTTGATTTTTTCACTTCCTCTACCAACAATTCAAAAATAGTGTTGATTTTCTCAAACTCTTTCACATCCACACAAACTTGATTACTTAATTGTGCAATCAGTTTCTCAAGTTCTTTATCCATAGAATTTTCAAGGAAATCTTTTTTCAGAATGATTACATATCCTTTGGGAGGTGTAGTAATATCCCAACAATGTAATTGATCTTTCCTCATAAAGAACATCGTTGGAGGTTGGATTATGAAAGTATCATTGTCAATAATGTGTGTGCCCGAACCTTGATACAAATAGATAATCTCAAAATATTTATGATGCTTATGCGGTTTGGTTTTGCGGATACTTTCCTTGAAAGGTTCAATTTTAATATTGCCTTTACTCTGTAATTTGTCTTTTATTTCTATGTCCATTTCAAAACTAGGTCAATGTACTGTTGAAAAGAGCTTTGATTCAACAATAATATTTAAACACTATTTGATACTGATTGAGTTATGCGGTATTCAGTGTAATAAGTAATCGGCTAAAATTAACAAATAAATATTTGTGGGTTGGATTTTTAATCGGTCAACGTAACAATACTCTGTAAAAAGTGATATTATTTAAAGTTTTTTATAGAGTACAGCTTAAACGACTAATAATATACTTTGTCAAGTGACTTTGTATAAAAAAAGGCGAGAACAAACACTTGGTCTATTCTCGCCTTTCTGTTAATTGAAACTACTGTTTACAAAATTCCATCTGTAGCTTCAGTAGGTTGCATATATTCATCTTCCATTGTAGAATCTGGCTCTGCACCAAATTCACCGAAGTTTTCAACATCGTATTTACTACAATCAAGCTCAACATCGATTGGTTTTGAAGGTTCAGGGAATGTAGACCTCTTATATCCCAACTCATTGATAAGCTTTTTATCTGCATAAACGTCTTCCATGAAGTAGGCAAATGCAGGAAGTGCTTGTCTTGCACCTTGACCATATTTGATCGTTCTAAAGTGAATACTTCTGTCTTCACCACCACACCAAACGCCAGTGACAAGATCATTTGTGAAGCCCATAAACCAAGCATCTGAGAAGTTGGCTGTTGTACCTGTTTTACCAGCTACGTGGAAATCTTCTCTTGTTTTCTGATCTCTTCTGAAATTATAGCGAGTCAATCTTAAAGCTGTACCACCTGCCTCTTCAGATGTACCTCTCAACATATAAGTCATTAACCATGCTGTTTTCTCATTCAGCGCTTCCTTCTTCTTAGGAATAAACTCTTTCAGTACACGACCGTTTTTATCTTCAATTCTTGTAATGAATAATGGTTCCGTCCAGACACCCTTATTAATAAAGGTAGAGTAGGCAGTTACCATTTCATAAACAGAAACATCTTCAGTACCCAAACACAGTGAAGGTACACCTAATATAGGCTTCTTATCATAACCTGTTATACCTCTTTCTCTGTCATCATCTGTGAGCATATAGTCAAACATTTGATCCCTTATAAATCGGAAACCAAACTTATCCGCAGAGTATTTTGCTAGCTCATTAGCCGTTAATTCTTTTACTAAATAGGCGGCGGCTGTGTTGATGGATCTTGACATTGCTTGACGCATTGTAAAAGTTTGTCCACTATAGCGGTCTGCATTTTTAGGAGTCCAAGGTTTGTCTGATTTTGCTTCTTCAGCCGTGAATGTGATAGGGATATCTACAATAGGAGAACAAGGTTGGAATCTGTCTTCCAATGCTCTTGAATACAAGAACGGTTTGAAAGTTGAACCAGGTTGTCTGTATCCTAATCTTACGTGATCGTATTTAAAGTACTTGTAGTTAATGCCACCTACCCAAGCTTTGATTTCACCTGATTTAGGTTCCATTGACATCATACCAATCTGTAAGAACATTTTATAGTAACGCAATGAATCGTAAGAACTCATTAATGTGTCAATTTGATAATCTGGATTGTTCCAAGAGAAGACCCTCATTTTTTTCTTCACTTTCAACTGCTTGTCGATCGCTAAAGAGTCATTACCAATTTGTTTTCTTAATGTTCTATAAACTTGAGTTCTTCTGATAGCTCTAGCCATAAAGTTAGGAATCACTTTACCTTCTCTATCTCTCCAAGGTTTTCCTTGTCCTTTCCAGTGCTCATTAAATAAAGCTTGTTGCTCTCGCATGTGTTTTTCGACAGCTTTTTCAGCATATTTCTGAACTCTAGAATCAATAGTTGTATAGATTTTAAGTCCGTCAGCATAAAGGTCAAACCCTTTTTCTTTACAGAATTTCAAAAGGTCTTTCACAACCTCCGCTCTGAAGTAAGGAGCAATACCTTTATTGTGGTTTTCTACATTATAATTAAGGACCATTTCTTCGGCCATCAATTTCTGTTCCTCAGCTTTGTCGATATAGCCGTATTTTTCCATTTGAGAAATTACCTTATTACGAACATAAACGGCTCTTTCAGGATGATATCTTGGGCTGTAATATGAAGGGGCTTGAAGAATACCCACCAATACAGCAGCTTCAGGAATACTTAACTGATCAGGGTCTACACCAAAGAAAGTTCTTGAAGCTACATGAATACCAAATGCATTTGAACCAAAATCCACTGTGTTCAAATACATGGTGATAATTTCTTTTTTAGTATATGAAGTCTCTAACTCAACTGCTACAATCCATTCTTTAAACTTGTTGATTACTAAGTTCAAACCTCTCACATCAGAAAGTCTGCCTCTTAAGTTTTCCTCTCTTCTGATTTTGAATAAGTTCTTAGCCAACTGTTGTGTGATAGTAGATGAACCCCTCTTTTGTCCACCCATTGTTACATATTTAAATAGATAATATGGAACAGCAAGTGTGGCTTTGAAGTCGATGCCTGAGTGATCTTTGAAACGTACATCCTCAGAAGCTAAAAGTGCATTTAATAAATTAGGAGATAAATCCTCATATTCTGACTTGGTTCTATTCTTACGGAAATACTTACCCAAAAGTACTCCATCTGCAGAGTAAAGTTCAGAAGCTAATTCACTTTTAGGGTTTTCTAAAATACTTGGATCTGGCAATTCACCATAGAGGTTGAACCAGTTGTTTTTTAATGAAAATCCTAATAATATCATGCTTATCACACCGACAAAAAATAGGATCCAAAGTGTTCGTATAGCTTTTAAATACATAAGTTTTTATTATTCATTGCTCAAGTAATAGGACAAATTAAAATTGATTGTAAAAAATGAAAAACATAATCAATTGTGTACTAGTACTTAAGCTAAATTGAGTTAAGACATGGTCACTTCAACGGGCAAGTTAATCATTCTATTTTAAAAGAGAATAAATGACCGTTGAAGAAAAAATATTTATTCTTCTATCGTTATATCAAAGTCATGATACCTTCCTGGGATATAACCGTTTTCTAGTCTGCGTTCTGTAATCTGTTCCAGCATACCGTTTGAAATGTCAGTAAACTCACTTTCAGGATATCTTTTCTGGAAATTAAGGATGGCTTCTTTAAAGATTTTATAATACTTAGTAGTTCTTCCTACCAACAAAACTCTCAAGAAACGCCCTTTTTCCTCATAAGAACTTTGAGGGAAATCATTTAGAAGTTCATTCAGCTTTTTATCTGATGCATTATAATCTCCCTTATTATATAAGGTATAGGCATCTACATATAAATCTCTGATATAATTTTCTCTTTCATTGGTTTCTTTGACATAGTTAGGATTGACTAAAATTTTTGAATACAAGCAATCAGGATAATTGTCGATCAAATATTGTTTTGAAGTCTCAGCATCACAGCCGTCATATTCTTGGCAAATAACATATACTAAATAAGCCACTTCATGTGCGTTTTCATCCTCAGGATAATCATTCAGAAAACGATTAAAATTAGCTAAAGCATTGTCAGTGATTTTAATCTGATACATATACACCTTACCTAATTCAAAAAGAGCATCAGCTAGCTTTTTGTGTACTGCCTGCATTTGTTCTTCTGAAGTGGGTATTTCTTGTTTTCTTTCCTCAAAAGAACGAACACCTGCGAAAAGGTTTTCATCAATTCCCTCATTTTCATTTCCTTTTTTAGAAGGATTGTTTTTGGGTGAAGGTCTGTTATTATTCGTTTGAGCCTGATTGTTATTCGTATTGAAGTCTAATTTATTCGATCTTCTCCAGTTATCTTCTAAGGCTCTTGAACCCCAAGTTCTTAAAAACTGAGATTTACCTTGAGCAATAGCAGTAGTATTATAGAAGTAGAACTCTTTCGATGCTTTTGAATTAAAATTAGAAGATTTACTTACTTCAGGTTTGCTTTTTCTCTTCTCATTCTCCTTCGCATACTGCTGTCTTAAAATGATTTCTTCTTTTTCCTTTTCAATTTCTTCTTCCAGGAAAATAGTCTGTTCATCTTCCGGCATTCCAGCAAGCTTTATCAATCGTTCCTGCTCCATTACAATTTTTGTGTACTTGGCTAGATCTTGAAGGTTATCAGATTTTTTCTTGATATCCTCAAATCCGTATACACTTTCATCAAAGTTTTGAACAGCACTGTCATAATAAGCTGCGGCGGCGATATAATCCTTTTTCTCATCATAATAAATATCGCCAGCAGTTAAATAAGAGTGTCCTTTTTGAATTTTATTGGTTGTGCTGACCTGCACAGATTCATTCAGTTCTATTAAAGCACGATCATAATCAGGTTTTCTCAATTGAAACTGAGCCATTTCATAGTAGATTTTATCTCTATCATCCCAGTAATTATGATCCTTCAGCTTTTTATCAAAATACTTCTTTATTTTTTTGATTTGTTTCTGATCCTCAAAGTTCACCGGCTGCATACTGTAAGCACTGATATCAGACTGGAATTCTAATACATTTGTCTTAGAAAGTTTTTCTGCCTTAGTGTAAGCTTTATAAGCATCATCAATCTTTCCTCTCTTTTCAAGCATTTGCCCGAGGATAAAATAATATCGCGCTTTATACTGTTTCTTTTCTTCTAGTTCTACGGCGTAGCGTAAATGCTGAATAGACTGAACATAGTCCATCTTATTTCTATAATAATGGGCGAAATTCAGGTGGTAATCCTTTGTGTTTTTATCCGAGAAAGGAGCAGTTTCTTGTTTGATCACATCCTTTACTAACGTAATATTGGCTTCTTCCTCTTTTTCAATAAACATTCTCAATAAAGCATTGAGTGCTTCATGTCTGCTGTCATTGTCAGTTGTTTTTGCGTTGACATATTTGAAAGTAGTCAGAGCATTTTCATAATCCTCTTCATACAATCTTACCCAACCCACTAACAGATAACACTCATCTATCCAATCACTCGACTGATGAAACTTAATGGGTCTTGATGCTTTAGTGATGACATAATCAAGTTGTTCCTTATAAGTTAAAGTTTTATTGGAGTCAATAGGGATGAGTATGGAAAGCACATCATTGTAATCATCATTGTGTGCACTGAAGTAATCATTTTCAAACTGATCTATTCCCTCTTTTGCTAAGAAATAGGAGTTATAATGCGTAGCCGTATTATGATAAAAATGACAACCCGATCCTAGTAATAGAAAAATTAATAGAAAAGATTTAAAAAAATACTTATATATGAAGTTTGAAAAAGTTTGCATCGTTTTTCAACAAGAATTACTCTTTAAAGAATTTATTTAGTAGCTAATTTACAGTTTTTCTTGACCAAAAAGTTATAAAAAATCAATACTTCTTTCAAAAATGAGAAGAAACCGTGCATTTATTGTAATTTTGTCAACAAGAACCTTCTGGCAAGAAGAAGAAATTATACATGAAAAGACAAGGTAAAACGTTATCAGAATGGCTAACAACAAGATTTGTGCTTGTTGTTAGAGATGAGGAAACATTCGCAGAAAGAGCAGCATACAGATTATCCTATGTAAAAATACTTTTACTCTTTGGTATTGTTTTTACAATTCTTGGAGGCTTAAGTTTTCTTTTAGCAACTACCTTATTATCTAGGATATTTGATCCTAGAGTTGCCTACAGAGAGACAGACCGTAAACTGATAGAGATGGAAAGAATCGTAGACTCTCTAAAAATTGCTTCAGATGAAAAAGATGTTTACATGGCATCTATCAAAGCAATTTTGGATGGAGAAGTGGACGATGCAAAAGACATTAAAGCAAAAGTAATTGAAGCTTCAAGCGTGCAGGAAACTGAAGTTGATTTAACACAGGTTGATCCTGTTGATTCTGTCTTTAGAAGTGAGTTTGAAGGTCTGGAAATTAAGTCAGCTCCTGTAAGCGATGTCAGTACTGGTGTGGATGAGTTGTTCTTTTTCCCGCCTGTATCAAATGGCGTATTGTCTAATGGTTTCGATATCAGAAAAGGCCACTACGGTGTGGATGTTCTAGCCAAACGGAATGAAGGTATAAAAGCAATTGCAGAAGGAACTGTGATACTTTCATCCTGGACACAGGACTCAGGATATGTTATTGGCATTCAGCATAAAGGACAAATTCTTTCATTTTATAAGCACAATTCAGTCTTATTGAAAAAAGTGGGAGAAACGGTTAGGACTGGAGATATCATAGCAATTATAGGAAATAGCGGAGAAATGACCGATGGTCAACACCTTCATTTCGAACTGTGGTTTAAAGGAAACCCAGTTGATCCCGTTGATTTTATACCTTTTGAATAGAAATACTTATCTTTAAAAGAGTTCTGGTAGGCTTTAGAAAAAGAAGTACTACTTTAACGATTATAAATTATTTAATTATTATGGGTTTGTTTAAAAACAATGAAGAAAGAGTTGCCCCAACTCAGCAGTCTTCGAACGCGGCAAATAATACTATTGGACATGGCACCACTCTAAAGGGTGATGTGGAAACACATGGTATTTTGAGAATGGATGGAAAAGTTATCGGTAACTTGCACTGTCATTCGAAATTGTTTTTGGGTAAAGACGGTCAGATTGAGGGTGATATTTTTTCTCAGAACGCAGAAATTGAGGGAGAGATCCATGGTAAAATTGAAGTGTCAGAGAATCTTGTGTTGAGAGCTTCTGCAGTGATACATGGCGATATTGTCACAAAGAGCTTGACTATTGATCCGGGTGCAGTTTTCAACGGACAATGTCATATGGGTGAGTCTGCTAAGCCGCTTTTGACTGAAAAGGCATCAAAAACATCCAAAGATTCAAAAACACCTAAAGAGGTGGCCGAAAATGGAACAACATAAGGAGGAACCTTCGAAAGAGATTTCAAAGCCAAAGAAGGCTGTAGAAAAGTATTCCACCTTTTTAAGATACTCTTCTCTGAGTACTGAGATGATCGTAATGATGCTGATCTGTGCTTACAGTGGAAGGTATTTAGATAATATTATTAAAGCCAATGGTCCTTATTGTACTATTGGTTTTCTTTTATTTGGAACTTTTGCCTCATTAGTGATTCTAATCAACGGGTTGAAGAAAATTTCTAATAAAAAAGGAGAAATATTGAAAAAAAAAGGTAAAGATGACAGTTTTTCTGAAAAATGATTACTTCCTTCTTTGTGTTTAAAAGGTATTACCTTATGTTTGCAATCGATTCAACTGATTGAGTTGAAAAATTAATATGCAACTAAGTTTACGAACAAGATTTTACTTTGCTTTGCTAATTACTTCATCAATTTTTTTGTTGATCATTATAATAGCAGATCAGAGTGATTTCAATGTTGGTCGCTTTATTTATCTTGAACTTGCATTCAACGTAATATTAGCGATAATGTCATATGAAGTTACATGTCTAGGAGCAGGATCAGGAAATGGAGAAATCTTCTACGGCTTTTATATGGCAACAGTATTGATAAGGATTTTACTAACATTAACTATCTTTGTCTTGTACTTTATTTTGATGGATGCAAGTAAGCAAGAGATATTAGTTTTCATATTAAGTTATTTCTTTTTTTATTTTGCATATACTATCCTTGAGGTAAGGCACCTCATGTCTAAGTTACAGGGAAAACGAGGTAGTGAGTGATTTTATAATAATGAAAAGTACTTATTCTTTTTACACACGCTTTGCAACACTAGCGTTGCTTTTTACAGCACTATTACAAACTTCTTCATCATATGCAAGTGATGGACACAGTGACTCTCACGGAGAGGCTCATGTAAAGGAGTACAATCCAGTTGAAACAATTCTTCATCACGTAAAGGATGAACACTATTGGACGATTTATTCTACTACAGATGATCACGGGCATGAGCACCACCATGGTATCAACCTTCCTGTAATCTTGTATGTTGAAGGACAAGGTTTTGAGTTTTTAGCCTCAAAAGATTTCCTTCACCACAACAAAGTAGAAGGAAAGTTCAGTACTTATGTGAATCATCACGAACATATTGCTTCTGTTGATGAGTCCGTAAAAGTTTACGACTTTTCATTAACAAAGAATGCAGCCTCAACAGGATTATCCGTAATTTTACTGTTGATCGTATTCAGTGCAATTTCAAAAGGCTACAAAAAGAACGAAGGCAAAGCACCTTCAGGCATCCAATCAGTATTTGAACCTCTTATCTTATACATGAGAGATGAGGTAATTCAACCAAACTTAGGACACAAAACGGATAAATTCCTTCCGTACCTATTAACGTTGTTCTTCTTTATCTTATTCAACAACTTATTAGGTTTAGTACCAGGCGGAGCCAACGCTTCAGGTAACATTTCATTTACGATGTTAATGGCTGTATTTACATTGATCATCACAAACATCAATGGTAATAAGCATTATTGGGGACACATTTTTGCCACTCCAGGCGTACCAGGCTGGTTGTTGCCAATTATGATTCCTGTAGAGATCATTGGTATCTTCACAAAACCAATCGCCTTAATGCTTCGTTTGTTTGCCAACATTACAGGTGGTCACATCATCTTATTGTCTTTCATGTCATTAGTATTTATCTTGAAAGCAGTTTGGGTAGGTGGTGTAGCTTCATTTATCATCGTTCCATTGTTCTTTATGGAAATCTTTGTAGCTTTCTTGCAAGCTTACATTTTCACGATGCTTTCAGCATTGTTTATCGGATCAGCGGTATCCGATCATCACTAGAATCTTGTCTTACATATTGATTTTTAGTTGTTTAACTAAATAAATATGGATAAGTGAATATAATGAATGATCTTCGCGCAAGCGAAAGCTTCATATACGTTTCTTTTTTTAAAACTATTTAAACAAAATTCAAAATGTCATTACTTTCGATTTTACTAGAAGTAAGTGGTAGCGTAGGTCAATTAGGTGCAGCAATCGGTGCAGGTCTTGCAGTTTTCGGTGCAGGTCTTGGTATCGGTAAAATTGGTGGTAACGCTGTTGAGGCGATGGCACGTCAGCCAGAGATCGCAGGTAACCTTCAAACTGCAATGATTATCGCAGCAGCCTTGATTGAAGGTGTTGCTCTTTTCGCAGTAGTAGTTTGTCTATTGATCGGATTAAAGTAATTTTAATCCCGCACAAAAGAAACATTTTGTTTGGATATCCATCGCTTAAGGGGTTTGCCCGGCGATGGGTATCTTTCAACAAAGAAACGTCAAAGCTCACACGCAAAATATAAACGAAAATGGATATCATAACTCCAGGTGTAGGCCTTCTCTTTTGGAATACTTTATTTTTCTTAATTGTATTCTTCATTATCGGAAAGAAAATTGTTCCTGCAATTTCTAAGTCTTTAAAGGATAGAGAAGAGTCTATTGATAGCGCTCTAAAAAGTGCAGAGCAAGCAAAAGCTGATATTGCACAACTTAAGGCAGATAACGAGAAGATGAAAGAAGCTGCTCGTGCTGAGAGAGAAGAAATTATCAATGAAGCAAAAGCGAAAGCAGATGCAATGGTTGCTGAAGCAGCTGAAGGTGCAAAAGCGGAGTCTAAAAGAATCATTGATGAAGCTAGAGCTTCAATTGAGGCTGAGAAGAGAGATGCTTTGTCTGAAATCAAAGGTGTTGTAGCAGAGCTTTCTTTAGACATTGCTGAAAAAGTTGTTCGTAAGCAACTTTCAGATGATGCGGCTCAACAAGAACTTGTAAAAGAGTTAGTTGCTGAAGCTAAGATCTAAGTTAAACAGGAAATCAAACAAGGTATTCACCTTGTAGTATATAAATCATAACCATGAGTGCAGAATCTAGAGTAGCATCTCGATATGCAAAAGCTTTTGTATCGGTTGCATTAGAAGGACAAGATCAAACAAAATTATACGATGACGCAAATTTTGTTTTGAATACTATTATTGATAGTAGAGAGTTAGCCTTAGCGCTAAACAGTCCAATCATTAAAGCCGAGAAAAAAGCAGCAATTCTGAAAGAAATTTTTTCAGCTAAAGTAAGCGATCTAACTAACAAGTTATTCAACTTGGTGGTAGACAAAAACAGAACAAGTGCCTTAAAAGAGATCATGGAATCTATTTTAAGTGAATTTGATGCTGTGAAAAATATTCAAAGAGCTACTGTAGTTACTTCATCTCCATTAGCAGCTGATACAAAAGCTGTATTGGTAGAGAAAGTAGCTAAATCTACTGGTAAAACAGTTGAGTTGGAAGAGAAAGTCGATCCAGCTCTCATTGGTGGTTACATCCTGACTGTGGGAGATAAGCAATTAGATTGCTCAGTAAAAACACAGTTACAACAATTAAAGGTTGCTTTTCAGTAAGCTTTAATCCGAAGTATCCTTATTTTTTGGATGCTTTTTTTTAGAAAAGAATAGTCAAATTCAAATCCAGATACAAAAATGGCTCAAGTTAGACCAGATGAAGTGTCTGCGATCCTGAAGGAACAGCTTACAGGGTTTAAAGCTTCTTCTGAGTTAGAAGAAGTGGGAACTGTTTTAGAAGTAGGTGATGGTGTAGCTCGTATTTATGGCTTGCTTAATGCTGAAGCTGGCGAGTTGATCGAGTTCGAGTCAGGTGTCGTAGGTATGGTATTGAACCTCGAAGAAGATAATGTAGGTGCCGTAATTATGGGTAAATACACAGATATCAAAGAGGGTGATACAGTAAAACGTACAAGACGTATTGCATCTATTAACGTAGGTGAAGGTATGTTTGGACGTGTTGTCGACGCATTAGGTAACCCTATCGATGGCAAGGGCGAGATCGAAGGTGAAACGTATGAAATGCCTATCGAGCGTAAAGCTCCAGGTGTATTGTACCGTCAACCAGTAGATGAGCCAATGCAAACGGGTATCAAGTCTATTGACTCGATGACTCCTATTGGACGTGGCCAACGTGAATTAATCATTGGTGACCGTCAAACAGGTAAAACAGCGGTTGCAATTGATTCAATCATCAACCAAAAAGAGTTCTACGATAAAGGAGAACCTGTATACTGTATTTATGTTGCTGTAGGTCAAAAGGCTTCTACAGTATCATCAATTGTACAAACGCTTGAGAAAGCTGGTGCAATGAAATATACAGTGGTTGTTGCAGCAAACGCTTCTGACCCTGCACCAATGCAATATTTCGCTCCTTTTACAGGTGCTGCAATTGGTGAATTTATTCGTGATACTGGGCGTCCTGCATTAGCAGTATATGATGACCTTTCAAAACAAGCGGTAGCTTACCGTGAGGTATCACTTCTTCTTCGTCGTCCTCCAGGACGTGAAGCTTATCCAGGTGACGTATTCTACCTTCACTCGCGTCTATTAGAGCGTGCTGCAAGAGTAAACGCATCGGATGATATCGCAAAGAATATGAACGACCTTCCTGAATCAATCAAGCACTTAGTGAAAGGTGGTGGATCTTTAACAGCTCTTCCATTGATTGAAACTCAGTCAGGTGACGTATCAGCATATATCCCTACAAACGTAATTTCGATTACTGACGGACAGGTATTCTTAGAGACTAACTTATTCAACGCAGGTGTACGTCCAGCGATGAACGTAGGTATCTCAGTATCTCGTGTAGGTGGTAACGCACAGATCAAGCCAATGAAGAAAATCTCTGGTAAATTGAAGACTGACTTAGCGCAGTTCCGTGAATTAGAGGCTTTCGCGAAGTTCGGTTCTGATCTTGATCCAGTAACTCAGTTAACAATTAGCCGTGGTCGTAAGAATACTGAAATCTTGAAACAAGCTCAGTATACTCCTTACAGAGTAGAAAACCAAGTGGCAATTATCTGGGCAGGTACTAATGGTATCCTTGATCCAGTAGCTGAAGAAAAAGTAAAAGCATTCGAAGTTGAGTACTTAGAAGTACTTAACTCTAAGCATGCTGATACTATGTCTCAAATCGCTTCAGGTAAGTGGGGAGATGACCAAATCAATCTTCTTAAGAAAGTTGGTGAGGAAATCGCTCAAAACCACAAATAATTATATTAGAAATTAGCAACAAGGTATTCTCAATACTCTTGTTGCTAATTCACTTTTATTACTCAAACAGAAAATGGCTAGTCTTAAAGAAGTAAAAGAGAGAATTACCTCTGTAAACTCCACGCAGCAAATCACTAAAGCCATGAAAATGGTTTCAGCAGCAAAGATGCGTAGAGCTCAAGACCGTGTAACAGGTATGCGCCCGTACGCTGATAAGCTTGCGTCTATACTTGAAAACGTTACTGCGGCACTTGGAAACGACTTTTCTAGTCCATTCGTTGAGGCACATGACGAAGTGAATAGCGTTCTTGTTATTGTAGTAACTTCAGACCGTGGTTTAGCAGGTGCTTTTAATGCCAATATCATCAAAGAAGGTTCTAGATTGTTAAATGAAGAGTTCGCAGCTCAACATAAAGCAGGTAGAGTTGAAATCTTAGGTGTTGGTTCAAAAGGTACTGACTTCTTCAAAAAGAGAGGAGTTCAAACAAACTCTGATTATGTTAACTTCTTCCACGAAGTGACTTTTGAAGAAGCTAGAAAAGCTGCTGAATATGCTATGGATGGCTATGTTTCAGGAAAGTTTGACAAGGTAGTAGTTGTTTATAATGAGTTCAAAAATGTTGCAACTCAGATCGTGAGAACGAAACAATTCTTACCTTTTGCCTTAGAAACGGCAGAATCTACTGATGAGAATGACGGTAACGAAGCGGATTACATCTTCGAACCTGAAAAAGAAAAGATTCTTTCAGAATTGATTCCAAAAACGTTGAAGGTGAACTTCTATACGCATTTGCTTGATTCGAATGCGGCAGAACACGGCGCTCGTATGACTGCAATGGATAAAGCAACAGAGAATGCAGGTGAGTTATTAAAAGAGTTGAAATTAGATTACAATAGATCGCGTCAAGCAGCTATTACTAATGAAATTCTTGAAATCGTTGGTGGTGCAAACGCATTAGCTGAAGGTTAATAGCAATTCCTCATTTGAATATATAAAGTCTCAATCTTGTGAAAGGTTGAGACTTTTTTTGTTCTATATGGTTTGTAAGTACTGTGACAAAAGTAATTGGCATTTTGAAGGTAAAAAAAGTGGTTTTTATGAACCATAATTCTACATTCTTAATTCTTCATTAAAAAAGTTCCATAGCTTTTGTTCTAGTACTTAGCGTAGAAGACTACATTGCTACGGAAAAAAAACAGCCTTATTGAGTTACATTCAAGTAGATCTCAATAAGGCTGTTTTATTATTTATAACTTAAAACCTTTCTATGCTGCCACAGTTGGTTTTGGTTCTCTCTTCATGATAAAAATATAACCCAAAGCACAAATACCTAAGATAAATGGATAATAGAGGTATTGAATCACACTTAATGGAGATAATGCTTCAGCAGCACCTACGGCTACTAAAATTTGAGCTCCATAAGGAATAATGCCTTGTGTGAAGCAGGAGAAAGTATCAAGAATACTTGCTGCTCTCTTTGGTTCAATATTGTACTTTGTACTGATTTCTTTAGCAATTGGACCTCCAATAATAATAGCTATAGTATTATTGGCAGTACACATATCGATAAATGTAATCAATAATGCTATACCTAGCTCGCCACCCTTAGTACTGTTGATTCTTGATGTGATAGTGTAGATTATATATTCAATTCCTCCGTTTTTATGAGTAATGGCTACTACACCTCCGATCATCAAGCAGAGGATGATGATTTCAGACATTCCCATAAAACCTGCTGAGGTTGCTGAAATTAACCCCCAAATATCAAATGATCCAACCGATATACCGATTATACCTGAAAGCACTGTACCTAGTAGAAGAACAATTAAAACATTAATTCCTGATAAGGCACCAATTAATACTACTAAATATGGAATAACTTTAATAAGAGAATATTCATAGCTGTCTTCTAAGCTAAGTGAGAATCCACTTGTAGTAATAAGATAAATGATAATGGTGAGTATAGCAGCTGGAAGTGCAATTTTAATATTTGCTTTGAATTTGTCTCTCATTTCTACTCCCTGTGTTCTTGCTGCCGCAATAGTTGTATCAGAGATCATGGAAAGGTTATCACCAAACATCGCACCGCCAATTACAGCTCCAAGACCAATTCCTATTGGCATCCCCGTTTTTTCAGCAATACCTACAGCAATTGGAGCAATAGCCACAATAGTACCTACAGATGTTCCAACTGAAATGGAAATAAAGCAGGAAATGATAAATAATCCTGTAATTAATAAGTTGCTTGGAAGGTAAGTGAGTGCAAGGTTTACAGTGGAGTCAATGGCTCCCATACTTTTACTTACATTACCGAATGCACCTGCTAACAGAAATATAATACACATCAACATGATGTCGCTGTGGCCCATTCCTTGAGTATAAGTGCTGATTTTTTCTTTTAAAGTAGCTTTAGAATTCATAGATAATGCTACTACTGATGCCAGTAAGAAGGATACAGTAGCGGGCATTTTATAGAAGTCTCCAGTTATAATTGATACCGCTAAATAGCTGACCAGGAATGTTAGTAAAGGTATTAAAGCATAAGGATTCCCTTTCTTTATATTGTTTTCCAAAATGAATAAAGTTTGGTTGCCGATAATATCTAGTTTATTGATAAGTAGATTATTACCTCTACTTAACAAACTGCTAAACTACGAAAGATTTCAGATTAGATGAGATAGAGGCCGTTAATTTATACTAATCTGTTATAAATAAAAAAAACTGAGGCAAAATGAATTACCTCAGTTTTGGATATAAATATAATCTGATTTAAAACTATACTAATCCTGCTTCTACTAAATATTCAGCAATTTGAACAGTGTTTGTCGCAGCACCTTTACGAAGGTTGTCAGCAACGATCCACATGTTTACTGTTTTCTCTTGCGTTTCGTCACGACGGATACGACCTACAAATGTCTCATCTCTGTTATGAGAAGTCAATGGCATAGGATATACGTTGTTCGCAGGATCGTCTTGGATGATGATACCAGGAGCTTCTGCTAAGATCTGACGTAATTCAGCTTCATCAAATTCGTTTTCGAACTCAATGTTTACTGACTCAGAGTGACCACCTACAGTAGGGATACGAACTGTAGTAGCAGTAACTTTTACAGAATCATCTTCTAAGATTTTCTTTGTTTCGTTGATCATCTTCATTTCCTCTTTAGTATATCCGTTGTCTTGGAATACATCAATGTGAGGAAGAACGTTCAAGTCGATTTGGTGAGGGTAAACCATGTTAGCCTCCTTTCCAGCTCTTTCGTCGAATAATTGATCAACAGCTGCTTTACCAGAACCAGTTACTGACTGGTACGTAGATACAACAACTCTTTTGATTTTATATTTTTCATGCAAAGGACCAATTGCCACAATCATTTGGATTGTAGAACAGTTAGGGTTTGCGATGATCTTATCTTCTTTTGTTAAAGATTTAGCGTTTACCTCAGGGACAATCAACTTTTTCGATGGATCCATTCTCCATGCTGATGAGTTGTCAATTACAGTACTTCCTGCTTCAGCAAATTTTGGAGCGTACTCTAATGAAGATGCACCTCCCGCTGAGAAGATAGCAATATCAGGCTGTTGAGCAATCGCTTCCTCTGCAGTGACAACTGTATATTCTTTACCTTGGTAAGTAACTACTTTACCAGCTGATCTAGCTGATGCAACGAGTAATAATTCATCGAATTTGAAACCTCTTTCTTCGATGACGTTTAGAATTTGCTCGCCAACCAATCCAGTGGCGCCTACAACTGCTAATTTCATAATATTTTGATAGTTGGTTTGTTTGAAAATAACCGCTAAGGCCGTTGAAAATTAATGTTTTGGCCTTCTAGATAGATTACGGTGTAAATGTAGAAAAACAATTTTTAAATTGTTATTTATAAAACTGTTTTATACAATAATAACACATAGTGTTATAAAAAAAACAGCATCAGTATTTTCAAGAGTACTGATGCTGCATTTACAAGAAGTTCTTTTCTTAAAGAATATTTTTACTATTCTTCGCCAAGTCATAAAGTAATTCTCTTGCCCTGTGCAGCTGTGCCTTGATAGTACCTAGAGGTGCTTCAAGTTCTTCAGCAATTTCATCGTAAGATTTCTCTTCAAAATATCTCAATTTTACGAGTCTTTGGTATTTTGGAGGAAGTAGACTTACAAACTCTCTTACAATCTGAATTTTCTGAGCTTTAATAGCCTCTTCCTGAGGGGTAAGGCCAGAATCTTGAATATTCATGCTCATAGTGTCACCGTCTTTATTGGTCACTTCAGCATCGATAGAGTAAGTTTCTAATTTCTTTTTACGAATAAAATCAATTGCATTATTGGACGCGATTCTAAATAACCACGTACTGAATGTGTAGTCTTTTTTGAACTTGGAGAGATTCTTAAATGCTTTAGCGAAAGCTTCAATGGTCAGATCTTCTGCATCATCTACATTTCTAACCATTTTTAATATCGTATGATATACCGATTTACGGTAACGGCCCATCAGCTGTGCGTAAGCCTGCTCATTACCTTCAATCGCTTCGTCTATTAATTCAAAATCTTCAAGCGCCTTTTGGGAAAACTGTCTGTCTAAATCCATGTTTTTCGCTTTGAGATCACAGAGGATACTCCTATTAATATTTGATATGCAATTAGCATTAGGTCCAAAATTGGTATATGCCACCACTTGATTTTCTCACCTACCATTGCTGTAAACCTTTTGAAACATACTATCATCAATAGTGTACGGATCAAGAGTAGTACTGAGAGTTGCAATAAATTTGCCATATCTAGCGGTATCATTAGTAAATATATAAAATATACTGATATGTGCGAAGCACTAAGTGTACCTAAAAGTAATTTATTTGAAAATTTATAATGATAACTAGCACTGACATGTCTTGTTTTTTGTCTAAACCATGCTTTCCAGTCTTTTTCCGGTAAGCTATAGGTTAGTGCATTATTATGAATGATTGTTACAGTGTTGCTGGAATTTGACATTTGATTCACAAGCAAATCATCGTCACCGCTCAATACATTTTTGTGCTTTTGATAGCCATTAGCATTATCAAAAATATTTTTTGTATATCCAAAATTTCTTCCCACAGCCATATAATTTATTCCGATATTACTATATGAACTGTATTGAATTGCGGTATGAAAGGTTTCAAACTGTGTTATATTGGAAACCCAGCTTTTGTCTATTTTTTTGTATAAACCGATGCCAATAAGTATTTCGTATTGGTTGAAGTAAGGGGCCATTGTCGCAATCCATTGATTGCTTTCTACCCAGCAGTCTGCATCAATAAAAAGATAGTTAGGATATTGTGCCTTTTTTAGCCCTAGGGAAAGAGCATACTTTTTAGGACTCCAGCTTTTATCCGTAACAGTAATATCCACTTTTTTGATCATATCATATTTGCTGACGAATTGATCAATAATCAGTGAAGTTTCATCAGTAGACCGGTCATTGATTACTATGATTTCAAAACTATCTGGGTAATCTTGTCGGATTAAAGAATTGAGAAGTTTTGTGAGATTCTTTTCTTCATTTTTTGCTGCAATAATAATACTTACCGGTACTGTTTTAGCAGACGGAAGCGTTCTTTTTTTCCATAGGTTTAAAGGAGCAATGATACCCCAAGTGATCCATTGTGGAAGAAGAAGAAGAAAGTAAATAATGCTGATCAAAAAGCTTTGTTCCCCAAAAGAAGAAATGTCGGGCATGGCTTAAGTCTTTTGCTTTTTCTTCTTTGCAGCAGGGAAAAGGATATTGTTGAGAATTAGACGGTAGCCTGGAGAGTTAGGATGAAGGTTCAAGTCTGTTGGTTCTTCACCTACTAGATGTTGATAATCTTCTGGGTCATGACCTCCATAAAATGTCCATGTACCTTTTCCGAAAGTGCCATGAATATATCGAACTTCATTAGCCTCACTTGTTTCTCCTAATACAATCACATCAGATTTCACTAAATGCTTTTTAAAAGCCGTAGTTTGTCCCATAAAGCCTTTGATGTTCTGTTCGTGGTTTTGCGTTAGCATTGTAGGGATTGGGTCCCATTTTGCTGAGAAAGCAAATAATTTAAAGAAGTCATTGCTCTCCGTTAATCCTCTTTCGTAGTATTGATTATCAATATTTGAATATTCATACTTATAAGGATCCATGTATAGCTTGAAATCCTTGAAGGCAAAAGTTTTAGAGTAATCTAATTTTGATTGTGCATTTGGGTCTGCAGGATCTCCATCATACATAAAATCACAAATGTCAACGCCTTCAGCAGAAAGTGCTATATCATAGGTATCAGTTGCAGAACACATTGCGAAAAGGAATCCACCGCCAGCACAGAAATCTCTGATTTTTTTAGCAACACCTAGTTTCAATTGAGAAACCTTACCAAAACCGTGTTTGTGGGCAGAAGCTTCAAATTTCTTCTGATTGTCAATGTACCATTTTTGTCTGCCGTATGCTCTGAAGAATTTACCATATTGCCCCGTAAAATCTTCGTGATGAAGGTGCAACCAATCGTATTTTGGAAGAAGATCAGCGATCACTTCATCATCAAAAATCACATCGTAAGGTATTTCTGCATAGGTTAAAACGAGGGTTACAGCGTCATCCCATGGCATTTTTGATGGTGGAGAATAAACGGCGATTTTTGGCGGAACGTCCAAACGCATAATATCCATGTTGGATTCAGGGTGTTCGATTTCCCTTTTAATTCCGACTACTTGAGCATCAGAAATGACTTCATAACTCACCCCTCTGACAATCATCTCATTCTCAAAATCCTGTGCGTATTTGAATAAGAAGCTTCCTCCTCTAAAGTTCAATAACCATTCTGCTTCCACATCTTTTTGAAGCACCCAATACGTGACACCGTAAGCTTTTAAATGATTGGTTTGTGAATGATCCATCGGTACTAGAATGTAATTGGCAAAGGCGGGGGTGTACATAAGCCATAGCAATCCCAGTAGTAATATATTTTTAAGCTGTTTTCTTTCTTTCATTGAATCTCTCTCTCTTCCTCTAACTTCGATTGATAATAAGTTAATATCATCATTGAACATTGAAAATACAATTCTTTCCTCAATTCTTCACAATATTCGACTGATTATTATGAAAGTAGATAGAGATCTATTAAATTTTAGTTGATTCGGAAAAGCTGACGATTCTTTTTTGTATCATAAATTAAGGCTAACTATATATCTAAATTAAATTAATGATTCATCTATTAAGAATACTCCTATTCTATTGTATATCAGTAGGGGTATTGCAAGCTCAAACTATTTATTCCACCACTTCTTTGCATAAAATTGGAGCTTCCTCTTTGGGCAGAACAGACGCCAACTTATTTGTTGCTGATGTGTGGTCATCGGTCAATGCTATTGCTAACATCTCAAAAGCAAAACATATGTCGGCAGGAGTAAGTCATCGTATGGCACATCAATCTTTTGCGTTATCTACTTTCAATTTCTCTTCTATTATTCCTACAAGGAAAATACATTTAGCTACTTCATTTCAGAAGTTTGGAGATGCGGATTTTAATGAACAGTCTGTGACTTTAGGTATTGGAAAAAAAGTTGGCATTATTCGGTTAGGAGGGAGTTTGAATTTTAATCAGATAGGAGGAGGTACTATTCGAAGATTGCATGCGGTTACATTTAATTTTGGTGTCAATACTCAATTAAATGAAAAGCTAGAATTGTCTTTTCACGGACAGAATATTCTTAATGAAGGCTATGCTGTAGACGAATTAGAATTAACGATCCCCTCTATTTTCCGTTTTGGAATAGCTTATACTATAGATCAGTCCATTCATCTAAGTACATTAATTGAAAAAGAAAGTGACCAGTCTTTTGTTTCAAGAAGTGCTATCACTTATCAATTGATGGATCACTTCAGGATTTACAGCGGTATTACTTTTCCTTCTGTTAGAATCGGTTTAGGCTCTCAATTACGTTATAAAAGGTGGCTGATGGACTATGCCTTTCAAGTACATCAAGTTTTGGGTTGGACACATGCCTTTTCACTTTGCTATACCATAAAGAAGTCATGAGAAAGATTCTATTTTTTATCGTATTGGCTTTGCAGGTTATGGTTGTGCAGGCACAATCTAATGAGGAAGAGATGCTTTGGCTCCAAAGTATTTTTTCAAAAGATAAGTTAGAAATTCTTTCTCCGAAGGAGGTGGATTATTGGTTGTCATTTCATAGAAATCCTAAAAACCTGAATAGGATGAAAGCTTGGGGCCTGCAGACTTTGTTTGGGTTGACTTATGATGAAGTCTCATCTTTTGAAAAGTATAAAAAAACATATGGGGCATTTGTCAGTACCAATGAATTGAAAAGGATAGAAGGTTGGGATGATACTTTAGTTCAACTGGTAAAAGCGTGCACTTATGTATCGACTATTAATGAAGAAGGTTTGAGCAGGAAAGAACAGTTGAAGGAGCCTGATTTACATTATGCTTTAAGTAATTTTGGATTGACAACACCTGTTTCAAAAGGATTTTTGGAAGAGCATTATTTAGGCGCGCCTGCTTACTTTCAGCAGAAAATACTGTGGTCTAAACGGAACAGCTACAGTTTTGGTTTGACTATACAACAGGATAGAGGTGAGGTTTGGGACTGGAATCCTTCGAGACATCATCTCGGTTTTGATTTTACCTCTGCTCATCTCAGTATTCAAAATGATGGTGTGGTACAGCAATTATTGATAGGAGACTATCAGATGATTGGTGGACAAGGATTAGTGTTTGGCGGTGGCTATTTTTTAGGAAAAGGAGGTGATCCTATTTTGAATATCACTCGTGCGGTATCAGAAGGACGGCCTTATACTTCTGTAACTGAAAGTGGATTTTTTAGAGGAGGTTTGGTGACGTTGCAACCGTTGAATAAAGTGAAATTGACTTTGATGGGAAGTTTAAAAAAGATAGATGCCTATGCTTCTGATACGACTAGAATTGTGAGTAATGGTTTACATAGAACCTCACGTGAAATAGATAAAAGAAGTCAGATTTCATTAAGGAGTTTAGGAGGAAGAGTTGAAAGTAATTTTGATGCCTTGAATATTGGGTTGAACTTTCTGACCAACGAGTATTCCAATTATATTGATTCAGGAGTCAGAAAAGATTCACTTTCTGTTTTTAAAGGAACGCAATCTGCAAACCTAAGTGTGGACTTTAATTATTATTGGAGAAATTTGTCTTTCTTTTCAGAGATTGCCCATTCAAATTTTGGTGGCACTGCGTATATTTTTTCCTCTTACATCAGTTTGAAGAAAGGATTTGATCTTGTTTTTTCTTTTCGGGATTATGCTCACAACTATATATCACTATTTGGGAATTCCCTTTCAGAAAGTACAAATACGACCAATGAGGATGGTTTTTATTTTGGTTTTAAATGGAAGAAAGGAAAGAAATTTCTATTGGAAGGCTATCTTGATTTATATTCTTTTCCATTTCCTACCTATAGAAATACTGTTGGTGTAGAGGGTTTTGAATTTAGAAGCAGAAGCAAACTGAAGTTGAATGAAAATAGTACATTATTTCTCAATCTATCAATGTTTGAAAGGG
The DNA here is from genome assembly GCF_012844305.1 of Flammeovirga aprica JL-4. GTDB lineage: Bacteria > Bacteroidota > Bacteroidia > Cytophagales > Flammeovirgaceae > Flammeovirga > Flammeovirga aprica. The sequence continues at coordinate 157,731 of NZ_JABANE010000001.1, forward strand.
GGAAGTACATCACTTTAGAAGATTATCATAAACCAGTGCTCATCCATGAAACCAGTCAAAAGGCTACATTAGGTGCCATTATTCAAGACAGAAAAATTACTTTAAAGCCAACTGTACAGGTACATTATTACAAGGGAAAAGAAGATAGTTTTGGATATTTGCTAGCACAAGATTTAAGTACTTCACTTTTTGATGATTTAAAGCTAGACACACGCATTGCTTATTTTTCTACAGATGATTATAATTCAAGGCTGTATAGTTATGAGAAGAATTTACAGTATGTATTTTCATTTCCTCCTTATTATGGAAAAGGTTGGAAGAATTATGTACTTCTAAAATATAGAATTTCCAGAAGGTTTCGTTTGATAGGACGGTGGTCTTATACTTTCTACCACGATAGAACTGTAATAGGCAGTGGGTGGGATGAAATAGAAGGTAACTCAAAGCATGATATTGCCTTTCAGCTAAAAGTAAGTTTATAAAAAAGCGACTTTAGGATGGACCTAAAATCGCTTTGATCTATAAAAATAATCAGTGATTGATTATTCTTCGAAAACACCCATTTGTGAGAATTTCTCAATTCTGTTATTCTTAAGTGTTATTGTGTCTAGGTTTTCTAATTCAGCAGTTTCAGAAAGGATAGTTTCTTTCATGATTTTGAACATTTCTTGAGGGTTAGTATGAGCACCTCCAAGTGGTTCAGGGATGATCTTGTCGATCAAACCGAAAGATTCCATATCTTTTGCTGTAAGTTTTAATGCTTCAGCCGCTTGTTCTTTGTAATCCCAGCTTCTCCAAAGAATTGAAGAACAAGATTCTGGAGAAATTACAGAGTACCAAGTGTTTTCAAGCATCATTACTGAATCACCGATAGCAATACCTAAAGCACCACCAGAAGCACCTTCACCAATTACAATACAGATTACAGGAACTGTTAATTTGAACATTTCCTTCAAGTTTTTTGCAATTGCTTCCGCTTGACCTCTTTCTTCTGCTTCAAGACCAGGGAATGCACCTGGAGTATCAATAAACGTCACAACAGGCTTTTTGAATTTCTCTGCAAGTTTCATCAAGCGAAGCGCTTTTCTGTAACCTTCAGGATTAGCCATACCAAAGTTTCTCATTTGGCGTTGTTTCGTATTTCTACCTTTCTGCTGACCGATCAACATAAATGTTTTTCCGTCGATAGTACCGAAACCACCTACCATTGCTTTATCATCTCCAAAGGCTCTATCACCGTGAAGTTCTACAAAGTCGTCAGTAATTTGGTAGATATAGTCTAGTGTATAAGGTCTGTCAGCATGACGAGAAAGTTGTACTCTTTGCCAACGAGTTAGGTTTTCAAAAGTACTTTTTTTAAGCTGGACAATTTTGTCTTCAAGCTCTTCTATAGCTGTACTTACATCTACATTATTTTTAGATGCAAGATCTCTCATGTCTTCAAGTTTCGCCTCAAGCTCAGCGATAGGCTTTTCGAAATCTAGCAGTGTATTCTGATCCATTGCTGCGAAAAATATGATGTTTAATATTCTTTAAAAATCACTCAAGGAATGATTTATTAAAAGATTGAATTCTAAAATAATACTATTCAGAAAGCAAACATACGCAATAAAATGTTTATAGGAACAAGAAAACCGTTAAATGATATAAAAAAAGCCTCTTCCTTTTATGGAAGAGGCTTATTTATAGGAAGTTATAATTGTAATCTTATTCTTCTTCTCCAGCAAATGCTTCAGAAATATTGAGGATGTGATCCCCGATTCTTTCCATAGAAGACAGAAGGTCATTATAAGCTAGAATTTCACCTGTAGAAACTTCTTCCTCGTTGATTTCAGAACGGTTAAGGTGTTTCTTACGTAATTCTTTTCTCTTTTGGTTCACTACTTTTTCTGCCTTTTGAGCCGCTACTAAATCCACTTTATCCGCTTCAATATTAGCAATCATCACTTCAAAAGCTTGATCCACGATGTTTAAGAAATCGTTGAGGTCAGTTTGCTGAGCAGCAGTTAACCAAATCTTTTCTTCATATCTTTTCTCGACAGTAAAGGTCATTCCTTTGTAGATATCACCAATTCTTTCAATCTCATGAGAAGCACGCATTAGGTTTTTCACTTCGTCAATTTGAGAAGAAGAAAGCAATTGATCTCTAGAGATTTTAGATAGGAAATCAGAAACTTCCTGTTCCATTCTATCAGAATTCTCTTCTACTTTTCTAAGTTTAGAGATATAACCTTTTCTCTCTTTTTTATTTTCTTTACCAGAACTGAATAAGTTTCTAGCTGTTGTGGTCTGTTTTGCAATAATCTGAGCGAAACGTTTGATTTCGTTTCTTGCTTGCTCTACACCCGCCTCATTGGCAATCGGTCTGCCGTCAGAAATAAACTCAAGGCTGTAATCATCTTGATCTTCTGATTCTGGTACCATTTTCACTACAACATTTCTAATTGCATTTACAAAGAAGATCATTATTGAAGTGTTGATGATGTTGAACGATGTATGGAAGATTGATAATGCAATCGGAACAGCATCAGCATCAGTAGTAGGGTCACCAAAACTAGAGTGATTAATCATAAAGTATACTACACCTTTTAAGAATATCGGGTAAACCAATAGCATCCATACTACACCTGTCACATTGAAAATAAGGTGAGCACGTGCTGATCTTTTGGCATTTGTATTACCAACAACTGCTGCAAGGTTTGCTGTAATTGTAGTACCGATATTTTCACCAAGAACCATTGCTGCTGCAATCTCAAATGGAATTACACCTTTACTACATAATACGAGTGTCAAGGCCATAGCGGCACTTGAAGATTGTACTACAATAGTGATCAATGTACCTATTACTACGAAGGCAGCAGGTGCGAAAATACCAAGGTTTTGGAATGTTTCAATGAAGGATAACTGCTCATGCGTAAACTCTGGTACAGATTCTTTAAGCATCTGTAAACCAATAAATAAGATGGCAAATCCTGTTAGGGTGTTACCCCAGTCTTTCGTTCTCTTAGAACCAGAGAACATCATTGGAAAGGCGATGGCGATAATTGGTAATGCCAGTTTTGACATTTTTACCTTAAAGCCTAAAATGGAGATGATCCATGCGGTAACTGTAGTACCAACGTTGGCCCCCATAATTACACCAATAGACTGTGTTAAGGAGAGTAATCCTGCATTTACGAAACTTACTACCATTACGGTAGTAGCCGAAGAGGATTGAATGATAGTAGTGATTAAGAATCCCGTAAAAACACCTGCAAATTTATTGGAGGTCATTGCCGAAAGAATGTTTCTCATCTTATCTCCAGCAACGTTCTGTATACCTTCACTCATCACTTTCATTCCGTAGATGAACAGCCCGAGTGCTCCTACAAGTTTTAGAAACTCAAAAATTCCAAATTCCATATCTAATGTAAATACAACAAAATCAAAACCCCAACAAAATAGTAGGGATTAGAGATCGCAAAGTAACTCAATTCCTAAGTATTCTTTAATTAAATATATCTAAATTAATAATTTGTTAATCTAAGATAGATAATATTAAATGTTGAGTCTTCTTATTTTAGAAGATTAATATAAATTTTGAAAGCAAGATTGTCCTTTTGCGCTAAATCAAATAGTGTATCTCTTTTTCTGTGCAATAATCCTATTTTCTATTTAATATTCATAATATTCCTCCTAAATGTTAGTCTAGAAATAAATATTATTTGCAACTCGGAAGGTATTTGCGTGCGCTTCGATGATTGTGCTCAACTTTTTGGAGTAACCGCCCCCCATACTTGTTACAACAGGAATGCCTTCTTCATGACATTTATGATAAACCATCTCGTCTCTGCTTTTACAACCTTGTATAGTAAGACCGAGTTTTCCCAGTTTATCAGAATACAGAATATCAACGCCTGAAAGAAAGAAAACAAATTGAGGTTTTAGTTCATCAAACAGTTTTTCAAGCTGTTCCTTTAATATAGAAAGGTAAGTGGCATCGTTCATTTCATCTTCTAAAGGGATATCCAAATCAGAAATTTCTTTTTTCATAGGATAATTATTGGCCCCGTGCATACTGAAGGTGAAAACTTCCGGGATGTTTTGGAATATTTCGGCAGTACCGTTGCCCTGATGTACATCAAGATCAAGAATTAAAATGTTATTGTAGCCTTTTTTGTTTATAAGGTAGTTAGCGGCAATAGCAAAATCATTGAGAATACAGAATCCCTCTCCATGTTCGGAGTAAGCGTGGTGTGTTCCACCGGCGATATTCATTGCCACACCATATTCTAAAGCAAATTCAACACAATCAATGGTACCTTGTGTGATAATAAGCTCTCTTAAAATAAGATCTTCAGACATGGGAAGGCCAATCTTACGTGCTTCATGATACGTAAGAGTTTGGTTTTTCAATTTTTCCCAATATTCTAAAGTGTGCGTGGTGAGTATGTCCTCTTCCTTTACAGGATGTGGTGCAAAAAGATTTTCCTCTGTGATTGTTCCTTCAAATAAGAGCTGTTCTTTGAGCAAAGGGTATTTATCCATCGGAAAACGGTGTCCTTCTTCCACAGGATACTCATAGCGAGGATGATAAGCTACTTTTAACATTAGTAAGTTTGTGAGGATAGCATAACGAGCGTACAAGCTTCTTCGGTGAAAATGCCCGCTGCTGCTGCTTTTTTATAAAACAATGGATTTTCTGTACCTGGATTGAAAATGATTCTTTTGGGTTTTAATGAAATAATATAATCAATCCATTCTTCTTGTCGCTGTGGACCAACATACATCGTTACGGTGTCTACATCTTCTATTGGAGGCTTGTCATTAATGATTTCAATGCCATTTCCTACTTTACCCTTTTTTATTCCTAGTGGAACAATAGGATGACCTTTTTGCGTTAGACGTTCGGCAGCAAAAAAAGCATATCTTGATGGATTAGGAGTAGCACCTATTATAACCGTTTTTTTCATATCGTATTGCAAAACATATTTGAGTTGTATTTACAAAAGTAAGTACAAAGTCAAAAATAAATCATAGTTGATTCTAATTTATTTTTTGTTAGTACAGTGCTAAAAAACGTATGAATAGTGGTTCTATTAAAAGTTTTTTGAAAGAAGTAATCACAAAACAATAAATAGTATTAGATGATTTTGAATTTGTACTTATAAATTTCTTTTATAGAAAATCTTAGAATATAACAATTTGTAGACGTAACTGTTTGATTATTTATAGGTTTTGATGATCTTTAAGATTGATTATTAAGTGAACTACATATTCTCTTTTCTACAGAATATTATTGGTGTCCGTTAAAACTATTGTAAAACTAAATTAAGATCATAATCTATGCTAACAAGATTAATGGCGGTGTGTCTGCTCTTGATGATTGGAACTATTGTTTCTGCTCAAATTCCACCTAAAAAAATGAAAATGGGAAAAGTGGAGCCCGAATTAGTTGCTTTAACTACCTATGAACAAGATACCTCTGCAGTTGCTTTTGTAGTTGGTGATTTTGGCCGTTTATCCTTTACAGGTGGTAGGGATTTTTTTAGAACAAGCTTTTCTCGTCACGTAAGAATTAAAATACTTAAAAAAGAAGGATTGGATTATGCTGATGTTCTTTTACGTTATGTTGATCAAGGGTCCTCGAGTGAAAGTATCTCTTCTATTAAAGGCTATGTGTATAATATGGTGAATGGAGAGGTTGTGAAAGAGAAGCTGGATAATGACAATGTTTTCAGGGAGGATGTTACCGAAACCAGGAAGTCTGTAAAGATTTCATTGCCAAATGTGAAAGTGGGGTCAGTAATTGAATATTCTTATACAAAGCTGTCTGACTTTATTTATGCACCGGATGACTGGGTGGCACAAAGAACTATTCCAACCCTGGTTAGTGATTTCAGGTTTGAGATTCCTGAGTACTTAACTTATGATGTGAAGAATTCGAGATATTTTACTATCAATGAGTTAAAGCAGACTGTATCTAGTCAGGTATTTCGTTTTACAGACATGGAAGAGACCGTTAATCAGCGAATAACAGTCCGTCAATGGAGACATGAGAATATTCCCGCTTTTAAAGAAGAACCTTTTATGACTTCTCCTCATGAGTATATGGCTCGCTTGGAGATGGAATTGTCTACCACACAAAATGGTATGAAGCAATATTCTACCAACTGGAAGTCGGTATTGACCAATTTGCAAAAAAGCCCTTACTGTGGAGGACAGCTTAAGAAAACAGCTTTTATGAAAGAGGAATTGGAAGCGATCAAAAGTAAAACTGATGTTCCGTTGGAAAGAGCCATGCTGGTGTATAATTTGATTCAGAACCGAATGACATGGGATGAGAATTATGGTCGTTATGTGAGAGAGGGTGGAACAAGAAAAGCTTATCAGAAGAGAAAAGGAAATGTGGTTGAAATTAACTTGATGTTAGTAGCCGCCTTGAAAGAAGTGGGAGTGACTGCAGTTCCTTTGATGGGGAATGTTAGAGCAGGTGGAAAAGTGGTACAGTCAAATCCAGCATTAACGCAGTTGCAATATGTTATTGCCTATGTGATGGACGGTGAAAATACTTATTTTCTAGATGCTACTTCAAAAACACATCCTTTTAATGTATTACCAGCAAGAGCACTGAATTATCAAGGGGTTATCATGTCTGATAATGATAGAGTGAATGGCACTTTTATTTCTATCGCACCGACTGTTAAAAAAGAAATCGTAGAATCTTTACAAGTCACAGTTGAACCTGATTTAAGTTTAACAGGGCAATATAAAGGGATACACAGAGGGTATGAAGCTATTATAAAGAGAAATCAATATAAGTCTAGTGATGATGAAGACGAATACCTTACAAAAATAGAAGATTCCCGTTCAGGAATGCTGATTGATAATTTTGAGATTACAGGGATCGATAATATTAATGAAGATGTGGTGGAGAAATACAGTTTTGAGTACGATAAAGGACTTCGAAAAGTAGGTGATGCCTATGTTATTTATCCATTAAAGTTATTATCAAAGGTGAAAAACCCTTTCAAACAGGAAACTAGAAGGTACCCGGTGGAATATGCTTATCAAAGAGAGACAAAATTGATGGTGCAATTGACTATTCCGGAAGGATTCAGTATCAAAGAAATACCTAAGCCAACGGCGATTAGTTTGATTGATAGACAAAGTGGAAGTCTTCGTTATTTGGTTTCCCCAAGTCAAAGACTGCTTACAGTATTGGTAACATTTAAACTCAACCGATTAGTATACACTCCTGATGAGTATCCGTATTTGAAGCAGTTTATTGAAGATGCCATATCGTTTCAGGATTCACCTATTGTGTTAGTACAAAATCAATAAGAAAATATGAAGAGTTTTATAGTTACACTGCTTTTCTGTTTTTCTCTTTCACAAGCCTTCGCACAAGGGGATATTGATGAAAAGCTTTTAAAAAGTGCAGATATAGTGCTTTTGGAATCGGAAATGGATTTGGTGGTTGAGAGCGAAGAAGATGTTAAATTATATTTTCATGAAAAGTTTCTAGTCCTTAATAGCGATGGCGTTGAAAAGGCGGCTTTGGCTGTACATTATGATAAAAGCACAAAGGTGACACAACTAGAAGGTACACTGCTGGAACAGGGGTATAAAAAGCCCAAAAAGTTCAAGGATTCTGATATCATTGATGTCGCAACAAGTCCTTATGCTGGTTATGTAACTGATGATAGAGTGAAAGCCATAGAGCCTGTTATCACAAGTTATCCTGCAGTGGTGGAGTATCATTATACATTGGCGTTTGATGGTATTTTTGCCTATCCAAAATGGTATCCTGTGAATCATTATAGGGAAGCAGTGTTATCTTCAAAGTTTTCTGTTAGTGTGCCTGAAGGGACAAAATTGAGAATCAAGGAAAAGAATATACCATCTTACGCAAAAACCGTAAATGAGGGAAAAGATGTATATCAATGGAGTCTTGAAAATTATGCGGCTAAGAAGAAAGAAAATAGAAGCGTTCCTTTTAAAGAAATTTTTCCGAATGTGTCCGTACAACCCTATCATTTTACATACGAGAAGACGCAAGGAAGTCTAGATACATGGTCAGATTTTGGTGATTATATTGTCGGTTTGAATAAAGGGACGAGAGACCTTTCACCTGATGTGATAGCTGAAGTAAAGGAACTGACCAAAGATGCTCCCAATGATATAGAAAAAGCAAAGTTGATTTATGAATACATGCAAGGCAAGACCAGGTATGTGAGTATTCAACTGGGAATTGGTGGTTATAAACCATTTCCAGCGAGTTCTATCCATAAACAAGGGTATGGTGATTGTAAAGGTTTGTCAAACTATACCTACAATCTGATGAAGGCAGTGGGAATTGATGCCCGCTATGTGATCATCAAGGCAGGAAGAGGATATAGTACATTGGATGAGGATATGGTAGGTACACAGTTTAATCATGCCATTTTATGTCTTCCTGATATTGTAGAACAAGATACCGTTTGGTTGGAATGTACTTCTCAAACCAGTCCTTTTGGCTTTATAGGAAGTTTCACAGGAAATAGAAAAGCATTGGTGATAGAGGAAGGCAAAAGTAAGCTAGTCAACACCAAACAGTATACAGCAGAAGACAATCTTCAATCGAGGTCAACAGTGGTCAAGCTGAAACAGGATAAGAGCATTTGGGTACAATCTCATATGGAGGCTAAAGGTTATCAATATGGTAATTATTCCCGTTTGGTCAGAGAATCTGAAGAGGATTTGAAGAAAGAATTCTTGAAGAGATACGCATTGAGCTCTTCTGAAGTAAAGTCCATTGAAGTTGATGATGATATGCATTATCCTGATCCTACATTTACAATGGATTATACTGTAAATGTGCGTAATTACAGCAAGCTAGTGAATGGAGGGATGTCTTTTGTACTTTTCCCTTATAAAGGAGATTATAAACAGCCTAAAAGGTATAGATCAAGAAAGACCGATTTTGTGATCGATTACCCTTACACAGATATAGACACTGTAGATGTTTACCTGCTGGAAGGAATGAAGTTGAAAAATATTCCTGAAGTTCAAACATTGGAAACAGAATTTGGATCGTATTCTAATTCAGTGGAGAAGAAGAATGAAAACACTATCCGTTTGATCAGAAAGTTCTCTATTAAAGGAGGCGTTTATGCTAAAGAAAAGTACAGCGCATATTACAACTTTATGAAAGAGGTAAGAACTTTTGATTCAAGAACTTTTTGGTTGGAATATACGCCTGACTATAAGGATGAAGAAGATCTGGAATAAGTTAGGACCGAGGTATTTTAAGTAAGAATGAAGAGTTAAGAAAAATGGTTCCTAAACCACAGCACGAACCACCTTAACTCTTCATTCTTAACTTTTACCTCTCACCTCTTCATTATGTTTATTACTCAACAATTATCATCGAAATGAATCAAAAGAAATTATTACTGCTATTATCAATATTTTTTCAATGTAGTTTCTTTTCAGTTGCTCAATCTGTCACTCAAGATTTTGAATTCGGAGCAATGACGAAGGAAGAGTTTTTATCTGAAAGGTATGAGGTAGACACTTCCGCTGTGGCTTATTATGTGGGTGATTATGGAGAACTTTGGTACGAGAACGGTAATGGCTTTTTAATATCAGCATTAAAAAGAACAGTGAGAATAAAGATTCTTAAAACAGAAGGTCTAAAATATGCTGATCTATTGTTGAAGTATCAAAACGGTGGAGGGAGTATTCGTGCTATCAAGGGAAATGTTTATAATTTGGTGAACAACAAGCTCATTAAAGAAGAATTGAGACCGGAGAATATCTATGAAGAAGAGTTAACTGATTATGCAAAGTCTAAAAAGATCTCATTCAGAAATGTAAAAGTCGGTTCTATCATTGAGTATTCTTATATCAAGAGAGGCGGGTTTTATTTCTCTAAATGGGAAGCACAGAAAGATATTCCGGTGAAGGTGAGTGATTTTATATTTAAATACCCTAATGTAGTTTCATTCCATGTCAGAAATTCAGCCTTTTATCCACTGACCGAACTACCAAGTAGTACCACGAATATTTTTTTCAACTTCAACATGGGGTTAGTAGATAATAATCAAATTGTTACTATAAGGCACTGGAGAGAGGAGAATATACCTTCTTTTAGAGAAGAACCTCATATGTCGGCTCCAAATGACAAAAAAGCAAAGATTGAAATTGAATTTTCCCGTACGAATATTATTACCCAAGAGAATTATTCAACCTGGCATGATATCATGAAACTTTTATTGATGTCGAAATCTTGTGGTGGAGAATTAGGTAAAGTGGGTTATATGAAATCCAGTTTGAAAAAGATTAAAAACAGTACAGATGATAAAATAGAAAGGGCAAAGCAAGTTTATACTTTAATACAAGAAAGAATGACTTGGAATGGTCAAGAGGGGATAACAGTAGGTGAAGGAGGGTTGAAGAAAGCTTATGATCAACGAAAGGGAAATGTGGCTGAAATCAACCTGATGCTGGTCAATGCACTTCGAGAGGTAGGAGTATCTGCTTTCGCATTATTGGGAAATACTCGCTCAAATGGTAAAATTGAAAGATTGAATCCAAGTTTATATCGACTCGGGTACTTGATTGTATACATACAATGTGATGGAGAAGAATACTTTTTAGATGCCACTTCTAAAGATTTGCCATTTAATATTTTGCCTAAAAAAGCCTTGAATTATCAGGGTGTCGTCATGTCAGATAATTTAAGAGTGAATGGCCGGTTTGTAACTATTCCCTCCCTCTCTAAAGATGAGTTTTTTAAGAATATTGACTTGGAAATTACTCCTGATTTAACGGTGAAAGGATCATATAAAGGAGTTCATAAAGGGTATAACGCAGTAGATTTTCTGGAAGAATATAATAAAGATTCAGACAAGGAAGTGTTGATCGGAAAAATAGAGGAAAAGCATGAGGGCTTAATCGTAAATTCTTATGCGATTCAAGGAGTTGAAAAAGTGGGGAATACTCCAATAGAAACGGTTGAATTTGAAATTGAAAACTGTATAAAAAGAGCAGGGGATTCATTTATTATTAATCCACTTCAGGTTTTGGATATTATGGAGAGTCCTTTCAAATTGGAAGAAAGAAAATATCCTGTAGAGTTCCCGTATCCTTTGCGAAGAGCTTTTACGGTGAAATTAAAACTTCCTGATGGATTTAGTTTTAAGGAATTGCCTACTTCAACAAGGATGAATCTTATTGATAATAAAAGTGGCAGTTTTAGGTATGTCGTTGCACCAAACGGAAATGAAGTGATGATAATGGTGGACTTTAGACTGAATAAAATGATTTTCCTGCCAGAAGAATATCCTTTCTTAAAGAAATTTTTTGAGGATGCTTATGCTCTTCAGTTCTCGTCCGTAGCATTTAATCAAAGTCAGTAAAAAAAGAAGTCACTCTTTTATCATGATATTAATAAAAGAGTGACTTGTATTTTAAGTGTTAGATTAATATAAAATTCTAACGGTACGATCTTTTATGTAGAAACGATTTCTCCGAACTTCTAAATATCATCCAAAAGTGCAATAGTAGTACGACGGTTCAGCTGATGTTCTTCCTCTGTTTCAGCATTGAATTCTACAGGGAGAAGCTCTCCGTAACCTTTTGCTTCCAAGCGGTTAGGGTCAATTCCTCTACTGACGATGTATTCTACAGCCGCTTCCGCTCTTTTTTGAGAAAGTTTTAAGTTATATTTTTCAGAACCCCTGTCATCGGTATGCGAACCTAGCTCGATGCTGATATTAGGGTGCTGTTTAAGGAGCGTTACTAATTTATTCAATTCTCTTGCCGCATCAGGACGGATTCTGTAATCGTCAAAATCATAGAAGATATTATTCAGTGTGATTTCTCCTTCCTCTACTAATTCATCATAGAAATCTTTCGTTAATTCTACTTCAGACTCTAATGTCCAATTCACAATTTTTTCCGGTAGATCTTTAACATCGTCTTGATCCACTTCTTTGTCGGCTGTGGTGTAATAAACAGAATCTTTGAAATACTTTTCTTTATCTCCTGTCAAGATATATTCATCACCCATGGTCAGTTGTGTTTTGAATTCATAGCGTCCGTCTTTATTGGAAACTACTTTTTCAATCAATTCCATTTCTGGAGTATACAATACAACGTCAACACCTGCTAATAATACACGAGAGGTATCTTTAGTAGAGAAAGCTGTTCCCGCTAAGAAATAATTGACGGGTTTTAAAATAGGTGTCTTGTCAGAGAAGAAATAAATATGATCTGTTGCTGCTTCTCCACCACCTTCAATTCTGTTGGAAGTAAAAGCACCAAAGCGTTTTTCCAAAAATACAAGTCCGAAATCATCCGCAGAAGAATTGAAAGGTTTCCCCATATTTCTGATAGAGATTTTCTTGTTTTTACGAGTGGCCTCAAAAAGGTCCAAACCACCTAAGCCGGGATGTCCGTCTGAAGCGAAATACATTTTACCAGTAGGAGCCACAAATGGGAACATATCATTACCTCTTGAGTTGATTTTTGGTCCCATGTTTCTAGGCTTACCCCATGAACCATTTGTATTTAATTGCGATCTGTAAATGTCTATACCACCATAACCGCCTTTTCTGTTAGAAGCGAAATAAAGTGTTTTTCCATTGGTAGATAAGGCAGGGCAGGCGTCCCATGATTGAGGACTGCTGATGTTTAATATTGTAGGTTCTGTCCATTTTCCACCTTCCAATCTCGATTCATAAAGGTCAACTTCTTTGTAGTTTTCTTTGTGATGCCCGCTGTTGCTTTTGGCGAAAATCATATACGTACCTTCACGGTTGAAAGTCGCCGAAGCTTCATGGAAATTAGGATTATTGATTAAGCTGTCGAAGAAAGTAACGGTACCATTACAGCTGTCTGCTTTATCAAAAGTATAGCGATATAAACTTGAATAACCTTCACCAGTACCATGATAAACGGCATCTTTTGTATCTCTAGTAGAAGCAAAAATCAAATCTCCTTTTAAGAACATTGGAGAATATTCAGAAGCTTCCGTATTGATTGCATCACATTTTGTTACCTCAATAAACGGGTCAACTACCTTTGAAAGGCTGTCCACCATATCAATCTGCTTGATCTCGTCTTTTGCTCTACGGATCAGCTGACGGTCATCTCCTTCTTTAGCATATCTTGAAAATAATTTTCTAGCCTTCTCATAATCCCCTTGAAGCTCCAAACCATAGGCATAATAATAGTACATATCCATGTTCTCATATCCGCTGTCTTTGGCTTTTTTGTAATAGGGAAGAGCTTCGACAAGTCGGTTGGACAGACGGTAAGCTTCCGCTATTTTAAAATAAGCTTCAGGTTTCTCTTTGGTATATTTATCCGAAGAGACAATGTTCTCATATTTATGAATAGCAGGCTGATATTCACCATTAAGAAAGTGCTTTTCAGCTACTGAGAGTGGAGAGGAACAGCTTCCGAAGAGGCTTGCGATTGATATTGCTATAAGGAGGCGCTTCATATTTATTTAATGCGAGCAATGGTTTGCTGAGGTTAGTAAAAAAGGACTACTGTATAGAAGTTAGGAGTTTGTTTACTTTTGTGCAAATATTGAGGTATAAAAATAGCCTTTGTCTAAATAAAAATCTTAGATAAAGGCTATTTTTTACGAATGAGGTATTTCACTCAAAAGTATCTTTATGCATCAATCTTTCCTTCAAAAACAGGAGTAGCCGGTCCCGAAAGAATGATATTGTTGTATTTTTTATCACTGTCTTTTTCAAATCCAACAGCAAGTTGCCCACCTTTCACTTTTACAGCGATTGGAGAAGGCATTCCTTTTTCTATATTAGCGGCAATTGCACATGCTGTAACTCCTGTGCCACAAGCCAATGTCTCGTCCTCTACACCTCTTTCGAAAGTGTAAACTGTCAATGCTTGGTCACCTGTCACCTCTGCAAAGTTGACATTAGTACCTTCCTCATTGAAACGCTCATTATGACGGATTGCTTTTCCTTCTTCAACCGTATCGAAGTTTTCTAAAGAATCTTCAAAACGTACATAATGCGGTGAACCTGTATCCATAAAATAGTGGTCAGGGTTGATTTCAATCTCACCAGGAGGGTTCATTTTCAAATGTACTGTATTGGATTCGTCCAACTCTGCTTCATGTTCACCATCTGCAGCCCAGAACTTAGTCTTTGTTTCAAACAAGCCTAAAGTATGTGCAAAACGTACCGCACAGCGACCGCCGTTGCCACACATAGAACCAAGGTGTCCATCTGCATTAAAATAAACCATATCAAAATCATATCCTTCCTTCAAGCGGATAAGGATAAGGCCGTCGCCACCAATACCGAACCTTCTATCGCATAAGAAAGCCACCTTTTTATAATCATTAATGTCAAATTTATTGTCTCTGTCATCAATCATTACAAAGTCATTTCCTGCGCCTTGGTATTTCCAGAAGTTTATCATTTTGTTATCAGATTCTATGATTTATTATAAATTATCGAAAGGATGGGTGTGATTTTAAATTTATTCACAAGTATAGTTCCTTTGCACTACAAAAATATTGAGATAATTATTGAAAAAAAAGCAAATAATTGTAGATGTGTGCGTTTACTCACAAGAATTCAAACCGTAAGGGTGTTACTTTGATGTTTAATCCGTAACTTTCGTGACAAAACAAACAGATAGAACTATGCATAGAATTGATGAATTATTTCAGAGAAAGAAAGAAGACGTCTTAAACATTTATTTTACAGCAGGTTTTCCAAAATTAGAAGATACAAGAGTAATTCTTAAAGCACTTCAAGACTCAGGTGTAGACTTGATTGAGATTGGAATTCCCTTTTCAGATCCTGTAGCGGATGGCCCTACAATCCAAGACAGTAATCAAGTGGCTTTGGATGGCGGTATGACTATGCATAAGTTATTTGAACAATTAGAGGGTTTTAGAGAAGAAGTTCAAGTGCCAGTGGTTGTAATGGGCTACTTTAACCCAATTATGCAATACGGTTTAGAGAACTTCTGTAGAGATGCTCAAAGAGTAGGTATTGACGGTATTATCGTTCCTGATTTACCAATGATCGAATATCAAATGAACTTGAAAAAGATGTTTGATGAGCACGGTATCAGAAACACATTCTTGATCTCACCTCAAACTTCTGAAGAGCGTATCCGTGAGATTGATGAAAACACTGAAGGATTTATCTATATGGTATCTTCTGCAAGTGTTACAGGTGCAAAAACAGGTATTTCTGATGCACAGATTGATTACTTCAAAAGAATTGAAGACATGAAATTGAAAAACCCAAGATTGATCGGTTTTGGTATTTCAGACAATCAGTCATTCAAGCAAGCGTCATCTTACGCAAACGGAGCTATCATTGGTTCTGCTTTCGTAAAATTGATCAAGGAGTCAAACGACTTACCTGCTGATATTAATACTTTCGTAAAAGGAATTAGAGGAGAATAATTTTCTCTTTTTATGATATAAAAATGCTATTGGGTTTTAGGCTTGATAGCATTTTTTTATGCTCTATGCCGTCATGTTTTTAATTGTGGTATTGTTGTAAAATAAAATTGAAACCTATGTTTCAAGTGTTAAGCGATAGCGTACTAACTTAGCATTGTCAAAAGGAAATAAAACTCCTCAGAATAATATTTTGGATTTTCGAGGAGTT
>NZ_JABANE010000010.1 GCF_012844305.1 Flammeovirga aprica JL-4
TTTACCCTAGTTTTAAAAAGCAATTTACCATCTTAGATAAATACAACACTATAAATCTAAGGTTTTGTCTTGAAACAAAAACGAAGTAAAAAATTCAAGGCTTTGAAGTCAAAAGCTAAATTCCATTCCTCTCGTCTAAATGATTTTAAACTCGCTAAAGCTCAAACAGGAAAATCATTTTTAACAGCTCAATACATGAAATTCTTAACACTTTTCCCTTCAAGGCCGGGGAAGCACTACCCAATAAATAGAGTAGAAAGCCCACTGGCACGAATGTTAAGCGTTAGCTTCATTCGTGTCCTACAGATCATTAGAAATCTCCTGATTTCTAAATACTATGATTTACGATAATTTAGTTTACAATGCAGTTAATTCGAGAGAAATAAAAAAAGCGTTCTATTATTATGATTTGTAAAGGCCTAAAATAACCAATACAATTTATGGTTAGTATTTCATGATTTTAAATACTTGACCACAATTCATTATAAGAGTATAGTTTTTATCTACTGCATCAGCCGTCTTGAAAATCAATTGATTACTAACATTGTAGACTTCAAGTGCTCAACCTTTAAAAGAAGTAGACTAAGTTTCAATACCACATTGGTTGCTGTTGAATCTGATTTTCCATTTTTGAAAATGAATTAGCATCCTGTTTCAATACCACATTGGTTGCTGTTGAATCATCAAAGCTTTTCAAGCCGGGGAAATCGTAATGAAGTTTCAATACCACATTGGTTGCTGTTGAATGGAGAGGAAAGGAAGGTGACAGACAAAGGAATTATCGTTTCAATACCACATTGGTTGCTGTTGAATAGAAGTAATATCTCAATTGAGATTAGGCAAACTTATGTTTCAATACCACATTGGTTGCTGTTGAATCTCGGAGTGAAGACTTGGCAACAGAACCTTTCCCTTAGTTTCAATACCACATTGGTTGCTGTTGAATTAGATGTACTTGATGTAGCAGTACAGATCAAATTCAGTTTCAATACCACATTGGTTGCTGTTGAATTCAGAAAGTTTAGTATATGTTGAAAATGATACTCATGTTTCAATACCACATTGGTTGCTGTTGAATATTAGAAGAGCTATATATAATTCATTGTCAATACTGTTTCAATACCACATTGGTTGCTGTTGAATGAAAGTGCGAACCGATCATGAATAAAATATATGAGAGTTTCAATACCACATTGGTTGCTGTTGAATAAAAGTATGATTATATCAGTAGTTAGGGAGTTTCATGTTTCAATACCACATTGGTTGCTGTTGAATTTCTGTTACCTTTATAAGTTCCATATCTACATAAAGTTTCAATACCACATTGGTTGCTGTTGAATCAACCGCATTGCCAATAAACTTTTTTTGCTCTGCTGTTTCAATACCACATTGGTTGCTGTTGAATCCTAAGTTGGATGATTTGGAGTTTAGTTCTTACTATGTTTCAATACCACATTGGTTGCTGTTGAATCCCACTTCCGAAATACCTTCACATGCTACTGACAAGTTTCAATACCACATTGGTTGCTGTTGAATAATAAAAAGTCCTCGATAATTTGATCAATTTTTTTTGTTTCAATACCACATTGGTTGCTGTTGAATTAGAGCTTTCCTTTACAGTGTCTTTCTTCTTGTCTTGTTTCAATACCACATTGGTTGCTGTTGAATCAGCTTCATTTTGTTTGAAGTGTTTATCTACAGCATGTTTCAATACCACATTGGTTGCTGTTGAATTTTAGCACGTATTAATTCAAACTTACTGCTTTTCAGTTTCAATACCACATTGGTTGCTGTTGAATTTGGCAGGTATTTTTGATTCATTAGCAAATGTATTGTTTCAATACCACATTGGTTGCTGTTGAATTTTCAGATGATGCGATACGCTCATTAACCGTTTTTGTTTCAATACCACATTGGTTGCTGTTGAATAAGGTACTCCAATTTTAGGTGCAAAATACAGGTTAAGTTTCAATACCACATTGGTTGCTGTTGAATTGAAAGTTCTGAGTTTGATTATACAAATTTATTAGAGTTTCAATACCACATTGGTTGCTGTTGAATCTCCCTTTCAAATAACACTAGATCTTTGTGATTTACGTTTCAATACCACATTGGTTGCTGTTGAATTTGATTTACATCCCTTACAGAAAAGCATACAATCAAGTTTCAATACCACATTGGTTGCTGTTGAATCTTTTAATTATCGTTTACTTGCTTCTTTTTTAATGTTTCAATACCACATTGGTTGCTGTTGAATCTGAAAATTATCCCGTTCCTTTTGCATTATTTTAGTTTCAATACCACATTGGTTGCTGTTGAATTGATTTATATCCCTTACAGAAAAGCATACAATCAAGTTTCAATACCACATTGGTTGCTGTTGAATCCTACCTAAAAGTTGTCGTGTGTATGGGATAGATACGTTTCAATACCACATTGGTTGCTGTTGAATATTATTTGAAAAAGTATTAATGTTAGCTTATCATAAGTTTCAATACCACATTGGTTGCTGTTGAATGGTAACTCTAACCCAAAGTAATAGCTCTAATAACCTGTTTCAATACCACATTGGTTGCTGTTGAATTTGTACAATTAGATAGTAGAGTCTTATTGCGACAAAGTTTCAATACCACATTGGTTGCTGTTGAATGCTACTTATGCAACAAAAGGTCCTGGCTCTATATCTGTTTCAATACCACATTGGTTGCTGTTGAATTCAAATGATATTACAATGATGTCGCTTTCTTACAAGTTTCAATACCACATTGGTTGCTGTTGAATTTCATTACCCTTTTCTGCTTGCTAGTGTTGACCAAGTTTCAATACCACATTGGTTGCTGTTGAATCCATCGCAACGACGACAGAATATATACCAAACATACATAAAAAAAGGGTTTAATAACTCATTTCCATCAAAAAATATCGTCGACCTATGGTCATACGATTTACCCCTTCCATCGACAACCCCTTTTTTAGACTGTTTTTGGGTGATTATCCATAATTATTACAAAATGTCAAAGAACGAAATGAAAAAACTTTGAGGTCGACGACTAAAGGAAATTATCAATAGATGATTTCTCTTCACCGATCACTTCTTTCTGAAGCCAGTACTGTTCTCTATTTTTAAAGAGAATTAAAGAGTCCCCTTCCTTCATAATTTCCTTTGCTTCTGCTTTAAGGTTTTCAAGTTGCACCTTTGTTAACTCTCCCTCAAAAACAGAATTTTGAATCCAATTCAGATATTTTCTACAAAGTTTGAGCATCTTTCCTACTCGCTTTGTATTCATATCATACACTAATATTACATACATAGCATCTAATTTTTACCACCAACTTTTAAAACCAACATAAGGTTCTATTTCCATTAAGTGTTTACTGATCTTATAGCACTCCAACTTGATCAAATGTTTATAACTCACATTTCTACCTAGTTTTCTGTGTTTGATTGTTTCAGTTAGCTTTTTATCCCAAGCCTGCAATACCTTTTTCCTTCCACTTTCTTTCAATAAACAAGCATTAATTTCAGCATTAAAATCCCTCGCTTGGATAGTTCCTTTATTCACCAAAGAGAAAATCATTCTATCTACTAAAATTGGTTTAAAAACTTCTGCAAGATCTAAGGCTAAAGAAAAGCGACGTACACCAGGTTCATGTAAAAAACTTATAGTAGGGTCAAGTTGAGTATGATAAATCATATCTAAACAAGCTGTATAACACAACATATTTGAGAAACTGATCAACGCATTCATTGGATCTGTCGGAGGTCTTTTTTCTCTGCTGAATAATGGAAAAGTAGGACTGATAATAGAAAAAGCTCCATAATAGGCTTGTCTGATATTTCCTTCTAAACCCATTAATTCATCAATTTGAGTCGTAGAAGATATACTTTCTCTGTATTGCTCAATAGCCATAATTACAGCACTAAGGTCCTTCCCTCTATTTTGATAATACTTTACAGTCTTAAGCATATTGAAAGACGCCGAGTCAATAAATGCTTGAGCAATTTGAATACGTTTCTTCACATCAGCATAATGTAAACTCTGTTGTACATTCAGTTGCCCTGCCTGTAAATATTCTTTAGGATAAAATGAACCCGTATAATGCTCATAGTAATCAAAGAAATGAACTCCAATACCATTTTTGCCTAAAAAATTATACAAAGCAGAATTCGCATCCAAACTTCCCAAAACATACAAATTCCCCACTTGTTCAACGGGTAAATACCTTGCCTGTCCTTCATTCCCATCTTCATCTACAGGTACAAACTTCAAAGTATTGTCTTTTCGACTTAATCTTCCGGGGTTAAATAAATAATAAGATTTTTTCATTTCTAATCTTCTTCTCCGCTCCAGCAAAAATCAAAATAGGAGCACTTTTTACATTTACTTTTAGACATTTTCGGGGGGCAAGTTCCTTGCAAAATATTTGTAGCAGTACTCAACCATTGTTCTACCTCTATACTATCTGTCTCACTATCCCATTCTACATTCTCAACAATTCGGAGTTTAGGATATTCAATTACTGCTCTTGGGTTTTCTACCCCTATTTTCTCCAACAAATACAGATAGTATTTCACCTGAGCAATATGTGACTGCTCTTTTTTATTAGACTTCTTGACTTCATGAACAGTATTTGTTTTCGCATCAAAAAAATCGATTTTTCCTATTCCCAAATCAATTTCTTGCCATTTTCCAGCACGTTGGGGATAAGTAATTTCTCCTATCAATCTTCCTTCTGCTACTAAGTCTGATGAACTTTCCATTCTCAAATGTTTAGCATGTAACCATATTTTACGGTGACAGAGATGGAGGTAGGCGATGAGGGTTGGGGTGATATCCATTTTCTTTTTGTTTAAAGAAATTTTTCTTCATTATTTATTGTTTTCGTCTGTCGTCTTTCAAGAATTAACCCTCTTTTCAAATCATAAGCACAATCATTAGCTAAAAATATTTTAACTTCTTCCTGCTCTTGCTCTCTCTTTTTACCTATTCTATATTTCTTTGAATAAATGAATTCATTTTTCATCCCTTTGCTTCTTTGATATAAAGGAATTGAAATGGAACACTCTAACTTGTATGTATTAAAAGCATCTTTTGAATTAAAGATTGTCTCTGTATTATGCGTTAAAAATAATGTTGGGTTTTTGTCTTTATATTCAGTTGGATGAATTATGAAAAGATCAATCTGATCAGGAATATCCCTACTCTTCCACCCCTCTGTTATTGTCTCATCTTCTTCTTGTTTCGCCTGAGGTAAAACCAACCAATTATGTAAAATTTCTTCCTTATAAGCCTGAATATTCTGTTCCGTTCTTGGACTATTAGGTTTAAGTTCGTTATACACCTGATTAATCATCTCTACAAATTGAGGAGCAGTGTATTTCTTTAACGCTAGAAGGTTTCTCGTTTTTAATAATGAACCTGATGGCTCCCATTCAAACTTAACCATTCGTCCATAAGGTGCAGGATAAAGTACCTCTTTTTTATAGGGAACTATTACTTCTAAATGTCCAATTACATCCCCGTGAAAGCCTTTTTTAAAAAATCTACAAAGTCTTCCAATACGTTGTACAAGTCTATCTATTGGACAAAGTTCTGAAATCATATATTCAGCAGTGATATTAATACTCATCTCTCCTATTTGAGTGAGTATAGCAACACCTTTTGCATTTTTATTTTCCCAAGCTTTTTCCCCTAAAGCTTCTATTAAGTCTTTCTCCTTTTTAATTTTATCAGTTTCTAAAAAACGAGAATGATATAGTATTGGTTCTATATTTCTTATCTTAAACCATTCATAAAATTCAATTGCTCTGTCAACCGTATTCGCAAAAATGATAGTTGGCTTTCCATTAAGAATAGGTTCAAAAAGATATTCTATGTCCTCAATTGAAGTATATTCGTTTATACCTTTTAAATCACATCTAGCACGTTCTTGTTCAATTTTATCAGAAGTGTCTTCCTTGATTTCATTGATTGGGTAACCAGTGGTTTTATAAAGTTCTAAAGCAGATTGGGGTAGAGATGCACTCATCAACATTACTGGAACATTAAGTACTCTCAGATACTTGAGTAACTCAATAATATTCGCTTGTGTGAACTCATCATAAAAATCAGCCTCATCTATTACTAAACAACTATTTGCTAAATTAAAAGTTATGGTATGATGATCTTCTCTTGTATGAGTTAATGCCATTAATAAATGATCAATTGTACAAACCGTTACTGGGTTTGCTAAAAGTCTTGCAAAATCATGTTCAGCTCTTTTAAGATCAAGTTTCTCCGTATTCTTTCCATATTTAACATTCCATGCACTTGAATGATAAAGTCCAGTTTGAGATAAATTCTCAGTAACATTAATCGCTAATGCATTTGAAGTAAATCGGGTAGGCATTGCTATAACAAGACGTTCAGCCCTATTATTAACTATTTGTTGTTGTGCCCACAAAAGACATGCGTCTGTCTTACCTGCCCCTGTTGCTGCTCTTAATAGCAGTAGAGGATCTTTCCAATTATTAAATGCTAATTCTTGTACTGCTCTTTTTTCCCAATTATCAGGAAATTGATAAGAAAAAGGAGTAAACATCGGCAAATCTTTTCCATCTTCTTTTGCACTTGCTCTTCTATCTGCAATCTGCAAGAGGCTTCTTGTAGCAGAAAAAGCATAATTATTCTTTATTGCTGATTCAATATTAGTATTTGTCAATAAAGTTGAGTTAACTATGTTGTTTCCATTTCTTAGTATTTGATTCCATAAATCTTCTCCAATCTTTCTTGACCCTAATACAATTTCTATCCATCTAGATTTAAACCTATGAGATAGCTTTGAGTGGTGAGCAAGTATCGCTATTTTTTCCTCTTCTTCTAATTGAATCCCTTTCTCCTCACACATAAAAACTGAAAGTAACTCATGTCTATATGGAGTACGAAAAAGAGTATCCTCTTTACAGTTTTTTTGCCATGACTTACTTTTCTTTCCTTCATCATGCCATTGAACTGCGGTATAAAGCAATTTTGCTAAATTCTTTCCAGTATAAACCTTGTATTTCTGGATACTAAATGGATGTTCTTTTACAAATTTCTCTGCTTGCTTTCTTACATTTCTTACATGTTCATCTAAAAGTAAGCCTGTTGTTTTTGCCCAATATTCTTCCTCCATAATATACCTTTAATCAAGAGTATTCAATTAGTCATTAAGGTTTTAATTGTAAGTCGGAACAAAAAATTATTCCGACTCTAACTCTATATTAAAATAACTTCCAAAAATTATTACTCTGTTTCAAATACACGAGCAAAAGGAACAACTTGATCATCAGAGATACCACTTGGATCAAAAAGGACTGCATCATTTAATGTACTTAAAGCATCTTCATAAGCTTGAAAAACACTTTTTTCTCCTTCACTATCATTCCCTACAACAACAAAAGCATCTCTTTTTTGTATTTCATCAATAATGTTCTTCTTTAAGGTTTCATTTCCTTGAAAATAACGACTAGCTTTTCTACTATGTTTTGTATCAAAAACAATCAAAACTTGTTCAGGTTCACCAGATACCGAATTACGAGCTTGGTTTGCATATTCGTTTAAAGATCGAGTAGCCTCAATAAATAATTTTACTCTTCTTTTTCTTTCAGCCTCTTTTACATGTTTCATGTAATCTGTACCAACATGATATTCATTATCATAACTGAATCTCTTAGTTATACTTAAAGCTCCTAAATCCAAATAAAAATTCATAAGCATCATATCACCTTGACTAAACTCCTTAGTGGCTAATGCTTGATCTCTACTTGCTTCCTCTGTACTTTGTTTAAGCCTTACCAATAAATCTCTTCCAATTTCGCTTTCCTTTATTGCGACTGCTGGTGTTACTGAGATTGGAGATGTTCTTCTTCCAGAATAGTCACCACGACTAGGATGCATAAAACCACCCATATCAGCTCTAAGATCTTTTTCAATTTGATCGCTGATTCCGTCTCCATTTGAAACATGAGTATCTTTTACATCTACCTCACCACAAATAGGTCCACTATTACTTTTCTTCTCTGCTTCATTTAAACGATCTATTGCACTAAACAATACATGACGTTGCATTTGACCCGAAATATATACTTTCCCATCTGGTCTTTGTTTTACAGAAGAAGCATTGCCTAATAACTTCTCTCCTCCATTCGCCATGTGATTATCCATAGGAACAAGAGTTGAAATAAAAATTCCTTGTATTTCCATTTTTGTATTATGTTAAAAATTTTAATTTATCTACTGATGATCTTATTATAAATCTGCTACAGATGTTGTTGTATCTTGAGTATTATTTAAACTTACTATACCCTCTTTGTCTGATTTCCCCCCTCTAATACGAGCATAAGCTACCATAATATTTTTCGCATCACTTATATCAATATCGCCTGATAACACCGCTCCAATAAAAGGCTTTGCACTCTCTCCTACTTCAGAGTTTGTCAGACGACTTGCTCTCGTTAAAACATGAGCGACAAGATCAGAAGGTTCTTTTGCTGAATAGATTGCACTTTCAATTTGTGTTAGGTATTTACTCTTTAGTTTATAAACCTTATCCAGTTCATTGTGTTTGTTTGCTTCTTCCTTAGCAGCAAAAAAAGCTACACTGTTTAACCATGATCCTAATACCTCCGCTGAGGATATAATTTCTTTAGGGATATTTTTCATCTTACTAAAATAAGTGTGGAATAATGTTTTAACTTCAAATGAGTAGGTCGCTCTCACAGCAAGGAAATCCTTGAAATAAGGAGCACTAAAAAGTTGTAAAAAGTTGGCAGTAACTCGATCTAAATGATCGTATGCTGATTTTACTTCTTTACTTTTATAATATTCAATACGATTTTTTTCTGGAATTTGAGAATAATAAAGGGCATCCACTATACTACTTAACTTACCTGCTTTTGCTAGATCAATAATATGATGTGAAAAAGTTACAGTATGTGTACTTGAATATCGAATAATATAGAAAGGTGTACCTTTTAACTTCTCTAATAAATCCAATACTTCAGTACGCTCTCCTTCAGCAGTTTTTGCCCATTCACCAATAGCTCCTAACAGGGCTACCGCTCCCATACTTGACGTTTTAGGTGCATTAGGAAAATTGCCATTAAACATGGCGGGTCTTTTGTATTTGGGTTTCGTTTTGTCCTTTTTATTAGAAACTTCAACTTTGTTTCGATTCGAATTACCTTCCCTAACAATAACTGATTGCTTAAGTTTAGCTGTTTGGGAACGATTCATATTATTAAAAACACCAATGAAGTTGAACATATCTTCAATCCCTTTTAAATCAGGGATAATAGCAGTCCCCTCTAAATCAGTAGTTAAGTATGGCTTCAAAAGTGTTAATGTTGTAATAGCAGAACAAACTCCTTCTAAAAGTGATACACTTGGTGGCGACTGACTTCTTTTTCCATTATTAAACTGTCCAGATACTGCACAAACCCCTTTAGAAAGTTTCACCATTTTCCCTTTTTTAGAAATCTTTTTTTGTTCATTAGCAATATCCTTCAATAAATTTTCGACAGCTCCCAAAGCATGTCGGGCTTCTTTATTGGTACTTATCACATTAGGAGCTAAGTATACCCCTTTGTCAGGATTCCCTTTAATATTTTTATCTTTAATCTCTTGATATGAGTAATAAGAATAATTCAAAATATTATCTTGCAAAGGATCATTATCCGTATAAATACGAAATGCTCCAAGTGCTCTTTCTAACTCTCTCTTTAATAAATCAAGTTCAATTAGATTCGTTTCTAATGGAAAACCTTGTGACTTTTCAAGTAACTGCTGATTATTGTAAACTAAAGCTGCAAGCCCGTATCGACTATAAAAATGATCAAAATTCATATCGTTATTTCTTCTAATTGTACCCAACCTTCACTATTACCAAGATATGAAGGAGCTAAAGGTGTATGTGAAATTTGTTCTATAGCTTGCCAAACTGATTCAGTAGTATTTATCGCTACCTGATAACATCCTTTTGTAAATGGATCTTCACCTAATTCTATATATTCCCGATTCACTATTGTTGTATAGTAGGTTGGAAATTGTTTAATATTTTTTTTAAAAAATGCTTTATAATCACCTTCTTTGATCTTCCTTTTTTCATCTTTTGGCAATCTATATTTCCTGTCTATTAATTTCCAATCAAGATTAGGAGTACCGTTAGCATGAACAACCTGTTCGTCTGTACGTTTCATTGATTGTGTCCAATAATCATCATAACGTACCAAAATAGGAGGTGAAACGATTGGATTCAGCACTTCTAGATGATCTTGTAAAAGTGTTTGAAAACCTACAGCAGAAGTTCCAGCAATACTGTCATACTTATACTTTTTCTTCAGTTCCTTTTTTATCTTTTTTAAGAGGTTGGAACGAATATCAGAATGAAAATGCCAACCAAACAGGTTCTCTAACATTCCATATATCATATAGTTAGAAGGTGCTGATTGACTTCGATAATACGCTCCAGGCATTGAAGTTACCAACGATAATGGAGCTAAAGGACGAATATGTAATTTTCCTGAAATGACTTTTTCAGGAGCTTCAAAAAGTAATTTTATATCTACCATTTTCTAAATATTTTTAACTTCAACCATACCTAACCCTAAAGTATTCAGCATTCCAAGTCCAGATTTATAAAGTACCTCATGAACTTCGATCGGGGCAGTGACTGTAAAGTCGTAGTAATGTGTGATTATTGTAGATTCTTTTTCCATAAATTTTGCTCTTTCATTTCGTGAGCCATAATATTTATTCAATTGAAAATTAATCTCATTCTCTAAAAATCCTTCTGTATTTTCAATTTTATCATGCAGTACCAAAGACTTAATTTTTGATTTAATATTTTCTATTAGATAGTATTCATACTCTTCGTAAAAGTTTTTCTGAAATTTTCTATTTCTAGAACAAGGATGTATAAAATCGTTTTTCTTACCATCTACAATTTCTTGTCTACCTCTTTTCAAAAAAACTGGACTTAGCAATTCATATTGCATTGTCTTTTGAAAAACAGGTTGAGATATACTTTGAATGTTTTCAATCATGAAAAACATTTTCCCTAATCGATCTTCTTTACTTTGAAAAAGCCCTTTAATAAAATTCTCTCCAATTTCGTTCACTGAAAAAGATATATGTAAATATGCAGTATCCCCCTCTTTTATTTCAAAATCACTTTTACCTCTAAATCCCATTTTTCGTTCGTAAAATAGATCTGAGATAACAGTATGTTTAAAAGTTTTTTCCCCTTCTAATTTATATCCTTCATCATGAATAAACTTGGCGAAGTCAGGGTTATTTTGACTTAATACTTTATAAAAAAAACCTTGAAGTAATGACTTATAATTATTAAACAATACACCTGTATTGAGCCACTTAATTTTAAATAGAAATCGCATTGTATTTTAATTTTATAATAATTCAAATATATTTCCCACATGCACTATCCTACTGTGCTTTAAAAATTTCTCATGATTTTTATTAGATGATCTCTAAACTCTTGAGGCTGAACATCTGATATTTGATCTAACATTCCCAACACAAAACGGCCCACTCCAGTATACTTCCCCACTTTACTATTGAATTCATATTGATTGTCTGATAGCTTCTTCACTTCATTGGAAGAACAAGGAAACTCTTCACAAAATATATTATTGGCTTTTTTAGTCATTTTAAAACTCACAGGAAGTACTTCTTCTAATGGACTAGAGAATCCAAATGAGTCATGAAATTTGATTATATAATGTTGTTGATGAGTAGATTGCTCTTTTGATACCTCAACTCCATTAATTCTAGAAAGCTTGAAAGTTTTACAAGTTTTTGACTCACAATCATAAGCATATAATTGTTCCTTATTGGATGTTAGTTCTATCGGTTCAATCTTGTAATCTTTCACCTCACCTCTTGATATATAATTATAAAGTCGAACCTTCTTTTGGTTTTGAATTGCAAAAGATAGTTTTTCGTACAACAGAAAACGATTATCAGGAATCAGAATAGAGTCATTAATTAATATACTTACGCTATTATTAATTCTTTTAAACGCTTCATAGTCTATTTCTTTTAATAACCGAAGTTGGTCAAACAATAATTCTTTATCAGTAGAAGACAAAAGAGGCTGTCTAAATTTTTGATCCTTAGAAAAATAGTATGTCTTCACTCTTGAAACTTCATTCCTTGACACTATTGTCAACGGGTAATACATATCTTCTATTAGATCCCTATCATTTTTAAATTGATTTCTGTGTTTTCCGAACTTTTTACAATAATCCTCTGAAGAAATACCAATTGTTTCTAAAAGCCGTATAATTTCTATAATTCGATAAAGTTGCTTCTTAGGGGCAGGCATGTTGTCATTAAATTGGTTTGCTAGGTTAATTACTTTTTTACAATGTTATACAATTAGCAAATCATTGTCAAGAATGCTAATTCATTAAGTTTTTTTAATCGTAGAAAAGTATCCTTTCTTTTTTAATTTATAATTCGTGAGTAAATGCGAAACTTACTCTCACATTCCAAAAAACATAAAATGTTACTCCAAAATCATAATCATTCCCTCCTTTTTTATTGGGATATCAATACATTCTCTCTAATAGCGTGAAAAATTGATTGGGAACTCTCTTGAAAAAGAGTAAAATGAAATAGTTGTTCCCTTTTAAGCGACGATTGAATACACTTCTCTCAGGATTACAGGTAATATTACGTTCTCCGACACCAGTGTTTTTATATTCTTCTGATTTTTTTTGACAGGTTGAAAAATAACTTCAGGGTATTCTATTAAAAGCTGAAAGTACTGCCAATCATTTTTAAAGTGGTAAAGCTTTGGCAGAGATAATCGAAGAGCATAAATGTGATACTTAAACCCTTTCTTTTGGAAAACAAATTTGTATTTTCTTCTCTCTCTTGAACTATCGGAACGCCAAAAAATTTCACGGCGTTCAGCATATAAAAAATATTTGGTACGGAAAGTAAAAGAGGTTTTACGGGGTTTTGTTTTCGACATGCTTCCCACAACTTTCTTTCGGGTTTTAGCAAATTGATGGGCTTTTATGGCTTGATATTTTTGGTGCTTTGCATTTCTCTTTATCTCTCTATAGATAGTTGAAATATGTACGTTCAATGCTTCTGCAATCTTAGTTTTAGAAATGCCTGCATCCAATAATATTTGAAGGTATTTTCGATGAACAATCGTCAGGTGAGGTTGCCTTTTCTCCAAAAGATCTAGTTCTAATTCAATTTCGCTGAGTTGGGCTATTAATTTTAATTTATTTGTTTCTAAAGCTTTGGTCCGTTGATCAGACCAACTGAATGTTTCCTGCGAGTGGATTATACTTTTGAGATCATGACTCTTTTTTCTTTGAAGAGACAATAGTTCTTCTCTTTTCCGCTTTTTTTCAGATGCCATATATATTTCCAACTCATTTTTAATGATTTGGAATAATGTTGTTTCGATTTCAGGTGATATGGCTTTATTCTGAGATTTCATTTTAGGGTAGAAATAGTTGCTATTTGTAATCTAAATGTTTCTTTTCAAGAAAAGAAATCTTCTTTATCAAATTGTTCTTATCTAATAGATATTGAAACAATTTTAGGTAAGAACTAAGAGATATAAAAATGGTTCTTGCATTGCAACGTCCACCGAACCACTATAAATCCCTCTTTACGGATCATTTTCTTAATTCAAACAATCTTCTATCTTATCATCAAAGGCAAACTAAAAAAAGCAATCTCCTTCTCAAAAAAGAGATCGCTTTTTTAATATCTAAAAGTCAGAAATAAAGTAGTTGAACA
Source organism: Flammeovirga aprica JL-4 (assembly GCF_012844305.1). Lineage (GTDB taxonomy): Bacteria > Bacteroidota > Bacteroidia > Cytophagales > Flammeovirgaceae > Flammeovirga > Flammeovirga aprica. The sequence goes on from NZ_JABANE010000010.1 coordinate 13,809, forward strand.
TTTAAAATTGGGAGAAATTGGATCATTATTTTTTAGTCTAATCAAGACAGAATAGAAGAGCATAACCATAGTTACGTGATGACATTCTAACGCAGAGTAGGCTAAAAAAGAAAATCCAAAACTTCCGATTTTAATTGTACTACTGCTTAATCCCACTCATCCGCTTCGATTGCCTCAATCACTTCTACCAATCCATCGAAAGTATTTACACCCACTGAAACTTCAGAACCACCTTTTAAGGCAATACCTTCTGGATTTACAGTTTCTAATACATCGTTGATAGAATTTTCATCAAAACCACCTGCGATTAAGATTTTATATTCCTCCGTAAATGTTTTTAATTGCTTTAATGTTTCCTCAGACAACGTTTCTTCAAACTCCAATTGGAACATTTCCACTTGCTGTTCCAGCATTGACATTTGCTGTTCGATTTCTGAAAGGTTATTTTCTACTTTAATTCTGAAAATTAAAGGCTTTCCTAATTTCGATAAATCATTGACTAAAGCAGGGTTGTCTGTCACTAAAACATCAATAGCTTCGTATTCTTCCAAATTCACTTCAGCAGATTCGTACAGTTCGCCGGCAAATTTAATACCTGCTAACCAGCTTGCAATTTCTTTAAACTTATCAGGAGACACATAACGTTTGTGTGATGCCTCAATGGGAAAGCCAATCAGCTCTACTCCCATTCCTGCACAGTATCTTCCATCTCCTAAATTATCTACATCAGAAACAAAAACGCGTGTATTCAGTGCCATATCTTCAATCGTTATTATTGGAAGTGTATTCTTGTTAGTGAATCCACTTGAATGTTATAATAAATTTATTTTTGCAAAGGTTGTAAAATTGATCGAAACCAAAAAGCCCCTTTCATAGTTTATTTCAAAAGGAACATTTTGTTCTCTTTTTTTAGGAGATCAATGGAGCCAAAGTAGGTGGCGTTTATGAATAAAACATGTAATTCCTCTCTGCCATATTATTTTTCCATTGATTCATAGGAGAATTTGAAATTCTGAAAAATAAAATCTGTACCTTTGCGCTTAAGAAAGAGTGTATTAGACAGATTACACTAAGTTAACAAAACAATTACACGTTACTATGTCAATAAAATTTCTTGAAGCTTTAGAGCAGACCATCAAAGACAGACATGATAATCCTTCAGACACTTCTTATACAAGTAGTCTTTTTGCAAAAGGGATCAATAAGGTTGCTCAAAAAGTAGGTGAAGAAGCGGTAGAATTAGTCATCGAAGCAAAGGATGATAATGAAGAATTATTCCTAAATGAGGCGGCCGATTTAATGTACCATTATATTGTACTATTGCGTGCTAAAGGTTACAGTTTAGAGGATGTGACGAAAATTTTGGAAGAACGTCACAAGTAAATTATTAAGTATGCTTGATTTTGTTTAAATTAATAGAACAGAAACAACATACTACCCAAGAAACACATGAAAACCTTAGAATCTATATCATTTCAGAACTTCGAGCTCATAGATGAGTATCTCAACGGTAAACTCACCTCTGTAGAAAGTCAAACACTTTTGAGGAGGCTGACGATTGACCATGAACTGAGGGAAGATTTTGATTTGGTGGTGGAGATGAGTACAGATATGGTTTCTTGGCCAATAGAGAAAAAGAACAGAATACGCATCGCTTTTGCAACAAGACATTCCAAGGCTGTGGTTTCACAGAGTAAAGCCAGTTTAGCTAAAGACCTTGTCGCTTATGGCACTGCAACAATTGCCGCCGCGGGCTTGCTGGTCTTTGTCAGTGGCTTGTTTGTATTCTTCGCTTCATAAGCAGTTATACAATCAAAATCGGAAGTCTTAGATCTTCTTTTTTTGACTACTCAGCGTTAGAATAGTTTCATCACATAGCTATGCTATGCTCTTCAATTTTGCCTTGATTAGTCAAAAAAATAATAATCTAACTTTTCCCAATTTTAACTGTCTAACTGCTTAAAATCGTGGAATCGAAAAAGGCTACCTTCTGAAAAGGTAGCCTTTTTTTGAAAACTAAAAATTATATATCTGATTATCAGCGTAAAATATCTTACTGAGTAGAAATTCTTACAGTAACAAATCAGTGTTTTGTTATTTGATATTACAAACTTAAGAAAACGAAATACTAAATGAAAGCGAAAATTCGCAAAAAATCCGTTTTTTCATTAAATCTGTGCTATTTTTACATTTATTAGCCACCATAAAGTATTTTTGATCGTTTTCAGATAGTATCTTGTTGCTATTGAACAGATAAAAGGGTGCTGTGCAAATGTTTTTCGAGTGTTGTGGATCATTTGTATTGGTGCTGAAAGTATTTAAAAATCAAATTAGAAACCAAGTTAGTCAATATACATCCTGTGATATTAGAAGAAAATATACGCCTTATTTTCGGTTTGAAAGTCCGAATGCACAGGCAAGAACAAAAATTATCATTATCGGAATTAGCAAAAAAGGCTGAAATGTCCGTTTCCTATATCAACGAAATTGAGAAGGGAAAGAAATACCCTAAAAGGAATAAAATAACATCGCTTGCGGCTGCTTTAAAAGTATCTTATGATGAGTTGGTTTCTTTGAAAATCTCTAAGAAATTAGGGGCTATTTCAAAGTTATTGAACTCCAATATTCTTCAGGAATTACCTCTTGATGTTTTTGGTCTGGAACCAAGAAACCTTCTGGAGCTGATGTCTGACGCCCCATCCAAACTTTCTGCTTTTATCAATACTATTGTTGAGATTTCAAGAAATTACAACCTTACTGTAGAAAATTTTTACTTTTCGGTGTTACGTTCTTATCAAGAAATCCATGATAATTATTTTGAGGAGGTAGAAATCGCCGCTAAAGAGTTCAGAAGAAAAATTATTGACGATGAGAGACCACTGGAAATACAGCTCCGTCAGTATTTAACAACTTTCTGCAATTATAGAATTGACGAGGAAAGTCTTTCTGAACATGAGCCGTTAGATACTTTAAGAACGGTCATTAAGGTGGAAGATGATGGCACGAATGTGTTGATGATCAATAAAAAGCTGAACGCCCGCAGACGTACTTTTATTTATGCTCGTGAGGCCGCTTTCCAAGTATTGAACTTGACAGAAAGATCAATGACGTATTCATGGATGCAGGTCAAGTCATTTGATATGCTTTTCAATGATTATATGGCCACTTATTTTGCAGGAGCATTCCTTGTTCCTGAAGAAAAGCTAGTGGAAGATTTACAGGACATTGTGCACAGCAACAGTTTCTCAAATGAGAAAATGCTCAACTTGATTAAAAAGCATAATACATCGCCGGAGACTTTCCTGCACCGTCTGACAAGTATTCTTCCGAAACACTTCGGCTTAAGCAAAATCTTCTTCCTTCGTCTGGATCATATTCCTGGCTCCAACCGATATTCACTCACAAAAGAACTGCACTTGGATGGATTACACAGTCCACACGGTACGGTATTGAGTGAGCACTATTGTAGAAGATGGGTGTCATTGAAAATCTTTGAAGACCTGGAGCAAGCAAGAGCGGAAGGAAAAGAAGATGAGTATATCTGTGATGCACAAACATCGAGGTATATTACTTCTGGAAAAGAGTACTTCTGTATCAGTGTAGCAAGGGCATTGCCACTCGTAGACGAAACAATTGACACAAGTATTACAATTGGTTTCTTGATTAATGACAATTTCAAAGAAAAGTCCAAATTATGGCAATCTGAAAAAGTAAGGATGGAATTTGTCAACGAAACCTGTGAGCGTTGTCCGTCTGTGGACTGTCAAGTGAGGGCTTCTGATTCAATTGTATTGAAAAAAGAACAGCAAGAAAAAGAAAGAATTGCCGCTTTAGAAGCAATTTTAGGAAAACCTGTTGTATCTTAGTCCAGGAATAATTCTACTGTTAAGGTTTTGATAGCAATTTAACTGCTAATTATATATAGAGAAAGCGAAGGGAATCATGGAATTATTCAATTCTTTAATTTTTCTTCGCTTTTTGCTTAAGATCATTTTTTGAATTCTGACTTTAGAAAGATTTCAAAATTAAAGTGTTTTGACGTGTTGTTTTTATGTCTTAATACTGATTCTCTTTGATAAATAGATCACTCTATTACTTATATTTTTTGTCGTCAAATATTTCAGTGACTTTACATACGAAACATATCTTCTTTTTTGTACTTTTCATATTTATGAATGTACCTCTCCTCTTTGCACAGAATAGAGGCTTGGAGAAGTATGACTTTGATTTTGATGAAGTAAGCTGGGCTGAGGCGATTACTACCCTTTCTGAAGAACATAACCTTAATTTTATTTACAGCGATGATAACCTTCCTGTTGTCAACCGCTTCTCCTTCAAAAAGAAAAAGGCTACACTCGACGAAGTGTTGACGGCACTTTTCAATGGGAAATTTTTAGGATACAGAATTGATGGCAGTGATGTGATTGTGAAGGTGATTCGAATTCCACTTGATTCAAAAGAAGGAAGAAGACTTACCCGTTATCCTGTCAATGGAATTATCAGAGATCAATACTCAAGAGAAACAGTTATTGGTGCTACTATCTTTTTTGAAGATATTTCTATCGGTACAGTTACCAACGTCAATGGTTTTTATTCCATTTCAGTTCCTGAAGGGCAATATCTTGTCTCCATTAAATCATTGGGCTATGTCAATATTGATACAATTATTGATGTCAAAGGGCAGATGGAATTGAACCTTAACCTCAAAGTAAAGGAAACGAAACTGAGAGAGATTGTAGTGCTTTCCAGTAACTCCGAAGTATACGATGGTATTTTGCAGTTGAGTAATATCACGACAGTCACGCCTGAAGCTACAAATGAACTCCCTTTGATTTTGGGTGAGGGCGATGTAATGAAATCATTGCAGTTGATGCCTGGCTTTAAAAGTGCCAATGAAGGAAGTTCTGAGATATCTGTACGTGGAGGAAGAACCGATCAGAACCTATTTCTAATAGACGATGTACCGATTTACAATGCCACACACAGTTTAGGTTTTTACTCAATTTTCAATACCAATTCACTTAAAAATGTACAAACTTACAAAAGTGGCATTCCGGCTCAGTACGGTGGCCGAGGCTCTTCAGTAATTGATGTACATCTGAAAGAAGGTAACAACCAAAAGTTCAAAGTTTCGGGCGGTATTGGTACTATGTCGGCCAATGCTACGCTTGAGGGACCGATTGTAAAAGACAAATCTTCCTTTATTATTTCAGGTAGAAGACCTTACACTGATTTGCTTTCCAGTACAACAAGAGGAGACATCAACACCGTGGTTTTTTATGATGTAAGTGCAAAACTGAAATTCCAGCTCAACAAGAAAAACGCACTTTCAGTTTCAAGTTATTTCAGTAGAGATAAACTGGCTTTTCAAAATATTTCATCAAGTGAGTGGGGCAATAAAACAGCCAATGTCACATGGTCTGCTTTGCTGTCACCCAAAACATACAGCAACCTTACTTTATGGTATACAAACTATGATGTGGCCAACATTGTCAACACTATACCAGAAACAAGTTACCGTACCACTTATGCCTTGGATGATTATGGGTTGAAATACAAAGTGGAGCAGTATTTTACACCTGATATGACATTGAAAGCGGGTGTTGAAAGTATGCTTCATACTTATAATCAAGGTAGTATTACGCCTTTTGACGAAGAGTCAATTGTCACTCCCAATGATCCTCAGGATATCAGAGCTGTGGAGTCTGGTGTATTCACTGATTTTGAATGGAATATAAATGAGAAAGTCAAAGTGGGGCTGGGACTGCGTTATTCGAGATTCGATAATGTTAGAAATGAAAGAGAGTATATCTATGATATTGAGCCTTTTCAGCTTCGAGCCGACAGTATTTCAGATAATAATATTGTCGATACCGTTCGAAATTCCGGCATCAGCTTCGATCACTCTTACCACAATATTGACCCAAGAGTTTCAATAAGCGTTGCACTCACCCCTCAGCAGTCGGTCCGCATTGCTTACGACAGGATGACACAATACGCTCAGGAATTGGCATTGACAACCCTTCCGAGTAACTCAGGCGTATGGATTCCATCCAATAAATACATCAAACCCCTGATCAACAATCAGTATTCCATCGGCTATTTGCTCAAGTCTAAGGATAATATGTATGATTTTTCTTTGGATGCTTATTATAAAACGTCTGATGATATACTTGAATTCAAACCCAATGGTAGGTATGTTGTCACTGATCATGTGGAAACGGATGTCACGTCTGGTATTGGGCAGAGTTATGGCGTTGAATCTATCTTCAGGAAAAGAAAAGGAAAACTGACGGGATCGGTATCTTACACCTATAGTTTTTCATTTATAAAAATTCCTCAAATCAACAACGGGAACTGGTATCCTACAGATCAAGATCAGCGGCATGTTTTTAATATTCTAGCTTCTTTCCAAATCTCTAAGCAGATACAATTCTCTGCGGTTTGGAATTATGCATCAGGGCGTCCTTACACCGCTCCTGTAGGAAAATATTACAAAGAAGGCTATGTGGTCCCTATTTACGGTGATCGAAATAAGGCAAGACTTCCAAGTACACACCACTTAGACATTTCTTTGACTTTTTATAGAAAAATGAATGAGCAGAAGAAAAATGAAAGTAGTTTCAATTTTTCTATCTACAATGTATATGCTCGTAAAAATACTTATTCTTATATTTTCAGAAGTAAAAGAAACAACCCTGAGCAATTGGAAACAGTGAAGGTCTATCTATTTAGTATTATTCCTTCCTTCAGTTACAATTTTAAATTCTAAACCGACGATGAAGTATTTAGGCCTGATTATATTACTGTTATGTATGATGATGGGATGTGAAGAACCTATTATTCTAGACTTGCCAAGTGGTGAGCCAAGTACTATTATTGATGCCAATATTTCAGAAAGCAACGTGGTTTCGAGGGTAGTTTTATCAAAGTCATTAGGGTTTAATGATACCATCAATTTTCCTCCTATTGAAAATGCCAGTGTGGTATTGGCCCACGGTAGAAGCGAAACTTCCTTTTCATTTAACTACGTCAACACACTCAGTGTAGGTGCAGTTTACGAAGCACAAAGTGAGGTCACTCTTATTTCTGATGATCTGTATTTTTTCTCCGTATATCTTCCAGGCAGTATTGAAGACCCTGACACACTATATCAAGCTACTATGAAAATGCCTACGAAAGTTCCTGTAGAAGGCATCCGTTTTAGAGCTGTTGCTGATGAATCAGATCAATACGTTTTGAGGATTTTCTTTACTGATCCCGAAGGAGAACGAAACTTTTACAGCTGGAGAGTTTCTCAGAAAATCAATGGAGAATATGTTGTGTTGCCTAATAATAAAATACCGCTTTATACGGATCAGGGCATTGATGGAAAATCGGTTTTTGTTGAATTTGCGGGTTCTAATTTTTCAGAATCTGATACCGTGCAGGTACATTTCAAGTCATTGACCAGAGATGCCTATGACTATTACAGGGCATTGAATAATTTGATTGACGTTTCAGGCACCAATACTTCTGCTGACAATCCAAGAAGTAATTTTGTCAGTACAGCCGGTGACCGTTCGTTTGGTTATTTTTCTTTGGAAGGGGTACATGATACAGAGGCTTTTGCGGTAGCAGACTCTTTATAAAGCTAATTTTTTAAAGTACTTTTTCAATACAGGCTGGAAAAACTTATACACTTTAAACCCTCCCCGGATCAAATACGGACTGATATATTCTTTGATTTTTTTTCTGAAATAAAACGAAAGCGAAGCGATGACTGTGCTAACTATAAACTGAACCAAATTATGAAAATCAATCGCATAAAGTATTGATATTGAATTGGCCAATGTCAATAAAAAGTAAGACAGTGCATCCCAGAATTCTTGATTGGTTTTGAGTTTAAAAAAAGTAAACTCCACTTCATACCAATGCCTTCTCAATGTTCTTTTGATCTGACTTGAATTCAGCTGAATTTCCGTATCTGTCATTTTGGGAATGTAATTGAAAATATCAGCATCTAACTGGATTACCGTCAAAAAACTATATTGTCCCCCTGTTTTTAAAAGCAGAGGGGTATTGATCTCTACCCCTCCGTTCTGGAAAGTTTCCACCAGCATCTCTGCCGCATCTTTTGACGCTTTAAGCTGCTGGAGTTTTTCATTAAATACCTTCCAATTCACCATATCTATGATTCTGTCGTTTTATTATTTCCGAAAATGGATGAAAAGGCCTTTCCTGTCAAATCTGTCAGTACTTTGAAGAAAGACGACCAGTGACCTGTAGCTTCATTAGTGGAATGCTGATGAAAATTCATCACCATTGTCCTCAGTTCAGGCGGCAACTTCACAAACTTGGGTGTGAGGTAAGAAGTCACATCACCATCAATCTGCACGACAGTTTGCAATAATACCTGCTGTGTGCCCAATTCCCATGCTTTACGGATCTGTGTGATCTGCTCCGTTCCCAAATCCAACTCCTCTACTTCATTCATTTCGCGAAGCAAAATATCATTGTTCCACTTATGAGAACCCATCTGAGAAGGATATTTATCAAACTGTCCTACTCCGCCATCATTAAATTTAGCATCATAGCCTCTTGTCCCTTGTTTGGTTTCAATGGCAAGTTTGCTGCGCTGCATTTTGAACATTCCAATGAAGTTGGCACTTTGTCTTTCAATCCTGTAAAGCATCTGAATTCTTTCTTTCAGACTCTCAGATTGTTCTTCTGTCTGCATTCTAGGCAACAAAGTCTCGTAATACTTTTTACCTTCCTGCGCTGCTCTTTTCACCTCATAATAAGAGTACTCCCCCGCTCCTTCACAACGCAACAGAAATTTTTCTTTACCTGATGCATCGACAGTTGCAGGAACACCTTTGGCTTTTTCACAAATACCAAATTCAATCAGTGTTTTTCTGTACCTTTCTATGATATCTCTCAATGCCAAACGCTTATTGACGGGCATTTTAGCACCTGTAGTATTCTCTTTTAAAATGGTATTAACTTCTAGCGTTAATAGCTCATTGGCGATAGACTTTAGGGATTTCTCCATTGTATTCTATTCTTCCTCTTTTTTAGAATCATCCTCATTTCCATCTTCTACAGTTGTGTCTTCTTCAGAAGAAGTGGCTGCAGGAGCATCATAATCTATTGGAGGCGTATCTAATGCCGGTGTCTCTGCAATAGGTGTTTCCTCTGCCACTGCCGTAGATGCTGGATCAAAAGCCGCTGCTTCATAATCAGGAGCTGCTGCTGCAGTCTGAGAAGGGTCAAAGGCAGTTTCCTCAGGATTATATGCTAATGCTGGTTGCGCTGTCGCTGTAGGAAATGATTGCTGTGGTGCGGCGGCTGCACTGCTGTAGAAAGAGTCTGCAGGAGGCACGTCCACTCCTTTTGTTTTGGCATACAATTCAAACAGGCTGTAAACGGCTTTGATGTTATCATTGATGATAGCATGTCCGTGCTGTTCTTTCTGTGCATGGAAATCACGCACCCAAGCGTATCTGTCTTGTACCAGATCATTACTCACATAAGAAGTTACATCTCCTTTCAAAAGATGGATCTTACTGTTCATGACTTTAAAATCTGTCCCTTCTTTCTTAATGATCTCATCTTTCTCTCCATCTACATGGAATTCTCCTACAATAGTTTTTATATCGAGGGTTACTAAGTTGTTGATATAATCTTCAATATTGTTGACAAAGTTCTGGAAGAACCCTACATTTTCTTGATCTGACATAGAGTAAGTAAAATTTGATTATAAAAATGCTTATATAAATTTGAATCAATTGGATGAATTTTCCAAAAATTTAAGATAAAGTAATCATTTAGGAAATACTCACAATTATTATTGACCGCACTATACTATATTTGTCTTTTACTTTCTTTGGTTGTTGAAGGAATTCCATCGAAAAATTAAATTTCACAACTCCCTAATTTTCAAAAGAAAGTGTAATCAAAATAGTCTTTTAGAGAACACTCATGGCTAAAGTCACAAAAGTATTAGATAAAGAATTCGTTCCTTTTATCAGTAAAGAGGAAATTGCGAAGCGTAATCAAGAGATCGGACAACAAATCACTAAAGATTACGAAGGTAAAGATGTATTGATGGTCAGCGTTTTGAATGGCTCATTCATGTTCACTTCGGATCTTGCAAAGGAAATTGATCTTGAGATTGACATTTCATTTGTAAAATACTCTTCGTACCAAGGTACAGAAAGTACTGGTAAAGTAAAACAATTGATCGGTTTCAATGAAGCAGATGTAAGAGGTAAACACGTAATCATCGTAGAAGATATTGTGGATACTGGACGTACAATGAAAGCTTTATTAAAAGATCTTGAAGAAATGAAGCCTGCTTCTGTAAAAGTTTGTGCTTTACTTTACAAGCCTGAGGCACTAAAAATTCCTATCACAATTGATTATGTTGGTTTTGAAATCGACCCTCGTTTTGTTGTAGGTTATGGATTGGATTATGATCACTTCGGAAGAAACATTCCTGAGATTTTAGTTTTAAAAGATAAAGCTTAATCTATTTCGATTGATTTGACTTCCACATTATAAATGGAAAAGGCTTTCAGGTATTGAATTATCTGAAAGCCTTTTTTAATGGCTGTAAAAACATGGTCAGTTACCCAAAAAGTAACCGTAATCCTTTTTTGAAATAGTATTATGAAATACACACTCTACTTCTACCTCAGACTTCACGTAGCAGGCTACGTGGCTACAGGAGAGCAAATAAATCATCATATTCTAGCATGCTTATAATACTGTTCACACGCTAACTTATAGTGGCTGAACAATATATTCGTGAATCTTCATTCTATCATCACGTGTAATTTCAACTTTCCAATCTTCTTTTACATTAAGATTTAAAGCCTCCCCACTTACTGTTTCAGCCTCTAAACTTACGTTTAAATCTACATTGTAAAGTCCATTGCTTTCTGTCACAACGATTGATTTGATTGTATGCTTGTTATCCGGTTTTATCGTTTTTCTGATTCCATCGTACCATTCTTTAAAACCTTCATGTCCTCTGAATTCTCCTTCAGGGAATTTTAAAACCGTTTCTTTTAAAAGGTGATTTGTAAAATACCCTTCATCTCCTAACACATCAAACTGAGCAAACCAATCTTTGATAAAGTCTTTAATTTTTTGTTCAGGATCAGCCTCTGACAAACTTTTCAAAGTAGTAATAATACGATCTAGTTGCTTTTCAGCTCTCTGTTCCACAATTTCCTGTGTGTTATAAACACCTGGAATAAACACCATACCATGCTCATAAATAGGATCTAAATAGTTCATTTTAGCCAAGTAAGCAGATTGTTCCATAGGCTTTAAAAAATCTTCAATTCTAAAATGATTGTACCCTAATGGAGAATAAGCATCACTTGGACCGCCTACAGTAAAGCTTAATAAGAAGTTTTTTCCTTTTAGCTTATCCCCTTCTGGGCCGTAAGCAAAGTTGAAAGAGAAAACGGCATCAAACCATGCTTTTAGAATTGCAGGCATATTGTACCAGTAAAATGGGTATTGGAAGATAATCGTATCTGCTTTTAATAATGCTTCATGCTCCGCTTCAATATCGATTTTATAATCTGGATATAATTTGAAAATATCCCTTACCTCTATATCCTCAACTTTCTCTTTAATAGTAGTTGAAATGTATTTGTTAGCAATTGATTTTTCTAATTCTGGATGTGCTACAATCATTAAAGTTTTCATGTCTTTTATATTTTTAGTTGTACATACAAATGTTTTATTAAAAAAATAGAGAAATAAATTCCCTATTCATTATTTCCTAAAGCGATGTTGGCTTTATGAATATCAGCGGTCAATTTCACAGCCGTTTCTTTTCCTAAAACCTCACAATATTTATCAAATAGATCTGCCAATGCCTGATCTAATTTTGGTTTCATTTTAATACCTTCTTCCGTTGGGTGAACATATACCGTTCTTCCTTCTTGAGTACGTTGTACATATCCCATTGCAATCAGTTTATCAATAAATCGAGTGATTGTTGAAGGTTTTAGATTCATCTTATGACTAATCTCCCCTTGGCTTAAACCAGGTTCTTCAATAATCTGTAACAACAAATGTGCATAAGAGGTCTGCAAGCCCGTCACTCTAAAAGCATCATTTGCCAAGTTCCCAATAAAGCGGGAAAGTGAATTGGCTGTAAAATATAAACAGCATTCTTGAAACGATTTTTGTTGATCACTCATGATTATTTCTTTTTTGATGATATAAATGTAAAATAATTAGTTGTACATACAAATATATTTTTGTTAATCACTTTAAACAACTAACACATCCATATTTGTATAAGGACTAAGATAAAAGTAACCGGATGTTTTTTGATGAAGAATTAAGAATGATGAATGAAGAAAAATGGTTCGTGAGCCACAAGGCATTGTGACTCTACCGTGCGGTTATCTTTTCAATAGAAATTTCAAGCAAAAAAATCCCACAATTTTACAATCATGGGACTCTATCTATCTTCAAAAGAAACCAAAAGTTACTTTTTATTTCTCTTTGCTAATTTCTTTTTCTCTTTCTTTCTGTTGGATCTCTTTTTGATTTCCTTGTAATCTGTTTTGTCTTGAGCAATTTCTTTCATCACAGATTTCCAATCAGTAGATTGTTCAGCAGAGAAACCAACAATATTGGCATAATCACCTCTTTCCAATCTATGAACGGCGATTTCTTTGCCCATGAAGTCTTCAATCTCTTCCTTCAGTTCTTTCTCTTGTTCATCACAGAATGAGATAGCATCACCCTTTTCCATCCCTCTACCTGTACGACCTACACGGTGAACATAGTTTTCAGGAACGTCAGGCATGTCGTAGTTCACTACAATCTGAACGTTTGGAATATCGATACCACGAGCAGAAACATCAGTAGCAATCAGTACTTTTACCTTTCCTTCTTTAAAAGTTTTCATGGCATGCGTACGCGCTTTTTGATCTTTGTCACCGTGAATTGTCACCGTTTCCAACCCTACTCTTTCCATGGCTTTGTGTACTCTTTCTGCTCTTACTTTTGTTCTTACAAAAACAAGAATTTTCTTCTCTGGATGTTCACGGATGATGTTTTCTAAGAAGAAACGCTTGTCATCCATTTTCACATAGCTCAATGCATGACGTACATTTTTAGAAACAGGATCTTTCGGTGAGATCTGGATTCTAATGGCATTCTTCACTAATGAATACGCTAATTTCTTAATTTGCTCATCAATAGTCGCTGAGAAGAAAAGTGTTTGTCTGTGCTTTGGTAAAAAGCGAATGACATCTTTGATATCCTTGATAAAACCTTTCTCCAACATGTGATCGGCTTCATCCAATACCAAAATCTCCGTTCTGCTTAAATCCACATAACCTTGATGCTGTAAATCAAACATACGGCCTGGAGTGGCAATCAGGATATCAACACCAGATTCTAATTTTTCAATCTGCTTGACTTGCTCTACACCACCATAGATACATAAAATATCTAGTTTAGTGTACTTACCAATCGTTTCGAATACCTCTGTGATTTGCTGAGCGAGTTCCCTTGTAGGAGCCATCACCAAAGTACGAATACTCTTCTTTCTATTTCCTTTGTTTGGTTTGTTCAACAGGCGTTCCATTACAGGAATAGCAAACGCTGCCGTTTTACCAGTACCGGTTTGGGCAATAGCCAGCACATCCTCTCCTCTTAAGATAGGAGGGATAGATTTAAACTGAATATCTGTTGGTTTCTTAAAACCTTTTTCTTCTAAGCTTCTCTTTAAGCTCGAGGAAATACTGTATTTTTCAAACTTCATTATGAATGTACTTTGGAGTGGTTATTAAAACTCTCCGTCTTCAAGGATTTCTTTTACTCTTCCTACCTCACCCGTTTCCAATCTCACTTTAATACCGTGAGGGTGAAAAGAAGATTTTGTCAATATTTTTTCAACCCAACCTTCAGTCAATTCACCTGTTCTCTGATCTGCCTTGAGAACAATATTTACATGACCTCCAATCTTGATGTTGCTTCTTTTTCTTCCGTCGTCCATAAAAGCGTTTTATTTTGAAGGCATAATTTCAACCCCCTCTCCATCAAAATCAGACTCTTCTTTTGTTGGTTTTCTTACTTCTACAATCTCTCCGTCAAAGAATAAATCCATTCCTGCCAGCTCATGATTCAAATCCATGATCACATCTTTCTTATTGATCTTTGTGATTTTTCCATCATAAACATCACCGTCCTGATCAGCAACAGAAAGGATGTGCCCTACTTGAAGCATTGCTTCCTCTTCCTCTTCATCTGCAAAACCGAAAGCGTTTTTCGCCACTTTTACTTCGCTGTATTCTTTGATTACATTACCGTAAGCATCTTCTGCTTTTAGCGAAATTTGAAATTTATCTCCTTGTTTTTTACCTAAAAGAGCATTTTCAAATTTTGGAAGTACACCACCAGCTCCTACATAAAATAAGAACGGATCGTCTTTCGGTGCTTCTTCTATAAAATTACCTTCAGCACTATCTCTATATAATTTATAAGTCAGTGCTACTACTAATCCTTCTGAAATACTTAATTCTCCCATTAGACTTTTTATATTCTTAATCCTAATACAAAACAAAGCTTTCTTTCGAATAAATCCCTCGGAAGAAAGCTTTGCATTATTTGTGTTATACCACTTCTATTGAAGACCTTCCAAACCTTCTAAACCTTCCATGTTATCTACTTGAACGGCTTCTTCTAGTTCTTCTTTTGTTGCGTCTCTTACGTCAATAATCTCACCTGTGAAATATAAGTTAGTACCTGCAAGCGGGTGGTTGAAATCCATCACTACATGATCATCATGTACTTCTGTTACTTCACCTTCCATTGGCATTTCGTCAGGACCAACCATTGGCAATACATTACCAACTTTCAAAATTTCGTTTTGATCTATTTCGTCTTCGATATTAAAAACTTCCTTAGGAACTTTTACTACCGCAGCGTCTTGTCTCTCACCATAAGCATTCTCCTTAGAGATACTAAAAGAAAACGTATATCCTGCTTCTTTTCCTTCTAATTCAGTCTCGAATTCTGGCAACACATCCATGTGACCAAATAAGAATTCAAATGGATCGTCTTTTTCTACTTTTTGTAAAAGAGTTCCTTCTGCAGTTTCCTCACTTAAGCTGTATACTAAAGTGACAACTTTATCTTTTGTTGCTTTCATTTTATATTTTTTTTGTAAAGGTACTAAGAATTAATCTGTTGAGTTACGATTTTGTTCGATAAGAAAGATTTATTGTGAATTAAGCACTGATTTGGAGGGAAAAACAGATCAATAAAAATGCATTCATACTAAGACAAAAGTATTTAAAAAGAAAAATAGGTAAACATCTTCGCCTGAATGCTTACCTATTAGTTGGGTAAAGATCAATTTCTTACCTTTTAAGGTAATGATTAATTGCCTATTTTAATACTACTTGCTGATGCTAATTTCAGAAATTTTATCACACCAAAAAATCCCCATTTGTGGGTATTTTAAAGTTTTGGGCGAAAAAACCCGTCTATTGCAACATTTAAATTTTATTAATCATAAAAACCAAACTTGAGGTAGAGAAATCATCTTCAAACTCCCCTATTGTGATCACTACATTACAGCCATTGTATTTCAATTTGTAATGCTGTTTTTGCTGAGCATTGTCAATTGTCCTTTCAAACCCTCCTTGATAATACTGCTCCATAAAAGTTTTGAAACGAATAAATTCACCTTTATGAACTTGAGCAGGGTTATTTCCTCCATCTCTTGATGGTACAAAACCCATAGAACTGATCAATTTTTTCTTATTGGTATAGATAAATAAAGTACCGGGCACTCCCGCTATATCCATATTTACCATGTCTTTTCCTTCCAGTTTATCACCAATTCTGTAATCTTCAAACTCCTGAGCACTGGAATAAAGTGAAAAGAAAAATAGACTTGTGAGAAGTGTAATTATTTTGAGCGTTTCATTCATAATTTATTAAGCATCATAGACATCGACTTGTGATAAGGAGGAAATTCGACTTCATAATCACAGGTTATAACAATTTGATTCCCTTCATGTTTACCATAATAATGAATCTTATTTTGTGCGTGATCTATTTCTGATTCAAAATCGGTGTTATAGTACCTTTTGATTTCATCAATAAAACTATCAAAATCGCCGCTAGAAATTTTTGCAGGGTTTTTACCGTCATTTGAAGGCACAAAACCTAAAGCATAGATGTAACCGCTTTTATTTGGATACAAAAATACCACTCCTTTCACTCTTCCTATGGTCATGTGGACCATATCTCCTCCTTCTAGCTTCATTCCCAATTTATAATCCGTGATTTCTTGAGCATGACTGAAGAAAGCTATAAAAGTAAATACGATGATGAGAAAAATGTGTTTTTTCATGATAGTGTAGTTTGCTAAATATTTAAGATCTGAATTTAAGTTCAAGAACAGATTATTTAAAGTAATAGTTCTGCAAACTAAAAATAATAAAAAATGGGAATAAGTTCCTTCTACCTATTCCCATTTTACTACTTTACTTCTACTTCAATTTCTTCCCTTGTGTACTTCCATCTATTATGAGACCAAAGCCAATCTGCAGGTGATTCCCTGATATTTGCTTCTAGAAGTTCAGCATATTTTTTTGTGATTTGACTGCTTCCTTTCACATATTCATCCCCTTCTTGAAAAATTGGAATAATACGTCCTTCGTAATGTCCTCTTTTTGTTCTTGTGATATGAGCGTAATAGACAGGCATTTTTGCCATTTGAGTAATGATTTCAGGTCCTGAGAAAAAAGCGGTTTCTCTATTGAAAAACTGTACCCATTCTCTTTTTTTATCATAGTTCGGAGGTGATTGATCAGCAACAAGACCAAAAGAAAACATTTCCTTTCGTTTCATTCTTACCAAAATTTCTCTCATTGTTTTGGCCATGGGTATTGGATAACCTCCAAAATTGGCTCTGATGTCAAGCATCAGTTTATCAGTAAATTTACTTGATAGCGGTTTGTAAACACCTCCAAAATTAAAATTCAATTGGCTGGCATATCCTGAAAGTTGCCACTCCCAGTTTGTTACATGTCCTGCCAACAACAAGAAAGGTTCATTTTTTTGGATATGCTCTTCCATTTTTTCTGGATTCAATACTTTAAACCTTTTCTGCATCTGTTCCCTTGTCATACTGTAAGATTTGAGGGCTTCAAAACCTACATCCGTAAGATTAAGGTAAAACTGAAAAAGTAATTTTTTCCTTTCTAGAGGTGATTTTTCAGGAAAGGCAATTTTTATGTTTTCTGCAATCTTAGACCTTCTGTACCGGATAATACTACCCATAAAAAATGCAATACTATACGACAAAGAATGAATGAAAAAAAATGGTAATCGGGAAAAAAGTTTTATAAAAATCATTACTTAACAATCTGAAATAAAGTACTCTAACCTTAAATTATAGTACTCTTAGGTTATTATTTGGGAGCGTTTTTTTTAAAGATGTAAAAGATAACTAAATTAAAAATAGCAAAGAAGAGGTATATAATCAACGCCTTAGCGTATACAAAAATAATCCAAAAATTTCATTAATAACAATGTATGAGTACAGATATTTACACTATTGATGTCTTCAAAAACTTAAGTCTGACATTCAGTGAAAGAGAAATTATCCGTTCCTGTTTTACAGAAAAGAGTATCAAAAAAGGAGAACACTTACTATTAAATGGTGAAGATGTAAACAGTATTTTGTTTGTACTAGACGGTTGTTTGAGGACCTATTTTATTGATGATAAAGGAAAAGAACATACACTGCAATTTGCTGTTTATGATTGGTGGATCAGTGATATGATGGCCTATTTTTCTGAAACAAAAGCATTACTAAATATTGAATGCATTATGGATGCAACTGTTTTTGAAATACAAAAAAACAGCCTTGAGAAGCTCTGCATCAAAATTCCAGTTTTTAATAGACTTTACAGAGATAAGGTAGAAGGTTCGATTGTTGGTTATCAAAAAAGGATCATCTCTATATTGTCTCAAACCGCCACCGAAAGGTATCTAGGTTTTATTGAGAAGTATCCTGATATAGAGATGTCCATTAAAAATTATCATTTAGCTTCTTATTTAGGCATCACCACCGAAAGCCTGAGTAGAATTAGAAAAGAACTATCCTCTCCAAAATGAAATACTTTGAAGATCGCTTTTATAATCTTTCCATATTTCAGCATGTTGCAGGTCTGAATCCATTTCTTTGTATTTCTTTTTCATAAAAACACTTGCATAGATTCCTCCTAATATATTGCTTAAACTCAATCCAATAAAAATACCATCAATGCCATAAACCGCAGACCCAATAAGTGTTAGAGGCACTGTCATTGCGAATGATTTAATCAGCATAATTTTCATAGAATCTTTTGTCATTTGTAAACCATTGAAAGCTGAAGAGGTCATGATAAAAAAGCCATAGAATACATAGGAAACACCCACCAATCTAAAATAAGAAACGGTATACTCTATAATCGAAGCATCTTCACTGAAAATAGAGGCTAAAGGTTCAATCAATACAAACAAAATAATCGCTAAAGCAATACCTAAGTAAGTTGAAGTTTTTCCACCGAATACAATCGCTTCATCAATTCTTTTCTTCTGATTTGCACCAAGGTTTTGTGCAATAAAGGGCGTTAATGCTGTTCCCACTCCCAAAATTCCTATCAACATCAACATCTCTATTCTACTACTGACACCAAATGCACCAACTGCCATTGCTGAATGTGAAGCTAGAATAAATGTGAGGTACATTTGAGTGATGGGTGCAATCATTTGAGTCACTGTGGTAGGCAATCCTACTTTTGTAATTTGCTGTACAATTTTTACAACAGGTAAAGTTTTAACGGGGTAAGCAAACTTTAGGATTCGATCACTCAAAGACAAAATAGTCATACCAATAATCATAAAAAACCAAGACATTACTGTAGCATATGAGGCTCCTTTGATACCGTATTCTGGGAAACCAAATTCTCCAAAAATCAAAGCGTAATCAAAAAACAAATTCACTACTCCTGCCAATGCCATAATCACTTCGGGCATCACAACATTTCCTGTAGACCTAAGAATACTCCCGGCCATTATTCCCGTTGTAAGGAAAGCAATCCCTGTAAGTAAGGGTAACATGTATTGATCTATCAAAGGTAATATTTCCTGAGGTGCTCCTAACAATAAGAAAATGGGATTAGAAAAATAATACACCACTCCGGCAACGGCCACTGTTAAGACAAAACACATCAACAATCCAATCAATGCATATTGTTCTTTGGCAATATCATTTTGCTCTCCTACGGCTTTCCCAACTAAAGTGGAAACACCGACTGCTAAGCCCATAAACAACCCAACAATGATAAAATAAAGTACTGATGAAAAGCTTAATGCGGCTAAAGCTTCTCCTCCTAATTTACCTACAAAATAGGTATCAATCACTTGAAATAAGAAAGTAGAGAGCATCCCTATACTGATGGGAAAACTCATTTTGAGTAATACTTGACTGGTCTTGTCTTTTAATATATCTGCCATGTGTAAAAAGTAGTTGAATTTGTTTAAAAGAGATGAGAGAGGTTCTTTGTGAGGGAAGAGGTTAGAATAAAGAGGGAAGATTGATGCAACCGCTCTAGTAATTTTCATACTCTCCTCGTTTTGTTCTTAACACTTTATTTAATTTCCCCGAATAATCCTTTTTGATAATCTATATTGGCCTGTGTGATTTCTTCTTGTGAACTCATCACAAATGGACCGCCATAAACTACAGGCTCTTGCAAAGGCAAACCGCCAAGGATTAAAACTTGAGCACCTTCTTCAGTTGAAATTTCGAATTGATTTCCTGTATCAGATAAAGTGGCAGTTTGAAATTCGTATAAAACATCATTATTGATACGCACTTCTCCTTCCAATACATAGACCATAAAATGAAACTCTTCCTTCAAGCCCGTGATTTTACTTTTTGTGCTCCCTATCCAATGCCCTATTTGTGTTGAAGCTTTGGTCTTAATCTCTCCTTCCAAATCATTCATCTGCCCTGATATTACCCTCAAAGTACTATTTTCGGCAACTACCACAGGGATATTTTCTACGGCTAGATTTTGAATACCTGGAGCAGAAAGTTTCTCTTCTTTTGGGTTATTGATCCAAAGTTGTACTTCATGAAATCTTTCGGTATCAGGATCACTAAACATATCTCCACCATGTATAATTCCAGCCCCTGCATTCATTAACTGCACTCCTCCAGACTTCAATTCTGCTCTGTTTCCTAATGAATCTCTGTGATTCATTTTACCTTCAAACATAAAAGTAATGGTCTCAAAGCCTCTGTGTGGGTGATCATGACCTTCTCCATTTAAACTAAAATCTTTCCCTACTTTTTCTGGACCAATGTGATCCAACATTAAAAAAGGATCAATGGTTCTCATGGCATTGGTAGGGAATGCCCTCTGTCCTCGAACTCCAGGGATCAAACCATCTATATTGGCATATCCCTGGATTGATTTAATTTCTTTATTTAACATACAATTATTGTACCTACAAGAGTTTAGATAAAAAAGGTTAAGCTAGTTCCATTGCGATTTTCTGAATACGCTTTTGGGAATTTTTCAATGCATCAAAGGAAGAATGAATAGACCCACCACCTACAACGATATGTTGCTCTGAAGGCACTGTTAAGCCAACCACAAACTGAGCATCTTTTTCAGCTTTGAAATAAAGCTCTCCTTCGTTTTCTTCTAAAATACTAAGGTAACCCAATGAAATTTCTTCCTCATGTAAATTTACTTTTCCTTCCCTTGGGAAAACAAAACCTCTTGACTGCCCCTTAGGAGTTGGAATAGTGATTTCCTCGCCCGATTTTAGCGTAATATCAAGATAAGTGATATCATAAGGCACCTCTAAAGTTGCTTTCTGTTCCTTGTACTCCCCTGCTATGATTTTCACATTATCGATTACCTTCATTGCTTCAGGCTGTACATTTTGATAGCTGTTTTCACCTTCTTCAAGATGTTCGGGCAATTGTAACCAAAGCTGATGAATGGCTAAACTCCACTCTTCATTTTTCTCCTCAGCAGGTTTCTGATACCCTTCAGCATGGAAAATTCCACCTCCGGCATTGATCCACTGTACACCGCCACTTTTGATAATATCATCATTGGCTCCTGAATCTTTATGTACCAAATCACCTCCTTCAAAATAAGTGATGATACCGATGCCAGAGTGAGGGTGCATTCCAAAGAACATGCCCTCATCTCTTCTTTTACTTTTTCCGGCATCGAAAAATACAAATGGTTGTAATTCTCTTCTTGTACTAGGATCAAGAATAAACTGAAAACCATTTCTTCCCGGTTGCTTACGCTTCAACTGACGTTTCATAAACTGCTGTTTTAAAGTTTGAGAACTCTTCATCAAATTTTGCTTTCAACTCTCCTTCTGCTATTCCTTCTTTAGAAGAGAAATTCTGTCCGAATGATGGTAAAGAGAAACTGCCTTTTACATCCGCACCAGCATAAGGTAAAGATCCTTTAGCAATAGCGATCACACTTCCTGCACCTCCAGGACCTGGCGAAGTAGACATCACGAAAGTTGGTTTGTTCTTGTAAACTGAACGATCCGCTCTTGAAGCCCAGTCAAAGATATTTTTATAAGCTGCAGAGTAGTTACCATTATGCTCTGCGAAACTGATTACTAATGCATCTGCTTCTTCAATAGCACTTAAAAATTGTGTGGCCTCTGAAGGAATACCAGTAGCTAATTCTTTATCAATACCATAAATCGGCATTTCATAATCATTAAGGTCTAAAACCTTTACTTCCGATCCTTCTAATTGTGCTCCAGCCCATTTTGCTAACTGCTCATTGATTGAATTTTTGCTGTTTGAAGCACCAAATACTACGATGTTTTTCATAATTATTCTCCTTTAAGTTTTTTAATTAATGTTGCTAATGTTTCTAATTCTTCTTCAGATAAATTGCCTTGGAATTGCTGATGGAAATCGCCCACTTTGGCATCTAACTTCTCCAACTCTTCCAATCCTTTATCTGTAATGGTAATATCCATTTTACGTCTATTGGTAGGGCATTCCTGACGGTTGACCAATTTTTTATCCAAAAGTTTGTCTACAATTCGAGTAACGTTACTAGAACGCTGTACCATTCTCTCTTGTATTTCCTGAACAGTAATCGGCGCACCTTTCTGCCCTTTCAAAATTCTCAAGACATTGAATTGAGGTTCAGTAATACCGTATTCTTTCAGGTCTTTCCCCACTTGATCGGTAATCCAATGCCCTGTTACAATGATCTGATGAATTGCTTTAAAATATTTTTTTGAATGCATTTATTTGTTTAAACGATTAATGTACATACAATAGTAAATAGCTTTTTTATCAATTGCAAATATTTTCTAATTATTTTTTAGTGGAGTAGCGAAAAAAGCTTACTTCAAGAATTTCTATAATACAAAAACACCTTCTGACTTTTTACTTCAAAAGGTGTTCTTGTTTGTGAGCAATATTATTTATTCTGGAAATCGAATTGGTATAGTTTCTTCATCAGTATTAAAGTTAGAAAATTCAACACCAGTAATATTTGAATTAATAATAGCTTGTTTTAGTTCTTCACTTACTATTGGATAATTAGAACCTGGAGCTTTAAAAAGAAAATCATATTTTTCCAAAAAAAAGTTATCAACAAAAACTAAATCAATAGTTCTATTTTTTATATCCGCATGATTTCTTTTTATCTCATAAAATTCATCTTGGGAGGTTATGATTTGATCAAATATTTTTAATGTAGTATTATCATTTTTTTTAATAAATTTAAACTTACTTTTTTTAAAGTCGATGTAAAAGTCTTTATCTAAAAAATGCAACATGAAATATTTATCTTTCATTTCAACATTTAAAACTTCAATTTCATAGAATTTATGAAATGGTAGAAGAAATTGATCCAAGATTTCTTTGAATTTTTTAGAGACTATAATTATATCAACATTAGGAGGCTCTAGTGAGCCGTATGTAAAATCACTACCCCAGTGATAGTAATCCTGTATAATAGGAGGTTCTTCAGCTATTTCAGCATCAATTGAACCTCTTAATTCCATAGGTATAGTTTTAGGTGTTTCCCAGAATGAATAATATGTAAGGTGTTCATTAAGCTGTAAATTCAATTCTTTTTCAGAATATTTCATATACATC
The DNA here is from genome assembly GCF_012844305.1 of Flammeovirga aprica JL-4. Taxonomy (GTDB): domain Bacteria; phylum Bacteroidota; class Bacteroidia; order Cytophagales; family Flammeovirgaceae; genus Flammeovirga; species Flammeovirga aprica. The sequence continues at coordinate 37,009 of NZ_JABANE010000010.1, forward strand.
ATGTTCCATATTATAGAGTTATACTCTCTATGTATTTTAAATAGTTTCATTGTTTATCTTGTCGTTAGTTCCATCAATACTCTTTTGAGTCAAAAAACAAACACCTTCGACCCTTCTACTTCTAAAGATATTCTTGTTTGTAATTTATTCTGGGAAAAGTATAGGTATATCAAATCCATCCTGATTGTATTCATAAAAATCAATGCCTATTAAATTAGCTTTTTCTAATTCCCTTTTTAAGGATTCATTTATAATAGGATAGTTTGAATTAAAAGAATTTGGAAGGCAATCATATTTCTTATCATAATACTCAGTTTTAAAACTTAATCTAAAACCTTCATCTTTATTTCTTAGAGTACTAAAATAATCACTTTTTGATTGAATATTTATTTCAATATTTTCTAATATTTCACCTGTATAAGGATCTTTCATAACAAAAGAACTCTTTTTGTAGTCTACGTAGTGTTTATGTGATAATGCGTGTAAAACAAAATACTTTTGTTCAACTTCCACATTTGTAACTTCTATTTCGTAATATTTATGAGGGGGTAAAGTAAACCGCTCAAATATATTCTTCATTTTCTCTGAAACGATATAATAATATGCACTTGGTGGATCTGTTGTACCGAATGAATAATTATAATGCCAATCAAAAAAATCACATATCTTAGGAACTTCATTATTTTCTTCGGCTTCATCTGACCCTCTAAGTTCCATAGGAATAGTAGTAGGATTTTCCCAAAATGAATCATAGGTAATATGATTTTCTAGCTTTAATTTTAGTTTCCTTTCAGAATATTTCATGTACATCATATCCCAAATTCTGCAACTATGCTTTCGTACTATTTCGTATAGTTTCATTGATTATACTTCAAAAAATTTTAAATAATCAACCTTGTTAAGGATAGAAAACCTATCATTCTGCTTTACCTGCTCATACAGGATTTCATCGTTAGTTTTTATCATTTGAGTGTTTCAATAGTTTTTGCTTGCACTAAAAATAGATTCGCTTTGAGAATAATAAGTCAGTTTAAGCTAAATAATAAATAAATCGTAATACACTCAAATATAGTACTTTTTTGAAAGGAAAAACAAAAGCAAAAGAATTTTAATCAAAAAAAGCTTACTCCAATATGAAATAAGCTTTTGCACTCCTTATAGCATGTTTAAAACATGCTCTTATATCTGATGTATAATTTTAATAGCTGACTTCATCCGTCAAGCTTTCCATAAAGGCCACTAAATCGCTTAGTTCATTCTCTGTTAAGTTCAATTGATCTGTAGGTAATGTTTGATTTTCAAGATGAATACCTATGCCTTCCCCTCCACCTTGATTGTAGAATTTTAAGACTTCATCCAAAGTTTCAAAAACACCATTGTGCATGTATGGGGCTGTTTTACTTATATTTCTGATGGTTGGTGTTTTAAAAGCAAACATTTTCAGCGGTGCTTTAGAAACTTCATAACGCCCTTTATCTTCATCTACTTCGGCATTTTCCCATACTTTTTTAGAAGGAACGCCCAGCACTTCCAATTCACTGTGATTGAATAAAGGTGGAACCGTTCCATTAAAAATTGGAGCAAAGTGACATGTACCGCATTTGGCTTTACCCATAAATAAATTAAAACCATTGATTTCAGATACACTCAATGTCACCTGATCTGAAGTTATGCCTTGGTCAAACTTTGAATTGAATGGGCTTAGGCTTCTTACATACATGGCAATTGCATTTCTGATGCTTTGAGAGTCCGTCTTTTTATAATGCTTTTCTAATTGCTGAGTGTATTCCTTGTTCTCTTCTACAACACTCACCACTTTCTCCATATCAGAGTGAAATTCATCTTTATTTTTCACTACTGCCATGATCTGGTTTTCAAGCAACGATTTTCGGGAGTCATAAAACTGAGCGGCCTGCAAGCCAGCATACATTAGTGTAGGTGCATTTCTTTTGTTCGATGTTCCTGTATTTGTAATTGACTTTGGCAATCCGTCTGTAAATGCTTTTTGAGGATCATGACAAGTAGCACAACTCATTATTCCATTATGAGAAAGTTGCTCATCATGAAAAAGTTGCTTTCCTAATGCCACCACTTCTTCATTATAATCCAAACTGTACCTTGATGAAAATTTATTGATATTGAAGGTATTTTGATCAAAAAGGGAAACGGCGTTATAATTGATTTTTTGTTCAAATGGAAATTCAACCTCCCAGTCCTTCGCAGTTCTGACCCATAATTCCAACATAGGGTGCACTGATTCTTTGATAAATGTAAAGCGGTCAAATTGGTCAAAACTCTCTGCTGATGAAAGTTTATTTTGAGCATAGACTATACTCTTATTCCATTCTTCCAGTAATTGTTGGTCTTTAAAATAATCCTTGCTGATAGAAAGTAGAAATGCGATACCATTATAAGCATATTTGTTTTCCGCTATGCTATTCAAGTACACTGGAGAATCGAAACCACTGATTCCTAATGCAGTAATTCTAACCAATTCATTTCTTACCATCCATAACAGATGATGAGGTTTTAGTGCTAGTATTTTATTATTGTTCAATTCCAGATTCAAAGTGTTGATCATCAAATCTGTTTGTCTATGAATTTCATCAATTTCAATGGAGTCCGAAGCATACAATAGTTCCTCTATCACTTGAAAACCTGTTGCTTGAATGACCTTATCCGCATTATCAAATTCTTCTACTTGAGGGAGGTTAGGCTGATTAAGGGATTTATAACTGTTGGAAGCATAAAAAGCCATAATAGGTTCTATGCTTTTGAAAGAAATTCTTGCCTGATCAAATTCTTTTTTCAGCTGTTCTGTCTGATCCTGCTTCCTTAGCGTCTTTAATGAAGTAAGGCAATTGTTTAAGTTTTCTTGATAATAATGAATAAGTTGTTCTTTCTGTTGTTGGATAACCTGTTCGTTATCGATAGAAGATTTACAGCTACAAATAGAGATTGTGATAAGTGCTAGTACTATTATTATTTTCATCAGATTGCTTAATAAGGAGTTAGAAAAACGGAGCAGTCACCAACTCTTTTTTAATAAAGAAGAAAAGGTAACGGCTCCGAATAAAGAGAGTGTAAATCGTCGATTAACGTTCCAAACCTTTTACTACTGTCATAATACTACCTTCCATAGCACTACCATGACCTGTAGGGTTTTTAAACGATTCATCATACCAAGAGTGTGCTTGTTGTATTAAGATGAAAGTTCCTTCCATGCCAAGTTCATCAGAAACATCAATCATACCTGTCAACTCCCATTTACCCCAACGGTCGCTAGCAGAAGCGTAACCATTGTCCAATGCAGTTGAACCTCTATGATCTGATTCCAATACTACTTTTAGGATACCTGTATTTAAATTGTATTGGTATAAGTAAGCGTCATGTGATTTCTCAGCAGTGTCATCATATCCGTTTGGATCTTCTTGAATGTATAAGAAGTTTGATGTAGCTAAGATATTGTCAGGGCTATGTAATCTTTTTGCTTTTCCTTCAAGGTCATCTCCGTTCAATACCACAGATAATTTACCTTTCAATGGGTCATTAGCATCTAACACTAATTTGTAAATTCTACCGTATTTTGTTCTAGTGTCATTGTATTGGCTACGACCTGTAGCTGTAAAGTAGATTTCGCGATTCGCTTCAGCAGAACCTCTTCTGTAATCAATGTCTTCTACACGGTTAAAAGCCATCACTTTTTTGTCCATTGCTTCTGCATTCAAAGCATCATACGTTTTCTCTTCCAACTCTATGAAAGTAACATCAAATTCACCAGCACCTTCAGCAACTAGGTCATTGTCTACCACTGTACCATCGCCTACTTTCAAGCCATATAATTTACCATTGTCCAGGTCACCAACTGTTTCTGATACATACATCACTAATTGTCCACCTGCATCACCGTGTGAATCATCACCGATCAAGACTACCGTTTTCTCAGGGAAAGCATTTTTATTTAATGGCACTGCATTTTCTACAGTCCACTGCCCCATTGCTGTTAAAGTTCTAGCCGTTCCTGCTTCTGATGCATCTCTAAATGGATCTGTAGCATAAACATATCTTGCAGAACCACCCCATTCTCCACCGCTTAGGTACAATGGACCGAAACCGTGCTCTTCTGGCGTGATCAAAGTACCTGAACATTGTGCTGTACTCGCCGTAGCTTCAGCGTTCAAAATGATTTCACCTTTTACAGGCTTAAACGTTTCGTCTAATGTGATACGAGCTACAGAATAGTGTGCTTCGATGTTGTTGATCAAAGTGAAAGTACCGTCATCATTACGAAGTAAACCAGCGCCGTCTGCCATAGAACCATAGAAAAAGTCTGGGCTTTGCTCTAATTCATCTTCTGAAGAAAGAATAGAATAGATTTCAAGGTCTTCAAAACCTGAATGACGTTTTAATAAGTGAGGAGTCACAGAATGGTTTTTCAATTCAACTACTGGAGTTGATGGTACGATAGGGAAAGTAGAAACTGTTCCATCTGTTAAAGTGAACGTTAAAGTCCCTTTTGCCTCATCAAAAGTGATTGTTTTAATTCCTACGCCTTGCTCTCCTAATAAAGGCTCATCGAAAGAGATTGTTGATCTTTGACCGTTCTCAAACTCTACAGTCACTTCAGTACCGTCATCAGATACTGTATAATCTACTACTTTACCTGTTCCAATGATTTCTTGAGGATCTGTAGTTTCGTCTTTATTTTCACAAGACGCCAAGAAAGAAAGCAGCGTTCCTAAATAGAACAAAGAGATAATAAGTTTTTTCATTTGTAGTGATAATTGGATGAATGATTTGTTTTGTTATCACCGCAAAATTAGAGAAGGTAATATTGGATTTAGTTAAGTTAGATTTACATAATTTCAATGTTATGATGAATAAATAACAAGGTAAACGACGATGTATTTCACAAAAAATTAATCTCATTTTTAGCCATGTAAATTAATATTCATCCTTAAACATCCCTTTATAAGTAAATATTCATTCACTTACTTGATTCTTCAAAGATTCACATCTCCTGTTTGTTACAACAAAAAAAAGTACGCATTACTTTCATTAAGTTTATGCGTACCCTCTATCTATATTAAGTCTAATTATAAGCTAATTTAAAACTGGCTTCAAATTATAAATCTTCTTTTTATTCAAGAATCACTTTTTCTTTCTTAGGGTATTTCACTGAATACTTAAATGATTTACTTAAACTCTTTCCTGGCGCTATCTCTTCTTTCCAAACTATAAAACCATCACTGTCATTTAGCTTTCCTCCCGACAATTTCTCCACTTCTACAGTAATTTCACTATTTACAGATACTGGCACCTGATCATAGAACTCTATTTTGATAGGGGATGACTTTTTATTTCTGATTTTCAATTCAAATGCTCTACTGTCTGTCTTACTTGATCCTAAAGATTTCTTCTTCGCCAATTCATCTACCTTATTTCTATTAACGACAATAGATTTATCCCTGCCTAATGATATATCTAATGTGTCTGCCATAGTATTGGCTTCCACTAATGTAGTCCCCACATAACCGCCTTCTAAGAACAAATTGGCTTCTCCACTCAACAAATTGTATTGGTCCCATGATGGAATTTTAGCAATCAAGAACGCTGATTTATCAAGCTTTGGAATAGAGAAATACTGATATTCTACCGGTATTTGGTATTCTTTCATATTTACAGAAATTGTCCCAGTCCCAGACTTAATGGTATATTTCTTTTCAATTTTAAAGTCAACCGTAGTGGTATTTTCCTCCATTTCTGAAGTCATCTTAATCGCTTCTTTTTGAGGTTTTGGAGCAGGAGCGGCCATTGTTCTGTTTTTTCTAGCACCTTTTTTTACACTTCCATACCCAATTACTACAACTTCTTCTAACTGTTCTGCATCGGGCTCTAACTGTATATAGTAATTCGATTTATTAATAGCCATTCTTTTAGAGACATACCCAATATAACTTACATTAAAATGAGTAGCATTGGTAGGTTTTGTCAGTGAAAAGTTACCATCAAAATCTGTAACGGTACCAATAGTAGTTCCTTCAAAAACGATATTAACACCTGGTAAAGGAATTCCAGTATCATCATAAATAGTACCTGTAATTTTACTACTTGCATAAGCATCATACTTTTGACTCACTGACCTTGTATACCTTGGATAATTCAGTTCCCACTTTCTCATTTGGGGCATTACACCTGACTGATTCGGCTCTCCATTTGATAACGTTAAAGCTACATTCTTCCATTCTACACCTGTATTTTGATATACATCTGCCTTGTACTCTACTTTCAAAGGTTTGCTGATGTCCACTGCTCTTATATCATATTTCGGTAGCCAGCCTGCATCATTTATATAATAAGAAGCTTCCAATGTAATCGTCTGAGCAACCTTCGATTCTATCTCCACTACAATCTCACCCGTTTTTGTTATTTCAACTCCTCCCGATTGTTTGAAATGATATTCTAAATTGATTTTTTCTTCCTTCAATGCTTCCTTCTTACTCTCCAACTTCAAATACTCATTATTGATTTTTGTGAGTTGCACCTCATATAAATTCAGCATTTGCGTCAATTCTGTTGAAGAAACTCCTTTCTGTTCACTACCCAAAGCAATATTTTTAGCAATTAAATCTTCCTTCTGACTTAAAACTGTTTCCCGATAAGTGATTTGTTTCAGCTGAAGGTCTACTTTTTTGATTTCTTTGAGTAAACTATCTGATGACAGCGTAGAACTTGGTTTCTCAGTCACATTGATGTTGAACTTAGAAGACAGAATAATAAAATTTCCTTTTCCTTTTACTTGCACGCTATTTCCATCAATAGAAGTAGAGAGTTTGTTCATGGTCAACTTATACTTTCCTTTGGAAACCTTAATGAAGCCTTTCCTTGACAATTCTGCTCCTTTAAGAAAAACTCTAGCTGATTTAATACTGCTTTTCATCTTCCTTTCCTGAAAGGATTGCCCCATTACAAAGCTTTGGAAAAACAAAAGCAAGAGAAGAGTGATTGTAGTTTTCATAATTTATTTCATTTAGTTTTTTGTTTGCCAAGTCAATATACAAAAAAGCCCGACAGGAATCCTATCGGGCATACTATTTTGTATGTTTTATTTTATTTCAGATCAATGGTTAAATTCTCAAAGTCAACAATGTCCACTATTTCAGAATTACCATCATCATATCTTACCATAATACTGTCTCCTACAGCTGTAATTGGCAGTTCACTAGAAATCATGGATGAACCAATAAAGAGTTTTTCCTGCTTATCCTTCACCATTAAATAATAGTTGGTGTTTCCATTTCTAATGTCTTTACTAATCCTTGTCACAATGGAAGTGATTTCATAAGTATTGGCATAAGTGCTTGGTGAGACTGAATTACCTTTACTGTTCAAGCTGTTTTTATAAGATCTCAACGCTTCTTTGATGGTATTCCCTACTCCAACAATCGTATAATCCTCAACCGAAACCATCGCAATCATTTTGATCAGGCCTGCTCTATCTTTTAAAGACATCACATAAGTTGGCATTCCGTTGATGTTATATGTAATCGGGAAAGAAGCAACATACCCTTTCTCCTGCACTTTACCCATCGCAGATTGTCTTGCCGCTTGCTCCGTTGCCCCTATCTGACGGTACCAGATTGTTTCCTTAGTTCTTGTATCCACCAACACAAAACCTACCGTTCCTTCATCGCTTCCCACAGAAGTTAAACCTGTATACCAATACGCTCTATTGTTGGCTCCATATACTAAAGAAATACCTTTGGTAGTTGTCAGTTTTCTTTCATTAGAGAAATTAAAATAACCTAATACATACTCCCCCCAATCATCCAGCTGTTTTACAATAAAGCCTTCAGGCTGAATTCTATCAATCCAAATTGGAGCCTTATCAATCTCATATTCTTTAATTTCTCCTGAAGTAACATCAACAGTTAAAACACCTGAGGCATCTTGTCCCGAGAAACCTACTTTTTTATCGTATAAAGTCACAATCCAATACGGCTTTCCATCATCATCAATTTCAAATGAGAAATCCGTAATTCCTTTGGTCATATAACCATTAAAATAGATATGGCGGTGAAGATCTGTTGAAAAATAAGCTCCAGGCTGATATTTGATCTGCACATCTTTGCCTCCTACTGTTTGCACCAGTTCTACATCTCTTTCATTTGTAGCCGAAACCATCACATAACCCGGCGTACCTTCACGGTTGTTATTCCACTTGAAAATACCGGAGTGCAATAAAGGAGCTACCCAATACAATTTCCCATTGACTTTCTGAATGCTGAACTCTCCCAATTCCGCCTGACTACCCAATGAAGGAATTGATCCCAATACTTTATCACCTAAACGATGAGCCATAGCGTTATCCACAATTCGGATTTCGTCAGTGGAAATAGGTGCTACGTGATCTGTAAAGTTTTCTCCAGCTTTTACGTCCCCTATCATATCTCTATAATCCTTGCTTCTGAACAAGGCCCAAGATGATACAGCCGGAACAATGGTCACATAGAGAAGACCTACGACAAGAATAGCTAGAGTAACTGTTTTTGTGGTTGTAAATTTCTTTTTCTGTTCAACAATAGATTCAATAGACAAAATGGCTCCCGCTACTGCTAGAATAGCGATAATCCATCCCGTAAAATCTAACCTTACAGTTGGGAGGAAAAGGTAATACAATAAAAATAATAGGATAACTGATATTGAAGCATAAGTGATAGTTTTTTTCATTTGACGCTTTGTGTTATGTTAATCATCATGTAAAGCAATCAACTTTTCAACTGTTTTCCAGTTTCTAGTGGTTGCTTCTACACCTAATTTCTTTTCAAAATACTGATTGGATAACTTGGATTGACTGTATTTTCCTTGACAGCGTATAAAGACGAAGTTCTCATGAATAAAAAATTCATCTCCATTTACAGGGTAAACAATTTGCTCTAATTTATCTTTTTCAGGAATTGCAGAGAGCACCGTAAGGTGTAGACTATCTATTAATACGTTTTCCTCAAAATAGGGGTTGAGTTTTACAACATTTTTTAATGTTTGTAAATCAAACGTAATCACTGGTACCTCAAAACCGTATTTCTCTTGAATATCAGTTTTAATTTTTTGGTTGAACTCATTGAGCTTCAAAATAGATTGACTTACAAATAAAACGTTACCTGATTGAATATATGTCTGTAGCTGTTCCACTCCATATTGAGCATAAAGCTCTTTCAAATCTGCCATTAAGATTTTCCTCCGCCCTCCTACATTTATTCCTCTTAATAAACTTATATGCTTCATTTTGTAATATTTAATAAAGAAAGAAGTTTTTGATATTATGAATATATGAAGATTTAATTGTTTTTCTATGTTTCATTATTTAGCTTAGTACTATCAAAAAAACAATTCTTTAGTTCATCGAATATTTTTTTACATTAACAAATCTACTACTACACTTTTTTTAATGAAACAGCTGAACCTACTACTCCTTACATTATTTGTATCTTTTCACCTGTATGCAAAAAATCCTATACCGAAAAGAGTACATTTTGTGACTTTGGATAAAAGTATTGCCTATAAGGATATCAAAATTTCTAAGGTCAAAGCCATGTTACAAGATCAGAAAGATTTCCTTTGGATAGGCACTCAAGAAGGTCTTCTAAAATTTAATGGCGAAAAGTTTGATAGTTATACAAGAGAAAATACTAATCATGCTATTCCCAATAATGACATCGCCTCTTTGATTCAACTAAGCAATGGTGATATTTGGATTGGCACTTATGGAGGCCTTTGTATATACAATCCTGTCAAAGAAAAATTCAACACCTATCAACAAAAGGATCTCAATTTTAATGATATTTTAATTTCAGATTTTCTGGAAGACAAAAAGAAAAACCTTTGGATGGCTTCTTCAGACGGGGTGTATGTCAAGAAAAAAGATAGTGCTGGTTTCGAAAAGATACAATCGGATATAGAAATAGCTGAGGTTACTTCTATCATAGAAGATGAATACAATACCGTTTGGTTCGGGTCTTCCAAAGGGTTATTCTATATTGACAAAAAAGGACTGGTAAAGAAAGTCAACTCTTTTGAGAACGTTAATATACTTTCGTTAGCCCTTTCTATAGATAAAAAAGATATTTATGTTGGCTCATTCCAAGGACTGCACGCTATAAATGCTTACAACAAGAAAAAAATAAAGCTGAAGTTATCTGAAGAGATCAAAGAAGATGTGATCTGGACCTTACACAGTGACGTTAAGTCTGGCGTGATATGGGCTGGCGGTCAAAAAGGACTTATCAAAATATCAGGAAACCGCATTGAGAATATTCATTCTTACACAAATGGTGTTCAAAAAAAGTATAGAATCTATGATCTCTTTGTTGATAATGCCGGAACACTTTGGATTGGAACTGTTTTCAATGAGCTCTTAAAATACGAAACGGCAGAAAATAGATTTGAAACTTTTCGTAAGATTGAAGGAGATGAAAAATCGTTATCCTCTAATGTGATTCTTTCTTTCCTTGAACTAAGAAATGGTAATTTCTGGATTGGAACGGATGGCGGATCAATCAATGTGCTTAAAAATGATAAAGATGCCAACCTGTATTTTGATCCGTTGCTAAAAAATGATCCGCTGGAAAACAGTGTCATTTTAAGCATGGCTGAACACCCAACTAAACCATTAGTATATATCGCCACTTACACGATGGGTATTCAGGTTTTTGATTTAGAGAAAAATAAATTCGTAAAACCTTTTAACAGGCATACTACAAATGGAAAAATGCTGTCTGATGAAGTAAGACACCTTTCTTTTGATTTGAATGGACACTTATGGGGAGCAACAAAAGGAGGTATCATTCTGATCAATCCAGAAACTAGAAAACTACATGTTTACGTCAATGACAGCAAGCTGAAAACTTCATTAAGAAATGATGCAGTTCTAGAAGTAAAACATGACAAAAAGGGCAACCATTATGCTGCAACTTTCAGAGGTGTGAACATAAGCAGTGATAAGAATCTGAAGTATTTTGAGCATATCAAAATCCCAGGTAAAGACCAGAAAATTGCTACTACTTCAATGGACAAAAATGGTAATTTATGGATAGGCACTTTAAATGAGGGTGTTTTTGTATATAACCCTACTTCAAAAGAATTCATCAAAAGCATCAGCAAACCTCAAATACCATCTAACAGCATCTTTAAAATAGAAGAAGACAGTCAAGGAGATTTCTGGATCAGTTCTTCTAATGGTTTGATTAAAATGGATGTTGATACTTATGAAAGTAAAGTATTTGGGGTGATTGACGGTTTACAAGATGATCAGTTTGCCTATGGATCGTCTTATAAAACCAATGACGGGTTAATGCTTTTTGGAGGAGTAAATGGTTTCAGTGCTTTTTACCCTGAAGATATTATCAGCAATCAATACAAGCCGAAATTGGCGATACAAAGCTTATTGATCAACAACAAAGAGTTAAAGCCTAGCAATGAGAATTCACTGCTTGAAAAAAGCATTCTGTTTACCAATAGAATTAATCTGCATTATAATCAAAACAATATCAAGATAAGGTTTGTGGCCTTGAATTATACTTATTCTGGTTTTAATCAATACAAATATCAGCTGGAGGGACTGAATGATGAATGGGTGGATAATGGCAACTCTAATGTCGCTCAGTTTTCTAATTTATCGCCTGGAAAATACACTTTCAAAGTAATAGGAAGTAATAATGATGGTATTTGGAATGAAGAGCCTGTTTCTTTAGATATCATCATCACTCCTCCTTTCTGGCAAACATGGATCTTCAGGCTTTTAGTTGCCATTATCCTCGTTTTGGTGGTTGTTTTGATCATCAATTACAGAACAAAACAATTAGAAATTCAGAAAAATATACTCGAAGCTGAAGTAAAAAGTAGAACGAATGAGCTGGCAGAATCCAATCAGACACTGCAGATTCAGCAACAGGATTTACAAGCAAAACATGAAGAGTTATTAATTCAAGCAGAGGAGATTTCTAAACAGAGAAAATTCCTGACAGAAAGAAATGAAGAGCTTCAAACTGCAAATTCTACGATCAATCATCAGATGCAAACCATACAGGATAGTATTCGCTATGCTGAAAACATTCAATCAGCCATCCTTCCTTCTAAAGAGGAGCTGACCATAGGCAGTGATGTGGAAGTGATCTTCAGGCCGAAAGATGTAGTATCTGGCGATTATTACTGGGCATTTAACCATAATGGCTACCAATACAGAGCCGTGGTAGATTGTACAGGTCATGGCGTTCCCGGGGCATTTATGTCTATGTTAGGATACTCTATTCTAAACAAGGCAATCAACCAAGTTCAAGATTCCAATCCTGCTGAAATGCTGGAAATTCTACGTAAAGAAATTTACACTTCATTACGCCAAGAAGTTTCTAATAACAGTGATGGAATGGATATTATTCTAATGGCAAGATCGCTGGAAAATAAAGAAAGTATTTTGTTTGCTGGAGCTAAAATACCGCTTGTAGTCTGGAGAAAAGAGAAAGGTGAGGTGGAAGTATTACCAACTGATAAAGCAAGAATTGGAGGTAATCACCGCTCTACTAAAAAGGAATTTAATTTATACACTACAAATATTCAAGAGGGAGATCTTATCTATCTCTACACGGATGGTATTGTAGATCAAGCCAATCAAGAGAAAAAGAAAGTCGGTTCAAAACAGATGTATGAATTGATTGCTTCTATCGGCGATAAAGAGTTGGACAGACAGAAGTTTGCTTTTGAACAGCTTTTAGAAGAGTACTCTCTGCAGAGAGACGATGTTACTCTGATCATCTTGAAAGCCTAATGAGTTATGAGTTATGAGTTAAGAATGAAGAGTTAAAAGTTAAGGTGGTTTTGATTGTCAGATTACTTTACATGACAAGCCTTTTGAGTTAAACCAAAAGTGTCAGATATAAAAAATTGACGTTTGAGATATCACACCTCTTAACTCTTAACTCTTAACTCTTAACTCAATTTATATTCTGATTTCAATATCGACATGATGATTTTATCATGAAATTCACCATCTCTTAGCGCCGCATTTCTCAACCTTCCTTCTTCCTTAAAGCCCGCTTTTTTATAGGCTTTTACTCCTCCTTGATTAGGTACAGAAACGGTTAGCATAAGGCGTTCTAACTCTTTTTCTACGAAAGCAATTTCAATAATTTGCCTTGTTACCTCCGTGCCTACTCCTTTACTCCAAAAGTCTTTATTGCCAATAAAAATATAATACTCTCCTGATTTATTGACGCTCGAAAGGCTTGAAATTCCAGCATACCCTACAAATTCTTCATCAACATATATGCCCAATGAAAGGGTTTTCGTGTCTCTCAAAACACCTTTATACCAAAAATCAATATCCGCTTCTGTATTCAATTTCTGAAAAAGAGAAAGGGAATAACGGATCACTTCAGGGTCATTGAGCCATTGATAAAAGGAAGTTACATTTTCTTTCGAAAGCGGTTTTAATGCTATTACTCTACGTCCCAATAGTAAAAATTATGTTCTGTATCTAATTTAAAACCTACTGCAGGGTAAAGCTGATTTCCTACAGCATTTGTTTTCTCCGTTTCTAAAATCAATCCAGCAGCATCAGAGATTTTTGCCAGGTTTTTGGCCTCTCCCATCAAAAGTTTTGAAGCCCCTTTTCCTCTGTGAGCAGGTGAAACAAAAAGATCGTTTAGAAGCCAAAGTCTTTTCATACGTGTTGATGAAAAAATAGGATAGAGCTGAACAAATCCAATTAAATGCCCCTCATCTTCTACTACAAAAATACTGCTTTCTCCTCTTTCCGTTCTGTCTTGTAAAAATTGCTTTGCACCCTCAATGTCGCTTTCTTGTTTATAGAAAACTCTATAGGCATCAAACAATTCAGCCAACTGCTCAAAATCGGTAAAATTCGCTTTTCTAACTTTCATATGAAGGAAATTTTAATTCTTTTCTAAAACAAACACTATCATCATTACCAATATACTGACCGTAATTAGGTGTTTTATCAAATCCATATTTCTCATACAAACCTATCGCCTCAGGCAACATCAATCCTGTTTCCAGCACAAGTGCTTTAAGGTTCATGGCTACTCCCCACTCTTCTAATTCCTGTAACACTTTTGTAGCGATTCCTTTCCCTCTCTGATCTTGAAGAACATACATTCTCTTCACTTCAAAAACTCTTTTTTCAAACTCTTTCATGGCACCACAGCCTACTACTTTTCCTTCACTGTATGCTAATATTACATGGTCAATTTCTTCCAACCCATTGTATTGCATATAAAAATCATTGTCATCGCCATTTCTTACGGCTAGATCTTCATTCAGCAGTTTTACCAAATGTAAAAAATCTCGGTGTTTAGCATCTGTTTTGATAAGAGTTATCATAGTTTCATTTTAATTCTAGGTTTTCAACTATTTCAGGAAAAACATTACGGTAGTTTAAAGCTTGTTTAATATGGCCTAAATGATGGTTGCAATGCCAAGCATAAATGCCAATATTTTCCTTTAAACGCGTCTGTTCTTCAGATTCTGGGTGGAAAAAAGTTCTGTCTAATTCTTCCTTGGTCAGTCTCTCTAACAAATATGTCCATTTTTTATGAAGAAAGGCAATCAACTGTAAAGTATCTGTCAAATCTTCCTCTTGACTATCCACCAACTCAGCCCATCGGTCTTCAAAATAAGGTCTGATGGAAGGGTTATCTTCTGTCAAAGCCAACTTGAAACGGATATAACTGTTCATATGACTATCTGCACAATGATGTACTACTTGTTTAATATTCCATCCTCCAGGCCTGTAAATGAGGCTCAACTCTTCTGTTGATAAATTTTCGACCAGCTCTTTGAGTCGAATGGGAAATACCTTTATTTCATGTATCCAAAGTGTAATTTGGTTCTCTTGGATGTAAGTAGGAACCTCAAATTTTCCAAAAGGAAATCGAAGTGTTTCAAGTGTAATCTGGGAGTTGTTCATAAGATCAGTGAATTTTTATATTTGTTAGAAGTTGTGATATGGCTTTGGTATCTCGGCCAGTTTCCTCATAATGTTTTTGCACTAATCGTGCTACATTTTCAGAATCCTGATACCTCCCCAATTTATAATATAAGTGTGCTTGTGTGTCGAGATAATTGAATGAATTTTTCTGGGAAATACTAAAAGTAACCCATTTCAATGCTTCTTCCAGCTGTTCTGTTTTATCTGAGTGCTGATAGTAATACCAAGCCCAATCATTGCATTTTTTCAATTCAGACGCATTAGGTTTTGATTGAATGTACCTGAAGTTTTTTCGGATGGATTCAAAAGCTTTTTCTTCATTGCCAATCGAAAGAAAAAAACGAGGTTCATAACTGAATGCTATTCGAAGTGCTATCGTATTGGGCATCACTTTTTTCAACTGATCCATCTTCTCTTCAAAAGACACCACATCTTTCTCTTTTAAAGAAGATGAAAGTGTATTTTTTGCAAGACCTTTGTATATATTATTCATTTTCTGCGGTGAATAGATATCCGCAAACAAAGGCTTATACCTTACAAAAAAGCGGAAAGCTTCTGAATCCACATCTGAATTAAATAAAATCTGGCTTACCGCTGATTTCACCCTCTTGTCTTCCAAATTTTTAGGTTGGAGTAATGTAAACAGCTTGTCATTTGTAGCATGATCCATCACTCCTATATCATAAGAAGCCAAGGAATAATTTAAATATTCTTCAAAACTCAACTCCTCCCCTTTTTCCACTTTACCTCTTAAAGTATAAAGCTGAAAGCTTGGTGAAAGTGCCTCTTCTCCTTTGTCAAGAAATACATTAGGTGACAATTTCCCTTTCGCCTGATGTAGAATTTTACCAGATGTTGAAAAATACAGATGTGAAGGAAAAGACCTCACATTATAATTTGACGCAATAAAACGTCCAAACTCAGAATGAATATCCACCTTATAACTCACAAAATGCTCATTATAAAAAACGGCTACTTCTTTGTCGTTGTACACGTGCTGATCCATCTCCTCACAAGGTTCACAGTAGGGTGTAAATACACCAACATATACTTTCAAGTCTTTTTGCCTTGCTTCTTCTAACAGTTCTTCCCATTGGCCTTCAAAAAAATTAACTCGTTGCGCGATAAGAGGGTGTGCAAAAAACACCCCAATTAAAAATAATAATTTTTGTTTGATCATTGGTAATGGTTTGCTTGAGATTCCCGATATAAAAATTATGATATTGATTATCAATAGCTTTCATCAAACATTTCTAAATTCATTTTACTTAAAAATTAAAACGGATTCAAAAAATGTACTACGTAAATTACATGTTGTAAGAGATAAAAAGAATCA
Source organism: Flammeovirga aprica JL-4 (assembly GCF_012844305.1). Classification (GTDB taxonomy): domain Bacteria; phylum Bacteroidota; class Bacteroidia; order Cytophagales; family Flammeovirgaceae; genus Flammeovirga; species Flammeovirga aprica. The sequence continues at coordinate 53,346 of NZ_JABANE010000010.1, forward strand.
ACTCGAAAGTAATGATAACTTCTATCAATGTGTAAATGTTTATCAACACAAGATACATTTTTAGAGCATGCGTGTCAATGAGTGTTATAAATCTTCTTTATTTTCATACTTTATTCACTGTAGAATGTACCTTTGTGGAAACATAAATTTTGAAAAAGTGACATTTGACGAATTAAAGCTAAATAAGTTTATTCTAAATGCGATTAATGATTTAGAATTTATCAACGTAACTCCAATTCAGGAGCAAGCCTTTCCGGTGATTGGAGCGGGGAAAGATATGATTGGTATTGCTCAGACAGGTACGGGTAAAACGCTTGCCTATCTTCTGCCTATTCTTCAAAATTTAAATTTCTCTAAGCAATATGAGCCGAGAGTACTGATTATTGTGCCTACTAGGGAACTTGTAGCACAAGTTGTGGAGGAAGCAAAAACACTCTCTAAATATCAGTCATTGAGAATATTGGGAGTGTATGGCGGGGCCAATATCAATACGCAAAAACAATACGTGAATGAAGGTGTGGATATTCTGGTAGGTACTCCAGGTCGAGTATACGATTTAGCGTTGTCAGGTGTTTTGAAACTCAAAGCAATTCAAAAATTTGTGATTGATGAGGTGGATGAAATGCTGGATTTAGGTTTCAGACCTCAGCTTACTCGCTTGATGGATTTATTACCTCCACGACGTCAGAATGTAATGCTTTCGGCCACCATCACTGATGAAGTGGAAGAAATTATTAAGACGTTCTTCAGACAACCTATTAAAGTAGAAATTGCAAAAACGGGTACTCCTGCTGATAAAGTCACACAACGTGCTTATCATGTACCTAACTTCTTTACGAAGGTTAACCTACTGGAATATCTTTTGGGTAATGAGCCTGAAATGGAAAAGGTGTTGATTTTTGTTAGAAATAAGAAATTAGCAGACCGTCTTTTTGAGATGATTGAAAAGCTATTCCCTGAAAAAGTGGGTGTGATTCATTCCAATAAATCTCAGAATTACCGTTTCAGAATGGTTGATGAATTTGATGAAGGGAAATTGAAAATTCTTGTAGCCACAGATATTATTGCGAGAGGTCTTGATATCAAAGGCATTACGCATATCATCAACTTTGATACACCTGAAATTCCTGAAGAATATATCCACAGAATTGGTAGAACGGGTAGAGCAGATGAAAAAGGTTTGGCCATAACATTCATCAATGAGGTAGAACAAGAATACCAGATGATGATTGAGGAATTGATGAAAAAGCCAATTCCATTGGAACCTATGCCGGAAGAGGTGAAAATTTCAGATATCTTCACGGAAGAAGAAAAACCTAAACTTTCTACCAAAAATTACTTTGTCACTAAAAAGACAAATGATGCTTCAGGGGGCGGTGCTTTCCATGAAAAAGTGGGAATTAACAACCCTGCCAACCAAACTAAAAAAGTGCATAGAGGCCCTAAGAAAACAAAGCCCGTGAACAGAGGTAGATTGAAGAAAAAATTCAGAAAAAAATAATAGATGTTTTTTTAATGAAGAATTAAGAAAAAATGGATCGTATTGTGATTCATTTTTTCTTAATTCTACATTCTTAATTCTTCATTAATTCTGTCTCTTTTCATTCGTTATAGAACAGAAGAAAATCAACTTATATACTTTTTCCCAAAATCACTTCTTTACGCTCTCCTTCCCTTTCAATGACTAACACTCGAACTGCACTTTGATCTTTATCCGAACGGAAATTGCACCATTCATCCTCACTAATGGCTTCTAAGTTTTCTCCATTTACTGAAATAATTTTGTCTTTTAGCTGTATTCCTTTTTCTGAAGCCTCTGAGCGTTCATAAAGATTTTTGACGTATACATTCCCGTCCTCCTTGTTGTAACCATAAGAATATCCAAAATCATTTTCAGCAGTTCTAGAAATGTTATTTCTCTTCAGTTGAATTTTCTTATTGTTCCAATCTAGAATAACATGATAGTATTTGAAGATTCCACTGCCTACTAAATTATTTCGTTCACCATCAAAATGTACTTTCTCCTGTTGGAAATCTAGACCATTCCCTAAAGAAAATAAATCTACATCTCCTTTATATGTTTCTGAGGGTATTTCATCACCATAAAGACCAATTCCAGCAACGCCATATCCTTTCCAAAATTTAGTATCAGGTACGTGCTTCATGACTTTTTCACTAAGACAAACAGTACCTCCATAACCAAAGTCAATCGTGGTGTCTAATATTTTTTTACCATTTAAATAAGTGAATATTGCGGGTACGCCTCCAAAACCTTCAAAAAACTTAACAGAACTGAATCCTTCTAAAGGTTTCTCAAGACTTGCCAAATCATTTGCTATGACAATTTCTTTTCTCTCATAATCAATATACCAAGTAGCATGTCGAAATAAATTACTGCCTAACAACCCGTCTGCATCAAGGCACTTGACAGTTGGTATTGACTTTAAATCTAGAATCATTGTCCCAATATCAGAAAATATTGTATTACCTATTTCAATACTACTCACTTTTGTAAATTCATTTATTTGGTAATGATTATTTACATCATAAATCTTCTGAGAAGTAATAATATCCGCACCTATTTCTTTCATTATTTCAGGTGAAATGATACATGCAGGTGCTCCAGTATCAAAAATAAAACGGTAAGATTCGTCTTTGATTTTAGCTTGAAGAATAATCAATCCCATTTTGGTCTCAAATGGAATCACAGTTCGAAAGTTTTCTTGGGTATGTCCAGAATTGATGACTGAGACGAATTTTCGATTACAACCAATAGAGGTGAAAAATAGAAGGAAGAAGAGTATTGTTTTTGAATTGAACATAAATAATAGTTTGTTTTTACTTTACTATTAAAAATGGCACACAACTCAAACAATAGGTTGTCCAATAAAAAATGTAGAATGAAAAGGTTGATGATAGCGTTTTCGCCTTAGATCACTACCACCCCTTCATTCTACATTCTTAATTCTACATTCAAATACTATCCTTTACCCCAAAGAAATTCCAAAGTATAAGGACTTCCTCCAGAAGTAAAAATAGAACCATCGACAAACCTGTATTTTTCATTGAGATCTGCAATTTCTCTTAGATCCCAAGGCGTCAATTTTATTTCTGATGAAGCTAAATTCTGTCTTAGTCGGTCTTCATGCACTGACTTTGGAATTGCTACAGTTTCTCTCCTGTTGGCCCATGCCAGCATAATCTGCGCAGGACTCGCATCATGTTTTTCTGCAATTTCTTTCAACAGCTCATTTTCTAATAAAACAGGCGGGTTAGCACCATCTTCAAATGATAAACTATCCTTTGTGCCTAGCGGAGAGTAAGCCGTCAGAATAATATCATAGGCATCCGCGTATTCCATCATTCTTCTTTGCTGGTTTAGAGGGTGCATCTCAATTTGGTTTACCACCGGAGCTATTGTAGCATTAGTGAGGATATTTTCCAAGTGCTCGATACTAAAATTGGAAACCCCAATGGAATGTGTCTTTCCAGCGGCTACCAATTCCTCCATTGCTTTCCAAGTTTCAAGAACAGGTGCTTCCTCAGCCGTTAGAAACTCCTCTCTTTTTTGAGTAAATTTCACTCCAGGCTTGTAAGCAATTGGCCAGTGAATCAAATACAAATCCAGATAGTCGAGTTTCAGGTCCTGCAACGTTTTGTCAATTGCCTTTGGCACATCCTCTTTCAGGTGAGAGTCATTCCATAATTTTGAAGTAATAAAAAGGTCTTCACGTTTCACAATGCCTTTGTCGATACATTCTTTTATTGCATCTCCTACTTCAGGTTCATTGCCATAGATAGCCGCACAGTCAATGTGTTTATAACCTATTTCAATCGCTTTTTTCACAGCGTTAAATACTTCTCCTGGCTCGGATTTCCAAGTGCCTAGTCCAATGGCAGGAATTTCTTTTCCGTTATTTAATTTAAAGGTTTTGCTCATGCGTAATATAGTTTTTTAATAGGTTTTTGTTCTATGAATATACAACTGAATATCCTGATAAAAAAGAGCTTAATGGAAAGGTAAAATTGAGGTTACTCATTAAGTGCTAACTGTTACTGTTGAAATCCACTTCTAAAAACTTTGAATGGTTACTGTATACGGGCATTTTCACACAAAAAAGTGTTTAGATTTAAAATAATTGATCACACTTAACGCTGAATTTCAGGAGGGTTATTTTTAATTTATCTCAATAAAAATAAATAGACTGAAAGAAACTATTAAAGAAAAAGCCTTAGATTTGGACCCTGAGTACCTTATACTAACATTATTCTTCACCAAAATTAAAAGATCTAAATTAAGTACTAGACAAAAGAAAACGGATAATTTTAGGTTAAGATTTTTTATTCTAATCGAGGCAGATTTGCAGAGCATAGCCTTAGTTACGCGATAAAAATCTAACGAAGAGTAGGATAAAAAAGATAAGATAAACTATCCGTTTTCTTCTGTTCTGGTACTTTTCAAACCGGAGCATTAAATCTCTCATAAGTGTCAAATTATACCAAACATCTTTTACTTTCGAATAATAATCGGTGCGTACTCTACATTGTTCTTATTTTTAATCTAATCCAACTCAATAGAATGGCTAGACTAAGCATTTCAAATCTCACAAAAACCTACGATAATGGCGTAAAAGCCCTAAATAACATTAGCCTTGAAATTGAAAGTGGAATGTTTGGGTTATTAGGACCCAACGGTGCAGGTAAATCATCTTTGATGAGGACCATTGCCACCTTACAAACTCCTGATCAGGGAAGCATTACTTTAAATGGAATTGACGCACTAAATGAGCCTGAAGCTTTGAGAAGAGTGTTGGGATATCTACCACAAGAATTTGGCGTTTATCCTAAAATCTCTGCTGAGGAACTATTAGATCATATTGCTGTTCTGAAAGGTATTTCAAAAACTAAAGAAAGAAAGGAGCTGGTAGACTATCTTCTACAAAAAGTAAACCTGTACGAAAAAAGAAAAAAAGCGGTAAAAAGCTTCTCTGGCGGTATGAAACAGCGTATTGGCATTGCACAGGCATTGATTGGAGATCCTAAGCTGATCATTGTCGATGAACCTACTGCAGGGCTTGATCCTGGGGAAAGAAACAGGTTTCATAACTTGCTGGCCGATGTGGCTGAAAGTGTCATTGTGATCCTTTCTACGCACATAGTGGATGATGTAAAAGAACTTTGCTCTGATATGGCGATCATGAACAAAGGAGAAATAATGTATAAAGGTACTCCTCAAAATGTACTGAGTGAACTGGATGGCCTTGTTTGGGAGAAAACTGTAGCACGCAATACTGTTGAAACTTACCAAGCACAACATAAGGTTATTTCTAATAAAATGAACTCAGGAAAGTCGGTGATTCATGTACTGCATCATGAACAGCCTGAGGAAGGTTTTGTCAATGTAAAGCCTGACTTGGAAGATGTTTTCTTTGCTAAAACTTCCGCATCAATTATTGCTGACTAAAACGACTTTCAACATGTTTAAAGAATTTTATGGTAGAGAAGTCCGCGCTGCTTTAAAACAGCCGATGATCTACGTTTTTACTATTTTATTAGGATTATTAGCTTTTGGAGCGGTATCTAATGACAGCATTGTTGTTGGTGGTTCCATTGGGAATATACAAAGGAACAGCCCTCATATCATTATGAAAATGGGGTTGGTCTTCTCATTACTGGGTCTATTTATTGCCACTGCGTTTTTCAATAATGCGGCATTAAGAGATTTCAATAATAATTTTGATGACATCCTGTTTACTACGCCCATCAAGAAAAAGGATTACTTTATGGGTAGATTTCTGGGAGCTTTCACATTAGCTATTTTGCCTTTTATAGGTATATATATAGGTTTTATTCTAGCCACATTTATTGCTCCGGCAATGGGTTGGGTAGATCCTGAAAAAATGGGCCCTGTATCTATGGCTGGCTTTATGGCCAATTACTTTTTAGCCATTATCCCCAATATATTTATAGCAGGTGTTATTATATTTTCTGTAGCTTCTATTTTCAGATCCACCGCTATTTCTTTTTCTGGAACCATGCTATTGTTTTTAGGATACAGTGTAGCATTATCTTTCAGTTCAGACCTTGAAAATGAAGTACTATCCGCTATGCTGGACCCGTTGGGTTTATCAGCATTTAAACTGGACAGTAAATATTTCACTCCTCAAGAAAAAAATACACTCACACCTGCATTCAATAGTTTTATCACTTATAATAGAATGATATGGCTATTGGTAAGTTTTGTTCTATTAAGGGTATTCTATGGATTTTTCTCTTTTGAGAAGAAAACGGGAAGAATCAAAAAGAAGAAAGAGGAAGTCAGTCAAAAAGAAGAGGTTTTTTTTAATAAACCAACCACCTATAGCCACTTCTCTCAGTTTACTGATTTTGCCCAATGCTATAGCTTCACAAGAATCCACTTAAAAAATATTATAAGCAACAACACCTTCAAAATATTATTGTTATTCAGCTTTGTACAACTGATTGCTATATTGTTTGAAGGCTATGAATACATGGGATTACAGTCCTACCCTGTAACCTATATGGTGGTAGAGGATATACAAAACAGTACTATGATTTTCCTTATGATTATCATGGTGTATTACTCCGGCGATCTGCTTTGGGAAGACAGAGACAATCATCTCAACGAAGTGATAGATGCAAGTCCGCACAGTAGTTATGTTTCCTTGTTCGCAAAATTCTTCGCTATCAATATTAGTATTTTTATTATCTATTTCAGTCTTAGCCTTTTAGGAATACTCTATCAGTTAGGATCAGGATTTACAGATATCAATATTGACGCTTATATACTATCATATGCACTTAATATAATGCCTATGATTGCCACATGGACAGCAGTAAACATACTGATTCATACATTAGTCAATCATAAATTCATTGGTTTTGGTCTATCGATAATAATGATGTTTGCCTTGGAGTTTACATTGAGTGCGTTAGACATTTCTTCTAGGATGCTTAATATTGCGAGTGCTCCAAGTATTATGTTTTCGGATATCAGCGGTTATGGCCCTTCTTTTATCTCCTCCATTTGGTTTAACCTTTACTGGACGCTATTCGGTATCATCGTATTATTGATAACAGGCTTATTATCCAACCGAGGTACTAGTCATAGTCTTTTGAAAAGAATTCAAATCATTCCTAGAAAAATGGATACCAATTTTATTGGTGCTACAGGAACATTGTTTATTGTTTGGGTAAGTATTGCCAGCTTTATTTATTACAATACCCAAGTACTGAACCCCTACAAAACAGCGGATGAAAATGAGTTGCTTCAAGTAAAATATGAACAGAAATACAAGCGATATGAAGGGATCAACACCCCTAAAATTGTTGATGTAGAATACAATGTGAATATTTTCCCTGAAGAGAGAAATATCTATACTGTGTCAAATTTAAAAGTAGTCAATGAGAGTGAAGAAAGTATTGACACCTTAATGTATTCCTACAATGACGATTGGGAGATTCAGTTTGAAATTCAAAATGCAGTGGAAGTACTGCATGATAAGGAACTTGGTGTAAAGCAGTTTGTATTACAGCGACCTCTTCAAAAAAATGATTCTTTAGAAATTGTTATACACGCCAATTATATCACCAAAGGATTCAAAAACGGTGGAGAAAGCAACATGATTCTAGAAAATGGCACTTTCTTCAATAACCTTGTTTTCTTGCCATTCTTCGGTTACAATGCTTCTTTAGAATTAAGAGATCGTTTTAAAAGAAAAGAGCATAACCTTCCAAAAAGAAACCGTATGCCTTTACTGCACGATCACTGCGGTCCGGAATGTGAGCAAAACTACCTTTCCAACGGTCAGTCTGATTGGGTAACAATTGAAACTACAATCTCAACTTCCTCAGATCAGATTGCAATTGCTCCCGGCAGTTTAACTAAACAGTGGACAAAGGACAACAGAAATTTTTATACTTATAAAGTAGACCACAAATCTCAGAATTTTGTATCCTTCAACTCCGGAAAATATGAAGTGGCAAAAAGGCAATGGAAAGATGTAAGTATGGAAGTGTATTACGACCAAAAGCATAGTGTAAACGTAGAAAAAATGCTGATGGCTATTGAAAACTCCCTGGACTATTATACAGAAAACTTCGGCCCTTATTATTTAAAACAAGCTCGAATTATTGAGTTTCCAAGGTATGAAAATTTTGCACAGGCCTTCCCTGGCACAATGCCTTACTCTGAGTCTTTTGGATTTATAGCCAACTTAGAAGATGAAGAAAAAAACAATGTTGTTGATGCTATCATTGCTCACGAAATGGCACATCAATGGTGGGCACATCAGGAAGTGGGAGCGAATGTTCAAGGTGGTACATTGCTGACAGAAAGCCTGGCAGAGTATTCATCATTGATGGTCATGAAAAAAGCATCCAATAATGATGATATAAAAATGAGAAACTTCTTGAAATACGATTACGACCGTTACCTGAAAGGAAGAGGTTCTGAAAGAGAAAAGGAGTTGCCGCTGAAAGAAGTAGAAGATCAAATGTACCTTCACTATGGTAAAGGCAGTATCATCATGTATGCTTTACAAGATTTTATTGGAGAAGACAGTGTGAACGCGGCTTTGAAAAGTTTCCTTACAGAGTTCAAATACAAAGCACCTCCTTATCCTACATCAAATGATTTCTTAAGACATCTGCAACCCAAAGTGCCTGACTCATTACAGTATCTGATCGGGGATTGGTTTGAAGATATTACGCTTTATGATTACAGAATCAAGGAAGCTTCTCTCAGTGAAATTGACTCCAACAGTTATGAGGTTTCATTGCAAGTTGAGGCGAAGAAAATCAAAGCTGATTCTATTGGAAATGAAGTTAATGTCCCTGTGAAAGAATGGGTGGAGATTGGTTTTTATCAAGACAATGATGAAAAAGAACTCTTCTATACTGAGAAAGTTTTTCTTCAAAATGAATCACAAACTATTCAAATAAAATTGGATAAGAAGCCTGTAAAAGCGGCTATTGACCCTAAAAGGTTATATGTGGAAAGGGTTATTAATGACAATTCAAAAAAATTATAACACCTTTTGAATTAAGTTTTAATAGTTAAAAAATTTGCTTGTGTTATGGCTCATGAAGTATTATTTATGAGTCACAACATAAGCATTTTTTCTTTATTTATCATTCCACATTAAAACACTCCCTCTTGTTTTCTCCTACTGCTTCCATCAATTGAAGTAAACGGAGAAATACTTGCAATAAATACAAATCAAAAATTCATTCTTCCTCAAAAAGTAAATGTTTTCAGTATTTTTAAACCACTATTAATTATAGTTCTCAATTGCTTCAATACATTTTACTTCAGTCTAATGAAATATTTCTTATTCTTTCTTTTATTATCCCTTCTATCCACATTTTCTTATGCACAGGAAACTTCCCCTCAAAATGACAAAGTTCATAAAAGAGAAGAAGCACATGGCCGTTTAAAACACCATAGGGTTGCACTTATGTGGGGACACAGCTATGTCCCAAAAGGGTTTAGTGGTACCAATAATACGCTAATTGTTCCTACAATAGGTCTAGAATATGAATATTGGTTTTCTCATCATTTTGCATTAGGACTTTCTAATGACCTTGAACTGCAAAACTATGTGATAGAAACTAGTCATGGAGAAGAATTCGAGAGAGAATATGTATACATTGGAGCATTAATGGCCTTTGTTGAATTTGCTCACCTATGGGTAGTTGGCATTGGACCAGGTATTGAAATAGAGCACAACAAAAACTTTGCTGTGATTAAGGCTTCTATTGAAAGAGAATTTCCTATTGTTGGAAAAGGGGGATGGGACGTTACTCCTATGTTGAGCTATGAATTAAAATTTAGAGGTGAAAACGGATCTTATGATGCCATTACTTTTGGTTTTGCTATTGGAAAGCGTTTTTAGTATTTCAAATCAAATAAAACTACCATTACTTCCAGTGTCTTAAACAAAAAAGTCACCCCTGCATACACAAAGGTGACTTTCTATTTATTGTCATGATCAACTCTTAGAAGTTAATCTGCATTTGTATTCTTAATAAGTTACCCGCTTGATCTACAAATTCACGAGTACCATGATCTGCTGTAGAACGATCAGCAATCACATACATTGCTACAATTTCATATGCAGGGTTAGGTTGCCATTCTACACCAATCTCCAAGTCATTTACCCTGTAAGCTCTAGCATCCGCTTCAAATTTCTTACCTCCATGGTAATACAGGTATCTTGAGAAAGGAAAGAACGTATGGTTTTTATAGTGAATCTTACCATAAAGCATCGCATAACCACCATGTAAGTTTTTCTCTTTTACTAACTCTGATGCCGGGTCATACTCTGGGCCAACACCGTAGTTATATTCCGCTTGAAAACCAATAGGCTGTGGATACCAAACAAAAGTACCACCCACTCTGGCATCTTTGAAATTATGACCTGTTGCACTTACTAGCGTCATCTCACCATTACCATTATCCACTTCTGTGTTTAAATCTTGAGAAGCATTTGGTAAAACATATTGTCCAGCATAACCATGAACTGAAAGCTCCATAATTTGATTGTTGGCAAATTGGAATGGCCATGATGCTCTTGCTACCATATGCAAGTTGGCGTTTTTATCTGGCTGATTGATACCTTGTCCGTTGAAAGCACCTAAAGCAAAAGTACCATAATTACCACTGTGCTTTAAGTTATTTTCTTTCATATATTCATATACCTTTCTCACTTTCTGTGGTGTATGATATAATACAGCCATCAAATCACGTTCGTTAGGCAGTGCTGAGTTAATAGGATCTGAACGGTCCAAAGGAAGACGGAATTGAGAAGACTGCATGTTTTCAAACCCGAAAGGCACTTTACTCTGACCCACTCTCACCCAAGTAGATTTGTGATGATCAAAATATAAGTCCATGTAAGCATCTCTCAGTGTTGGCGAACCCGCAAAGTCAGCTTGCATATAGACATACACATTGTCTAATAACCAACCACTAACCTTTAAACGAACTCGTCTCAAGGAAATACCTTTGTCCGCACCCCAGTTTTTGTCCATCTGCGGTACAGATAAATCAGGGTTTGTTTCAAAAAGTCCGTTATATCTCGCCTGAATATAACCACTCACTTTAATTCTATCCGTCCATTCTCTAGGTAAAGACTTCTGAATAAGCCCCTCTCCATCCTGCTCTGGATTAAACAAAGTATCTACTTTTACTTCATCCTCAACAGAGATGTCTTGAGCTAATAAATATGTGTTCGATATGAAAATTAAAAGACACAAAGTGATAAGTCCTTTAACCGATTGTTTTAATAACTGTTCCATTAAATCAAGTTCGTATATGTTTGCGATTGCAATGTTAAACCGATTTTATTTTAGTTTTTTAAGCTAATTAAACAATTAACATACAGTTAATACACAATACACCTAAAAGACATATTAGAGAATCAAATGTGTACAAAATGTTTCTTTATTTCTCATATAACATAAAATACCGCCTCATAAACTCTTATACATGTTTCAATTAAGTCCTCAAAATCAGTACTTAATTGTTAATATTACGTTTTTAGTATTTACAGTATATTTAAATTTATTAACATTAAGTACATATTAACAAAACATTAAGAGTTTAAAATTTAATTTTAGATGAACCTAAAATTAATTATCAATAAAAATGCTACAAATATTAATTAAATGTTAATATACCTATTCTAAGAAAAGAAATAACTATTCTATAAATCTCCTTTTTAAAACCTGAAAATGAAGCAATTTCCTTTACCTAAATCGTATGGATATTTTACAATTAAGCACTAGGCTAAAAGGTAGTTTCTTAATGAAGGATAAAGAATAAAATGGATTTTGATGTGGTCGTTCAGTGATCATTATAACACAAGACATAACGGCTTACATTCAATTTTTGATAGAATATAATTTAATGATGTTCCCCTTAGGAATGTTACATTAAAACTTCCTTCCAAACACCATAAAACAGAGCATTCTACACCCTTCTACACCACCTCATCATATAAAAAACAGAAAAGGCTGCCTCTTTGATTGAGACAGCCTTTTCTGCTTCTATAATATATCTTTGCTCTGCTTATAGAGCTAATTATCGTATGCTTATTTTTTATTTCCAGAAAACTCAGAAACCCAAAGGTTGACCGTTCTACCTAATCTAATTTTAGGATGTCTTCCAGTTTCTTCATTAGGCTTTGCGTGTGGAGATTGTCTTACAACTACACCAGGAATAGTATCGTATTGAACATATTTCACAGAACCTACTCCTAAACCTAAACCGTACAAAGTAAACTCAGCATCACCTTCAGTCATACCAATAAGGTTTGGTACTTTTGTAAGAGGATTACCCATACCATCACCCACAACAAGATCGATTGTATCTCCTTTCAGCACCTTGAATCCACTTTTCAGAACATCTTTAGAGATAGATTTACCTTTGTACTTCACCTCCAAAACGTTATTTACAAATTGATCTGGCTTTCTGTCAATAGAACCAATTTTCAAACCTAAGTTTTTAATTCTTACTACAGCATTTTTCAATGAACCATCAATCAAATCTGGCAGTTTAATCGCCGCAGGCTTCGAAGGGTTTACTGTCAAATAGATTTTCCTGTTATCTTTTACTTTTTCACCAGACAAAGGAGTCTGTGATAAAACTGTAAGATAAGGAAGGTCTGGATTATAATTGACAGGTGCAGAATCAAAGACTTCATAACGTAGTCCTGCCGATTCCAACCTCTTAGTAGCATCATCAATAGATAAACTATCTATATCCGGTACAGTAACAGTTTGCCCGTGTTTTGTTGCTGCAGGGAGATATAAGTAAAAAAACATGATGGCCAGTAAAACAGTGGCAACAATCATTAATACCACATTAATAAATAATGCAGAGGGAGTATCTCCAAAAATTAACTTTTTCAGTTTGTCTTGATCCATAATTAATTTAGCTATGATTAAAGTAATAGAGTTATCACCCTTCTACTTAGCTTCAGTTCTCTTTATTCCGTAATCTAAAATACTATCAATAAAATCAAAAGGCTTGTAGCCATTAATTGCCGCTTGGTGGAAAATACAAGTTGCTGGCGTCATACCAGGAAGAGAATTGACTTCAATCACAATCGTCTCTACTCTTTTCTCTTCTTTCCAGATTCTCACAAAAGCATCTATTCTACAATAACCCTGTACGTTCAGTTCTTTGGCTACATGTTCTAAATCCTTTCTCACGGCTTCAGAAATCCACTTTTGCTCTTCAGCATTTGGTGAGAAACGAGGCGGCGTAATATTCTGCCCTTCTCCAGCCAAGAATTTTTCTTCTAAAGACAAGATTTCACCACTTGCCAAAGCTTCTGACGGTTCGAATACCTCATAAGTACGTGTACCATCTTCATGCCATTGCGTAAGCATACCGCCTGTGATTTCAAGGAAATGATCTGAATCCAAAGGACTGATCAATTCTTCTATTAAAATACAGGTCTTACTTGGGAACTCTTCGTTTTTATCAAGATCAAGTTTGATTCTTAAACCTTCCTCCACTTCTTCACTTTCTCTGAAAATCGCTTCGGCAAAGTTCTCTAACTGCGTTCTTGATTTGATCATCATCACAGCAGAGCTACATCCATCATCCGCAGGCTTTGCAATCAATGGATATTTGAAGTCCTTTTCCACCTGATCAATTGCATCCACAGCATTGGCTAACCAATCTTCCTTCTGCAGTAACATATGTTCTGCTACAAAAACGCCTGTTTTACGAAGAATTTCTGTAGTCATGTATTTATCAATAGTGATTTCTGAGCTATCTACATCAGAACCATTATAAGGAATACCTTTCACATTTAAGTGTTTCTGAACGGCTCCATCCTCACCCGGTCTACCATGTAATGCAATAAACACGGCATCCACTCTTTCTTTCAACAGATCATAATTCAAAGGCTTTGGATCAAAACAAGCATCCGCTGCATACTTTTGAGTAATCGGTTTTGCCTTCTGAATAGCTTCCACTAATACATCATGTTTTTCACCTTTCAATGCCTGATCAATCTTCAATTTGATATCATCAGCATTGTCCTTCAACATAATATTAATCGGCAATTCATACAATTCATGATGATCAGCTGATCCTGTCAAGAAAATCGGGATGGCCTCATACTTATCAGAAGACGCTAATTTCTCGTAGATATTTCTTCCACTTTCAACAGAAATATGACGCTCTGATGAGTAACCACCCATAATCACACCTACTTTCTTAGTCTGCTTCTCCGCCACACTCAATGCTTCAATCTTATGATCAAGCTCTTTCAGCATTGGTTTTGCTATTCTTGTGTTCTTTCCTGATCGGATTCTACAAGCTAATGACGTACGAATAATGAATGTCAAGAATTGTGATGGGTTTAAGCCAATTTCTGCTGCCTGATGGAAGAAGAAAGACGAAGGCATCATTCCAGAAGTAGTGTTCGGGTCATTCAAATAGACCGTTCCATCTTCCGTCACAAAACCGTCAATACGAGCGTAAACATCAAACTGTAATTTCTTGTACAAGTTTTCACAATCTTCCTGAATTTCTCTTACCTTTTCAATCGGCAAATCAATCGGCGTCACCTTACGGCTCATACCGGGCAGGTATTTCGATCTGTAATCAAAAACACCTTCATTTCCTCTTACAATTTCTGTTGGAGGCAAGGCCAAAGGATTTCCATTTTCGTCTTCAATAACGATACATGAAAATTCTCTACCTTTTATATGTTCTTCAATCAATAATGCTTCTTCCGCATCCAAAGACTGAAGTGCTACTACTGCTTTATTATTAGAAATTAATTGCTCATTTAAATATTCTAATAATGATTTTGGATCATAAATCACCAAATCATCATCTCCCAATACATAAACAGGCAAACCGATTCCAAGACGTACATCTGTAAAATCATGAATGTAACGCACTTTGGCATCGTCCTCTAATTCTTTCCAGAAAGACTGCTCCACTTCTTCAATAAAGAGTGATTTCTTTGCCGCTTTATGGAAAGCGTCCACATCATCTTCCTTCACAATACTCACCCCCAAAGAAGAACCTTGTCTTGGTGCTTTCACTACTAGTGGCATTCCTAATTTATCTTTTAAAGATTGGAATGTCGTATTGATAGCATCTGCAGTTAAGTCCTCTTCAGTGATCACATCAAAAGAAGGCGTGGTCAATTTCAGGTCTGTAAACAGTTTTTTCTGAGTGATTTTATCAATTCCAATTGCCGACGACAATACGCCTGCACCTGAGTAAGGAATATTATACCACTCCAACAATCCCTGCAAATTGCCATCCTCTCCATAAGGACCGTGCAATGCCAGAAATGCAAAATCAAATAAATCTGAGAACTCGTTAGGATTTACTTTCTTTCCAACTTTAGAAGCCATTTCACTAGCTTGCTCTTCAGAAAGTTTCCCCAATGATTCCACATACATTTGAAACCCTTGCAAGTCGCTTGGTATACTGCTTACCGGTAGATAAAAATCTCTAACAGTACCTTTATATACATATGACCAGTCTAAATGAATAAAATGGCCTAAACTATCTACAAATATTGGAACAGGTTCGAAAAGTTGTTTGTTTAAGTTATCATAAACAGTTCTACCGCCTGCAAATGAGATTTCACGCTCTCGTGAAATGCCTCCAAAAAATATCCCTACTTTGATCATGATATGCAATTTTTCAACTTCCAAAGAAAACCACTAAGTTCTTACTCTGTTTTCTTCAGACAATTACGCCTCAAAAATACAAGAAAAATTATTATCTAATAGCACTATACTACTCCTTGTGAGAGTTTGTTCTTAAAAATAGGATTCATTGATGATAATTATTTCACTTTCAATTGGATTAAGTAGAAAATTATATGATTTTGTAAATAATTATTTAAACTTTACTTCGACAGAACATGTGTAATTATTTCAAACTATTACTAACAGTAGCTCTTTTTACCTCTATTTTTTCGAGCTGTCAGAAAACAAATGAGGCACATATCAGCAAATCTCAACAGCAAAACACCAATCTCGACATCTTCTTTGATAGTGTTTTCAATGCTGATTTAGAACAAAACCCAGAAGCGCTCACCTATAGAGGAGACAAACGTTTTAATGATCAATGGAATGATTATTCTGAAAAAAGCTTCTTCAAGCATCTAGAAAACAAGAAAAATGCACTCCGAAAAGCCAATGCGCTCAAAGCTTCGGATTACTCTAAAGACAGAGTGTTGAGTTTGGAACTTTTCAAATATGAACTCAATCTAGACTTAGAAGGAGAGCGTTTCCGTCATTATGATTATACTTTCAATCAGATGTATGGCGCTCAAAGCAATCCGGCTTCTTTTTTAATCGGTTTTCATCAGATTAAATCACAGAAAGATGCAGAGGATTATATCAGCAGAGTTGAGAAAATTCCAGTGATGATGGAGCAACAAATTCAGAATGCTTTGCAAAGCGAGAAAGAAGGATTTGTGCTACCAAAATTCCTTTTTGCAAAGGTTTTGAGCGATTGTAATAACCTTCTGGAAGGAAAGCCAATTTCAAAATCAGAAAAAGTACATCCCATTGCCAATGATTTCTATACAAAGCTAGAGGGGATTGAAATGAACGACAAAGACAAAAAAGAACTGATCAAAAAGTTTGATTTGGCAATGACACAGCAGTTTGCTCCTACTTATAATAAGTTGGTAAAAGTATTGAAAGAACAAGAGCAAAGAGCCAATAATGATGCTGGTGTTTGGCGTTTGAAAGATGGTGAAGAATACTATGCTTATCGTTTGAAAAAAATCACCTCTACAAACTTTACAGCAGAACAAATTCATCAGATGGGCTTAAGAGAAGTGGCACGTATTCATGGCGAAATGAAAAAAATCAAAGAACAAGTAGGTTTCAAAGGCGACCTGCAAGAGTTCTTCGTTTTCATGAAAAAAGACTCTCAGTTCTATTATCCTAATACGGAGGATGGTAAAAAAGCCTACTTGGCAGATGCTACCGCTATCATTGATAATATGAGAAAAAAGCTAGATGAACTGTTCATTACTAAACCTAAAGCGCCTATTGAAGTCAAAAAAGTGGAAGCTTTCAGAGAAAAAACAGCGGGAAAAGCGTTTTACAATGATCCTGCAGTAGATGGTTCACGCCCTGGCTACTATAATGCTAACCTTTATGATATGAATCAAATGCCAAAATATGAAATGGAAGCCTTGGCTTATCATGAAGGTATTCCTGGGCATCACATGCAAATTGCCTTGACTAAAGAACTGAAAGGTTTGCCTGAATTTAGAAAGGAGGCACACTACACTGCTTATATTGAAGGATGGGGATTGTATGCAGAGTTTATTCCGAAGGAACTTGGTTTTTACAGCGATCCTTACTCTGATTTCGGTCGCTTAGCCATGGAATTATGGAGATCTTGCCGTTTGGTTGTAGACACAGGAATCCACGCCAAGAAGTGGACAAGAGAAGAGGGCATTGCTTATTATGTTGATAATACTCCTGCTGCCTATGGACAATGCGAGAAAATGGTGGACCGACATATTGTTATGCCTGGTCAAGCGACAGCCTATAAAATTGGTATGATGAAAATTCTAGACCTTAAAGATAAAGCTAAATTAGAGATGGAAGATCAATTTGATATCAGGGCATTCCATGAAGTTGTGCTCTGCAACGGTCCTCTCCCATTATCGATTTTAGAGAAATTGGTGGATGAGCACATTCAAAAAAATACATCAACTTTATAAGAAATAATTTAGTAGTTCAATTGATATCCATTACATTAGGAATATTTCAAACCTAATGTAATGGATTTTTTATGCACCTTGCTTTTAGAACCGCTTTTGTAACACTCTTCTCCTTCATTATTACTTATCATTGTTCCGCACAGGAATCTATGAAGCTGATTTCTTCCTTTGCACAATTCTTAGAAGAAAAGTCAGACAAATCCAGCTACCCAGAACAATATCATTTTGATTTTTCCTTTACGGTAAAACAAAATTCCCCCACAGAAAGTAAGACATTCTATATTTTAACTTCAAAAACAAAAAAATACTTCGCAATGACATCAGCTTTAGAAGCCAATGACATGATTGTATTTGACACAGACCTTGATCAGATGATTGTTTTCTGTAAAATAGACACGAGTAAATATGCGATCAGTGGTCCACTATCATTTTTTGATACCAATAAAAGTTCCCTATCTAAATATAATTTCACTAAAACTGCACCTAATGTATATACTGACTCACAAAAACACATAGAAATTGTACTCACACAAGACTCAAAATTTAATAATTATGGATTAAAGAAAGGTTTTTGGATGATAATTCAAGAATCTTCTACATTGGATATACCTTTATCAGAAAAAGGTACTATTTTAAATGTAAAGAAGCTAGAGAAAGGAACAAGTGAAGGTACTAGTTATTCCATTATTGAAAGAAATGATATTAATATCAATCATTCCATTAAAAAGAGTAGACTATTAGATTTTAGCATTCTAGCGGATTCCACTTTTATGAAACAGAAAGATTAACCACTCACTTCTCAAAAATTTATTCACCAAATGCTTACAACCATCTATATTCTAGGATTTATCGTTGTGTCGCTACCAATAATCGGTATCTACTTTTTGTATATGCCCACTAATTCCTCTTATTCAAATAGTACCGCAGATAATATTCAATCAAGTACATCTGAATTAGAAAAACATGTAAGAGCTCTTTGTTCCACAAGTGACTATAGAAACTACAAAAATAAAGAGGCACAAAAAGAAGCTGTAGATTATATTTTCAATCAACTGCAGCATTTTGGCTACAAACCATCCATCCAAACTTTTGAGGCGGCGAATGAGGAATATAAAAATATAATTGCATTTTACGGCGACCCAAATCAAGAAAGAATAATTGTTGGCGCTCATTATGATACTTTTGGTGATCAGCACGGTGCTGATGACAATGCAAGTGGTATTGCAGGCGTTATAGAAATAGCACGCTTACTCAAACAGCATCAGCCACAGTTAGACTTCTGTATAGAATTAGTGGCTTACGCCAATGAAGAAAGACCATTTTTCACCACAAAAAGTATGGGAAGCTATGTGCATGCTGAAAGAAACATCAATAACAATGTGAAAACTAAATTAATGGTTTGTTTAGAAATGATTGGTTATTTTGACGATCGAACCGGCAGTCAAAGCTATCCTATTAAATTTTTAGACAAGCTCTATCCTAAGGAAGCGAATTTTATTGCAATTGTTGGAAACCTTTCCAATCATTTTGTTGTAAAAGGATTGAAACACGCTATGAAAAAAACATCTAAAACACCTATTTATTCCATTAATGCTCCCTCAAATATTAGAGGCTTAGCCAATTCTGACCACAGAAATTATTGGCACTTCAATCAGAATGCTGTAATGATTACAGACACTTCTTTTTTTCGAAATCCCAATTACCATACTAAAAATGATACTCCTGAGAGTTTGGATTTCGAAAGAATGAACGAAGTCATCAAAGGCACTTTTTATGCAATAACTCAAATTTAATCTTTAAAAAATACCATGAATTACTCAGAAAAGTACAAAAGTGATTTTCAAAAAATAGAATGGGATGAATCTTCCAAAATTCTAAAATCAACTTGGAATACTCCTATTAATATCTCCGAAGAACTTTACAGAAATGAAATAATACAATACCTCAGGGTTACAGAAGAAGTGGCTCCAAAGTTAATTTTGGTAGATGCTATCAGAGCCTATTATAATGTTAAACCTGAGACTCAAGATTGGATAAATGAGCAAAGTGTACCTCTTAATGTAAAAATAGGATTAGAAAAAATGGCTTTTATAGTTTCTTCTGATATTTTTTCGCAAATGTCTTTTGAGAAAATTTTAGATAAAACGACCAGTGAAATAGATCTTTTTATATTACAATACTTTGACGATGAACAAAATGCTACCGAATGGTTAACAAACTCCTTGGATTAGTTATATTTTATATATACATTTACAATTATTATCAATACATAGTACTAAACATTATTTGAACACTACTAAATCTATCAAACCTATGAAACATATTTTTACAATAGCTCTACTTACTTGTTGTGTAGTTTTTTTGGCATGTACCAAAGTTCATAAAACTAGTCCTGAGTCTGCTTCTTTCGACGATCGAAAAAGAGAATCTCAGTTCTATAATTTTAAAATGAAAAAATTAAACGGGGAATATTTAGACTTTCAAACGCTGAAAGGAAAAAAGATTCTTATCGTTAATACAGCTTCAAAGTGTGGTTTTACTCCTCAATATGAAGCATTGCAAAAAATGCATGAAGAACACGGCAATGACTTAGTAATTCTTGGTTTTCCATGCAATCAATTTGGAGGACAAGAACCAGGCACAAGTGA
Source organism: Flammeovirga aprica JL-4 (assembly GCF_012844305.1). Taxonomy (GTDB): domain Bacteria; phylum Bacteroidota; class Bacteroidia; order Cytophagales; family Flammeovirgaceae; genus Flammeovirga; species Flammeovirga aprica. The sequence goes on from NZ_JABANE010000010.1 coordinate 73,753, forward strand.
GGAAATTGCTTCTTTCTGCAAGTTGAATTATGGCGTAACTTTTACAATGATGGAAAAAGTGAACGTTAAAAAAGGAGACGATCAAAGTCCTCTTTACAGATGGCTTTCAGATCCAGCAGAAAACGGATGGAATGACGAGGCTCCTTCATGGAACTTCTGTAAGTACTTCATCAATGGAAAAGGTGAATTAAAAGACTTTTTCAACAGCAATGTGAAGCCAACAGACGCTGAGTTTGTTGAAGCTATCTCAAAATAATTGCTTGACAAATCATAAAATCCTAACCTTTCAACAGTAGTCATTAAAAACTTACTGTTGAAAGGTTTTTTATTTAAAGCATGGTTATGGATAAAAAATTCTGGACAGATAAATATAAAAACAACGAAACAGGCTGGGATATAGGCTATATCAGCACACCACTAAAAGAATATATTGATCAGCTGGATGATAAGGATTTGAAAATTCTTATTCCTGGGGTTGGGAATGGCTATGAGATTGAGTATTTATGGAAAAAAGGCTTCAAAAATTGTTTTGCTTTAGATATCTCTGAAGCTCCACTTCAAAATGTAAAACAAAGGTGCCCTGATTTCCCCGATGAACAATTGATCTGCAATGATTTTTTTCAACTAGAAATTGATAATTTTGATTTAATACTGGAACAAACCTTTTTTTGTGCTTTGAATCCCGACCTTAGAAAACAATATGCAACGCAAATGCATCGTTTACTGAAAAAAGGTGGTAAATTGAGTGGGTTGCTCTTTGATTTTGAGTTGACAAAAAATGGCCCACCTTTTGGGGGAAGTAAAGAGGAGTATTTATCTCTTTTTGAACCTAAGTTTGAAATAAAAATACTTGAAAGGTGCTACAACAGTATCCCGCCTCGAAGCGGCAATGAATTATTTTTTAGTATAATAAAGTAGCAAAAAAGGTATAGAAATTTTCTAAAGATGAATAAACAAATTGGTATTAAAGTTCTTTGGCTTGATCAATATGCCAGATTAAAGGAAGAAAACAGTAAGTTGAAAGCAGACCTTGATAATGCTTTGGAATACTGTAATGCCCTCCTTGAGGAAAAGGAAGATTACGATTTCAATGAAAAAGAAGAGGAACCTTTAATGGAAGCGATCAATGCTTTGAGACTACAGCGAAAAGCGTTGAAAGTGATTGAAGAGGAGAGAGCTTGGGTTTCTGAGGGACTTACTAAATTTGTTGACATTCTTAGAACTTCTCAAAGTAACCTGGAAGAACTCTGTGATCAAATCATCAACAACCTTGTCTCTTACTTGGGTGTAACTCAAGGCGGTTTGTTTATTGTAGATGATAATATTGATGACAGAAAAGAGTTGATGCTTATTTCTGCCTACGCCTATGAAAGAAAAAAGTACATCAACAGAAATGTAAAACCTAGAGAAGGCTTAGTAGGACAAGTTTTCATTGAGAAACGTCCGATGTTCTTGAAGGAAATCCCTGAGCAATACGTCAATATTTCAAGTGGACTAGGACAAGCAAGACCTACCAACTTATTTATTGCTCCAATGCTGATGAATGAGGAAGTTTATGGTGTGATCGAGCTAGCTTCGCTGAAAGAGATGCCTGAATTCCAAAGAGAGTTTGTATTGAAGCTGGGTGAAACAATTGCTTCTACTATTGCAGCAACAAGAAACTCTGACAGAATGAAAACCTTATTGGAAGACTCTCAGGTACAGGCAGAGCAGATGAGGGCACAGGAAGAGGAAATGCGTCAGAACGTAGAAGAGCTTCAAGCTACTCAAGAAGAGATGCACAGAAAGCAAAAAGAAATGGAAGCTGCCAATATCAAAACCAAAAATAATGAAGAGGTTTTGAAGAAAGCTTTCGAAAAAATGAGCACAACTGAAGAGAATTATAAAACCAAAATTGAAGAGCTTAATACAGCGGTCACCGAAAAAGAGGATAAAATTGCTTCATTAGAAAGAGAAATCGAGCTAAAAAATGAAGAAATCCAAAAATTAAGGGGACAACTTTAATATAAATTCTAAACAAAACATAGGTTATTGCAAGAACTTGCAATAACCTATTATTTTTGCCGTGGAAAATTGTATTTTTGCAATTCCATAATTTTTAGTGAAAGTAAACAAATAAAAAGGTGGCGTTTTTAACGCTTCCGGCAAAAATAGCGATATATGAAAATCTCCTTAAATTGGCTAAAAGGCCTAATTGATATAGAAGACAAAACGCCACAGGAAATTGATGAGCTTTTAACCAGTTCTGGTTTAGAGGTAGAAGGAATCGGTGAAGTTGAAGAAGTGAAGGGTGGACTGAAAGGTTTAGTTATTGGCGAGGTTTTAGAATGTGAGCAACATTCAAACGCAGATAAATTAAGAGTTACAAAAGTTGATATCGGTGGGAAAGAACCTGTACAGATTGTATGTGGTGCTCCTAATGTCGCTAAAGGACAAAAAGTTGTAGTTGCTACTGTAGGCGCTGAGCTTTATCCTTCTCCAACAGAAAGTTTTAAAATTAAAAAAGGTAAGATCCGTGGTGAGGTTTCACTAGGTATGATCTGTGCTGAAGATGAAATCGGATTGGGTACTTCTCATGACGGTATCATGGTTTTAGACACTGATATGGCCAACGGCACTCCTGCTGCAAAATATTTTGGTTTAGAAAACGATCAGGTTTTTGAAATCGGTCTTACTCCAAACCGTGTAGATGGTTCTTCGCATTATGGTGCTGCTCGTGATTTGAAAGTTTTATTGGATCGCGAAATTAAGCAGGCTACTAAAGCAGAATTAATCGAAAACTTCAAAGTAGATAACACTTCTACTTCTGTAAAAGTAAATGTTCAAGCAGAAGAGGCTTGTCCAAGATATACTGGTTTAACTATTTCTGGAATCACAATCAAAGAATCTCCGAAATGGATTAAGCAACGTTTAAATTCTATTGGTTTAGCTCCTATCAACAACGTAGTGGATATTACCAACTTCGTTTTACATGAATTAGGACAACCACTTCACGCTTTTGATCTAGCAAAAGTAACGGGCAACGAGGTGAACGTAAAGTTCGCTACTGAAGGTGCTAAGTTCACTACTTTAGACGAAGCGGAAAGAGAATTAAAAGGTAACGACTTGATGATTGCCAATGCTTCTGAAGATATGTGTATCGCAGGTGTATTCGGTGGTTTAGATTCTGGTGTTACTGAAGGAACTACAAGCATCTTCCTAGAAAGTGCTTACTTCCACCCTGACTTTGTTCGTAAGACATCTCAGCAACACAGTATCAAAACAGATTCTTCATTCCGTTTTGAAAGAGGTTGTGACCCGAACATGTGTATCACTGCATTGAAATATGCGGCAATGTTGATCAAAGAGTATGCTGGTGGTGAAATCTCTTCTGAGATTGTAGACATCTACCCTACTCCTATTGAGAACTTCATTATTGATGTAAAATTCAAAAATGTAGATCGTTTAATCGGTCAGCATATTCCACAAGACAGAATTATCTCAATTCTTGAAGGTTTAGAAATCTCTATTTTAGAGCGTACTGAAGAAACAATCAAAGTTTCAGTTCCTCCTTATAGAGTAGACGTACAAAGAGAAGCAGATATCATTGAAGAGATCTTAAGAATTTACGGTTTCAACAGTGTAGCATTAGATGAGTCATTATCGACTGATTTCTTGGCGAGTTTCCCTAAGAAAGACAAGCAAATCCTTCAGACGAAAGTGACTGAAATGCTTGCAGGAAGCGGCTGTTTCGAAATCATGACCAATTCTTTGACTACTAGCAAGTATTCAACAAGTTTAGCGGATATCGACGAATCAAAAGACGTAAAAATCTTAAACATCTTATCTGCAGATTTAGATGTAATGCGTCAGTCAATGTTATTCTCTGGGCTTGAAGTAATCGATAGAAATATCAGACGTCAGCAGAAGAATATCAAAGCATTTGAATTTGGTAAAACATACCATAAAGGAGAAGAAGGTTACACAGAAAAAGAACACCTTACATTATTTGTTTCAGGTACTTCTTCTGATGAATCTTGGATCAGAAAAGCTGTAAATGCTGATTTCCATACAATCTCTTCTATCGTAGAAAGAATCTTTGAAAGATTAAATATTCAAGGTATTTCTAAGGAATATGTGAAGAATGATACTTTCTCTTATGGCTTAACTTACACTGCTAGAAAGCAAGTAATTGCTACAGTGGGCATGGTCAATCCTAAAGCTGCCAAATTAGCAGGTGTAAAAACGGAAGTATTCTTTGCGGATATCGACTGGTCTGCATTAGTGAAAATGTATAGTGCAGATTACAAATTCAAAGAACTGCCTAAATTCCCTGAAGTACGTAGAGATTTATCTTTAGTATTGAACAACAAAGCTACATTTGCTTCAATTCAGGAAATTGCAAAGAAAACAGAAAGAAAATTATTGAAGGGTGTCAATGTATTTGACGTTTACGAAGGTAAGCACCTTGCACAAGGTTTGAAATCTTACTCTGTAAGCTTCATCCTTCAAGATGAAAATAAAACTTTAAATGATAAGACTATTGATAAATGTATGACAGCATTGATCAAAGCTTTTGAAAATCAGCTTGGTGCTGTAATCCGTAAGTAGTTTTATCAAACCACTCCCTTTTTATCATGCAGAAGGGAGTGGTTTCATTTTTTAAATTCCGATCAATTATGTCAACTGTCATCCCTCATTTAAGCGACGAACTTAAACTATTAGTTGAAAAAATCAACACCCTGCAAACACTTTATAAAAACGCACAGACTACGATTCATCAATTAAATGAAGATCGTATAAAAACTGAAAAACAGTTAGACGCAACTATAGATATACAAGAACACAGTGACCGTTTACAGGAATTGATCAACAAGGGAGATGAACAGATTGGTCAGTTAATGGAGGAGAAAAACACTTTGCAACAAGAAAGAGATGAAGCACAGCAACTATCCGAAGGGCAACAAAGTGTGATACAATTTCTCAATCAGGATATTGATCAATTAAGAAAAGAGATAGAAGAAAAAAATGAAACAATTGATGTTTTCAACGAACAAAAGAGAGCATCAATCATGGAGATTCAAAAATTGAAAATGGAAATCAGAGACCTTAACCCATTAAAGGAAACTCTAGAGAAACTTCAATTAGAAAATCAACAGCTTTTAAAGGAACAAGAAGAGAACAAAGCAGAAATTGAGTTGCTGAATGAGGAAATCGAAAGACTTTCTCAAGCGTAGGTTACTTTTTTGATAGAAAAGGATATAAAATTCCAATAATTAAAGTACATTTATTTTTTAAAAGGGAATTTTACTTAGATCGAAGAAAATTTCGGTTTAATATTCATATTCACATAGATTACAATAACGACCCGAAAGGGGTGATAACCAAAAAAACTTGTAGTACTAAACATGGGATTAAGATCCACTAAAGAGAGCATACAACTGAACATTTGTGGCAAATCGTATAACGTAAAAGCCAGCAAATCTGAGGAACATCTGCTTAAGAAAGCGGCAGAGCGTCTTAATCAGATCGTGGATGAAAAGCGTCAAAGCCTCTCTGGTGTAGATATGAAAGATCTACTTGTTATTACTGCATTTGATTTTGTAGTGGAAGCCTTGAAAGAACAAGATGAGTTACAGAATATCGCTAATCGTGTGAATGATATCAATAAACAATTAGACGAAATTTTACCTTAATATTTCTTCTTTTTTGATCTTGTAGTTCCTGAACATATATATTATTCAACTGTAGTCACCGAACTACGCACAGACCTCTGTACGTACAACATGGAACAAATAATTTTAGCTGCCGTTGTCAGTCTACTCATCGGAGTAGCAATCGGTAGATTTTTATTGGTGAAAGTCTTGAAGGGCATGGAAACGGCCGCGAAAGACAAAGCACAAGACATTGTAAAAGATGCAAAGAAGGAAGCGGAGAGCATCAAAAGATCAAAACTTGTGGAATCAAAGGAGAAATTCCTTAAAATGAAACAAGATTTTGACTCTGAAACAGCAAAGAGAAAGAATCAACTCAACGTAAACGAGAACAAATTAAAACAGTTCGAAAATCGTTTAAAACAACAAGAAGCTAAGCACAAGCAGAAGGAAGCTGTTATTGCAAAACAGATCGAATCTTTCAAAAAGAAAGATCAGGAGATGGAGCAACGCTTTGAGGAATTGGCACATCAAAAACAACTTACTTTTAAGGCAAAAGAAGAGGCTGAGCAACTTCGCTTAAAGCAAGTGGAGCAACTTGAAAAAGTGGCTAACTTGAAAGCGGAAGAGGCAAGAGAGCAACTTGTGGAAGCTTTACAAGATGAGGCACGCACTAAAGCTTCTATGCATATCAAGAATATCATGGAAGAAGCGAAGATGACCGCAACTAAAGAAGCTCGTAAAACAGTAATCACGGCGATCCAAAGAACTGCTGCGGAACAAGCTATTGAAAACTGTGTTTCTATTTTCAACCTAGAAAGTGATGAGCTGAAAGGTAAAATCATCGGTAGAGAAGGTAGAAATATCCGTGCATTAGAAGCGAGTACTGGTGTGGAAATCATTGTTGATGACACTCCTGAAGCAATCATTATCTCAGGTTTCGATCCTGTAAGAAGAGAGATTGCAAGAGTTTCACTTCACCGATTAGTGGCTGATGGTCGTATTCACCCTGCCCGTATCGAAGAAGTTGTTTCTAAAACAAAGAAAAATATTGAAGACGAGATCGTAGAAATCGGTGAGCGTACTGTAATCGACTTAGGTATTCATGGTTTACACCCTGAATTGATCAAGTTGGTTGGTAGAATGCGCTTCCGTTCTTCGTATGGTCAAAACTTGTTACAGCACTCTAGAGAAGTTTCTAACTTGGCAAGCACAATGGCTTCTGAGCTTGGTCTTAACTCTAAAGTAGCGAAACGTGCAGGTCTTCTTCACGATATTGGTAAAGTTTGGCCAGAAGAGCCAGAACTACCTCACGCAATCTTAGGTATGAACCTAGCGAAGAAATATGGTGAAAGCCCTGAGGTTTGCAACGCAATCGGTGCTCACCACGACGAGATCGAAATGACTACGCTTATTTCTCCTATCGTTCAAGCATGTGACGCTGTAAGTGGTTCTAGACCTGGTGCTAGACGTGAAATGATGGAATCGTACATCCAACGTCTGAAAGAATTGGAAGGTTTAGCAATGAGCTTCAAAGGGGTTCACAAATGCTATGCAATCCAAGCAGGTAGAGAGTTACGTGTGATGGTAGATGCAGATAAAGTTCCTGATCAAGATGCAGGACAATTATCATTTGATATTGCCAACAAGATCGAAACAGAAATGCAATACCCTGGACAGATCAAAGTAACTGTAATTCGTGAAACTCGTTCAGTACACTTCGCGAAATAATACAGAAAAAATATTATTTTTAAGGTCGGCTATTGATTTAGTCGACCTTTTTTATTTTCCAATTTCACATAAGTACTAGGACTGATAAAAAAACAGCTGTTTTTTTAATGAAGAATTAAGAATGATGAATGAAGAAAAATGGTTTTTATAGTGGTTCGGTGGAGGTTTCAGTACAATACCTCCTACAGAGGAAATAACGATAACCAAAAAAGGTGTTTAATTCTTTAGGCCACTAAAGCTTCCTGAGGTGCAGGAAGTACAACTCTTAACTCTTAACTCTTAACTCTTAACTCTTAACTCAAAATAAACATGTCAGATAATAAAACAAGATGCGAATGGTCAACACAGCATCAGATAGACCAAGACTATCATGATACAGAATGGGGAGTTCCTGTGTATGATGATCGTAAACTTTTTGAAATGCTATGCCTTGAAGGACAACAATCCGGTATGAGTTGGCATATTATATTACTCAAAAGGGAAAACTACCAAGAACTGTTTGAGAATTTTGAAGCTGAAGCCATCGTTGAATTTAGTGATGACTATTTGGAAGCCTTAATGCAAGAGAAAGGAATCATCAGAAATAAGCTGAAAATTAAAGCGATTGTCACGAATGCCAAAGCTTACTTAAAAGTGAAGGAAGAGTTCGGAACTTTTAAAGATTATATTTGGCAGTTTACAGACCATAAAGTCATTCAAAACAACTGGAAAACGATGGAAGAGGTTCCTACGAAAACGGAAATCAGTGACAGAATGAGTAAAGACTTGAAGAAAAGAGGTTTTAAATTTGTGGGGAGTATTACATGTTATGCGTACATGCAGGGCGTAGGAATGGTAAATGACCACACTGTAGATTGTTTTCGACACAAGGAAGTGCAAAAACTAGCAAAACAATAGAGGCAACTGCAATTGTCAATATTCTACTGTAAAAGGTAAAACCATTTTTTGTTGTACAGGCCTGCCACTTTGTTGTGCGATCATCCATTTTGGGGAACTTTTTAATACGGAGATAACCTTATTGTCAACATTACTTTCAATGCCTTTAAGAATTTTTATTTCTTCAAGCTTTCCATATTTATTGACGATAAATTCTACAAATACCTTCCCTTTTTGAGTGGGTTTATTGACTTCAAAAGTGGCATGAAACCAACTGTAAAACTCTCCCATTCCACCAGGATATGAAGCTGAAGTTTCGGGCATGGCATAAATAGTATCAGTATCTTCTGCTGATGCTGTTTTCATTTCATGATCCAACAACATAGAGAGTTCATTGGCGTGCATTCTAAGTTCCTCAGTCATAGGATAGTTATACATTTCCATAACCTCCGTCTTAGCAATATCATTAAGGTTTAAATGATGATGAGCTAACGACCTTATATATTGAATCTCCGAAGTAGTCCTCGGCAATAATGCGATAATTTCATCAGTTTTAATTAGTGCCTTATCAAATTCTTCCTGTTCCAATAATTCATAGGCATAATGTATATAATCCTTTGAAATTTCTTCAGGTGTTAATTGAGCCAAAGTTTTTAGAGGCAAGGCGATAACGGTGAGTATTACTAAGAGTATCTTCATTGTTCTGAGTGTGTAAGTATGGCCTATGTATATATAACGTGTTGCTTGTAGTAATTATTGTCTATTGAAATGTATACGTATATATGTAAATAAAGCAAGAAGTTACCCTTTTTGCAAATTTAATCCGCTCTCCACTTGACCCTGTAAGACAATCCACCTTCTACAAACCAAGATTCAGAAGCCATACCTCCATACAAATCAAGCATGAAATCATCTGTAATTAGATAAGATAAACCACCATCAACGCTAGGCTCAAAATCATTCAAATTACCATAAAGCTCAATAAAAGCACCCCATTTTGGACTTATTGATGCTGAAAAATTGAAAGTAGCAGGCAATATATACTTTGAGGTACCGCGTCTTGGAAAGGTAACGCCCAAGTTCATATTATACGCTAGCCAGTCATTGATTTGGTTTTGTGTCGCTATATTCATCAGCATACCTGCAGAAGTTCTCTCATAATCTTTATCTACCAATCGTGTTAAGACTCTTCCTTGAAATGCCATACTTGGAATCCAACCGTCATTTCTTAATACACTGTACTTAAAGCCTAGTTCAGTATCACTGAAGCCATCTCCTACTACAATTGTCTCTCCTTGAGTTCTTATTTCATCTTTGCTGTAATTCACCAAAGCTTCAATATCAAACCGCTCACTCAATGCAAATCTTAAAAATGTATTACTCTTTATATTCTTATTTTCTACTCCATTTCTCCCTTCAGTATAATTAAAACCAGTCTGTATTTGGAATACATGCTTACCTAATGTTGAAGCGCTGTAAGTCTGTCCCGGCCTGTCTGATGATATGGTTTCACTAAACTGAGCAAAAGTGACATGTGAGATTGAAAATGCCGATAATAAGAAGAGTAATATTTTGTATTTCATACTAGATTGAATAATTGTTTTCTCAAATTAAGTAAAACAAAATCGTCTTTTAAAACCGTTTTCATAAAGTCAACTAAAAAAGAAGGGATATTTATACTCATTCTACAAAAAAAGGCTACCCAAAATGAGTAACCACCTGATAATACTAATATTTTTTTATTCAAACACACTCGATCAATATCATAACAATTTACCAAACAAGGAAGCTTCACAAAATAACTCACACCTTAATTTTCTTAGGTTCAAATCAATAAAACTTACAACATTGAAAAAAACGCTGTGAAAACTAGACCTTGCTGCTCAAATGAAATACCAATTAAAAATATTATAACATAATACAAGAGGCTACCCAAAAATGAGTAGCCTCAAGACTATACTGAATTAAAAGAAAACAAAATTCTTATTCAAATTTGAAGTTTCTAATGTAGAATGTACCATCTACAGTGTGACCTCCGCCTCCAAATACTAAACCAACCATATCAAAGTCTTTTCTTGACTTCGCACAATCAGTCAAATCAAATGAAACGGTTACCCAAGTATCTGTTTCAGTCATTTCTGTAATATAAGCTTCTTTTGTTGTCCAGAATTGTGAATCTTCACTACCATCAGCTAAGAAAATCTCAATACCGTTTACCAAACCGCCTTCCTCAAATACATTTGAAGATGGAACGTAAACCTCAATTGATACTTTAGAGAAGTTTTCTAAACTAAAGTCAAAAGCTGTATTAAATTTAGCATCAGAATATTGATCTTCTGTTCCTCTTACATACTTACCAACACCTGTAGCTCCACCTGCTGGATCTGTTTCACCATAAGTAATAGTTGCTGAAGTAGGTGAGTATACAAGATCTGCATTTGTTGACTCTGTTTCAAAAGTGTTATAGAACTCTGTCAAAACTTTATCTTCTAAGTCACCTGCTTCTCCATCTTTAGCACCTGCTTCTTTTTCAGCACAGATTTCTTCAGGTGTTTTCGTTACTTCTTGTATTGTACAATCAGCAGTACCCTCTTCTGTTGCAATGTTCAATGCTGGCTCATCATCCCAGTTATCATAACTTACATATAATGCTTCGTTATAAGTACCATCATCAAATACAACTCGCATTAGGTCATAGCCATCATGCTCTTCAATAACACAAGATGTTGGCGTTACTCTATCTACTGGTACATTTGATTCAATCATACCACCTTCTTCTTCAACAGTACCGACTACTTTTGGAATTACCATCCATACTCCAAGACCTGTTAATTCTAATTGACCTGTTGCCTCATCATATGTATAATTGTAAGTTCCACTACCCCAAGCACTCACGTCTTCACCATCAGCATTTTTCATAGTCGCAGGAGAAGGAATAAAACATTTGTCAAAATTCTCATGTTCATCAGCACTTGTACCAAAAGGACCATACTCTCCCCAGAACCCATCATTATCTTTGAATTCTACCTCTCCATTAGCTTTAAAAATCCACTCTTGTTCATATAAACACTCTCTACTACCATCATTTATCAATTTCAAGTAACCTCCTTTGTCCGTATCATCCGGTCCAATTAAAATACTATAACACTCTCTGTATAATTTCCATTTCTTTTCTCCTGTCCCCGCAATTAGTGTTTCTGTTCCTGGAGCTACTACTGTGAGTGATTTTTCAAGTTTTGCACTTACACCATTTGCATTTTCTGATGTCAATTTAACTGTATAATCTCCAGCTGCATCATAAGTATATGTTGCATTTTCTTCAGAGCTTGTACCTTTTCCATCACCAAAATCCCAAGCATAGGTTGCCCCACCGATCGTTTTATTTTCAAAAGTTACCATTAAAGTATTTTCAGCATCAATGGTATAATCAAAATCTACCAAAGGAGGATTACTTGTGCCTCCTGCAGACGGTTCGTCTTTATCAGAGCACGCCCAGATAGCAACTAAAGATGCAGACAATAGGATTCCAATAAGTCTTGACTTTTGCCAAAACGTTCTTTTGTTTTCACTTTGTTGTTTCATGATATTTGTATAGTTTAAATTCATTTCACCTGTTAATTTGTTGTTTGCTTAGGTGAACTATAAAAAGAAAGAAGGAGAGAGCGATTTAAAAGAGATCAAAACACTCTCTAATATAGATTGGTAATTACCAACCTTCATTTTGTGTTAATACACCTGCAGAAAGTCGAATCTGAGATTCTGGTATCGGTAAAAACCCGTTTGTTTCCGGTCTAAAGCTGATCTCATAAGGAGTATCAACTGTTGCATTCTTGACGGTCATGCCATTTGCTGAGTTAATTGCTTGTCCTGCATCACCCCAACGTAATAAATCGTAATAACGAACACCTTCAAAAGCAAGCTCACGTCTTCGCTCTAATTTGATATTCTCTAAAGAAGGGTCTACAGTACCTAATCCTACACGGCTTCTCACTCTATTTAGATTAGCACTTGCATCTACTCCTAATTCAGCAGCCATCAGTAAGACATCTGAAAAACGTAAAACTACTTCATCTTGTATATTCCAAGTTTGGAAGTCATCAGGGTTTCCATATATATCATAGTACATTCCTTTAATGGCACTAGAACCATCTTCTGAAACAGTATTGACAATAATTGGTGTATACTTCTTATTCCAATAACCTGTTTCATGATAACAATCCCATTGTCCCCAAGTGTAATCATCTGCGATTTCTTCTTCAGGATTATCTACATGGATAATTGAACCATCCTTACGAGGATCTCCATCTTCATATACAGCTACTAACTCAGGGTTAACAGTTCCCCAGCCCCATCCATTACCGAATGGTAAACAAGCATCACCTTGGCCTCTCATTGCCATATAAAGTACCATCTGATTAGAGTAGCTTAGGGCATCAGTTCCATCATTTGCACCAAATACTGAGTATTTAATAGAGAAGACAACTTCTTTGTTTCCTAACGCGTCATCCACCCAGTTTAAACCGTTATTGTTAGCCCAAGTGTAATCATCTTTAGCGTATGCGTATGGCCAGTTATTTCTGAAATCATCATTCAAATCATGGCCACTGTTTTTGACACAGTCATCAATCCATGTTTTTACTTGAGTCTCTGTGATTTCACCACCATCAATCAATGGAAGAGCCGACTTATTATATTTACCTGTATAGAATAGGAAGATTCTAGCCATCAAACCTTCAGCAGCCCATTTAGTAGCATGTCCAATTGTGCTTACAGAGATTTGATTAAAACTTTGAGCAGGAAGTAATTCTATCGCTAACTTCATATCAGAAGCAATCTGAGCATATAATTCTTCAGACGAGGCTTTTGGTAAATTTAATGGCTCTGGAGATGTTACTAATGGTACTCCTCCAAATAGTTTTGCCATTCTAAAGTAAAAGAATGCTCTAAGAAAATGTGCTTCTCCTTTTAATTGATTCTTAATTTCCACACTTTCAAACTCAGCATCCTCAAAACGATCTAAGATTGTATTGACTCTAAAAATGCCTTTATAGGTTACCTCCCAGATTTCTAAGTATTTATCTTCAGCATTATTTTGGAAGTTATCCATAGCTTGAACATCTAAATCATCTGGACCACCTCCTCCAAAACAATCATCTGACATGATTGTAGAAATCAAAGTAGCATTATTACGTCCGCCGTTTACAGTGAGACAAGAATAACCTGCAGTTAATGCCTCATTAATTTCTTTGGCATTTCTATAGTAACTTGTCGTAGCCTGTTCTGTTAAATTATCATGCTCCAAAAACTTCTCACCACAACTAAAAAGCGATGAAATTAGGAAAGCACTAATAATTCCTTTTTTATAATTGAATTTCATTTTAGTCTTCGATTAAAATTTAACACTTAAACCTAACATATGTGTTTTTGACGCAGGATATAAACCTAAATCTATACCTGATGTCCATGAATCTGGACCATATCCCACTTCTGGGTCCATTCCAGAATACCCTGTAAATGTTAGGAGGTTAAGACCTGTGTAGTAGACTTTTAAATTACTCAATATCTTCTTGTTACTAATTAATCTACCAAAATCATAACCAACAGTTACATTACTTAATCTTACATAATCAGCATCTTCAACATATAAGTCTGAAACCCATTGGTTTTGATGATAAATCGCAGTTAATCTTGGCTTAGTAGTTGAAGTTCCCGGTCCATGCCATCTTTCATATACATCTGTTGTATAATTTTGCTTCGACTGATCTGCAAACGATCTCCATGAGCGGATATTTTGATGGCCTAATTGAGACGTGAATATTAATTGAGTATAGAAACCTTTATATTCTGCATTCAATTGTAAACCTAAAGTATAATCAGGTGTTGGGTTACCAATCATTTTTCGATCTTCATCATCAATAACACCGTCATTGTTTTGATCTACAAAACGAATATCACCTGCTTGCTGATCAGCGAAGTAAGGCTTACCTTCAGGACCAACCCACGCACTTGCTTCTTCTTGCGTTTGCATCACACCAGCAGTCTCTAACCCCCAGAAGTACCCGATTGGCATTCCTACTTGTACTCTATACATTTCACCAGTACCATGTGATAGTACATTAGATTGGCCGTGGATAATTTTTTCTGAATTATCAATGGCTACTACTTCATTTTGATTATAACCTAACGAGAATGTAGCTCCATAACTAAACTCATTTACCTTATGATTCCAACGAATTGATAGTTCATATCCTTTGTTTACAATCTCTCCACCATTAATAAATGGAGGTTCAGTTCCATAAGATTTTAAATTATCAGCTCTTACTAACCAATCCTTTGTTGCCTTGTGGTATACATCAGCAGTAACTTGTAGTTTATCATCAAAGAAATTCGCATCAAAACCAATGTTGGCTTGTTCAGATGTTTCCCAGCGTACATTTGGGTTAGGTAAACGAGCAGGGTAACCTCCTAAATGCTTTACATTTTTTGGACCCCCAAAGAAGTATTCTGCATAATCAAATGTAATTGTTGAAGAGTATTGGAATGCACCAATATCTTGGTTACCATTTTGTCCCCAACCACCTCTAATCTTAAAATATGAAATCGCTGGTATTTTTTCCATAAAATCATGAGTAGTAAGAATATAACCAGCAGAAAATGAAGGGAAAACGCCCCATCTATTTTCAGGCAAGAAGTTTGATGAAGCATCAGCTCTAATTACACCTGTTAATAATAGTGCCTCATTGAAGTTATAAGATACTCTACCAAAATAAGACATCATACCCCACCCAAAGTCATCTCTACCACCTAGTGATGTATAAGTTTCATCAACAACAGGAACATTATCTAAATAAGCATATTTTGCATCTTGGAAGATTGAGTTCTCATTATGCCCATCTAATGACAGGTTCTGAGATGTTTTTTGCATTTCTTGACCTAGTAAAGCTGTGAAACTATGCTTATTTACCTGTTTAGAATAACTCGCTGTGTTTGTCAATGTCCATGTTAAACCAGTATACATATTCTGGTCAACTGCATCACGAGCTCTTTGATCTTGGTTACCCAAATTATAAGCAGGAACCCAATTCCTTCCTGCTCCATTCCAGCTATTTACACCAAATTTTGATTGAATATTCAAATCTTTAATTGGCGAAATATTTAAATAAGCAGACCCTACAATATTATTATTATAATTATTATTATTCCCTCTATTATAAACCATTGTTGCAATTGGGTTTTCTTCACCTGTACTTAAATCAATGGCATAATGATAAGGATAAGCTGGATCATTTACATCAGTTGCATACATTGGTAATAATGGACTTGTTACCAACATGGCATGCAAATCATTATAATAGATATTACCTTGTGCTAAATTCGGTTTTCTACTATTTGTAAAGTTTAATGTTTGACCAATTTTCACTATTGCTCTACCATCTATATTTTTTGCTAGAACATGTTCCGTATTTAATCGAGCATTTACTCTTTTAAATGAATTATTGATTTGTTTACCAATAATTCCATCTTGCTGATAATAACTTACTCCTAATGAATAAACCGAGCCTTCATTACCTCCTGACATGTTTATAGAATAGTTCTGAGTAGGTGCATTATGATTATAAGTTTCATCTAACCAATTAGTTCCTGCATTAACACCTGTATAATAATCACCAAAATTTGGCACTAATCCAGTCCAGTTTATAGGAGGTCTACCACTGTTTGAGTTCGCCTCATTCATTATTTCGATATACTGCTGTGCATTTAATAACTCAGGCTTATTCGCAATTTGCTGCACACCATAAAACATATCAAATGTGATAGATGGTTTAGGTCCTTTTGTTCCTTTTTTTGTAGTCACTAATACAACACCATTCGCCGCACGTGAACCATAGATAGCAGAAGAAGCGGCATCTTTCAGTACGTCAATTGTTTCTATGTCTGATGGAGAAAGGTAATCAATATCTCCTACCTGAACACCATCAACAATATAAAGTGGACTAGAATTACCAATAGTACCCGAACCACGAATAACGACTTTTGTACCCGCACCAGGTGAACCGTTCGATTTTGTGATATTCACACCAGGTGTAATCCCTTGAAGGGCATCCATAGCCGTTGCTGTATTCAACTTCTGAAGGTCTTCACCTTTTACATTCAACGTAGCACCTGTGTTCAATTTCTTTTTCTCCACACCATATCCCACAACTACTACTTCTTCTAGTTGCTCTAAATCAGCTTCTAAGCTTACATTCACAACATCTGTAGCACCTACAGCTTTCACTAAATCTTTGTAGCCTACATACGTGAAAATCAATTCTGTTATTGGAACACTTGATGACAGCTTATAATTACCGTCAAAATCTGTTACTGTACCTATTGTAGTTCCTTTGACTACTACGTTTACTCCTGGAATTGGGGATTGATCCCCACCATCAAGCACTTGCCCTGTTATTACCCTGTCTTGTGCGTATAGCTGAAGAGAGCACAGCAAGGATATTAGAAACATTAATACTTTAATGTTTCCTTTTGAGTTGTAATACTGCATGTTTGTTTTCTTTGATAAGCGATAGTTTCTCATTTCAAAGGACATGATATAAATAGAAGAGAGAGCTTGTAATTTCTATTTTGTATACACTGCCCTACCTTTCATTGGAAATGAAGAAAGGTTTTGTAATTAGTCAACTAAATACATAGGAATACTATACTATATTCAATCTTATTTTTTGTACCTAATAGTTATAGAAAAAAAGAAAGATGTGTAGTTAAAGTAACAGACTTTGATGTCCTAGTACTTTTAAAAAATAATAGATTGTGTAGTAATAGTTGCTATTTCTTTAGTTGCTTTTAAAATGGTCAATTCAGTTATTTCATACTTATTGAATTTTTAAATAATGTAATAGATAGCTTATAACAGCTGTTAAAATTTCATATAGCAATGTTAATGATTTTTTGGATGCGTAATCAAATAAAACGGATTTCAATTTTACGATATTTATACTACATTTTTACTACCAAGAACTATTAACTAATTGAAATACTGACACTTAACAACTTCAACACGATTACTACATTAAATATTTATTTTACTGTAGTAGGTAGTTCCTTTTCAAATACATGTATTTTAGACACTTAAGCAAATTTGAAACTTTTCACGTCGAAATGAAAAAAGATTGAAAATATCATTTAAATAAACTAATCACACACATAAAAAAAGGTAATGGCTAACGAATTTAACCACTACCTTCATAGTTGACTTTAAAATTGTCAAAAATTTCTTTCAGGATTATTTACCCCAACCAAAGAAACAATGACCGTCTTTATTGTATCTTTCGCTGAATGAGAAGAAGAATGAAGCCTCTTCAGCCGCATTATCATCAGAGTCAGAGCCGTGTACTACGTTTCTGTCTGTTGATTTTGCAAATCTTTTACGGATTGTCCCTTCTTCTGCTTTAGTTGGGTCAGTAGCACCGATCAGTTTACGGTAATCTACCACTGCATTTTCTTTTTCAAGAACAGCTGCTATCACAGGTCCTGACGTCATGTATTTTACAACATCTTGGTAAAAAGGTTGGTCAGATAAATGGCGGTAAAACATTTCTGCTTGTTTTGTTCTTAGTCTAACCATTTTCATGGCCTGAATTCTGAAGCCTGCTTCATGGATCATTGTAAGGATCTCTCCAACGTAGTCTTGGTTTTCTTCACCGGGCTTAATCATTGTGAAAGTAAAGGTTCCCTTTTGTGGAGCATAGTTGTCTTGAAACATATGTTTTTTGTTTAGTGTTTAATTTATTTTGGCCATTAATTAAATTTCCGTCCTATCGTTATAGGCTTCATTTAATTTCTCTAAACAAACTTATAGTAAACTTCTTTTTAACACAAGAAAAAAAAGCTGGAAACAAGGCGTTTTTTTCCTTATTTCCAGCTTTATCTATTTTGAAATGCGAAGGTTTTAATACTCCTGCATCTGTATCAGTTTTGCGTATGCTCCATCTGTCTCGCTGATCAGGTCATTGTGATTTCCAATCTCAGCTATTTTTCCTTCTTCTAGTACTGCTATTTTATGAGCATTACGGATTGTAGAAAGACGGTGAGCAATAATTAAACTTGTTCTTCCTTCCATCAGCTTTTCTAAAGCATCTTGTACTAATTTCTCTGACTCAATATCTAAAGCTGATGTAGCTTCATCTAGAATAAGAATAGCAGGATCTTTCAGTATTGCTCTTGCAATTGCAATTCTTTGACGCTGACCGCCTGAAAGCTTCACACCTCTTTCTCCTACTAATGTCTCCATTCCCTCAGGGAAAGATCTGATAAAATCAAGTGCATTCGCTTTTCGTGCCGCCTCTATAATTTCTGCTTCAGAAGCTTCAGGATTACCGTAAGCAATATTCTCTTGAATTGAACCTCCAAATAACAATACTTCTTGTGGTACAACACCCACATGCTTTCTGAAACCAATTAGGTTATAATCCTGAGATGATTTTCCATCGATCAACAACTCACCGCTATCAATATCATAGAAACGTTGCAGTAAATGAGCAATCGTTGATTTACCGCCTCCTGACTTACCAACTAAAGCTACTTTCTCTCCTTTCTCAATTTCAAGATTTACGCCTTTTAATACTTCCACCTCTTTACGAGTTGGGTAAGAGAACTTCACATTATTGAAACTGATCTTCCCTTCTAACTTTGGAATTGTCTCTTTGTCTATTTCGTGCTCAGAATTCGCTGCTAGAATTTCTTCTACTCTATCTGTAGCACCCACTGCTTTTTGGAGCGTACCGTAAATGTCTCCAAGTCCGGCCAACGATCCTCCAATAAACATTGTATAAAGGACAAAAGTAGTTAAACTACCAATTGAAATTTCATCTACTGAAACCATATAAGTTCCATACCAAAGCACACCTAATATACCGCCCATCAATACAAAAATGATGAAAGAGATAAATGTACCTTTATATGTAGCTGATTTCAATGCAATATCCACCACCTTTGAGAGGTTGCTAGAATATCTTTTGATTTCAAAGTCTTCGTTGGCAAACGTTTTTACTGTACCAATAGATTGGATTGTTTCTTCTACTACAATATTAGCGTTTGCTAACTCGTCTTGTGTGCTTTTTGAGAGCTTACGGATGAACTTTCCAAAAATTATTGCGAAAATAATTAATATAGGAAAGCTAAGGATCATGATGGATGACAACTTAGGATTTTCATAGAATAAGATTGAAACACCAAATACAAGTGTAGCAATTTGTCTGAATAACTCCGCTAAAGTTGTTGAAAATGTGTCCTGTAAAACCGAAACATCCGAAGTGATTCTACTGAATAGCTCACCCGAACGGTTTTTATCATAAAATGACATCGGAAGCGACATAAACTTTTGATAAAGTGCCTTTCTGATGTCAGCAATAGCGTTTTCGTTTACTTTTGCAAAAAAGTATACTCTAAGGAATGAGAATATACTTTGAAACAATAAAACAGCCATTAAAGCTAAACCTACAGACTTCAAGTCGGGCAACCATGGAATTGTTACCTTCCCTTGTGCTGTATCCATCAACACACCAATCAATTTAGGCAGTGCTAATAATATTGTGCTTGAAAAGAAAAGACTGATTAAACCTAATGTAAAAACACCTTTGTAAGGCATCATAAAACGAAAGATACCTCTCAGTTTTTTTATACTTCCCTTGTCTAAACGCTGTTTTTTCTTCTCTCCAGAATCTTTACGCGCCATGTTTCTAAATATTCCCAAAACATTTTTTACTTAATACCGTCTGCAAAAGTAACTTAAATCACCATATAAAATACAAAATGATCACTTATTAATACTAAAAAAGCTCCATTTTTTAAATATGAAGCTTTTTCGGTGATTTAAACCATTGATTCCTTTTACAGAGAAGAGAATATGTTCTTTTTTATTCTGAATCCATTTCCACAGTAAATTCTCCTTTCTGATAAACGCATATTACTTTATTACCCTCTACGTTGGTTTCCAATTTCACAGGAAAATCAGACCAAAGTGTGGCTATATGTTGCATTGTTTTATGTACATAACCCAACTCTAACTCTCTTCCATCAAATTCATGTACCAATTGCAAGGTATTATTAATAGGAGCGATTCCTTTCACTTTAATAATAGGAATACTTCCTGTACCTGTCTGAGCAATCAAGGTGTCGCGAACTTCTTTCCACCCTTTCATATCATCTGAAATGTTGCTCACTGATATTTTCCCATTATTTCTCTCGTATTCAAAAAGACCTAATTCTTCCATCAACTCTCTTGTCAGGAATCGTCTTAGGAAAGATACATCTCGATCTACTTCTCTTACGTCAAAAATCTGAGGATTGATTTCATACTCAAACATGTCTTTTTTCCCTGCCAAATGGGCCATGATATTAAATCCGATATGATAAGGATTCAAACCGCCTACATGTGGACGGATGACCTGATTATGAGAACGGATAAAATCCACGTGCATTGCTGGCGGGAGTTTGAGTTTATGTAAGATGGTGTAATGCCAAAAACTCGCCCAGCCTTCGTTCATAATTTTGGTTTCCATCTGAGGAAGGAAATAAAGGGTCTCCTCTCTAACAATACTGAGAATATCTTTTTCCCAATCTTCCAGGAAGCGGCTGTTTTCAATTAAGAATAAAATTAAGTCTTCCGATAAAGACGGAATGAACTCTTCCTCTTTCTCCTCTTTTTTGAGTTCGTCCCAATAAGACTTATCCTTATTCAACGCTCCATAATAATGGCTTTTCTGTTCATGTTCTGATAAACGAACAATTCTTTGATTTCTATCCACATGAAAACTTATGGCATGCGCTGCATCTAAAATTCTTTCCACACCTTTATAACCAATACTTGGCGTTTCTATATAAGAGCGAATTCTATCAGCGTGCAATTTGAAATTCTCTAAAACAAACTCAGGTTTTGTGTGAGAGAAATTGATATTGTTCTTAAAAAAGTCATTGTGACCGTATACATGGGCCATCACCAAAATCTGCATAGACAGAGGGTTGTCTATCATCAGGTAAGCCAGACAAGGATCTGAATTGATAACCATTTCATAGGCCAATCCTTGGGCACCCATTTTATAAAGCGTGTTTTGTTTTTCGAATGATTTACCAAAACTCCAGTGCGGATATCTTGATGGCATACCCACATACGATTGATAACCAATCATATCGTGATAATCACACACTTCAAATTCCTGTGGATAGTAATCTAGTCCACATTCCTGTGCAATCTCTTCTATTTTATCATTCCAACGGGCTAAATCATCTAGGGACCAATCCATATTATTTTAGTTTTTAAGAATTAATGATTGATCAGTGGTCAGTTCATTAATCCATCATTGTATTACTTCTGTCTTTGTTCAGGAATTTTTTCAAGGCAGGCCAAACAGACTCCTTTGATCTCATTCTCAAGCAAACAAAGTTTTCTTCTTCAATTTTTTTGAACTCATCCAGCATACTTGACCAAGAGTAACCCATGTCAGGTTTTATCTCTCCGTATCCAAATAAGTTGCAGACCTGCGTCAGTTTCTCAGCAGTCTCAATAGCTACTTTATTATCAGAGGCAAAATTGTCACCGTCAGAACAGTGAAAGGCGTAGATATTCCAAAGTGCAGGATTATATCTGTCCTCTATAATATCCAATGCTTTTATATAAGCAGAAGATATCTTGGTACCGCCTGATTCTCCTTTATGGAAAAATTCATCTTCTGTTACCTCTTTAGCCTCTGTGTGATGAGCTATAAAGACGATTTCTGTGTTTTCATAACGGGTCTGTAAAAAAGTATACAGCATAAAATAGAAGCTTCTTGCCAAGTACTTTTTAGTTTGATCCATTGAACCTGATGTATCCATAAGACATAGAATTACAGCATTAGAATGTTCTTCTACATCAATTTGCAATCTTCTGTACACCAAATCATCATTATGGAATGGGAAAGTTTCATCAGATTTTTTCAAGGCGGCACTGTCCAGCCCTTTCGCTTTCATCCTTTTAATACGATTCATCATCGTCTTCCTTTTAGACAAGCGTGCTCTGATCCCTTTCTTCTGATAACCTACCAGCTTTCGGAGTACCTCCGTTTCAGATTGGAAATACTTTTTCTGATCCATATCAGGCAATTCCAAATCCTCAAACATCAGTTCCACAGCTTCTTCCAAAGAAATTTCTGTTTCGTAAATATCTTCTCCGGCATCTTCACCTGCTTCTCCTTTCCCCTTGCCTTTTTGAGGAGCTGACTGATCTTGAATGACCTGTCCTTTCTGTTCTTTTCCAGTACCTTGTGCAACGCCTTTTCCTTTATTAGAACCATACACAAAACGATATTCTTTCAGTCCCCTGATCGGTACTTTTATCTTTTTGTCTTTTGATTGCCCAATAATGGATTCATTTGCTATTACATCAGAGATTCCTTTTTTGATTTTGTCTTTGACTAACTCTTTATGGCGTTGACGGTCAGTCACAGACCTGTCTCTCTTCTGCTTACTAAATTCTTTAAAAATAGCCATAATACACTAAGTTTAATTCTAAATTTCAAAAAATGATGAGCAGAGAAGCTTGAAAATAAGACCATCGTTACAGACTATTTTCACGCTTCTATTTCTTCATCCTAATACTAAAGAGCATGCTTCTCAACATGCTCTTTTCTTAGAATCCTTAGTCTTTCCAAAGATTATTGGATGCAAATGACAATACAGCTTCTACACTTTCTTCATTGTAGCCCATAGAGATCATCTGTTCTACCATGGCATTGTATTTTTTCATTTGACCATCATCCCTTGTCTTCGCTTTGAGGATAATTCTTGTGATATCTTTCACCGAAGCCATCAATTTCTTCTCGATCGCCTCTTTCAATGGCTCATAACTTGTGTAATGTAATGCTCCGTTTCGTCTTAAAATATGCGTTACATAACTCATTACATCTTGTCTGAACCCATCAGCGGCAGTTCCGGCAATACCTATTTGTTGTTCAATAGAACCTAAGAACTTCAAATCAGGCTCCATCTCCTCATTGTTTTGCCCTTGCACTTTTCTTTTCAGCACATAAGCTTCTACATGATCTAAATAGTTTTGGAATAACGATTCTGCCTGCTCGTCATAAGCATGAACAAAGGCTTTTGTAATATCGCTTTCCAACATTTTCAGATACTCTTTATAAAGAATGTCTTTCAGAATATCCATATAATGACTCTTCACATCACCTGCCAGCGGTTCTTCTTTCAATTTCGTCTGCAGGGCATCTAAAACAGCAATCGGATGAATGGTATTTGTCTCCGTATCAGAAAGAGCATTATCCAACGCTTTCATTATAAAACGTGTAGAAATACCGCTCATTCCTTCATCCTCATGCTCTTCTTTCAACTCTAAAACGTTGATTCTTTTCGACTGACCATTTTCAGTCACCTCATCACCATTATATAATTTCAGTTTGGTGAGAAGGTCACATTTATTGGTAGGTTTCAATCTTGTCAGAATAGCAAACATGGATGCAATTTCTAACGAGTGAGGAGCGATGTGTGCATTAAAGTCTGATTTATTGATGATTTTCTGATAAATTTTTATCTCTTCAGATATCTCCAATACATAAGGCACTTCAATTTTTACAATTCTATCTAGGATGGCCTCGTTAGTATGATCAGCTTTGAATCTGTTCCATTCTGCTTCATTTGAATGGGCTAAAATGACTCCATCAAAATAAATCATACCGTGTTTACCAGGCGCTGGAATTCTTTTTTCCTGTGTTGCTGTCAACATCACATGCAGGTATTCGATTTCATTTTTAAATACCTCAATAAATTCAACCAAACCTCTATTACCAACATTAAATGCACCATTTAATGTCAATACTCTAGGATCATCTTCACTGTAACGGTCAAGCTTTGAAATATCTTCTGATCCAATCAATACAGAAGTATCTTGGTTATTAGGGTCAACGGGTGGTACCATACCTACTCCATGTCTTTTTCTGATACTGAAATCTCTTTTGATCACATTAAACTTGGTAAAATCACCTTTAAGTTCATTATCCAATTTAAATTGTGTCACAGGATCTAGTTCCCCTTCAATTTCAACACCTAAACGGCTTTCCATTTCTGGACGCAGTTCCGGCGGTATGGCACACAAAGGGTTGGTATTCATTGGTGAACCTTCCAAGAAATAAAACGGACTGAGTTTTTCTAAGCCAGATTTCAATTTTTCAATCAAAGAAGATTTCCCTGCACCTACGGGACCTACCAAGAAAAGGACCTGTCTACTTTCTTCACCTTTTAGTGAAGCAGAGTGGAAGTAACGTACAATCTTTTGTAATACTTTTTCTATTCCAAAAAACTCCTCTTCGAAAAACTTATAGCTTTTTAATTTGGTATGTGCACCAAATATTCTCCGAAGACGTACATCCTTATCCGTGTCAAGGTGAGACACTCCATCTTTTGTGATGGCTTTGTACATTCTTTTGTGAGCGAGATCGGCCAAATCGTTATTGTTCTGTACAATCTCTAGATAATCCAAAAATGAGATTTTCTCTTCCGCTTTGCTTTTCTCTTTACGGAATGAGTCAAAAAGCTTTTTGAATTCATTTTGATCATTTGCGGCATTCATAGTTGTTCTTTTTGGTTTCATTATGTAACGATGTTTCTAATTTTTGTACAATTGAGAAACATTACAGTCTAAATAGTATATGGGTTAAAATAAAGTATCGTTATTTCTGTTTTTAATTGGATACAATACGAGTATATTGAGTTCTTCTATTTTAATATACGAAGTAAGTAACGCATTAACAACTATTACATTGTTAAATATCAAGGTTTTACGATGTACCTTTCATCTTTATTATTGACAAAAAACGTATTTCCGTCCATATCTTCCACCGGTGCAATTCCATCTTGCATCGCTCCAACTGAACTGTATTTACCTAAAGGAATAATTACTTTTCCATTCACATCGATGATTCCTTCGTTAAATTCAAAATCTGTCACCCTCAAGTAAGGATTGCCAAGACCATGAAATGAAACGGTGGCATATTTTGGTGGGATCAAAACATTGAATTTCTGATCCAAGAATCCTATTGCAATTTGTCCATCTCCTTGATCTTGAAGATAATAATATGCGAAGTTATCAGGTGCAAACTCACTTAATTCATAATCAATGTTGGTCTCCCATCCGCTGTTATTATTACTAAAGTGTACGGTTCCTTTCTCCTTTCTTTTTGTAATATTGTAACCATCAATCTTTTTGTCCATCAGCTTTCTGTCCTTCAACGAGTACATATCCAGTACTCTCATAGACTCTTCCCCTTGCCCTATTCTTTCTAAGAACAAATAACCTTCATCTATGCATTCCATAGAAATATTTGCATCGTATTTCATATCAGTGACCTGCTTTTGAAGCTGTGTATCATAGAAAGCAAATTTATCGTCAGTGTGGCCTACTAATGCCAATCCATAACTTTCAACAAAAGGAATAAAAAGCTGTTCATACTTTAATGGTACTACATACTTCTGGGAAGCCAAATCAAAAATACCTTGCTGTTTTTGTTCATTCATTAAAATGACCCATTCTTTTGTAGAATCTTTGGCATTGGGAATGTAATTGACAATAGACTCAAAATCCTCTACTGCTGGTAGTATTTTAGAGGTACTTTGATCCGTAACCGGCAATAATACGACATCTCTTTCATCACCGGAGTACGATATTCCCTGTACGAAATCACTGTTAAATGTGGTTATGGAGTCGTACTCATAAGATACTTTTTGACCATCCCTGTACAATGCATACTTTTTAGAGCTGGGAACATGTTTGATAAGAATATCATCATCATCACGGACTGTAATTTTATATTCATCCAATATGCGCTGTTCTACCTGATGCGTAGCTGTTTCTAGATATACTACATCTCCAGCGATATATTTTGCATTATGAGGGAGTTTAAAACCGTGTGAGTTATAATATTCCTTGTCTATCTTTTTTATGACTTTATCTGTATGTTCAGTTAGCTGTACCTTCCCCTCTTTATTCATAATGTTATACCCATCATTTGTAATAACAACAGTTAAGTCCTCCCATTGTTCAAAATTTATCGATTTTAATTGCTCATTGCCTCTTGTTTTGTTCATCACAATGCCTGATGAGGTAAAAGAAGAATAATCATTTTCATCAATCAGACCAATCATGTTTTCATTCACTGCTTCCAGCATACCGTATTCATTAAAAGTGAGGGCGGTATATTTCAAAGGCAAATCCCACTTCTTTAATTTTGTATTGTAAAGTCCGCAAAGATTCTTTTCATAAACCAAATAAGAATGATTATGATCAAAAGATTTAATACTATCATACTCAAAACCTAACAGCTTACCACCATCAATTGTAAGAATACCATATTTCCCTTTGGTGTTACTGACAATCATCTCATTAGGGTGAAGTGTAAATCTAATCTTTGCATATTTGGCTTTTACTTTCCATTGATTGTCTTTACCAATTACTCCGTATTTCCCACCCTTGGAAACAATGGCAACGTCTTCATCATTAAAAGGAGTCACAGATTCATAGGTATAATTGATTACCAATTGTTTATTTTGATCACAATACCCCCATTTCCCATTTTTCTCCACTGGAATGAGCTTTTGGGGTACTAATACAGAAATGAACAGACTGAAAACAATGAGCAATGAAAATTTCATAGAATTGGGTGATAAGATAATTAAACTGGATTAAGGTAACTTAAATAAAACCTCTTACGCGTTAAAATAACTATCGTCTTGGTATCTATTCTTCACAAATGCCAAATAATACTATCATTACTTACTTCGTTCATATTTATTATTTAATTTTTTTACTCATCTTTTAATTGAAATTAATAATATTGCACATAGTGTTATTAGTAGTGTGATTTTGAAAAAAGAAAATGAAATTTTGGGCATCATAGGAAGCTGTGTTTCCTATTTATTTTTGTCAAGAAAAGTATGTGATATTGCTTATTTTGACAATGATCCATTATACCCTCATTTTTCAAATCACTCTAGACATTTCAATTCAATACAACTTCCCCTTCAAGCTAAAAAAGTAAACAGAATTGCCTTAATGTTTGCCAGCTTTTTAGGAAGAATTATTGATGCTTCACGAAGTAAAGG
The DNA here is from genome assembly GCF_012844305.1 of Flammeovirga aprica JL-4. Taxonomy (GTDB): domain Bacteria; phylum Bacteroidota; class Bacteroidia; order Cytophagales; family Flammeovirgaceae; genus Flammeovirga; species Flammeovirga aprica. The sequence continues at coordinate 101,133 of NZ_JABANE010000010.1, forward strand.
AGAAGGTGATCGGTATTTTTTTCAAAATATCTCATATTACATTTCTCGTCCTCTATATATTATGAAAAGGATAGTCTAACCCTGCAGCAGTGTTCGGTAAGACTATCCTTTTTTTGTTCTTTCATTATTTTAAACTCCATATGAAACATTTATTATCTTTCGTATTTTTCGCACTTACTTTACTATCATTTAATGTTGCTAATGCTCAGAATTACAATTCTACATTTGGGCAAGTAGCCTATGGATCAGGCAATAAGGATTTCCAATTTGGTAATAACACTGAAGATGGAAACATGTGGCTGATCACTTTTGATCACGTTTCTGAGTGGAGTTATGGCGGTAACTATGCCTTTATCAACTTCATGGCGGCAGACAACATGATCCCTGATACTGACTTTGATGGAAATGAAACACACAAAGGGCCTATCCGATTATATACTGAATGGTCTCCTTGGTTATCATTGAACAAAATCACTGGTAAAGATCTTGGATTCTGGATCTTTAAAGACTTCTCAATAGAAGGACAGTTGAACGTTTCTTACTCTAGTTTCTATGCACTTTTAGGTGGTGTAGGTATGACTTTCAAAACATCAAACTATGATACTTTCTTGAAATTAATGGCTTATTACAAAGCTTCTACTTTTGGTGGTAACACTGATCACCTCGCTCAGATTACAGGTGTATATGATATTCCATTATCAAGAAAGCTAGGTGTCCGTTTGCAGGGTTTCTTTGATTTCATTCCTAATAGCAATTACTACTGGGGAACAGATTTCCTTGCTCAGCCAAGAGTTTTATATAACTTGGGTCAGCACTTTATGCCAGACAAATTCACTAAACTCGAAGTGGGTGTAGATGTGTATATGCACTACAACAATTTCGTTTCTGTTACAGCTCCTCAAGCAGCCGTTCGTCTTACTTGGTAATTATTGTCAATTAAAAATTTAATCCAACAATGGAAGCAAGTCATCAAAAAGGAGGTTTTCTTGAAAACTTCTTCAACTTAAAAAAACACAATACTACGGTACGTGCGGAAGCAATTGGCGGTATCACCACCTTCCTTACTATGGCGTACATCTTATTTGTAAACCCAAGTATTCTGGGAGATGCAGGAATGGACAAAGGTGCTTTATTCACTGTTACATGTGTTGCTGCACTTATTGGTACTTTATTAGCCGCATTTTGGGCTAGAGTTCCTTTCGCTATGGCTCCTGGTATGGGACTAAATGCATTCTTTACTTATGCCTTAGTAATAGGCAGAGGTTTGCCATGGGAAACTGCATTAGGTATTGTATTCGTTTCTGGTGTCACTTTTATTTTATTGACTGTACTTGGTGTTAGAGAAAAAATTGTCAATGCTATTCCGCTTTCATTGCGTTTAGCTACTTCTGCAGGTATTGGTCTTTTCATTACTTTTATTGGGTTCAAAGGAATGGGACTTGTGGTATCTAACCCTGCTACTTTGGTATCTTTGGGCCACTTGGGCACACCTACAATTATTGCGTTATTAGGTTTAGTATTTATTGTAGTTTTAGAAACAATGAAAGTTAGAGGCGGTATTCTTATAGGTATTGTTGTTATGACTATCGTAGGAATGTTTGCAGGTGAAGTTGCTTTGCCGGAATCTATCATTTCGGTACCTCCATCAATTACTCCAATTGCCTTTAAGCTTGACATCATGTCGGCATTGGATTTGGCGTTTATTGCTCCTATTTTCTCATTTATGTTTGTAGATTTATTTGATTCAGTAGGTACAATCGTGGCTTGTTCTTATGAAGCAAAAATGGTCGACAGCAAAGGAAATATTCCTAAAATTGGTAGAATTCTGGAAGCGGATTCAGTGGCTACAGTAATTGGCTCACTTTTAGGTACTTCAACAACAACAACGTATATCGAATCAGCTTCAGGTATTTCACAAGGTGCCAGAACAGGATTAGCGTCTGTATTTACCGCTGCGTTATTTGCCATTGCATTATTATTTTCACCTGTAGTGACTATTGTTCCAGCATTTGCCACTGCTCCTGCTTTGGTAATGGTGGGTATTTATATGTTTAAAAATATCAAAGAAATTAAATTTGATGATCTGGTGGAAGGTGCTCCTGCCTTTTTAACGATCATACTTATGCCTTTGACTTACAGTATCAGTAACGGTTTAACTTTTGGTTTCCTTTCGTACTTGATCATTGCTATTTGTACAGGACAAGTGGGAAGAATCTCAAAAGTGATGTGGGTGATTGGCCTTCTTTCAGCTATAAATCTCTACATTTCTGCAATCTCATAACATTGTATAATAGAAACATTAAAGCCGGTAATATATTTTATAATATTGCCGGCTTTTTTGGTATAATTAAACTATTATCATTAATATTACGTTTTACAATTGGTTAGTTATTATCACTCTTATTTTCTATACTTTGTTACGGTACCCCCTACTATTTTAGCATGCCCGTAGATTTTGAAAATATCATAGAAGATCACAAAAAGTTTTTAAGTATTGGCAACAATACTTTTCACTATATTTTTGATTGCAATAAGTTAAGATTTGAATACTTATCTCCTTCATTTACAGAGGAGACTGGATACGCTATTGATGAAGCTTTATACAATTCTAATTTTTCTCTTACCCCAATAGAGGATTATGGACCTATTGTCAAGACGTTAGGTGAATTGCTCACTTATTTTGTGATCAACTATCGAGAGCATATTAACCAATACACCACTTTTTATTACTACCCTTTACTTCATAAAAACGGAAATGTATATCCATGTCTTGTACAGGTACGAATTCTGGATTTTAATGAAGACGGCAGTGCAAAAAATGTTCTAGCTTACAATCAGATTATTCACAAAAAATACGATAAAAACAAGGCATTCAATATGAGCTTTATTTCTCATGACCATAGTCTTCCTTCTTTTTATCAAGTGGATAGCTTAGAAAGTTTAAAGCAAGGCATTCTTATTCGTAATCTGTCGAAAAGAGAAATTGAAATACTGAAACTTGTCTCTGAAGGTTATTCAAATAATTCAATATCCTCTATGTTGAACATTAGTATTCATACTATCTCCACTCACAAAAAAAATATTATCTCCAAAACAAACACCTCAAATATAATGGTGGCTATTCAGAAGGCTATACTTCAAAAAATCTTTTAAAATCAAAAATTAGATGAAATGATAGTCAATTTTATCGAACAAATTCAACAAACATACAAAGAGAACCGTGATTACTACATTAAAACTTTACAAAATAAAAACTTCATTAATGAATCGTTCAGAACGGATGATGACTATATTTTACCTGGGAAGTCATTACAATTTCTGATCAATATTGATGATCTTACTTTTACGTTATTACAAAACACTGGTGTGAAATATGAAGTGCCGGAAGAACCTACATCATTAGATTATCTTTTTCAGGACCTTGATAAAGTGTTGCTTGAAGAAGATAGAATCGTCTACATGAATGCTATTGATGTTACTTTCAAAAAACACCTAGCCCTATTCAATGAGAAAGACCCCTTCTTATTCCGTTCAAGTTTTGTATTCAGGGTGAAAAGAGAAAACGAAAGAATCACATCCTATCTGCAACATAATATTCCCATAAAAATCGAAGATGGAAGAATCAGACAGTTTTTCTCTGTAGTAACTGATATTTCACATTCTTTGATTGAACAGAATAATAGAATTTCTTTCTACAATATGAAAGACAAGGAAGAATACCATTATGAACTAAAAGACAAACTTCATGAAGGGAAAATTCCACAGCTTCATTTATCCAACCGGGAACTTGAAATTTTACAGTTTGTTATTCAAGGATTAAACACCAAGGATATGGCTAAAGCGTTGGATATTTCTGTTGAAACAGTAAACAGGCATAGGAAGAATATGATTAAGAAAAATAACAAGAAAAATATTATTCATCTTGCTACAGAAGCGTTCAAGCAAAACTTGATCTAGTGCTTTACTATTGGATTGAATCCGATAATAGAGGGGGTGAAAGTGGTTGATTTAACTTTAAATCACAATTGAAAATTTATGCTTCATTGAATTCTCTATTATATTTGCATGAAAGAAAGACTCCACAAATAGACTTAATATCTAACAAGATGTATAAATTATTATTCAGTTTATTAATTACTTTATCTCTTTTTAGTACCGTTTCGGGACAAGACAAAGAAGCAAAGAAAAATAAAAAAAATAAGAAATCACTTTCAGCCGATCCAGACGCAAAACTTCAATCGCCACATGATATTGCTTTTGATGAAAAATCTGGATTATTCTTTATCAGTTCATCAGGAAATCATGGCATCATCAAAAGAGGCCGAAGAGGGGGGGCTGTATTCGTTACTAAAGATTTGGCACACCCAAGGGGTGTCACTATTTTAGGCAGTACTTTATATGTAGCGGATTCCAATAGAGTAAAAGGATTTAATATTAAAAATAACGATGAGGTTTTTAATGTTGAAGTCAAAGGAGCTAAAGCTTTACATGCTATCACTTGCAACGGAAGTCTTCTTTATATTTCAGACAAAGAAGTTTCTAAAGTATTTAGCGTGAATATAAAATCAGAAGAGGTAGAGGTAATCACTGCTGATGTTCCTTCACCTACTGGAGTTTATTATGATAAAAAATCAAAGGATATCTTAATTCTAAGTTCATTGGAAACTGAAGGTGGCGTGTATTCTTATTCTCCTAAAACTAAGAAAGCAGAACTGAAGCTGAAAGTTACGGACTTCCCTTACTTGGAAGATATTACTTTTAATGGTTCTATGAGCTACTATTTGACCGCTTGGGGGGCAGACCATAAGGAAAATGTGATTATTAAAATCAATAGTGCACTTTCTAGAGAACCTCGTATTATACAATCTTCTAGTGACGGACCTAGCGGAATGATCTATATCAAAAGAACAAATGAATTGGCCATTGCCAGCGAGTATGCCAACAATCTAAACATCATAAAATTAGGTTATTAAGAATTTTGAAATTTCTTATTAAGACTGATTAAAAAAGAGTGAACTTATGATAAGTATCACTCTTTTTTTGTTATATTATTCAAAATCCACAAAATATTCTTAGAAATTTTATATATTAAGGAGACATGTAAAGTCTTTCAGTATATCTTGTATTACTTAATGAGAAAATTATCTACACTATTCGCTATTCTTCTGATTTTTTCAGGATGTAATAGTTCTGAAGAGATCAACACTACACTAAGCTACGAAGCAACCAAAGGTTTCCATAAAGTGGAAATAGTTGGGGATGATTTACAAAGAGTAGTCGTCTTTGAAGAAATCTCTGATATTGGCAAGGGCACTATTACACTGCCTGAAGGAAATGTATGGCCGAAAGAAATAAAAGTAAAACTTCCGTTTCCCCGTTTGGAAGGTTTCAAGGCGTACACCAATTTAGATAAAGAGCATTTGTTCGAACACTTCCATGCAGCAGGCGTAGGCAACAATCAGTACATTGGCACTTACAAAGGTGCTGAGAAAAAGAGATTGGCAAAGGATGGTCAGTTTGTTGAAATTGAACTTCCGGCGGAAATGTTTGAAGACAACCCTAAGATCATCTACATAGAGTGGGTGAACGTTTATAGGATTTAACAATCAGGCATTTAAAAAAGAAACGGTCAATACAACGACCAAAATGAAATCAGGTATTGAAGTATTTAAATTCCCCTACTTTAATACCTGATTTTATACATTTATGATCTATGCATATATTATTTCTCTTTCCTTTCTTCTTAAAGAATGTATATATCCATCTAATTTCTAAAGGAATCCCAATTATTCGGATTACCTTTGCACCCGAAAGCATTAAAAACAATCATAATGACATTCAAGGAATTAGGAATCTCGAGTGCGATTATCAAAGCACTCAAAGAAAATGGAATTGAAGAACCGACGTCTATTCAGGAAAAATCAATCCCATTTTTATTAAATCAGGGCACAGATTTTATTGGACAGGCACAAACAGGTACAGGTAAAACAGCCGCTTTTGGGTTACCTCTGCTTCAATTGGTCAATCCTAAAAGCCCTCAACCACAAGCATTGATTTTATCTCCTACTAGAGAGTTAGGACAGCAAATACAGAAACAACTTTTCCGTTTTACGAAGTATTATCACAAAATCTTCTGTGAAGCGGTTTACGGTGGTGCATCTTTAGATCAGCAGATCAACAACCTTAAACGCCCTACACAGATTGTTGTAGCTACTCCAGGCCGTTTATTGGACTTGGTAGACAGAAACGCTATTGACCTGTCATATGTAAAGACAGTAGTCATGGATGAAGCTGATGAGATGCTGAGCATGGGTTTCAAAGAAGATCTTTCTAAGATTTTACGCTTGACTACACACAAAAAAGCAACTTGGTTGTTCTCTGCTACTTTCCCTGAGGGAATTAAAGAGATCGTTAAGAAACATATGGCAAAGGACGCTCACCGTATTGAGGTGAACCCTTTCAATGTAATCAATAAAAAAATCAAGTTTGAGTACATCTTAGCAGAGCAAAAGCAGAAGATGGAAACACTGAACTGGTTTATCCGTCAGCAAGGTGATGCAAGAGGTGTAGTTTTCACTAAGACGAAAGCGGAAGCACAGCAAGTAGCAAAACAATTGCATGGCAAGCAGTTTAAAGCTGAGTCTATTCATGGAGATCTTAATCAAAAAGAGAGAGACAAAGTGATGCGTGCTTTTAAAGGCAATAAATTGCAGATTTTGGTGGCTACTGACTTGGCGGCAAGAGGTATTGACATTGCAGACCTTGCGTATGTGGTGCATTATCAATTACCGGATAAGACTGAATACTTTACACACAGAAGTGGTCGTACGGCAAGAGCTGGAAAGACTGGCGTATCTTTGTGTATTGTCAGTAAAAGAGAATTGAGTAAGCTGGATGAGATTGAAGACGAATTCGGTATTACAATGGAGCAGATTTTTGATTAATAACCTGCGAACTATGATAAAAACAAAAAGGGCTGAATTTACATTCAGCCCTTTTTGTATATATAGAAAAGTAAATTACTTTACTTTCTGGATTACAGATTCTGTGATATCGTCAGCACCATCGTTGTATAATAACATTTCGATAGGCAATACATATTGATATCCTTGTGCTTTTGCTACCTCAGCTAAAGCAGCCTCTGCTTTTAAACGTAGAGGAGTGATTGCTTCATCCTGACGCTTAGCAAAGTTCTGTTGAGCTGTTTGTTGGAACTCTTGTAAGTTACTTTGTAACAACTTTAACTCTTGAGCTTTTTGTTGAATGATTTCTGGTAACCAATTCTGTTGGTTTTGTTGGAAATCAGCATATTTTGATTGAAATTCTTGCTCTTGCTGTTGCATAGAAGTATACAACTGGTTTTGGTAGCTTTCCAATTCCTTCATTTTAACTTCAAATTCAGGAATTGATCTTACTACACTATCAAGGTTAGCGTAAGCAAAAATTTTAGTTTGAGCTGCACTTTCATTTGAGAAGCTCATTAGCATCACTGCAAATAAAGATGCGAATATTACTTTTAATTTCATTGTTTTTCGTTTGTGAGTTCTAAAAAACTAATTTGACTATTGACCGTTCATTTTAGCAATTACCTTTCCGGTAATGTCTTCTCCATTGGCGTCAATAAGGAAAGCACCAATTCTAGCCATAACACCTTTTGCTATAACAACAGAATATCCACCTTCTTTGGCTACTGCGGCAACTTGTGATTCTAATTTTTTCATTAGAGGCTCCATTGCTTCCGCCTGTTTTTTATTAATACCTTGTGAAGCTCTTTGTTGTAATTCCTGAACTTCTTGTTGAAGAGCCTGTAACTCTTTTTCTTTTTCTTGAATCTCAGCAGGTGCCATTGTTTGCTGACCTTGCATTAGCTGTTGATATTTCTCCTGCAAAGTACGTTGCTTCATTTCTATCTGAGTCTTAAACTGCTTAGCGTAAGATTCGATAATCTTCTGCTGCGTTTTAAACTCTGCCATAGAAGTAATCACACTATCCTCATTGATATAGGCTACTTTTTGTTGAGCCATTGCCACTGAAGATAGCATCATCAACGACCAAAGCGCGAATAAGATTTTCTTCATTGCGTAATTAATTTCTCTGTTTATTTATAAAAACACTAAACTGATTAGTACGGTTTTCCTTGCAAAAATATAAATTATCTTGGAGAATCCTCAGGATCTCCCTCCCCAAGTTCGTCTAAAACGAAATCAGTATAGTTATAACGTGGATCTGAGTAGATTAAAGTTATATCTGAAGCCTTGTCAAATAAAAAATTTAACTTTTTTTGTCTAGCTACAGCCTCACAAGCCTTTGCTATTTTGTCTTGAAGAGGTTTCATAAACTCCATTCTCTTAGAGTACAAAAGTCCTTCGTACCCAAAATGACTGGTTTGAAATTCTCTCATTTCATGTTTTAAACTAGCAATGGCTTCAAGCTTTTCTGCTTTCATTTCAGGAGTGAGCAAGATCTCTTCATGTGTGTAAGCACGTTCGAGGTCTTCCGTCTCCTTTTTCATTTCATCTAGCTCTTTTAACCATTTGTCCGTTAGTTTTTTTAGTTTTTCCTCAGCTTCATTATACTCAGGCAGTGACTCTATGATTACTTGTGAATCAATGTAGCCAAACCTTTGCGCTGATGCTAACGGAACGTTGATCAAAAAGAACAGACTAATAAGGAGTAAGTTCTTCATATATTTTTCAGCATAAATTTCGTCAAATATGCTTATTAAATTTTACTTTATCAATGTATAAATGGCTCTTGTCAAATTTGTAGTCGTTTCATATTTCAGAAGAGAATGCGATGAAAAACCTGCCTTAGAGGAGTAATTTTCAATATCATTGCTTTCAACAAGAGTTGCATCTAAGACACCCCAAGACTCTTTTACGACAATTTTTTTATCATTTGATAACATTCCCACTTTAGAAATAGAATCATTAAACGGGCATTCTATAATCAATCTTCCGCCATCAACTAGCATATTGTAGGCTTTTTTAATGACTTCTTCCTGATCTTCAGGCGTCAATTCTAAAATTCCAGACCACATCCAAAGAATGGTATCAGCCTTTTCTCTGTGCCAATCCAAATAACACAAATCGTCTTCAATGATTGTGATATTCTCTCCGGCGTTTTCTTTTAAAACTTCAGTTAATTCATGTACTCTTTCTATCCCAACTACTTTCCCTTTAAAATTCTTAGCTTTTAAAGCCTTGATCACTCTCCCGTATCCTGAACCAAATTCGATAAGCAGAGCACTATCTTTTATATCTTCATATATCTGATCAACATCTTCACCGTTTGCTAAACCTATTTTCTCGGCAAAACCTTTAAATATTTTGAGCGGCATATTTGAATAGAATGAAGCGTTACTATCTTTCGCTACCATAATATAATATTGAAATGAGGAGTTCTAATTTAATTGTAATAAATACAGCTATTTAATATATACAAAAATAATGCAAATAAACTCCATGATACCAACACAGAACAAAAGGTTCATGAAAGAATCTAATATTCAATTACATATATTTAGTATATACTGAAATAACGAATTCTCAGCTCTTTTATTTCAAAAGAACAATTCCAAAAAAAGTACTATTACAGCCAAACATCATCCAAGAAAAAGTACAGCAGTTCCGATAAAAAAAGAAAACCCTGCCTTTTGCAAGACAGGGTTTGAAATATGTATTGCTACAACTAAATTATACTAGCTGTGCTAAAGCATCATTTAATGTAAAGCTTGGGCGCATTGCCTTAGAAGCTTGATCGAATGAAGGATGGTAGTAACCACCAATGCTTTGAGGGCTACCTTGAGCACCGATCAATTCAGCATTGATTTTCTCTTCATTGTCTGTCAACTCCTTCGCTAGCTCAGTGAACTGTGCTTTCAATTCAGCGTCTTTGTCTTGAGCCGCTAATTCTTGTGCCCAGTATAAAGCTAAGTAGAAGTGAGAACCTCTGTTGTCAATTCCACCTACTTTTCTTGCTGGCGACTTGTCATTGTCTAAGAAACGACCTGTAGCTACGTCTAACGCTTCACCTAATACTTTTGCTTTAGGATTGTCGAAAGTCTCACCTAAGTGCTCTAATGATACCGCTAAGGCTAAGAATTCACCTAATGAATCCCATCTTAAATAACCTTCTTTGATGAACTGCTGAACGTGCTTAGGCGCTGATCCACCTGCACCAGTTTCAAATAATCCACCACCGTTCATTAATGGAACGATAGATAACATCTTCGCTGAAGTACCTACTTCTAAGATAGGGAACAAGTCAGTCAAGTAATCTCTTAAAACGTTACCTGTTACTGAAATTGTATCTTCACCTTTTACGATACGCTCTAATGAGAATTGAGTCGCTGCTACTGGAGCTTTGATCAATAACTCTAAACCGTCAGTATCGTGATCTGCTAAGTATTTGTTTACTTTTGCGATCAATTGAGCATCATGCGCTCTGTTTTCGTCTAACCAGAATACAGCAGGAGTACCTGTTGCTCTTGCTCTCTTCACTGCTAATTTCACCCAATCTTGGATTGGAAGATCTTTCACCTGACACATTCTGAAGATATCACCTTCACCTACAGGTTGCTCGATCAATACAGTACCTGCTGCATCAACTACTTTTACAGTACCTGCTGCTGACATTTGGAATGTCTTGTCATGAGAACCGTACTCTTCTGCTTTTTGTGCCATCAAACCTACGTTCGATACAGAACCCATTGTTGTTGGGTCTAAAGCACCGTTTTGCTTACAGAAATCAATTGTAGCTTGGTAAACACCCGCATAAGAACGGTCTGGAATAACCGCTTTTGTATCTTGCTGCTTTCCTGCTTTGTTCCACATTTGACCAGAAGTACGGATCATTGCTGGCATAGAAGCATCAATAATCACATCTGAAGGAACGTGAAGGTTAGTGATTCCTTTGTCAGAATCTACCATTGCCAAATCAGGAGCAGTTTCATAAACTGCCTCGATAGCCGCTTCTACTTCAGCTTGCTTTTCGTGACCTGCGATTTTCGCATAAACATCACCTAAACCGTTAGTAGCAGTTACGCCTAACTCGTTGAATAAATCAGCATACTTCTCAAATACATCTTTGTAGAATACTTCTACTGCCGCACCAAAAATGATAGGGTCAGAAACCTTCATCATTGTTGCTTTCATGTGTAACGAGAACAATACACCTTGTGCTTTTGCGTCAGCCACTTGCTCAGCGATAAATGCTTTTAAAGCTTTTACGTTCATCACTGAAGCATCTATAATTTCACCCTCTAAAAGAGCTACTTTTTCTTTCAACACAGAAGTTGAACCATCTGCACCTACAAACTGAATGCTAACATCAGTTGCTTTGTCTACAGTAACAGATTTCTCACTGCCATAGAAATCATCAGCAGGCATACTTGCCACGTGTGATTTAGAATCTGCTGTCCAAGCACCCATTGAGTGAGGGTGTTTCTTTGCATAATTCTTCACTGCTTTTGGAGCTCTACGGTCAGAGTTTCCTTCTCTCAATACAGGGTTTACAGCACTACCCAAAACTTTTGCATATCTGCTCTTGATTTCCTCTTCCTCCGCGTTAGCAGGTTCAGCCGGATAATCAGGAATATTGTATCCTAAAGCTTGAAGCTCATTGATTGCTGCTTGTAACTGAGGAATTGAAGCTGAAATGTTTGGTAACTTGATGATGTTTGCCTCTGGCGTTTTTGCCAAAGCACCTAGTTCTGCCAAAGCATCTCCGATCTTTTGATCCTCTGTCAAATTCTCAGGGAAGTTAGCAATGATACGTCCTGTTAGAGAGATATCTTTTGTTTCGATTTCAACGCCCGCTGCACTTGCGAAAGTTTTTACGATTGGTAAAAACGAATAGGTAGCTAATGCTGGTGCTTCGTCTGTTTTGGTGTAAATAATTTTTGCTTTTGCCATGTCTTTTTTCTTATGTGATAGGGAAACACACTGAATGCTGCCGAAATTTGTTGTTTTGTTTAATTAAATCTACTCTTTCCAAGAGCATTCTTAATTTTCAAGTTGCAAATTTAATAAATGTTTATAAAATCAGAACAAAAATCATTTTCTTAGCAATTTTTTTATCTTAAAAAGACACAAAATAGTGTCAAATACCGCTTTTTTTGAAGATTTTTAAATTGGGCTTTCATTTATTTTTTAAAATAAAATCACCGAATCACTTAACATTCGTTCACTAATTACATTATTATCAATCATATGTTAACACTGACTTACATCATAAAAACTCTTAAAACAACCCTGCAATTTTGTGTCATAATTGGTTCTGAGAAGAATAAAAGGGAACCTAGTGAAACTCTAGGACTGTACCCGCAACTGTAAATCTCAAACAAAACTTTGTTACAGAAAACCATTATTCATTTAATCTGAATGAGAAGGAGTAACAAAGGAGAAAGTCAGGAGACCTACCAATTTTAATTTACTAATCGAAACAACTTCGGGAATAAAGTTGGAGGTATTTACTGCTTTTTTGCTTAATGCTCACGTATGCACTTTTTGGTGTATATCTCCTCCCCGTAAGTTGTTGCTAAACAATTTTTATTCGTAATGAACAAACGACTTACAAACTACATCAACCTTATTTTATTAATCTTCGCAGTCAGTTTTACGAGCTGTGATAAAACAGAAGAAGAATTAGCCTTATTCGAAGTTCATTTTGATGCAAATGAAGGCACTCCTGTTGGATCTCAATTGGTTCTTCAAGGTGATACTGTACTAAAACCAGCCGATCCTACTCTTGAAGGTTCTGAATTTATCGCTTGGACAAAAGATGATGTCGTTTATGACTTCAACCAAACAGTATCAGAAGGTTTTACACTTACAGCAACTTACAAGCGTGTTTATGAAGTTGGTAAAACTGAAGTAGTATACCAAATGATCTCTCATGAAGATTTCATTGCAATGGAGTCTAATAAGCACATGGTTGTTAAAGCTCAAATCAATTACCTTATGTTTGGATGGGCATGGGGAACAGAAGCATTTATCACTGACCCTGAAGGTAATTCTTCAAAAGATTTCTATGATCATTCCAATTTTGGTATGTTCTCGTTCCCTTTAAAATTCACAAAAGATGATGCTCACATCGAAGGACAGACTTTTGTTTTCGATGTCGTGAAAGATGTATATATGTCTTCTCCTCAATTAGGTTTTGGATATGGTAGAAATGAGGAATTTGATGAAACAGGTACAGGTGCTTACAATGGTGCAAAGTGGTTAGCACCAATGCGTTATGGCATCGAATACTTTAATAAAGTAGTAAGAGGTAATGTAAGAGAAGTTACATTCACTGCTGAAGAAGGGTTGACTGTAACAGTAGGTGAAACTGTTATAGCTATCAAGACTTTAGGTACTGAAGAAGGTACTTATGATGACGTAACAGAAGACTACGTTGCTAAGGTAGAAGCAATGTTAGGACAAAATAAATATGTTAGAACAATTGAAGTTGACGGCAAAGTGATCTCTGTATTAAGAGATGAAAACTTGCAATTCTCTGACAGTATTTAATTAATGGATATTTGCTCTGTTAGCTATTGCTCCTTTGGGGCGATAGCTACATTACAAAACTTTTCAAACAATGAGAAAACAACTTACAAAACTAAACAAACTTTTATTCTTATCTCTTATTATTGGATTCACAGCTTGTGAAACCCAAGAAGATCAAATTGTTTTACATGAAGTTAAATTTGACTCCTTTGGAGGCTCTTCTGTAGAAACTCAATTTATTATCCCGGGAGATACAGTCACTAAACCAACCGATCCAACATTGGAAGATTCTGAGTTTATGGGGTGGTTTAAAAATAACGAACCCTACAATTTTGGTGAGCCTGTAACCGAAGAGTTTACGCTTGTTGCTGATTGGAAAGACATCTACTCTCCTATCATCAATCCAGACGCTACTCCATACATCACCGAGGTATTAGATTTTTCTCCTGCACCTGGTCAATTTATTAATTATGTAAGTATTGAAGAATCAAAAGAACTAATTATTGGCGACAATTATCAATTTATCTCATTGGGTACTTACGGTGGTAGTGTTACTTTCAAATTCGACCACTCTATTATGAATGGTGAAGGAGATGACATTGCTATTTATGGTAATCCTTTTGAAGACAATAGTGAGCCAGGTATCGTAATGGTATGTCAAGACTTGAATCACAATGGCATTGCAGATGATGATGAACCTTGGTATGAATTAGCTGGCAGTGAATACTACAAAGATGAAACTACTCACAATTATTCAATTACTTACTATAAACCAGGACCTGACGATGATCAACACCTTATTAAATATAAAGAGAAGTACGGTGATGTAGAAAACGAAGGTGAAATGGATTTTAATCCTGTCAAACCTTTCCACGAGCATCCTATGTTCCCTAATGATTATGTAGAAGATGAAATTACTTTCACAGGGACTTTATTAAAATCAAATACTTGGTTTGAAGACATGGGAGAGTGGAAATATTATCACAATCCTGCCTATGATTGGGGTTATGCAGACAACAGAGGCTATGAAAACGAAGGAATTCTAAGAGGTGCTGACCTTTTCGATATCAGCAATGCCGTAGATGCAGACGGAAATAAAGTAGAACTTATTGCAATAGACTTTGTAAAGGTCTATACAGCAACTACAGAAATTGCACACTGGCTTGGAGAGCGTTCTCCAGAAATTGTTAAAGCGGCAGACCTCAGTCTACTTCCTACAACAGATGAATAATTATAAGTTTAGACTTCTACTGATCTTTTGTTTCTGCCTTTCACAAGTGCACGCGCAGATTGATTCTACCACTTACCTCAGTGAAGTGGAGATCATCGGGCAACGCATACCTGAAAGAGTCAGTTTCAAAAACACTAAAATTGACAAGGAGCAAATTGATCAGTATTTGTCAGCTTCTTTAGGTGAATTACTAACATTAAACACCCCCATATTTATAAAAAGCTACGGAGCGGGAGGTACGGCAACTCCCTCTTTCCGTGGCACGGGTGCTAGTCACACCCAAGTGTATTGGAATGGCATCAACCTGAACTCACCTATGCTGGGTCAGGTTGACCTTTCACTATTTCCAGTGGCTTTTACAGATGAGGTAACGGTCAATTATGGTGCATCAAGCTTGCTTTACGGCACCGGTGGACTGGGTGGTGGCATTCAGATGAATAGCAAATTAAACTGGGATAAGAAACAAGAAGTTATCTTCTCTCAAACCTACAATACATTACAAAATTCTATTACAAATGGCAGTTTTTCCTTCTCCAACGAAAAATGGAGCAGTACCACAAAATTATTTTACAAAGACGCTCAAAACCTTTTCGACTTTAAAAACCCTTTACAGCCTGGAAGTCCTGTATGGACCAATGATCACTCTGGGCAAATACAATATGGTGCACTGCAAGAAGTGGGTTATAAAATCAATGATAATCATCTACTGCAGGGTAATTTATGGTATCAAAACAGCGAAAGAAATTTAACGCCTTCCATGGACAACCGATATGGAGATTCTCAACAAGGAGATGAATCATTGAGAGGTTTGCTGTCATGGAAAGTCAATTATGAAAAACTAAAAATAGATTGGACACACGCATTTATTCATGATTATTTGTGGTATCAGAAACTATTGAATAATGATGATCCTCCCAAAACTACTAACTCTGATTCTCATTCTTATCAATACCAATCTCACCTCAGAACTTCTTTTCAAATCAATGACAAGTTGCTTCTGAGGGGCGGTTATGATTATGCTTGGGATAATATACACAGTAATCAATACCAAGCATCAACGGATTCAAGCACCATTGATGTACATCAAAATACATTTGATCTATATGGTGGTTTTGATTATTTCCCCACAGACCAACTGTCTATGAGTTTCCTTTTAAGACAGCAGTGGATTGATGGTGATACAAAACCTATTTTGCCTTCCATTGGATTGGAATATCAATGGAATCAAAAAGGAAAATATACATATAGTCTGAGGGGCAACATTTCTAAAAACTTCCATGCTCCATCTTTGAATGACCGCTATTGGTACCCTGTTGGAAATCCAGACCTTTTGCCTGAACATGGATGGACTTATGAGGGAACTTTTGGTATTCAATCTCAATGGAAAAACAACTGGAGGTTAACCTATGATATTACAGCATTCAGTTCTATTATTCATAACTGGATCGTCTGGAAGCCGGCAGTCAGTAATTTATGGCGTCCTGAAAACTTAAAGAAAGTACACAGTCGTGGCATCGAACAGGTGTTGCAATTGACCTACCATAAAAATGACTGGCAGTTGATTGGTTATGCTTCGGTATCCTATGTAAAGTCAGAAAATTTGGAAGCTTATGATGAATTGGACAAATCAGTAGGAACACAATTAATATATACCCCTATCTTCAGTACACAAGGTTATATACAGGCAAATTATAAGTCTTGGTACGGGATAGTAGAACAACAGATATACGGAAAGCGATTAACACAGACGGATGGAAGCGAATATTTACCTCCTTATTATCTCACAAATTTCAGTTTAGGTAAACAATTTTCTTTTCGTCAACATCGGTTCGACTTAAAAGCTCGAATCGAGAATGTTTTCGCTTTCCACTATCAATCCATCGCCAGAAAACCTATGCCTGGCCGAGTATACCAACTCACATTAACTTATAAACTTTAATCAAATATGCGTTTTTCGATTCTAATTTTCCTATTTATCACACTTTGGGCATGCAATACTGTTGAGGACAGTATGCCTATTTCCGATAGTCCTGAAATACCAGAAGAAATTACTTTTGAAGAAGGGTTATTTGTAGTAAATGAAGGAAATTTTGACTGGGGACATGGTACGCTCTCTTTCAAAAAGTACGAATCGGACAGCGTATATGAGGAAATTTATAAACAAAGAAATGATTTTGAATTGGGAAATGTTGCTCAATCCATGACTATTATTGGAGAGAGAGGCTATATCTGCGTCAACAATTCAGCAAGAGTAGATATTATAGAAACCAAAACAGCAAAATGGATCGGCAGAGTGGAAATACCTAGAAGCAGTCCACGATATCTTTTACCTGTAAACGATCATAAGGCCTATATAACGGAACTTTACGCAGACCGTTTTTATGTTCTAAATCTTGATTCAAATACTATTGAAAAAGAGGTTGGTACTACAGGTTGGACTGAGAAAATGTGTAGAGTGGATGATTTTGTGTATATGACTCAGACTAGAACTGTATACGACAACCGAAAAGGAGGACAATTCTTATTAAAAATCAATGCTAAAACTGATATAGTAGTAGATAGTCTAGCACTTCCTTTTGGTCCTATAGATTTGCAAGTAGATAAAAATAATAAGATCTGGGTGCTTTGCAACGGTGGATTAGTACAACTTTCCCCTGCCATTGTTCAGGTAGACCCTAACACTTTTAAAGTGATTAAAACATTCGACCTTTCAGCCAATGATTATCTAAGTATGCCCTCAAGGCTTCGTATCAATAAAGAGAAAGATATTTTATACTATATCCAGAAAGATGTGTTTGCCCTGCCCATCGAAGCCTCCTCACCTTACTCCATTATCCCGAAAGAAAAACGCCTATTCTATGGGTTAGGCGTTTCACCACGCAACAATGATATCTATGTAGCAGACGCCATCGATTATGTTCAAAAAGGGTGGATTTTCAAATACAACCAGGAAGGTGTAAAGCTGGATTCTTTTAAAGTGGGGGTAATTCCGAATGAGATCGTTTTTCAATGAAATAATAAGTAGTGTATTAAGCAACTGAACGTGGAGTTTTCCAATTACAGTTGCTTATCTCTTATCATTATTGCATGCTTTTCTTCTCTGAAAAATCAATCTTTATTTCGGTCATAATGGATATAAAAATCTTCCCATTCATCAAATGTTGCTTTTGGTTTTGTAAAAGAACTGTCTTTCTTCACCAGTATGCCATCTCGTTGAACAAGGGTGTAATTTTCTACTCTTTTTCTGTAGCCGTCTAAATAAGTTACTTTTAAAGTAGTATCATTGATGATTTTTGTATAAAGCCCATCATTATCAGGACTCGAGAAAAGAGATATTTGATCAATATCCATTATCTCACTCTTTTCATTTAAAGACAAAACCCCATATGCATCTCCAAAAGCAACTATAAAAAGAAAAGGGTTAATTCTTCCATAAAGTGTAACACTATCCTCTCCAACACAATTGTTATAATAGATAATACTGTCACTTTTATAATTAAGGTTAGTTTCAGAAATCGGAAATTGAGGAACATTGATATGAAAACCTTCCAGAGACTCCTCCCTTGCACTTATTGTAGTTCCTGCATCTAACTTTTTGATATCTTTATCCTGTCCTTTTATTTCAAATGATAAAAAAGAGAGAAGCACATAAAAGATAAATTGCAGTTTTCGCATAAGTTTAATTGTTAGTGATTAGCTTAATCTTCATAATGAAAGTAAAATAACTCCCATTCCTCAAAAGATGAAAATGTTTTTATAACCCTACTGTCTTTTTTTACAAAATAATGGTCTCTTTGAACAAGAGTATATTTTTCTAATCTTCTCTTATAACCATCTAAAAATATCACACTCAAAGTCGTATCATTCACAACTGTTGATATTTTTTCATCACAATCGGGGTTCGAATAATAGGATAATGATTTCACATCCATAATTTCATTTTCTTCATTTAAAGAGATCGCACAATAGCCCTCAGGTAATGCTGAAATGTATAATTGAGGATTTATTTTTCCAAAAATATAGATACTATCATTATGTACAACATCTGAAAAGTAAATGGATTGAAGGGTATCAAACTCTCTACTATTAGGGGATAATTTAAGATATGGAATAGTTACAAAAGGCTCCATCCATTCTTCCTCCCTGTAAGAGATTTTTTTACCTGATTCAAATTGTACAATTTCTTGTGCCATTGCTATATTGTATAAAAAAAAGACAAATAGAAAAAGGATAAATTGTTCTTTAATTCTCATTTTTTCTCTTGTTTACTGTATATATGTGCATATTTAATAATTGTTTTCTCTAAATTTTCCCACTTCCATAAATTATCTTCTCCCATTTTAGGCTGATTTAATTTTTTACTATGATGATTTCTTTGATCTTTCAAGCCATTTTTATAATATCCGCTTTTTTTATTTTCCCTTAATTCTAATCTTTCACTAACATCACCATAAGGATCATCTACAATTATTCCCTCATCATTTATTTCTTGTAATCGTACAATATGGCCTTTACCTGAACCATTTGAAAAAACTGACAGCAAAACTGCATTTCCTTTTTCAAGTTCTTCTTGAAGTGGCAATATTTTTTCTTTTTTTCCTGATTCAATTTTCACATATTTAGTATTTACGTTGAAATCAGCTGCTAATTTTTTCCAAACATTGGAATTTGTTCTAATTGCTAACTCTTCTGTACTAGTACTACCATAGTATTTCAAAATTAGTTTATTTACATCATAATTAAATTTTGCTTTTGTTTTTTCTTCGTCTAAGAAAATATCCATCAATTTAAAATACAAATTCTCTGATAGTTTACGTTCATCTTTAGGAGTATAATCAAAGCCCTTAAAAGAACCTGAATCCTCAAAATATTGAGAAGTATAAGCATAATAATAACTACGCCACTTCATTATTATTTTTTCCTTTTCTTTGGCCGTCCCTTTTATTTTACCAATTTCCTTTTCTTTTATCTCTTCTGATAGCTGGGTAATTGGTGCTTTACCTACGAACTCAATAAATTCCTCATTTCCTAATTCGCTTATTATTTCCTAAGCAAGTTTTTGTTTTTTTTGATTTAGTTCTAACATTGCTTCATTATAAACTTCTTTAATAAGAGGGTGCTCTTTATCAAACTCCTTCTTATATTCTTCACATAGCTCAACTCTTTTAGTTTCTAAATAATCCTCAAATTGTTGCTTTTTTTCACCCACTGGATTCTCTACTCCTAAATATTCAAGACACATTGCTAGAACCGTTAGATTACACATATAATCTCTAGCTAAAGGTCTTTTTGTTTTTCCATAGTGCTCTAATTCATACACTGAACTAGGAGATTCATTATCCCTCTGACTTTTATAGTCAACTGCTTTATGCAACAAAAGGTAATACTTCTTCTGTTCCTCAACGGAAGTCAACGCTGCTATTTGTTTTCGAACTTCAGCTATTTGAGTGGGAGTAAATCTTAGTTCTTCTCCCTCTTTTTCTAATTTTAATAGTTGATCTAAAAGCGTTTCTTTCTTTGTTTTTTTATCAGAATCCTTACCCTCTTGTCCACCAAAACCTTTTACATGGTTCTTTACGTCTGGCGAAGCTGAATTTGCTTTAAACCTATAGGAACTCGATTGAGATTTCTTTTTTTCTTGTACTGCTAAACTTCTCATCTTTCAATTGATTATTACATTCTTCTTCCATTATGAACTGCAGCTCTTCCAAGGCGTTGCTCTACTAAAAGTGGCCCAGGAGATTGATCAGGGCATACCATAAACCTTGAGTCACGTTTCAAGAATTCCTTCTTAATCCCACTCTCAATCATTTCACGAGGTATTTCTGTTATTTCATTATCAACAGCCTCAATCAGTAATTCAGAGACAATAGAAGATACATTGGCTCCTGATAATTGAAAGTTGTTCGCAATCTCAGAGATGCAATTATCTTTAAAGGTGAAGTTTTCAGGCAATGACTTTTCCCATAATTGGAGTCTCTCTCCCACTAGTGGAAAAGGGAATTCAATTATATACGAAATTCTTCGCATCATTGCTTTATCAACATGCATTCTAATATCCTGCACATTACTAGCTAAAATCACTACCCCATCAAAACGTTCTAAACGTTGTAACAGGTAAGACATTTCCTGATTAGAATATTTATCTTTGGCTTCATTGACCTGTTCATTTCTCTTAGTGAAAATGGAATCGGCCTCATCAATAAATAAAATACAATTTTGACCATCTAGTCTATCAAATACTTTTTCCATTGCCTTTTCGAAATCCCCAACATATCGGGATAATACTCTGGACAAATCAAGTACATATGTATCCATATTATATTTTTGACCAAGTGTAGTCGCTGTAAGGGTTTTACCAGTTCCCGGTGATCCTGAAAATACAACAATATGATTGGTACTTACTCTTTTCTTAATTTCATAAAGCTCCTTAAGTTTAGGCCTCACTCTAAGTAACCTCTCCAAAGGCTTTATATTTTTTTTCGTTTCATTAGATAGTACTACATCATTGAAATGTAGTTTAGACTGATGTAATCTAGCAGGAAAATCTACCTCATGATCCAGCGTGGGAGTATCTCCTCCCATCAAGAATGTTTGGTATTTTGGAGCTACTCGAATGATTTTATCCATCATCCCTGCATCTTCATTCTCCCCTATTTCAGTTAACTCTATAATTCCATTCTTAATCAAGATCGATTGAGAAGTAAAGAGTTTTAAATAAAGATGATGATGATCTTCTATATCTTTTGAGAAAATTTTCAAGAAAGTTCTTACTGAAGGTATGTAAAACTGTGTTTGTGTATTTAAATACCCACCTACTATTACTCTAAAATCTGTTTCTGAAAATGCATCAATAAAATCTTTAAAAATCTCAGGACGGTGTTCCCATGACATTGCAAATAACAATAATTTAATCTCATCATCGCAAAGATCATTTGTCTTAACAACTTCTTGTAAAGGAGATCCCTCATTAATGGGAGGCGTTGAACTGAGTATGAAACTTCCCTTATTCTTATAATAGTTTGAAATAACATCTTCTATCCATAAAAAAGATGTTTTAAGAGATTAATCTTGACCGTTAGTTTGAATCATCTTTAGTTGTGTTTTATTATTAAGTATTGAGTTTGCTAAAGTCCTAAAAACCATTTCCTCAATCAGACAGGTAGCACACTAGTTAAGTGTTGTTAGTCATCAAAAAATAAAATCCTGAGTAAGTAATTTGTATTACAATGAAAATAAACACTCAGGATTTTTGTTGTGTAAACGAACACTGCCATGCTCGAGGACACTACAATAAAGTTAATATAATTGGTCATAATTTTAAACAAGGCCGATTAAAATGTAAGGAATGTGGTAAAACTTTTTCGATAA
>NZ_JABANE010000100.1 GCF_012844305.1 Flammeovirga aprica JL-4
AACTCCTCGAAAATCCAAAATATTATTCTGAGGAGTTTTATTTCCTTTTGACAATGCTAAGTTAGTACGCTTCGCTGAACACTTGCGCTAGTTTGTTGTTTGTGTTTGTGAAAAAGCTCTGTATCTAAATACTGATAAACTAGATATGATCATCAAAAGCAGATAAATGAGATGTCTTCCCAAAAGCCCATAATTTCAATTATGGGTCTGCGCACATATACTTTTACTTAAATTAGAAGATGGTATAGATATAAAAGCAATAAGCACTGAGCATTACTAATCCTTCCCAACGGTTAAGATCTCTTCCCAAAATCATCAATGGAATAGTAAGAAGTGTAATGCCAAGCATCCAAACCATATCATAACTGTGCATTATTTCGCTAACATTAATAGGAATCACCATACTTGTAATTCCCAAAATAGAAAGGACATTGAAGATATTGGACCCCATCAAGTTGCCCAAAGCTAAATCAGTTTCTTTCTTAAAAGCAGCAACGGCAGAAGTTACCAATTCAGGTAAACTTGTACCGATAGCGAGCACCAGAATACCTACAATTCTTTCATCTAACCCTAATTGAACCAAGCAAATTGATTTCGCACCGTCAATAAACCATTCTGCTCCAAATTTTAATGCAATTATACCGGTCACTAAAAACGCTATATCTTTCACCCAAAGTGTAACAGGGCTTTTATCTTTTTCACTTTCGTCTAGTTGAAATTCTTCATTGGTAGTTTTTTGAAGCTCAATATCTGATTTTGTTCTTCTAAAAAGCACAAAAAGGTAGATCAATAACAAACCAAAGAAAACGGCTCCTTCAGTAGCTGAGATCATATTATCGAAGGTTAAAAAGAATAAAAGGAGAGAAGAACCCATTGCTACGGGCCAGTCAAATTTCAAGGTAGTATCACTCACTTTGATGGGGTAAATAATCGCTGTGATACCCAATACCATTCCCAAATTACAGATATTTGAACCTACCACATTACCAATTGCCAGGTCTGCATTTCCTGCTAATGCAGAGTGTAAACTAATAAAAAGTTCGGGAGCAGAAGTACCAAAAGCTACAATGGTAAGTCCCACAATAATAGGTGGAATCTTCAACCTCAATGCAATATTTGTTGCTCCATTTACCAAAAACTCACCCCCACCTATCAATACAATTAGACCTCCTATCAGTTCTAATATGTTAATAATTAGCTTATTCTCCATAGTATATTTCGTATGTAGCGTTTTTGAATATCAGTAATTAAAAATTGTAGCGTAAAAAGCTGAGAAATCTCAAAAGGTGAATGTCCTACATAATATACAACTTCATTTTTTAAAATGTAGTGTGCTTTACTGTAAATTTCCCTCGCGTTTTGCTAGAAAATCATCTTTTTCTGGTCTTAAAGTTTATGTAATTAGGGCATTGTGAACATTATTTTATATTTCATATGTAACTGTGATTTAGTATTTTTGTGTTGCATTAATAATAAAAAAGTATGGCTAGTAAAAATAAAGGAAGTTTAAAAAACCAATCTTCATCTATTAGAGTAAATAAGGAATTGCACGATGAGTATAGAAAAACCATGAAAGGATATGAGCAATCTATACCTGATAATTATGACTTGCTGATGATCAGTACAATATTGCAAGACATTCCTGAGTTTGAAGGAGGTTTTGAAGAAACAAAATTGATGAAGTTTAGCCGTATTGTATTAAATCTAGCTCAGGAAAATGAGAATTATGACTATGTTTCTGCCTTAGAATTGATGAAAAGCCAAAGAGGAAAAGATATTTTTGATATGTGTACAACAATGGCAAAATTGAGTGGTAAGCCATTTAATGAGGTAATCCCAGTGATAGTATCACAAATTGAAAAGAAGTAAACTTAAAATTTATTAACGAAACAGAAATGACTATTTTGTAATTACCCCATAATCAAGTCATTGGTAGAAATAATAAGCCTTTAGCAATA
Source organism: Flammeovirga aprica JL-4 (assembly GCF_012844305.1). Classification (GTDB taxonomy): domain Bacteria; phylum Bacteroidota; class Bacteroidia; order Cytophagales; family Flammeovirgaceae; genus Flammeovirga; species Flammeovirga aprica. Next base: position 1,959 of record NZ_JABANE010000100.1, read on the forward strand.
AGGGCTTTTTTTTATGTCTGATATTTTTTAGTGAAAATAAGTTAAAATAATCCTTGTTGTGTAACTTTTTAATTTCAATAAGCGTTGCAAAGTTTATAAAAAAGAAACACAAAATAATAAATTAATAATATACAAATTGATAAAATGTTTTTTTCATGAATACAGTCTGACTTCAGTCAGTTCGGATCGCTAAACTTTCGAAATAATCATTTATTAATCTATACTAAAATCAAATATGAAAAGTAAAATTACAACAACGGTTCTTTATTTCATTTTTGCAACGGCTATGACCTTCTTTTTTGGGTCGCTTTCTTCCTGTTCGAAGAAAGAGGAAAGTAATTTCATTCCTCAAAAAAGTGTGGACATTTCTCTTAATTCTTTAATCGAGAGAGAAGGAAAACCTGCTATACGTTTGGATTTGCAGGATCACAATGTAAGAGTAGGAGAATATTGGGAAGGTGTTTTAAAAAGTGGTGAATCTGCTCTAACGGTAAAAGGACTGGATTATGGAACACATGATTGCTCAATTCAAGGTAAAGAGTATGACCTTAAAAAAAGTACTTATTTAAAGAAATTGGACACTTGGGCTGAGACCACATTCGAACATACAAAAAGCAATAACAGCTTATGTTTTGATTTAAAAACTAACCGCTCTATGGTGGTTGTTTATAATTCAAATGCATGTAAGAAAGTAACACTAGAAGATGTTTATGTGCAGTACAAAGTTGATTCTAATAATAGTCGAGATGATATGTTGGAGATGGATAGCACAGCAATAGAAGAGTTCAGTACAAGAAAAGGATACTTACATCAGTTGAAAACAGTTGAAGTTGTAGTAGAATATGATGATGAAGGTACTCATAAAACACTGATTACTAAGCTTGATGACCTGAAAGAGGGGAAGGCGTATTGGATCGAGCTTAAAAATAAAGAAGACAGATCTGGAGATGTTGTCGTTGAGGTGAATAGCGATGACTTATTCTCGCATGAAGATATTGAAGTTTAAACAAGAAGATAATATTGTTATGGAAACAGTTAATAAAACAAGAGCAAAAATAATAGCTATTCTGATCGCTTGGTTCGGAATAATGGTATTGACAGTTCGTTTTGCTTATGCAGGAATACCGCCTGTGTATCATCAAATTGAATTGAATGAAAGTTCGAATTATTATGTTATCGAAGCGGAAGGTACACATCATGAAGTGGGGGTAGCACATGGTAAGAAGTTTAAGAAAGAAATCAGGTATATGCTTAACCGTTTTAAGTATGAACTGGTAGAACCTATGATGATGAGTGTGGGCTTAGAACCAAAGTATGAAAATTACAGAAGTTTTTGTCTGCACAGTACCGGAATGCTTGAAAAAATTACTGAGCACACACCTCAGCTGTATGATGAAATAGTAGGTATTGCAGATGGAAGTGGACTGCCTTTGAATGATATTTTGTGTTTCAATATCTCTTTTGATGAGCTTTTTGCAGTCATGGAGGAAATGAGTGGGAAAAATCCTGCCTTCGTAGAAGGAAACAATTTAAGCGGGCACTGTAGTGCAGGGGCAGTTTGGAATAACAATAAAGCATCGGTTTGTTACTCTTTGGATTGGGCTAGAATGTTTGAAGGTGCACAGTGTTTGATGAAATATAACGTGGATGGAGAAGTGCTATTCTTAACAGGTTATGTGGGAACAGTAGGTATACAAGGTGTGCATTTAGAAAGTGGTTTTTCACTTAATGCCCACTCCAAATTTGATTTGAAAGCGAATATTGACAAGGGCCTTCCGTCAGTGTTTTTTGCAAGAGAAGTACTGGAGAGTAAAAGTAAGGAAGAGGCTTGTGCAAAATTGGAAAAATTACCAATTGCCGTAGGTATAGGCTATGTTCTGACGGATAAAGATGGTGCAGTAGCATATGAATTGAGTAGTGAGAAAGTAGTGAAAATCCCAACTCCTTATAATCACCTTGCCATTGCAAATGATATCAGAGTGAATGACGATCTAAAAGAATCAGTAAAAGAGCATTACAAAATCAAAAAAGTAGATGTAAAACGTTTGCCTAAGAATTATTGGAAGAATAATCAAGATTCGGACACTCGTTATACAATGATCTCTAAATATTTATCAGGAAAGAAAGTAGAGCAGGTGAATTGGGGACATGTTTTTTACAAGTACCCTGTTTGTAAAGCGGTATCAAAAGAAATCCCCGTTACTAATCTATGGATTATTGTAGAATTTGATAATGAGTTTATCAACATTAAAACGGCTCCCTCACACCCTGGAGGATTGCCATTGGAAGAATATCGAGTAAAGTATAAAAATATCATATAGGAGTAACCCACTTTATGATTCTTACCCAATTAGCAAGTTTTAAGTAATAAGTAAGCAATTAAATAGTCACAGTTTAATTGTACAGAAGTGTTCTGAAAGGAAAGTGATTTTATGATTTTCTTTTCATAAAAAAGCCGTTGAATTTTACGATTCAACGGCTTTGTCTTTTTTGATTCTATATCAAAAACTATAGTTTCTCACCGAAACATAAATCACCAGCATCACCAAGACCTGGAATAATATATGATTTCGAGTTCAGCTCAGGATCGACAGCGGCCATCCATAAAGAAGCTGGAACTTTAATGTTTTCCTGAATGTACTTTACACCTTCTTCACTGGCAATTGCCGCCATGATGTGTACATGTTTTGGAGTACCGTTTTTCAACAAACCTTCCAAAGCTAAAAGTAATGATTTACCAGTTGCAAGCATAGGGTCAGCTAAAATCACTATTTTTCCGTCAAGATTTCCAGAAGCCACATATTCCATGTTGATTTCAACATCATTGCCAGGAGCATTTGATCTATATGAAGCAACAAAACCACTGTCAGCGTGATCGAAAACGTTCAGTACACCTTGGTACATTGGCAATCCTGCTCTCAAAATTGTAGTTACTACAAGTTCGTCTGCAATTGTTCTTGAAGGAGAAACGCCAAGTGGAGTTGGCACGTCAATATCTTTATAATCTAATGTCTTACTGATCTCGTAACTCAATAATTCACCAAGTCTTTCAAGGTTTCTTCTGAATCGAGCTCTATCTGTCTGGATAGCTGGATCTCTTAGTTCATTGATATAATTTGAAGCAACATTGGCCTCTTTATTCAAAATAAATAAGTTTGACATTGTATCTATTATATATGGTAAGTATCAGATTTACTCCGTTTTGGGGTCTATCTCTCTAATATATCAGAAATCTAGGTATCTTTTAGTGGAAATCGTAAAAATTTAGGTGAATACCTTTTAATGATGGGGAATAAAGTTTGTTTTTTGGGGGTATTTAAAAAGATTAAGAAAGTATATAAAACAAAAAAGCAAACATCATGTGATATTTGCCTTTTCCAACCAATTCAATTATTTAAACTTTATCTTTACGCGAACACTTTTATGGAGTGTTGCGGTTTTTATCTTATTACAAAAACACTTGTGCCAATTTAAAGCCTAATGCTGTAAGTTGTTGATAATAAATTAATTAAAATATTGCAACAAAGCAAGTGTTTGTGCGTAAATGAACACTTTTATAGCTAAGTGTACGATTTACGTTCGTTTTAGTCCAATAATTTATGATTTTGATCATCTGAAGCCTTCAGGGTTTTCCTAAGATCATAATCTGGCTCAGTCACAATGGTCTCAATATTCTCTAGCCTTTGTTTTAATTGAAGATTTTCACTTTTCAGTGTTTCCAATTCTTTGAATAATTTCTGCGTATCTCTTCTACTTCTTTTGCCATTTTTACTTAAGATAGCGATGATAGGAATAGATAGAGGTAATACAATTGCTGCCAGAGGGATAATTAACGGATCCATTTTATATAATTAATTTAATACTAGTTTATTTTTAATACGCTTGCACCTGCCAAGAGTTTTTCTATACCTTCACTTTTTGCAGGACTCGGGAGATGTTTACCCAGTAAGCTTCCATCTTTTGAGAGTATATAATAGGAAGTAATTTCTGTTTCATCAAAATGTGATGACAGAAAACAACGTTTACATCCTTTACTCATAGAAGGGAGATAGTAAAATTCCCCTTTCAGCCCTTTATTTTCTGCAAAAGTTTTCCATCGTTCCGGGAGGTCACCCACTATATATATAAACTCTACATCTTTTGAAGCAAAGAGTCTTTGTAGTTCTTTTACTTTATTGAGGTCATTATTGAATTCCAAATCCCAAGATGCAGTAATAATAATGAGGGCCACTTTTCCATATAAATCACTTTTTGAAAGCCGACCGTATTCATATCTTTTCAGATGAAAATCAACGGATTCCTTTGAGAGCGATTGACTGTAAACCACATTTCCTAAAGTGGTGATCAATAACAAAAGAAGGGCACTATATACTTTTATCTTACGCATTTTACATAAACCCGAACGGCTTATTAGAAGATTTTTTCTTTGAAGATGGTTTTTCTGCAGTATTTTCCATCATATAATCCAATCCTGAAGGCGGAATTGCAAACTCTACATCAAGATCATTAGCGATTTTAATAATGCTTCTGATGATTTCGTGTCTGAAGTGCAACTCATCGCTCCAAGTGGGTGCCTCAAAGAAAATATAAAATAGGATATCATAAGAATAAAGCCCGATGTTATTAAGGTTGACTACAAAGAAATCCTTTCTGGTATGCGGATGGTTTCTAACTACTTCTTTTAATCTTTCTACAAACTCATCCAATTGATCCGGCTTGGTTTCATAACTGACTCTCAAATAGGTTTTATATCTTCTAAACACTCTCATTCCCATATTATCAATGGTGAAATCGGCCATTCTACTGTTTGGAATAGAGACTACAGAGTTTTCAAAAGTTCTGATTCTTGTAGATCGAAGACCAATCTGCTCCACCGAACCACTTACTCCATCTGTCTTCACCCAATCCCCAATGACGAAAGGTCTGTCCATAAATATCATGATAGAACCGAAGAGGTTTTTGATTGTATCTTGAGCGGCAAGGGCTACGGCTACACCACCAATAGAAAGACCCGTCAGCAAGCCAGATATATCATATCCTAAAGCACTCACGGTAAAAATCAACCCAATAAGGATAACTAGCAGTTTAGCAGTCATCCCAAAGAAAGGGGCAAAACCTCTCTGAATTTGATCATCCCTTTCATTTGCTTTTCTCAGCCAAAGCTGTACCCACAGGTCGATTAAGTTATAGAAGAAACGGATAACTTGATAGATACTGTAGACTTTAAGTACAATAATCACATACTGCAGTTCCTGAATTGTCAGCTCTAAACTTGGTGAAATAAGGCGGTAATAGTACAGAATTATGACCATCATACCTGATTTGATCAAGTTTTGGATGTACCTGCTTTCGTCTTTTGATTTAGGTATCCATGACACAATCCACATGATGGCGGAAGAGACCAGCATTACCGCTAGCCAAGCGGCAATAATCATGGCCAGCATACTTGTGATCTGCCAAAGTTCCAGTCCTACTACTTCTTCTCTAGCATAATTCCCCAGAGGTTTTCGGAGAATACTGCCCACAGTTTCCAGTCCTTCTTTACCAATAGGAAAAACCTGACGGTGCTTGTTTTCAATCAGTTCAATACTAGATTCCGAGAACATCCATTTCCCTTTGAAGTTTTCCAGGTAAAAATCAGGAAGCTGTTTATCCAGTACATATATTTCTTTATTATGACGAGTTGAATCTCTGTAATTTGGTTCCTCCGGTATGTCTTCAATTTCAATCCAAAGCCCCAAGCCATCATAAATTTGCTTTAATTTGATGGCCAATGTAATACGTTCTTCCAGTGACAATTCCACACTGCCAATCACTTTGGCCGCAATTTCGGGGTGATAATTATTGTCTTGCTGAAAACCAAAGAAAGTTGTTGTGGCACTTTTAGGCGTACTGATATCAAACTTTATATTAGGCTTCTGCTCAATAGGTTTTTCCTTTTTGGGCGAAGGTTTTCTTATTGTCACTTCCTTTCCTGTAGAGTCTTTAGAAGTGACATCTACACTGTCCGGTGTTGTTTTTTGAGGTCTTTTAGGGGGAATTGCAGCAGGATAATATCTTCTGAAAACAGTATTGATTTCCCTTACTGACTTAGGAGAGTAGAGCCAGCTAGAGCCTTCCTTGATCAGGTAAATCTCAGGAATATCTTCAAAAATTGTATAAATCGGGTCGTCGTCTTCATTTTTATAATTCCTTCTGTTAGAAATATCACCAAGGTCAAGCCCTCCATGTTTGTCATAGATTTGCTTTAACTTTATTGCCAGACCTATTTTCTGTTCAATAGTATAATCATCACCACCAAGCGTTTTTGCCGCCACTTCCGGATTATATGCTCCTGACGAAGGGCTTAAATAGCCCAAGTGGGAAACAATAGTTCTGTAAGGTGATTTAGTACTGAATTTTAAATTATTAAATTGAGCATTGGAAACAGTAGAGAACATTAGGAATATTATTCCTAAAACTATCGAACAACTATAAGACTTTTTGAATACCATATATATGCAGAATACCCCTTTGGTTACTATTATCTGTTTGAGTTTTAATCATGCACCCTATATTGAGGATGCTATTGCTTCCATTGCTCATCAAACGTATCAAAACATAGAAACGATCATTGTTGATGATGGAAGTACGGATCAATCCGTAAATAAAATTACTACTTCATTACAAAAATACAATCTTCAGGCAAAATTTATTGCCTTGCCGGATAACATTGGGAATTGTAAAGCTTTTAATACGGGATTAAAAGAAGCGAAAGGTAAATATGTAATCGATTTTGCAGCGGATGATATTCTATTAGAAAATAGAGTGAAGGATGATGTGTACACTTTTGAATTGAAAGGGGAAGAGTACGGGGCAGTGTTTTCAGATATTATGTTCATTAATGAACAAGGAAAGGTACAAGCTACTTCATTTTATAAGAGAGATGAGCATGGGAGGCTATTAGAAAAAGTGCAGGAAGGAGAAGTGTATGAGCGTATTTTGAGAAACCCGCCATTGTTCGGTGCACCTAGTATTACATTCAGGACTTCTTATTTGAAAGAATTGGGTGGGTATGATGAAGCGCTCGCTTATGAGGATTATGATATATGGATACGATTGTCACGGAATTGTCAGTTTGCTTTTTATGATAAAGTCAATACTCAAAAACGTAAAGTGAAAAATTCTCTCTCTCAAAGTTTTTACAAAAGAAGAGGGAATGAGTTATTGAAATCAACTTTGAGAATAGTCATGAAGGCCAAACAGCTGAATCAAACCGAAGCTGAAAATCAATCACTGTCTAAGTCCATTGTATACCATCAGCGGTTGTCGTATTACACTGAAAATTTTCATCTAGCTAAATCTTATTTTTATCTACTTAAAAAATTAAGAAAACCTGCTTTTATAGATTATGTTTTTTACTATCTGTCAAAACTAAGGATAAAAGTGTTTCCAATTTATCAGCTATACCAAAAGTACATTCAAAGATAAATGATCAACTTCGTTAAATAAGTCATGTAAACTAAAGCATATTGATATTTATTTTTACTTTTGTGGAATGAAAACCAAACAAATAAACCTACTTTTCGCCATCCTTACTTTTTTATTAATAGGATGTGGACCGAGTTCTCAGGAACTTACTAATCAAGGAAAACAAAAACTTGCTGATAGTAAATTCAAAGAAGCCATTTCATTATTTGATGCTGCTATTAAGGAAGATGCAAATAATATGGACGCTTATAATTCAAGAGGTTATGCACATATGGCTTTGGAAGAATACAGTAAGGCCAACGATGATTTTACATTAGCTATCGAATTATATAAACAAACGGAGGAAGATGTTCCTGATGCTTACAAGTATTTTTATAATAGAGGAAATGTAAGACGTTTTACAAGAGATTATGAAGGAGCTGTTAACGACTATACTCAAGCTATTCAATTAGATGCTACTATTTATGATATTTATTTAAATAGAGCATTCGTTAATGCAGAAATTGTAGGAGCAGCTGAGGCGTTGAAAGATTTCGAAAAGGCAGAGGAGTTATCTGAAGGAAAAGATAAAAGAGTCTTATATCACAAGGCTAGATTATTATCTGTTATGAAAGATTTTGAAGGAGCAATTGTAGATTTTGATAAAGCAATAGCTCTGGATAATAAATACGCTGAAGCTTACTATTATAAAGCATTGGCAATTAGCGGAACAACAGGAAAAGCAGACGAGAGAGTATGTAAAATGCTTTCAATGGCAGAAGCTTTAGGGTACTCTCCAGCTACAGCAGCTCTGCAGGAATATTGCGAATAAATGATTTTATGAATCCATCTGAACTAAAAATATTTGCTTTAGAGGACAATGCCGTTTTTTCAAAAATGCTTCATTATATCCTCTCTATGGATGATGAACATGAAGTAAAAATGTTTGTCAACGGCCGTGACCTTCTCTATGCCTTGGATGAAAATCCATCTGTGATCACCGTCGATTATTCTTTGCCGGACATGACAGGAGAGGAGGTTATTCTCAAAATTAAAGCAAAATTACCTCAGGTGCCTATTATTGTGATTTCTGGGCAGAATGATATTCAAACCGCCGTCAGTCTTTTTAAATTGGGGGTATATGATTACATCACCAAGGAGGAAGACATTAGAGAACGACTGCTGAATGCTTTGAATAAAATCAAAACAAAGCAATCCTTGGAAGAGGAAGTGCAAACGCTGCGTCAGGAATTGTCCAATAAATATGAATTTGATAAATCGATCATTGGCAATAGTACACCAATGAAAAAGGTTTTTCAAATGCTTCATAAAACCAAGAATAATAATATCACTGTTTCCATTACAGGTGAAACGGGAACGGGTAAGGAAGTTATTGCGAAAGCAATACATTATAATTCCAACAGAAAAAACAAACCTTTTGTGGCAGTAAACATTGCCGCAATTCCGACCTCATTATTGGAAAGTGAGTTGTTTGGTCATGAAAAAGGATCATTTACAGGAGCAATTGCCAAAAGAGTAGGGAAGTTTGAAGAAGCCAATGGAGGAACTATATTCCTAGATGAAATTGGTGAGATGGATATCAATCTTCAAGCTAAATTGCTGAGGGTGATTCAAGAGAGGGAAGTAGTACGTATTGGCGGTAATAAAATTCAGAAATTGGATGTGAGGATTATTACGGCCACTCACAGGGATCTTTCTCTTCGTATGAATGAAAAACTTTTCAGAGAAGACCTTTATTATAGATTGCTCGGTTTACCAATACATTTACCTCCGTTGAGGGAAAGGGAGAATGATGTAATTTTGATTGCAAAATTCCTGGCCGATCAATTTACGACGACCAATGGAATGAAGAAGCTGACCTTTACCAAGGAAGCGAAAGAAAAACTGCTGAATTATCATTTTCCTGGGAATATCAGAGAATTAAAGGCGATTGTTGAACTTTCTGCGGTAATGTGTGACAACGATATCATCTCAGATACTGATATTCAGTTCTCTTCTTCACAGAACGTAAACTCCTTATTAAACAAAGACCTTACATTAAAGGAGTATACTTTCGAAATTATTCGTAGTTTTATGGATCGATATCACGACAACGTTGCTACAGTGGCAAAAAAGTTGGATATTGGTAAGGTAACTATCTACCGTTATTTAAAGGAGATGGATACGAATAGCTAAATTCAATCTATAATCGAACTAATTGACAACCGTTCAACTTAATGTCATATATAGTAGATTAATGCTAATTAGTGTGTTTAAATTATCATGGGAAATTCTAGAGTAGATTTGTCGTACCTCGAAACATTTTCAGGAGGAGACAAAATACTGATAGCAGAGATGATGGAACGTTTTATAGTAGACGCCCCCGATCAGCTCAAAAGTATTGAGGAGAGCATCGGTCTTGAAGATTGGAAGTCCGCGTATAAAAACCTTCATAATTTTAAGTCTACTCTTAATTTTATTGCAATACAGGAGATCAAAGATCAGGTATTAGTAATGGAAAAGATAGCAAAAGAAGAAACATCTGTGAGTACATTAAAAGAGAAGTACAAAATACTTTTTGATGAGTGCAAGCTATTAGTGGAAGAAATTAAAGAAACTTTATCACAGTAAAACTAAACGATCCCTTTTGTCATAATAGATGATGAAAGGGATTTTGTTTTATGGTATAGAGCTTATTTGAAAGCATACTCTCTAAATTTGATGAAGTACTTAATAAAACTTATCATTTTGTGGACTTTCTTACACTATGTTTTACCTTTGCATCCCGAAAAATAATTATAGATTTTCTAAACAACGACTTTATTATCCCGTTGAATGCTAGTTAGTTTTTCACCTTAAAGCCCAGCTGTTCAGCTGCCAAAATAACTAAGCAGGAGAGATGATAAAGGGGAAGGTCTCGTCTGTTTCAATTCAATTTTTAAAAAATAAGAAAATGCAATTGAAAAGACATTGGAAGGAGTACAATCCTTTATTCTCTACAATTTTAAAACTCGGCTGGCCTGTTATCTTAGCTCAGGTAGGCCAAATTTCCGTGGGATTGGTGGATAATATGATCATCGGTCAGCTCGGAAGAACCCCATTAGCCGCCGCCTCATTTTCCAATACCATTTTTAACCTGGTTCTTCTTTTTGGAATGGGCTTCACCTTTATTCTTACGCCCAAAATAGGGGAGGCAATCGGTTTGAATAACTACAAAAAAGCAACGAGCGCTTTGAAAAACAGCTTTATGGCCAATGGAATTTTATCCCTTTTGCTCTTAATGCTGTTGGTAGTCCTGTATTTTTATATGCCCTACATGGGACAGCCCGAAACGATTATAGCTTCCTCGCAAGCATATTTGATCATTTTGATGGTTTCTTTAATCCCTCAAATGATTTTCCTGACTTTCAAACAGCTTTTTGAGGGAATAGGAGATACCAAAATGGGTATGAAAATCACATTGGTAGGTAATGTGGTGAACATTGTAGGTGATTTTGTTTTTGTATTCGGTTTGCTAGGGGCACCAGAAATGGGATTGATCGGTGCCGGTGTAGGTACACTTCTCGCCAGATTGGCAATGGCAGGCGGAGCAATTTATGTATTCTCCACTTACAAAAAGTTTGAAGTTTTTTCGTCCCTTTTCAATAAAGTACAATTTACCGTAAAAGAAGTGAAGGAATTCTTTACGAATGGAATCCCTATGGCCTTTCAATTATTGATGGAAAGTGCTGCTTTCTCCATTTCGACAATTATGATGGGATGGATATCAGAAGTAGGTTTGGCCGCTCATCAGGTTGCGATCAGTTTGAGTACGTTAGGGTTTATGGTGTACCAAGGTATTGGAGCAGCTACAGGAATATTAGTAAGTCAGAGTTTTGGTAAAAGAGATTTCACAGAGGTTAAAAAAGTAACTTACGCCTCGCTGATTATCGTGACACTGATGTCATTTGGAGCCGTTGTCTTTTTCTTGACAGGAAGATCATGGATGCCTCACCTCTTCACCGATGATCAAGAAGTGATACAGTTCGCACAGTTGTTTATAGTTTGGCTGGCCTCTTATCAAACTTTTGATGCCATAGAGATTGTATATGCTGGAGCGTGCCGTGGATTGCATGATTTCAAAGTGCCAATGTGGTTTATTTTCTCCTCTTACTTTGTCATAGCGATACCATTCTCTTATATGTGCGCTTTCCACTGGGGACAGGGAGAAGCCGGTATTTGGATGGGATTCCCGTTAGGGTTGGGAATTATCTGTCTTATTTTCGTGAAAAGATTTAGTTATCGATTACGAAAAGTAGAAGAAGAACATATTCCTTTTGAAAGGAAAATATCTTAGATATATTGAGGTCTGGAATGAGAATTTCAGACCTTTTTTCTTCCACTAAATTCACACTCAACCAAAACTAATCTTACTATGAAGGATACCATCAACAGACTTCAGGCATTAAGTCAACAAGGAGTTGATTTCTTATCAACAGTTCAATCATCAGAACTTTTACTCAAAGAACACCCTGAAAAATGGTCAAAACAGGAGATTTTGGGACATCTTATTGATTCGGGTATCAATAACCTTCAAAGATTTACAGAAATTCAGTTTGAGGAAAAACCCTTCAAGGTGGTGAGTTATAATCAAGATGAACTTGTAAAGGCCAATGATTATCAAAGTGCAGATCTCAATGAATTGCTACAATTTTTCAGGTCAATAAATAATAGAATTTTAAAGGTGATGGAGATGCAAACCGATGAATCGTTATCTTTTAGGATTGAATTGGGAAATGGGGAAGCAGCAGATTTGAGATTTTTGATGATAGATTATGTCGATCATTTAGCACATCATTTGAAGCAGATTCAAGGCAAGTAAAAAAAGAATTAAGAATGATGAAATACTGTCATTCTTAATTCTTCATTTTTCGTTCAACTATACTTTATAAGGAAGGATATCTGTAATATTATTTTCATCGATTACTTTTCCTTGGAAGGCTTTCAGTTTATTTCTGTAAGATTCTATTTTTAATGTGAGTGTACGGTCTTCATTAAAATAATGCCATGTTTTCATGGAGTCTCCCACAACATCAGCGTCTGATTTAGAAACTTTAAACATCAATCCACTTTCAATATTTTCTTTATAAAAACGATGACCGTTGAGGTACAGAATATTGGCAGGGTTGCCCTGAGTACGTATTTTTCTCTCTAATTCAGGATCAATCTGAAATACATTGACAGCTTTACTCCAAAGTACCTTTTTAAAATATCCTTCATTCGAATACCTCAAGAACTTTTCTTCAAGATCATGGTGGCAGACAAAAAGGCGTTCAGAATTTTTCATTTTAAAATCTTGCTGATATTCCTCTACAATCTGCCATGTTTTACCATCGAGGTCAAACATAAAGCCCTCTTTCAGGTGATCTAAAGTTGGTTGAGTAGGATCAAACTCAGGAAGGTTCAATACTTTTGGTTTAATAAGCGCCTTAGGTGGAGTATGTTTATATCTTTTCTTAATTCCGTATTTCAGGGCAATATCCTTAAAGATTTCCTGAGCTACTTTTCTGTTGAAGTTTTTAATTTCAGAAGGAATTGTAAAAAGTAAAACGAGCCACCAAACACCGAAACCTCCTCCGGTAATCCAGAATAAAAACTGCTCTAACCATTTTCCTACATAACCTAATGATACGTGAAGTGGAAAGAAATGCAATAAATACATAATGACTTTGGAACGCTTGAATTTTTTCATCTCCTGAAAGAACTCATACTGTGCCTCCTGAGGCATCTCTTTAAACTCCACCAACATGGAGTAGGGGAGGTATTTTAGGTCTTTTTGTGATAGAATTAAATTTGACATCTAGTATTGTATTTTGATAGTGATTTTTCCATAGGTGTTCATAAATATCAAGGCATTGTTTTGGGTGAATTGTATCTAACTTAGCGTTAGGTAATTAACTAAAAAAATGACTTAATGTAAAATGAACAATATGGTAATGTAAGTTAATTGTATAAATAAAATAGACGAGAAAGTGATTAGTGAAGTTTCATAATGTCAGTACAAATATTTTTTTTGCAGTAAGGGTGGAAAAGATAGATCCACCCTTAGTGTTAGCTCTTCATTTTTATGGAAGTTAAGCAGGGTAATCCTCACCAATTAATACTTTGGCTTTAGATTGAATGATTTCTTGCACTGACTTTTTCTCAATTTTACCTTCTAGCCAAGAAATAATATCGAAATACATAAAAGGGTGCTTCTCAAACTGATCACTTTCCAATGGTTTTAATAAATCTTTCAGTTCAATAAAGGCATTGGTAAGTTCATGATCATTCATATTTCTAGAAAGCTTTTTCAAGAATTTCATAATATAAATCTGAAACTTGAAGAGATTGTCTTTGCGAAGCATGAAACGGTAAGTAGACTTTACATAATAGTCTACCAAATCTGTATTGCCCATTTCATAATGACAGATCAAGTTCACAATTCTTGCATAAACGTGAACATCTTCTCGTACATCCATTTCCAATGCGTCAGAGTTGATAATTCTGTTCAGCCACTTTGAAGACAACCTAAAATCACTTGCACCAAAATACAAACACGCAATTTTGTAGTATAAAATAAGTCTTGAGTGCTTATTCAATTTCTCAATAAAGAACTCAATATTATTCAATAGTAAATTTACCCTCTGCACCCCTCCAGTAAAATCTCCTAGCATAAAAAGGCGGTTAAACTCATGCACATAAGAATATTTGAGGAGTTTCATTTTGATGTTTTCACTCAGCTCAATTTTCTCATTGGAGCGGATTTTTCTAAATAGCGATTTCGTATCTATAAAATCCTTGTATTTATACAGTTTATATTGCCCGATCAGGAGGTTGTTAATGGTTCTGATGTAAACATCTAAACGTGAAGGGATAAGATTAGGGTCGTTATGGAAAATATGGAGACACTTCTCAGCATACCAATGTCCTTTTTCTACATTATGTGTGAAGTAGTAAAAGCCTATATATAACTCATAAAGCGATAATTTCTCATTGATTGAAAACTTATCCTCATCAATAGATAGAATATCATTATTGACAAGGTCATTCACTTTCTTCAAATCCTTCTCACTTTTCACATAGCCCACCTTAAGGTAAAAAGCATTTAGCTTAGCGGAGATATTTGAGAATTTATTAATCTGATTAATACGGTCGTTTGTATCCTGTACTTCTTGAATCAGTTTATTTACCCTTCTCTGATTATGTTTGTCGAGCGTATGTGTCAGCAAACTTTTCTCCCACCTCAAAATTTCCAGCAATAACTCAAGATGATCACTCTTCTGTGCTTTTTTCTTACTCTTTCTTAAAATGTCCGCACATTGATCATAAAGTCCTCTGTTATATAATAATTCAGCATGATCAATCATTTCTCTGATTTCAGCATCTTCCATTTTCGTCAGATGAAATTGCCTTAATGCCTGTAAAATTCTTTTATAGAGATGAGCTTTAAGATTGGAGAATTGTATAGGTTTCAATTCGGGAGTAGAAGCTAATAATTGTTCTTCATCAAAAACATCTTGCTTGTCAATTAGTTCAAATAAGAGCATAAATTTTTTAGAGGAATTGCTCTTCGATTCGTTAGAAACAAGTTTAAAATAACGCTTCTCACTTCTCGACATTGATTTAATTAACTGATATAAGTGATTTGATCTTTCTTTAGGCATCGTATTTATTATGATCTTTAATAACCTTACACATTGCCAAATTTACATTCTATTCGCTTAATTATTAAATTAAACATCGTAAAATGTATTTTTTTTTGTTTTTGATGCTTTTGATCACCCTTTACTTTAGCAAAACAATACCAATATAATTGTTTTAAAAATAGATTATAACAGACACCTTTCAAGAAGTGTTTAAGCCTATGAACGATAAAGTATTTATTTTCGACACAACGTTGCGAGACGGAGAACAGGTACCAGGGTGCCGTTTGAATACAGAGGAGAAGTTAGTTATTGCACGTGCTCTCGAAAATCTGGGCGTTGACATTATAGAGGCGGGTTTCCCGATTTCAAGTCCTGGTGACTTTGAAGCAGTAAATAGAATTGCTAGAGAAATTAGAAACTCGACGGTCTGTGGTCTAACAAGAGCAGTAAAAAAAGACATTGAGGTTGCAGCAGAAGCGTTAAAGCCTGCGGCAAAACCAAGAATTCATACAGGGATCGGAACATCTGATCAGCATATCTTCACTAAATTGAGATTAGACAGAGATCAAGTGATCGAAAGAGGGGTTGCAGCAGTGAAGTTAGCCAAAACTTTTGTAGAAGACGTAGAGTTTTATGCAGAAGACGCAGGTAGAACAGACAATGTCTATTTAGCTCGAGTCATAGAGGCTGTAATCGCAGCCGGGGCCACAGTGGTAAACATCCCAGATACTACAGGATATTGTATTCCAGAAGAATACGGAGCTAAAATCAAGTTCTTAAAAGAGAACGTGAAAAATATTGATAAAGCAATCATTTCTACACACTGTCATAATGACTTGGGAATGGCAACTGCCAACTCTCTATCAGGTGTAAGCAATGGTGCTAGACAAATTGAGTGTACAGTAAACGGTATCGGTGAGCGTGCCGGAAACACTTCAATGGAAGAGGTAGTGATGGCAATGCGTAAGCATAACATGTTGAACTTCGACACTGCTATTCACACTCAAAAGATCTATGAGATCAGCCGTTTGGTTTCAGAAACTATGAACATGCCTGTTCAGCCAAACAAAGCGATTGTAGGTGATAATGCATTCTCTCACTCATCAGGTATTCACCAAGACGGTGTTATCAAGAGCAGAGACAACTATGAAATTATCGATCCTGCTGAAGTTGGTGTTTCTGAGTCATCGATTGTATTGACAGCAAGAAGTGGTAGAGCGGCATTGTTCTATCGTATTCAAAAGCTAGGTCATACTTTAGATCACGATGCTTTAGAAGTAGCTTACCAAGCTTTCTTGAAAAAAGCAGATACTTTACAAACTGTAGAGGACGAGCACCTTGAAGAATTACTTCAAGTGCTTAAGGTTGCCTAGTGCAACTCTTGAAGAGAATTTATGTTTATATGTGTTTATATATGGTTAAAAACCATTTATGGTTAGTATGTGGTAAGTGCGGCTTCCGATTGGAGGCCGTTCTTTTTTTTTGCCTTGATTTTTTAGTATTCAGAATTGAGTTACAGAGTTAAGAATTATAAAGGAGTAGTGCTGTGATGTAGTTCTGATTCCTTATCATAAGAATTCTGATAATCAAAATTTGATAAAAGAGTTCTCTTCCCAAAAAAACAATTTCAATTATGAGTCTACGAAACATCCCTTTTCTTAGACTTAAAAACGGAGTAATTAATCTTAAAAATGTTAAAATAACACTTGTCAAACGGCTGTACTTTTTCTCTTCCAGCACAGCCTAAAAACTGCCTTCTTTTAAGAAATCTTTAATTATTTCTACCTTTTTATAAAATAGTACTCTTTTTTTTGATAAATCGTGAAGAGTGTTGTTGTGATATTTTTAATTTTAAGTATTTTTTATTGAATTATTGATAATTATATAGGTTAAAGAATTGGTTTTATTATCACTTATTTAAAAACTGATTTTTAGCAGTGTGATGTATGGTTAAAAAAAGTAATTAAAGGTGTTCATATCCCATAAATTGGTTTTTGTAAACCCGCTACATTTGTAATGTACAAAAAACAAAAAATATGTATTTCATTTCATACTAGATAGATTTATTGATAATAACAACAACAATCGGAATTAATGTAACAGTAATGTTCTCATACTTTTTGCCATGTAAATAGTTTGTTACGTTTGCTAAAAAACGTGTTTTATTATTCCAATTCAATTATTTATTAACTTATCATCAAAATTGTTCCAACATAAGTATTACCAATAATGACACTCTTCGAAATTTGAAGGGTGTCATTTTCTTATAGCTAAAAATTAAAAAGGTCAAAGTTGTTTACAACTTTGACCTCACTATTTTAAAACCGTAAATTATGTAGGCACATTGTAATGTAACGTCCACCGAACCACCATAATTCTTCATTCTTCCCTCTTAATTCTTCATTACAAAAGTTAGCTATTCAACCAAGTCTTGGCTCTTTCTTTATCATTTTCTTCAAAATGCTCCATATTGATACCGGGAGTGAAGATGTCTCCAATTCTAACAAGGAAATCCATCCACTGACCGCTATTTACAATGGCTACTTTTTTAATATCTGAATAATATTTTATGCCTGTTTTGAAATCATCCCACATGGCTAATATATTGCTGTAGCCTTCAAAACCTGCAAATTCCATATAAATATTCAATGACTTGCCCGAATTGATTTGAACGGAGAACTCACTGTCAAGACCAACGTATTCTTGTGGATTGATTTTGCCTGTAAAACGATAAGCCAAGAAGTTGTCGTTATCTTCCACCTCAATTTTATGGATGCCCGGTACAAATGCCTCTTCCTTTTGAAGTAACCAAACTAAAGCCTGATCACGTTCTTCAGTCTTAAACATTTTAATAGGGATATTCGGAATCATAAAATCCATAACACCTGAGATTTTTTGCATCCACTCGGCTTCTCCTACGAAAGCATATTTTTCTAAAGCTGTAATTGCTTTTGCCTTGGCTTTCAGAATATCAAAAAAGGCTTTGAAATCTTCAATTCCTCCCATGTTTTCCACTTCGCCCAAAAGTTTTATTTTACCATTTTTATTGGTTTTTTCGTCTATTGCTTTGAAAAACTCCTGAAGCCCCTCATCATCAATTTTACCATTAATTGTGAAGCCTATAACATTGGAGCCTAATGTTGAATTAATTTTTATCATAATTTTTTGTTTTTTGGGTTTTAAATACGCCCTTAAGTTCAATTTGTTACGTTTAAATTAACAATAATCACGGAATAATTTCGGATAGAGGACGAAAAAGCCAAAATTTGATATTTCTTGATTTCTTTTTGATAATTAGAACGTACTACGATAAAAGTCACTTTTTATATAACAGTGATTTGACTATTTTCGATGTAGAAGAAAACTAGGAAAAAACTTATGAAAGTAGCAATAATTGGAGCAGGAATATCAGGTCTGTACGCCGGCCATATTTTAACGGAGTTAGGTTATGATGTTTCACTTTTTGAAGCTTCGAATAGAGTAGGCGGTAGAATTGCCACTCAAACCATACACGATCATTTATTTTTGGAAATGGGTGCTGCCGAAATACATGGCAACAGAAGCGTCATTTTCGAAATGCTCAAACATTTAGATCAAACGCTAGAACCAATAGCCGGAAATGAATACATATGGTATGATCAGCAACTGACAGATATAGAGGATACTGAACGCTTTCCTCAAACTGTGAAAAAATTATTGAATTACTTTTATTCCATTGAAGAAGAAACCTATGACGGGTCTATTCTTGATTCTCTCAAAGAAAAAGGACTTTATCACCCTAATTTGAAATTTATTATCAGAGGAATGCTGAGCGAGTATAGTGCTCACGTGGAGAAGGTGCATGCATCTACTCTTGGCGAAGAGGAATGGCGTTGGTCCTCGGGTGATAAAAACTATTTCAGCTGGGGTAAATACAGTGCTGCAGTGATGTATTTTGAGAAAAGATTAAGAGGGAAGATCCATTTAAATACGCCTATCGTAGATGTGAATTATAAAAACGAACAGGTCGGTATTCTAACAAAAAAAGGGGAAACATTACCTTTCGATAAAGTAATAGTCAGTGTGTCATTGGGTGTTCTGAAAGAGAAAAAAATCAATTTCACACCTGCTTTGCCTGCTGAAAAACAAAAAGCTATTGATGATATTGGATTCGGAAAAGGACGTAAATTATTTATTGAATTTTCTGAAAGTTTCTGGGAAGAGGAATTGGTGGAAGTGATTGGTGGTAAAAAGTGCCCTAGTTATTTAGTCCGTCCTTCTCACCCTAAGCATATAGTTGCTTATTTGATGGGAGAGGCCTCGAAAGAGTTGGATCAATTAGAAGATGATGAACTGGCTGAGGTATTATTAAATGATTTGCAGGAAATATTTCCTCATGTTGATGTGATGTCTTTGTATATGAGTCATCATGGAAAGGACTGGACCAAAGATCCTTTTGTAAAAGGGACTTATTCTTATTCTACAAAAGGTACATTGGAGGGTAGAGAAAATTTAAAGCAACCGATAGGGAATAAACTTTTCTTTATAGGGGAAGCTTGCCGTACTAACGGACATAGCGCTACTGTACATGGTGCCATGGAAACGGCTGAAGAATTGGCCAGTAATTATTTTCCAGACCTAAAGAGTGTATGATTTTTGTATCATCACTTAGCACAAACAGTGATGTAGGAAGCTTTCAACCTTTTTGCATCTAATACACCTTCTATGTTAAATACTAAAAAATAGCTATGCGAAAGATTTTTGTTATTGTTTTAGGCGTTCTATTAGGGTTGGGTATCTTAGGTTACTTCGGTCAGAAAATGATGATTTCAGAGACAAAGAAACACAGTCCTGAGATGGAACAGAATTTCGTTGATGGAGATACTAAAATTGATATTCACTATTCATCCCCTTTCAAAAAAGGAAGAGTGATATTTGGCAATCTTGTGCCGTATGGTCAGGTGTGGAGAACAGGAGCAAACGAGCCTACTACATTTAAGACCAATGTTGCATTGACAATCAATGGTAAAAACTTACCAGCAGGAAAATATACTTTATGGACAATTCCAGAATCCAAAACATGGAAAATTATCTTCAATAATAAGAATTACAATTGGGGAGTGAGTTTTGGTGGAAAAGCAAGCAGAGATGAGAGTTTTGATGTTGTGGTGGTGGAAACCAATGTCATCAATAGTGACAAAACCATGGAAAGCTTGAGAATTTGGATCGAAAAGGATGATAACTCAAATGAATACAATTTGAAGTTAGGTTGGGATCAGACTTTAGTAGAAGTAGATATAGACAAAGCCTAACGACAAATAATGCTCTTAAGCATTCTTGTTTAATATAAAACCTCACAGAATGAGGCAATCTTAGTGTAGAATTGAAGAATTCTAATAGGATTGCCTCTTCTTTTTATCATTTCTCAAAAGTATTGTTTAACTTAAGTAATAGTTCATAACTTTGCTATTGGATTCTACAAACGAAAATTTATCTAATAGAAAAGAAATGACAGCATCAAAAATCACTTTAGAAGAGTATTTAGAGGGGAAAGAGGTAACGTTTAAGAGATTGCCTAAGTTTTTTAAGGAAGGCTCTAGGGTGATGGGAGCAATGTGGGAAGCAATAGAAGGAATTGAAGAATTTCAGGAAAAGGGAGAGTCTTCTCAAGTTTTTATCACATTGTTCTTTGAAGAGGAAACAAATTGTATTCTAATTCAGGAAACAAGGTATGCGATGTCATCTCTTTTTGAAGTGGAAGTTAAAGGAAATCATGTCACTATTGATATACTCGATTTTATTTCTGCCTTAAGACAGTTTGCTGGAAAATTACCCGTAGAAAAAGAACCGGTACCTGAGATTTTAGAATTTATTCTTTATTCAGCCTATTATGGATATGATCAAAAGGATGCTGATGATGTGGCAGCTCGCATTGTCAATGCCGCTTACCTCAATGGAAGAGGAGAAGTAGACGAAAATGACTTTTATGATATAGTAGATGCCTTGTATGAACCGCCAAAAGAATTCTTCGTTGATAAATATATGGAGGAAGAAGTGTTGGAAATCATCGAGGTACAAGATACAGTATATGAGAATTTACCTGCTGTACTGTGGATTTTAAGAAAACATTTAGTTCAAGATAGACATTAACTCAAAACAGATTACTATGGTGGAATTATCAAAGAAAGACAAGTATTTAAGCTTAACAATCGCTGACTTATTGATCAATGATCAGGGGATTCAGTCAGAGGATGAGGTGGAAAAACTGCCTAAAGAACATATTGTGAGTATGTTGGATAAATTGCAGGAAGGAAGTGAATCCAAAATAGTGATCACAGATACTTACTTGCATACGTTCAGGGCAATTTTAAAATTTGATGTGGCTTATTTACTACGTTCTAATCGCTGTTGTTCATAAATGGAGAAAACATCGATTTGTTCACATCTTTGGTTTCATTGATAATTCCACTTTAGTAGCTGTGGAAAGGTCTTAAATAAATGTGAATAACTATTGAACAAGTAGTTTCTTTGTGAATAACTTTCCATTTCCGTCTCTCAATTGAATAATATAAACGCCTTTAGCCCAATTTTGTGTGGATAACTTTATTTCTGAGAGTACTGACAGCTTCCCTTCCGCAATTTTTTGTGCCTGCATAGAAAGAATACTGTATTCCAATAAAACGTTTCCTTGGTTTTCGATGGTTACACCTGCATTACTTGGGTTTGGATAGATATTCACGTTGAATGTGCTTGGAGGTATTGGTAAAATACTTGTGGGCGACTCATGTGTTCCTAGAGTAGATAACTGTAAGCCACCACCTTCAGATCCCACGATAATATAATTTCCGATTTTTGTACCCGAATTTTTTCGCCCTAAACTAATGGATTGGAAAGTATTGGTTCTAACATCAAATAGCACATCTTTCTGATAAGCCTTTTCAGTTTCATTATTATAGTTTCTCCATATTCTTGGCAGACCGCTTTCATCAAATACAAGCAAGTCCTCATTTCCGTCATTATTCAAGTCCTCAAAAAGGATCACAGGATATTTTCTTAATAAATCAGCTTCAATTTGAGGGAAAAAGTTTTCACTGCTTTCTTGAAACTGATGGTTTTCGTTTTGCAAATACGTTTTCAATTCACCAGAAAAAGTTCCCACTACTATATCAATCCTCCCGTCTTTATTTATGTCATACATAGAAACGCTTTCTTCAGGTCGATGAGTGACAAGCTTTGAAGCATTTCCAAAGTCAGCTTTATTATTTTCGACAGGAAGTAAATAGACACCAGCTTCATTAGAATTTACTGTTCTAGCACTTACTAGCAAATCTTTAGTTCCATCATTATCATAATCGATAAAGAATGGAATAATATCAATCTTCCCCCATTCAGAAAGAGAAAGGTAATCGTTTTCTATTAATTCAAATGAAGGATTCTCATTCGTTCCCGTATTCTTTAGGTAGGCAATCCCTCCACCGAATTGTTCAAGATTTTCATTAAATGAATTTCTATAACCAACAAGTAGATCCAACTGCCCGTTTTGATCAATATCTACAGCAAAAGGTTTGCTTCTTTCTCCAAAATCTAAGGTTTGGAAAAGTTGAGATTTTTCAAATTCAAATTCTTTGGTGGCATCATTAAAAGTATACATCCATGTGCTGTGACTGAAGTCCGTTTGATCCCCATCATTTCCTGTCAGGTTGGGAGAAATCAGCATTTCCTTTTCATTATTTTGGGTGTAATCAATAAAAAAGGCGGCTGGAAAAACAGGAATACTTACAGGGGTTTTACTTGGGAAATTAGTAATACTTTCATCAAAAAGAGGAGCGTCATTGCTTCCTTTATTTGGAATTGCTACCAAGTTGGAACAGCTCATTTCACCAATTAAAACATCTCCCAATCCGTTTTTATTAATATCATAAATCGTCACGGCTGAACCGAGGTGCATAATTCTACCATTGGAAGAACAGTTTTGACCATCAAAAATATAAGTGGCACAATCACCACATTCATGGAAGTTGCCCCAATTATTAGTGATTTTTTTATATTGAGGTGCTCCTTGATCATTGAGCCCTACGTGCTGATGATATTCTATAGAACCGCCCACAGAAGGAACGAATGTGAAGAAGTCTAAGGCTACGTCATTATTAATATCATAAAATGCAGGAGTATCTAAAAGGGAAGATAAAAGTGGTGCAGGGGAACCCGAAAAGGAAGTACTTTCGATCAGTAAACCATTTTCTGAAAAGGACAACTGACCTGCTGAGGAAGTATTTTTATAAAAATAAATACCATCTTCTTCTCCTATAATCAAATCTTTCTGCCCGTCATTATCAAGGTCTTGAAGGTGCATCCAAAAACGTATAGAAGAGGGGAAGATAGGGATATATTGAGGAGCATAAACCCACTGATTTTCTTCGTAAACATAAGGGATGACTCTACGGCTTGTACGATCAAAAAGTACTAATTCATTTTTGCCATCCAAACTTAAATCCACTTCAAAAAACTGTACCGCATTAATACCTCCATTCCAAGGGTCAGGTATTGCGTTTCCGTTTTCAATTATAGAAATATCTTGTTGAAGTGTGAGCCCTATATGCTGACTCCAAGAATAGTTTGTAATGAAGATGCTCAGAAGTAATGGTATTAATTTTTTGATCATAAGGTTGCTTATTAGATTTAATAGTAAACAGGTAGAGGAAAAAGTGGTTACAAAGAATTGTGATAATATAAAAAACTAAAGAAGTACTGCACAGCTTTAGTTTTGATAGGCTTTAAATAGCATATACCCGCAATTTGGATTGTGGGTATATGATAGAATTGACGTTTTCCTCTATTATAAATCTACTTGAAAATCGAGATAGAAACTAATTGCTTCTCTAATAATTTCGTCTTCCGGTCTGCCTTCCTTTTGTGCAAGAGCAGTGATTTTGTCTTGTTGCTCTTTCGTCAGTCCAAAAGAAGCCGTTTTTGGAACCGGAGGAGTAACTTTCTCCACTTTTTTTACCGGTTCTTCTTTAGGTTTAGACGTTTCCGCACTTTTTGATAGGGGAGAACCTCCTAAAAGAGAATCCAATCCACCAGAGAAATTTTTCTTTGCCATAATGAGTAGTAGTAAAGGTTTAAGCGTTGATGACTGTTCTTTCAAGTACTTCCTGAGCTAGGTCCCAATAATCTTTGGCACCGTTGCTTTTCGGATTGTATCTGAAAATATTTGTTTGTCTTGAAGGAGCTTCAGCCAAAGCTACATTTTCGCGGATGACCGTTTTGAAGAGCTTGTCACCAAAGTGTTTAGTGATCGCATCTTTAACGTTTCTATTTAAGATTTTTCTCTGATCGTACTGCGTGATAAAAACACCCCCAATCTCCAGATCAGCATTCAGACGTTGTTGTACTTTTTCAATAACTTCTAAAAGCTTAGTTAAGCCTTGAGTGGCCAAAAACTGTGCTTGAAGTGGAAAAAATACCTGGTTTGATGTGGTAAATGCATTGATGGTTAAAAGCCCTAAACTTGGCGGACAGTCAATTAATATATAATCGTAGTCTTCTATTACTTTATTGATTTGTCCTTTCAGAATAAACTCTCTTCCAGCTTCCATACTGAGTTCGAGTTCAGCACCCGAAAGGTCCAATTCTGAAGGAATCATATGAAGATCCAATTCCAGTTCCATAATAGCATCGTTGATATCTGATGCTCCTCTGAGAAGTTTGTATACACTGTTTTCCGGCTCAAATACGCCAAGTGATTGACTTAAATTGGCCTGAGGGTCCATATCAATCATCAATACCTTTTTACCAAGCTGATGAAGACCCGCGCCTAAATTGACGACCGAAGTGGTTTTTCCAACACCTCCTTTGTGGTTACTGATAGATATGACTTGTGCTGACATTGTTAGTGATTTTATTAAATTAAAAAATTGTTACTACTGAACTATATCTTATTAAAATTATGTATTAAGCCAAAAACAGTTAATAATTAATTCTTAATTATTTTTTGTGAGAACAACGTGAAAAAACGTTTGAATAGTGGTTCTATTAATCGTTTTTTTATGGCAGTAATCGCAAAACAATAATTAGTATTAAATAATTTTGTCTTTTTACTTATTTAAAGCAATTAACGTGCTTTAGTGCTTCTATACTCAATCCATTTTGTTCTTAAAGCATAAATTACTGGTACAAGAACGTAGGGCAACTGAGCGTAGTCGATATAAAAATAAGCAACAATCATAGAAATAAAAGCCAGCAAAGGTTCCATCCATTTATCCTGACTTATTTCGTCTGCAATTTCTTTTTCAAGTGGTTCTTTCAGCAAACGGTCATAATGCGTTGCATAACGCCATGAGGCATAAGAGAAAGCACCGATGACTATCACATTGAGGCTATACAGTAAAATTGCAGCGTAAAAATCTGAAAAAGCCGTGGCCAAACCATTTGAAAAAGGAAGCAGAGCCACAAAAGCCAATGTGATAATGTCTAACCACATGTAGGTACTGTCGGCCCCTTTCATCAGTCGGGTAGTAGTGGTGTGTTTCAGCCAATACACCGCCAGAAGTATAAATGTGGTAAGGTAAATACCCAATATAGGTAGTTGATTAGATAACGCTTTTAAAAGCTCTTTATTACTTTTTATGTTGTCGATCGATGAAAAATCAAAGGCTAGTAACAACATCGTCATGGAGGTGGCAAAGATAATATCGGAGAGACGGTTGATCCTGAAAAGCCAGCTTTCAGAGATGATAACAGGTTTTTTATTCTTTTTCATGGGGATAGCAAGGCGATGTGTTTTTGGTTGAGGTCAGTGAATATGGAAAAAGTAAGAGGTGAGCCTCGGAATGACGTTTTACTAATCATTTTTTAGTCACCTCTTACTTCAAAATTTATATTTCTTTTTTATCCCTTAAGGAAGTAGCATTTTATCAAGATAGTGATAGCTGAACTCCAAGATTCTTCTTTGCTGATGATCATTATAATTCGATACTCCTCTTCTTGGTTCTGTGATGATCATTCTTTCTGCTCTGATAATGTAATCATTCAAAGCATTTACAAGAAAACCAACGACCAACTCACCATCCGCTTCTTGATTGTAAATTCCTTTATCTTTTCCTTCATTGATTTTTTCCATGAAAAGAAGGTTAATAATATTGGCTAGTTCATCATTTTTTGTAATTACATCCTCTCTGATAGCCATCATTTCCTCCACGTTCATGATGCGGGCAAGGTCTCTGTTTTCAAAAGCAATCTTAAAGAATTTAAGCAAAGCAAACTTTAAAAATTCTATGCCTTCTTTGTCTGAATTATTTAATTCAGTCATTACAGCATGAATCTGCTTTGAATAATTCGTTAAGATTTCTTTCAGTAAATTTTCTTTTGATCCAAAATAATAATTGATCATTCCTTGGCTTACTTTAGCTGTCTGTGCAATATCTCTGGTACTTGCACCATCAAATCCTTTTTGGGAAATTAATTTGGTAGCGACTTTAAGAACGTGTTCTCTATTGTTCTTCATAATTGTAATTTAATCGTATGAATAATGCTATGTAAAGTTACATATCTTACTTAAAAAATAAAGTGAAAAAACTATTTCATTCATGTAATAGTTTATATTTGTGAGAATTCATTTAACTATGTTATGAAAAAGTATAACTAAACGATTAATTGGTTATTTTTCGTGACAATAATGAATAAAATTGAGCCTGATTTTTCTTTGGAAAAGTCAGTATTCAGGAATTAAGTACTTAGACAAAAATAAATAACACTAATTCATATTATTTTTTCTGATTACTGCCTTCAAAAAACTTTAAATAGAACCACTATTCATACGTTTTTTTAGCGTTGTACTTACAAAAAATAATGAAGAATTAATTATCATTAATTTTTGGCTTAGTACTTAATTAAATACCTAATAATAACTCAATTCCTTTATTTATATCATTAAATAATTACAATGAAAAAGATTTTATTCAAAGTTTTTACATTACTGACATTAGTAATGTGTGTTTCACTGACTAACACTTTTGCTCAAGAAACGGCAGAGAAGCCTTTGACAGAAAAAGAACAGCGAAAGCTGGCAAAAAAGAAGGCAAAGGAAGAACGTAAAAAAGCAAAAGAACTGGCAAAGAAACAGGCAAAGGCTGAAGAAGAGGCACGTTATCAGATGGCTTTTGAAGCGATGAAAAATCAAAGTTTTGTACTTCAGGCACATCAAGTGTACGATCGTTATGGTAATATTGCACAAGTAACAAATACAATCAACTTCGTGAAAATGGAAGGTGAAACGTGTGTTGTGCAATTGGGTTTTGAAGGAATTGTTGGGTTTAATGGTGTTGGTGGTATCACTTTGGATGGGACAATATCTGATCTAAAAGTGAAGGAAAACGAGCACGGCGGATTGCAGATGACTTTTAATGTGCAAGGTTCTATGATGATGGCACAAGTCCGTATCAATTTGAATGGATCTGACAACTGGGCAGACGCAACCGTGAGAGCACAAACAGACAATACAGAGGTGAAGTTTAGAGGAAATATTATTCCTACAAACCTATCGAGTATATACCAAGGCACAACACCATATTAATTAAGTGCGAATAGTTGAGGGAAGACCTGAGTGTTTGTTTTACTGAAGTGAGCGAATAGGTCTGCCCGTAATTTTTTTTTATATGTGGCAAATTTTTCAAAGAGAGTTAAGTAGTTTTTTCAGTGCGGTTTTAGGGTATTTAGTCATGGCCGTATTTTTAGTAATGATGGGTATGTTTGTTTGGGTTTTTCCTCAGACAAGTATTTTAGAAGGGCGTTTTTCGTCTTTGGACCCATTATTTAATGTTGCCCCTTATGTATTTATGTTTTTACTGCCGGCCATCACCATGAGAGGATTGGCAGAGGAAAAAAAGACTGGTACATTAGAATTGCTTTTTACAAGACCGCTTACCGATTTTCAAATTATAGCCGGTAAGTTTTTTGCGGCTTGGGTAACGGCAATTTTGGCTTTAATCCCTACGGTGATGTACTACTTTTCTGTTTATGAGCTTGGTGCTCCTAAAGGAAATATTGATACAGCGGCAGTGATGGGGTCGTATATCGGACTTGTATTTCTTTCAGGTGGATTTGCCGCAATAGGAGTTTTTGCCTCTTCCATCACTTCAAGTCAAATCGTTTCTTTTATAGTTGCGGTCGTTTTTTGTTTTATATGCTATGATGGCATTTCGTCAGTAGCCTCAATTCCAGCCTTGGGTGATTACGCTTACGGTATAGGATTATGGGGAATTGACTTCCATTATAGATCATTAAGTAGAGGATTGATTGATTCTCGCGATATACTGTATTTTTTTAGTTTAATTGGAATCGCCTTAAGTCTGGCAAAATTATCTATTGGCAGCAGACGCTGGGAATAATTATAAAAGATGACATCATTTGATATAAAAGACGCAGGTGTACTACTTGCAAAAGAATTAGAAAAGAAGAGGTTTGGTGAAGCACCAGAAAACCTTTATGAACCTTTACGTTATATTTTATCCCTTGGCGGAAAACGCCTTCGTCCAGCCCTTACTTTATTAGGATGTTATGTTTTTGATGAAGATTACAAAAAGGCGATGGAACCGGCTATTGGTGTGGAAGTATTTCACAACTTCACATTAATGCACGATGATATTATGGATGAGGCTCCTTTGAGAAGAGGACATACAACGGTACACGAAAAATGGAATGCGAACATCGGTATTCTTTCTGGTGATGTAATGTTTGTGAAAGCCTATGAGCACATCATGAAAGTAGAGGACAGCATTTTAAGATCTGCTATGGAACTGTTCAATAAATGTGCACAGGAGGTTTGTGAAGGACAGCAGTTTGATATGGATTTTGAGGAAAGAGATGAAGTAGGAGAGGAAGAGTACATCAATATGATCCGTTTGAAGACAGCTGTTTTAGTAGGTTTTGCTTTACGATTGGGTGCATTAATTGGAGGTGCTACTGATGAGCAATCAGCAGTCATCGAAGAGTTTGGTGTGAACGTAGGTTTAGGTTTTCAATTGAATGATGACATCTTGGATGTGTATGCTGATCAGGCAAAATTTGGTAAGCAAGTAGGTGGCGATATCATTTCCAATAAGAAAACGTTGATGCTCATTCAAGCATTAAAACAAGCAGAAGGAAAAGATGCTGAGGAACTTCAGTATTGGTTGCATAAAACGGATTTTGATAAAGCTGAAAAAGTAAAAGCAGTAACTGCTATTTATGACCGATTAGGTATCAAGCAAATGGCAACTGACCGTGCAAATCAGTATTTTGATAAAGGTTTCAGTGCTTTGGATCGTTTAGATCTTACAGAAGATAAAAAACAGCTTTTAAAAGAATTTGGTGTCTATTTACAGAATAGAGATCACTAGCATAAAAGTTATTAATAATAGGAATCCTGATAAGTAAGCACTTGTCAGGATTTTTGTTTGCCCTGCATGCAAACTATCCCGACAGCTTGAAAGAAAGCTGTTTCGCCCCTCGGAGGGAAGA
>NZ_JABANE010000101.1 GCF_012844305.1 Flammeovirga aprica JL-4
GAAAGGAGAGAGTATACTTGAGGCTTTTATAACGCTTGCTTCGTTGAAAATTCCTATTGCTGAGTAGTTACGAAAAATCTATTAACTGTACTAATTTTACTTGTAGTCTCTAATTTTTCCTTTTTAAATGCCCAGTATGTATTAAAAAAAGGTTGGAAATTAGTGGACTTCACAATAACAAGAGAAACAACAGGAACATCCGTTTCTTGCCCAGGAGTCGAATTCTGTTATCCAGTTTCATATGTTCATTCATTTTATTTTATAGAAGAGGAAAAGGCAAAATTCAATGAATCTGTTTGGGCCTATAAAAGTGGTTACAAGCTGACAAATCTAATCTATCATGATCCAACTCTTACAACTTTTAGGGTGAGATTACATGGGACAAAATACACATTTTGGCCAAATGCAAGCGAAACTATTTATGGTATTGCGGGCATAAGTCTTTCAAATAATAGCAACATTACTGAAGTATACATTAATGGACTTCAACACCCTCAGGTAGCCCATGAATATTCACGTAGTAATGATGCCATTTTTAAGAGAATTAAAATGTCGGTCAGTACTAGAGCAACTATTGGTAATGATAGACCAACCAAAGTAGGAATGAATAAGTATGAGTATAAAGCACCTGAAGTATTTGATGAATTCAACGAAGAATATCATTGGGTATTGACTTCAATAAATGGAGAAGAGACCATTGTTAATGAATCAGGTAATTTAATTTTATCAGAAATTAAAAATTTATATTCCATTAAGGTAGTCTCTGAAAATTTTATCTCACAGCCATTATTATTCGAAGACGTATTGTATACTGTTATAATTCAGTAAGAGTATGATTCCTCTTTCTGGTGCTGACGAGAGTTATGCTTGGAGACTGTAATACCAAAGTTTTCTATATAAGTCAACATACTCAAAAAATATAGGCATAAGTGAAGTTTCAGATAACATTTGGGGCAGTAGATAGATTAGCCTTCATTAGATAAAAAAAACGGCCTTCTCTATAATGAAAAGGCCGTCAATCTATTTATTTAAAATGCTTTTTTAAGGAGCGTAATTGACTCTGAATTTTCTCTTTAGACATTTTTTTAGGATTTAACTCTAAAACGAGACCTTCTTCTATCTTGATGTCTTTCTTTTCGAATAAGAAGTCTTCACCTTTTACAGAAAAAACTAAAACAGTAGCTTTTGCTCCTAAAGGAAGAGAAAATGTTGTCATGTGAGTTTCTTGAGCAATAGACTCTTTCGTTATCCAATAATTTCGATTTGAATTAAATTCTTTTAATAAAATATGAACATCATAACTACTTACTAGATCAAAAATAGGAGCTAGAGTAATATTTGCTCTTTGTGATTTTAGAAGGTAGTCGAAGTTAATATAATTGAGTGTTGGCAGGTTTGCAAGGTAGTAATCAAGGTCTGTCACTTGAATATTAACATCGGTGTAAACTTTATCCGTTCTTGTATAATACAAAGGGTCATCTTTTGTCCTAGCTATAACGATAGTCTTGGTAGTTGTATCTTTTCGCTCAATAGTTCTCTGTTCTACAGAAATATTCGTTTTTACCCAATTTCTTTTTTCATCATAGAGGTACAAGTCCATTTTTTTTGGTGTTCCATTAACAGGGTATTGTATACTTGCAGTTTTACCTTCCTTAAGATTTACAGGAGTTGTTCCATCAAAGACTTCTAAATTGAAACTACCGCCAGATTCTAAAAGTGCAGTGTCGGCAACGGTTTGTAAACCACCGAAAAACATATCGATATTTGTTGGGTAATTAGTGAACTTGACATTGATTTTACCAGAAAAGTTGGCATCATCAATTTCTAAATCTTCCCAGTTGATGTTGATGAAAACACTGTCTTTGGTCACAATTTCGATGTTTTCTGATTTGTCAAAAACAAATGTTTCTTTTTCAATAGGAGAGGTACTCTCTATTAGAGAACGGATTTTGGCTTTGTTCATTTCATCTTCTTGGGATTGATCACAACTTATTAATAATGAAATAAGAAGTAAATAGAATAGGCTTTTTATACTCATGTTAGTGTGCTTTAAAATGAAGAGGAATAAAATTATCGTTTATTAATTTAGAGATAATATTTGTAGTACAAATTAAGTTTAAGGTTTGTTGGGTGATTTTATTATAGTTTAACGGAGTGGGTCGTTCAGTAATCAGTAAGATAAAAGACTGCAATTGCATGAGGACAAATAAATAACGGCCTACCTCAAATAGGATAGACCGTTTTCATATATCTAACAATAGCTTAAGCTAAGTTATTTTTTTATTAGACTGAGCTATAGAAGCTAATATTTTAACTACTATTCTTTCTCTTGTTGGCCAAAATAAAGAAATTCGAAATCTGCATTTTTTAATTCTTCAGGGATATCTGCTTCAGTAAAATAATTATAGACAATAACTAATCTTTTTAAAGCAGGCATATTTGCAATTTCAACAGGTAAAGGCCCAGAAAGCTTATTATCTGAGAGGCTTAAATATTTTAAATGTTGAAAATTAGTTAGATACATTGGAAATTCGCCTTCTAACTTATTTTCTGCTAGAGTTATCTCCTCTAACTGAGGTAGGTATTTAATAAAATCAGGAAATTCTTTAAGATCATTTCTACGCAAATACAGTATCTTTAAGTTCTTCAATTCTTTCATAGAAGCCGGGAATTCTAAAATTCTAGTACCTTCTATACCAAATTCTTCTAATTGTTGTAAGTCACCAATCCATGAAGGTAAAGCGGTCTGAGGTGCATCCTCCTCCGTAATAAAAGAACTATTTAAACGTAGGTTTTTTAAATTTTTTAAATGACGTACATCAGGGAAACTTTCTGTGTAATGAAACCTCAGGTATTCAATGTTCGAGAAACCAAGGATCTTACTTACCATTTCATCATTTAAATGGTTTGAATACATATTTAAATGAGTGAGATCTAATTTATAAATAGACTCGGGTAAAGTTACTGTAGTTCCCTCAAGGCTTAGTTTTGAAAGATTTGGTAACAAATCACCAATATTATCCCATAATTTCACACCGTCACCTTGGCTTATAGTTAAGGCTTCTAGTTCTGGGAAGTTTAAAAAACTTTTTGGCAAAGATTGAACTACTCCTGTTTTTATCATAAGATGCGACACACCAAAAGAAATAACATGACCATTTTCATTTAATTCGATATTTTCAAATTCTGAAAGATCATTATTTATAGTCCAACTCGTTAGTGTTTCATAAAGAAAAGTATGGTTGTTTGCACTCTCTAAAGCATATTCTTTAAAATTTAATAAAGAATGCTTTTGAGAAAATCCATCAGTAGGATTGGTAAAATCAGAAAGGCTAAAATGAAGGTAATTTCGTCCTCCTGCTATTCTGTAAATTTTAGAAAGGTAATAGGGTCTATCATCTATTTCAGCTTCTAAATGTATTCCAAAATGAACATATCCATTATAAGCGGTTTGACCAAGCTCATAAGAAGAAGCAAAAAATATTTTCTTTTCTTTGTCTACATCAAAAATTATCTCAGATTGATCTTGTATCACGTGAAGTTTCAAAGGACCAAAAGCGTTGATTAATTCCTCAGTAACATCATAGGTTATAGCGTATCCTTCAGAATTAGAGGTTTCAATATTAACAGTTGTTGTTTCATCTTCTTTGATTTCAAAATCAAAAGTTCCTGAAAACATTGGAATTAATTGTAGTGACAGATCAGAATTTTCCAATTCGGAAGTATTTAATCTTCCAAAGGTTGCATTATACTTTCCTACTGGAAATTGAAAGGTTTCTAATTCAGAAGCTGGAATTTTATTTTTATAATAACCTCCCTCCACTTGTCTGAAATCGATAAAGATATCAGAAGGAATTATATCTTCTTGTGTGAATACGGCATCAATTCCAGCACCTTCATTTTTATAACTGACGCTGATGTTCTCAATTTTTAGTTGTCCTGAAATATCAAAGATTGAATTAGGTTTTTTTTCCTCTTCTGTACAGCTTGAAAAAATAGAAAAAAGCATTACTACACTGAAGAGGTTAATTAGATTTTTATCCATGAATTTGCTTTTAATTGGTTTGTTTAAAAAAGTAGTACGAAATTATCAATTTTTTTTGAGATATCTACATTGATTACTTTGGGAATCTTGGTAAATAGATTTTATCACCCACTAAAGTCTATTTATTTAAACCCTCACTAAAAGGCTCTAATTGATGTATATTTTTGCATTAGAAAAAATCATACAAAGCATATAAATTTCTTTTGAGAATATCGATTAATACTTTTTTGTAGGGTCACAATGTAAAACTATCACAGATGATAATTATATTCGTCACACATAATGCATTATTCAATCTAATAAGTACTTAGTACTTAAGTAAATAAACTAAAACTAATTACTAAAAATGACTATTACACAGAAAGCATTTCAAATCGTTGAAAAAAGCGATGGAACTAACAAAACAAGTAAGGTATTTGACATTTTTATAATGTCATTAATTCTACTCAATGTATTGTCAGTCATCTTAGAGTCACATCAATCACTCTATGAAACCTACCGGAAAGAATTTTATGTATTTGAGCAATTCTCTGTTCTAATTTTCACCATTGAATACTTAATGCGAGTCATAACAGCAAAACATAAGTATCCAAATAAATCAAGAATAGGGGCAATATTCGCTTTTATTTTTTCCTTTTATGGTTTAATAGATTTATTAGCGATAGTGCCTTCTTATTTGATATTAGCCAATTTTGATCTCCGTTTTATCAGGATTCTAAGGTTGTTCAGATTATTCAGGCTTTTCAAATTTGGTAGGTATAGTTCTGCTATGTCAATTCTTATAAGGGTAGTCAGATCACGAAAAGAAGAACTGATCTTAACTATTTTTATGTCTTGTATTTTAATCCTCTTTTCAGCATCGTTGATCTACTTTGTAGAGCGTGAGGCACAACCTGATGTTTTTACGAGTATAACCCAATCAATGTGGTGGGCTGTTGCAACACTTACCACCGTAGGCTATGGAGATATGTACCCTGTGACACCTTTAGGAGATATAATAGCAAGTATTGTAGCGATAATGGGAATAGGTTTGGTGGCTCTTCCTACAGGGTTAATAGGGACAGGTTTTATAGAAGAAATCTCAAAGAAAAAAGAGAATGAAAGCGAGAAGTGCAGATGCCCGAAATGCGGGAATACTTTTGAGATTTAATACTCACTAGCACAAGTGACATTTCACATAACGCTTGTGAAATTATACGAACAATGTCTGCCTATTGGTTTAAGATTAAATATGTATTCATGTTTGTTTTTACATATATAGTAAATAAAAAAAGGGCATTGCTAAGAAATTGAAGCCATAGCAATGCCCATATTAATCTAACAAGGATTAATACTTAATTACAAAGGAACACATTTTTTCTTGAATAAGATGTATGTGTTTAAAAATAATTAGGTAATAACCTTAAATACCAAACAAAAAAACGACCTCCCCAATTAAGAGAAGGTCGTTTCAATATCTATAAAAACTAGCTGATTAAGCTAATAACTCTTGTGCTTTTTCAACAACAGCATCCAAGCCATTGATATCTTTACCACCGGCAGTAGCGAAGAAAGGTTGTCCACCTCCACCGCCTTTGATTTCTTTCGCTAATTCCTTAACGATTTTACCAGCGTGAAGATCTTTCGCTTTTACTAACTCTTCGTCGATCATTACAGCTACTTGAGGCTTACCGTCAACGTCTGCCGCTAAGATCAAGAACATGTTTTCAACAACCGCTTTCAAGTCGTAAGCCAATTGCTTTAATCCTTGAGCGTTTGCAACTGAAACTTTAGCTGCGATAAAGTTGAAACCGTCTTTAGCAACTGCTTTAGACGCTAATTCGTTTTTCACTGCTTGTAACTCTTTATTACGAAGCGTTTCAACTTCTTTTGATAAAGCTGCTTTTGCTTCAACTAAGTCAGCCACTGCTTTCTTAGGATCTTTCGCTTTTAATAGCTCTTTGATCTCTTGAAGTAAAGTGATTTGCTCGTCCACATACTCTTCAGCAGCATCGGCAGTGATCGCTTCAATACGACGTACACCTGCAGCAACTGATGACTCAGCAGTGATTTTGAATAAACCAATTTTACCAGTAGCAGGAACGTGCGTACCACCACAAAGTTCAACAGAGTAATCGCTATCAAAAGTAATTACACGAACGAAGTCACCGTACTTCTCACCGAATAATGCAGTAGCACCCATTGCTTTTGCATCTTCGATTGGAACGTTTCTTTGCTCGTTCAATTGGATGTTTTGACGGATTCTTTGGTTTACAATTTTTTCAATCTTTTCGATTTCTTCCGTTTCTACTTTTTGGAAGTGAGAGAAGTCAAAACGTAAGTGTTTCTCGTTGACCAATGAACCTTTTTGAGCCACGTGATCACCCAATACCTCTTGCAATGCAGCGTGTAATAAGTGAGTAGCTGAGTGGTTATTCTCAGTTAAAGATCTGCGTGAAGCATCCACTTTAGCTACTACAGGAGCTGAAGGATTAGAAGGTAATTTGTTAGCGAAGTGAATAATCAAATCGTTCTCTTTCTTTGTATCGAAGATAGCGATTGTCTCTTCACCAGAAACTAAAATACCTTTGTCACCTACTTGTCCACCACTTTCAGCATAGAAAGGTGTTTGATCAAGTACTAACTGTATAATTGTCTTCTTCTTCTCCGTTACTTCACGGTAACGTAAGATAGAAGCGTCTGATTCTAATGCATCGTAACCCAAGAATTCTACTGAGTCACCATCGTTTACATCAATCCAATCGCCTTTTTCGGAAGCTGAAGCTGCACGAGCTCTGTCTTTTTGCTCTTGCATAGCCACATCGAAACCAGCAGTGTCTACCGAGAATCCGTTTTCAGAAGCAATCAATTGAGTTAAGTCAAGAGGGAAACCGAATGTATCATACAATGTGAAGGCCTCTTTACCTACGATCGTTTTGTCAGAAGCTGCGTCCATTGCTTTTTGAAGAATCGCTAAACCTTTGTCTAGTGTTCTTAAGAAAGCCGCCTCTTCTTGCATTACTACTTTCTTGATGAAGTCTTTTTGTGAAATTACTTCAGGGAAAGTTTCTTCAAACTGATCAGAAAGGATATCCACCAACTCATACATAAATGGCTTGTTGAAGTCCAAGAAAGTATAACCGTAACGTACCGCTCTACGAAGGATACGACGGATTACATAACCTGCTTTGTTGTTTGAAGGTAATTGACCGTCAGCAATAGCAAATGAAATCGCACGGATATGGTCTGAGATCACACGGATAGCGATATCTATTTTCTCATCTTTACCATATTCTTTACCCGACTTCGCAGCTAAGAATTGAATCATTGGTTGGAATACGTCTGTATCGTAGTTTGATTCTTTTTGTTGAATCGCCATACATAAACGTTCGAATCCCATACCTGTATCGATATGTTTGTTTGGAAGAGAAACCAATGAACCATCTGCTTTACGGTTGAATTGCATAAATACAAGGTTCCAGATCTCTACCACTAGTGGGTGATCTTCGTTGACTAAACCAAGGCCGTCCACTTTCGCTCTTTCCTCGTCATTACGAAGGTCAATATGGATTTCAGAACAAGGACCACAAGGACCTGTTTCACCCATTTCCCAGAAGTTATCTTTTTTGTTGGCAGGGATAATTCTGTCTTCGTCGATTAACCCTTTCCAGATATCAATAGCTTCTTGATCTAGTTCAGTACCGTCGCCTTCATCGCCTTCGAATACTGTAACATATAATCTATCTTTTGGAAGTTTGTAAACCTCAGTAAGAAGTTCCCAACCCCACTCAATTGCTTCTTTTTTGAAATAATCTCCGAAAGACCAGTTACCTAGCATTTCGAACATTGTATGGTGGTAAGTATCAATACCTACTTCCTCCAAGTCATTGTGCTTACCAGATACACGTAAACATTTTTGAGTATCGGCGACACGTGCATCCTCGGCGGCTTTGTTTCCTAAGAAATAATCTTTGAATTGATTCATACCTGCGTTGGTAAACATCAACGTAGGGTCGTTTTTAATCACAAGTGGTGCCGAAGGAACGATGGCGTGCTGCTTGCTTTGGAAGAATTCCAAGAACGTGCGGCGAATACTTTTTGCGTCCATGTATGTTTCTCTAGTGAGTTTTATAAATTTTCAAATTTTTGATCGTGCAAAAATAAGATATTTTCTTAATCTATATAGTGAAATGAGCAATTGAAGTGCTGTAAATAAGGATCTTTTGAAAAAAATAAGAGAATTGGGCTTCAATTTCAGCAGAAAGGGATATCAATTGATGTTATTAATAGGTACTAAGCTGAAATAATAGGCATTAATTATTCACTATTTTAGACTTCTGCTTAATAAGAAAAATCAATCTGTATTTTGTTAATTAGAGGATGTGTTCTACTTAGAAGAGTATTTTAAAAGAATTTACTTAATAAATGTCATTTTGAGCAAATTAGTCTTTCTTCAGAGTGAAAATACATGTGCCTTTTTCAGAAAATTTTGATCCAAAAGAAACCAAAGAGGGCTGTATTTTCTGTTTTTAGTTTTCTGTTTTTAGCGTATTGTAGAATGTACAATATTTTGATTTTCTGACATCCTCGCTTCATAATAATGCAAAAACAAGCTGTCTTTTATTGGTTTTGAATTATAACTGTATGTGGTTATTTTTTGGTTTTGGATTTAGTATTACAAAATCATTTTGTTAAATTTAAGTCACATTGTTGCCGTTAGCAAACTTTGATAATAAGACGATCATGTTACCGGTTGCTGAAAGTGATTAGTTTGATTTTTAATTACTTGATGTCTATCTCTATTAAAATCTTCTTTATATTTACTAAACTAAATTGTGTAGCGGCAATTGTCTTATACTATGATTGGCAGCTCATTTCGTGACTGTTATAAACTAAATTAAATATTAAAATGAAGACTTTTGAAGTCAGATTACCATATTCGATACTTTCTCCGGATACTTGTTTTTCACAACAAGATCCAGAATGGACCGATCTTGAAAAATGGATTGTCAGAGGGAAGAAAATTGGTATGGAAGTGGTTTTGGTGCCTGTGTTGTGGAAATTAGTAGAAGGGGAAGGAAAAGCATCAGACCATAAAGAACATTATATTCACTACAATTGGCATTACTATAGAAGTTTGATCAACAAAATTATTGAAAACGACCTTCAGGTGGTGGTTGAATTTAATTTCCAGATGATCAACAATTATGAAGAAAATTTCCTTTGTACATTACCGGATTGGCTTTGGGGACAGTTGATGTGTGCTCATGATGAAATCAAATATTTAAGTCAGCTGAAATATGTCAATAAGGCAGGAGGAAGCGTTCAGGACGCTGTTTCTCTATGGGCAGATCATTATGTCATGCCTTATTATGAGGAACTGATTCAATCTTTTAAGAAGCATTTCCAGGACTTGGCTGGTTCATTTACCAAGTTTATAATCTCAGCTACTCCACAAGGAGAATTGAGTTATCCGCTCAACGAATGCTCTTTCCCAAGAAGAAGTATGCAATGCTATTCTCTAACAGCTTTGGAGGATTGGGATAATTATGTGAGAGAAAAATACAAAGGATATAAAGAAGCAGGAGAAGCTTGGGAAGTAGAAGGTATAAAAGATAAGGAATCTTTATTGTCTTACTTTAAAGCAAATGATGTTCTGCAAGGAAGAACTTATTTTGAGACAGCTTACGGGTTTGATGTTACTTCATGGTACAATAAATCACTCTGTAAGCATGGGAAT
This sequence comes from Flammeovirga aprica JL-4, assembly GCF_012844305.1. Classification (GTDB taxonomy): domain Bacteria; phylum Bacteroidota; class Bacteroidia; order Cytophagales; family Flammeovirgaceae; genus Flammeovirga; species Flammeovirga aprica. The sequence continues at coordinate 9,765 of NZ_JABANE010000101.1, forward strand.
AAATTACTGCATATCCTTCAGAATACTTTTAGTGACGCTGGGTTTGAAAATACAAAATTATGTATTAGAGGTTCTATTGCCTATGCGGAGAAAAATCTGAAAAATACACCACATCAATTGGAAGTGGGTGCAGGAAGTATTGCTATCAATAAAGATATGGAGATTTCTGAAGCCTATCAGACCTCATTAGGGATGATTGCTGAAGGGATTAAGGATGAAAGATTGGGGATTATTATACCTACGAAGAGTAGAACTGAATATAAAACCGATTCTGAATATGCCTTGAAGGTAAAAGAATTGCTTGTTTTTGGAGAAGGGAATCCTATTTCATTCTATTTGGAAAACAGTTCTGTGGAAGGAATTAACTCTCACGTTATTTGGGATAATGCAGCTCTTTGGTTGTTGAAAAATGAGACTTTGAGTGGTTTGATCATCAACAATATGAAAGTGTTATTTGATCAGCTGGATACAGGTAGTGCTCGTTTGCAGGAGTTGATCAAAAAGGTGAAGTTCCAGGATGACTATGTAGAAAGAAAACAGAAATCTTTCCGTGTAATGGGACCTTTACACGTGAAAACGCATAACCCTAAACGATTACTTCAGGATCATGATTGGCTGACTGTTTCCCGTCAGTTGGATCGAATGAGAGATATCGGAGTGTCGGCAGTTTCCATTGATATTTGGTGGGGATTGGTAGAAGGAACACAATCTAATGTGTTCGATTGGTCTTACTATGATAATATGGTGAAACTAATTGAGTCAAAAGGATTGAATTGGGTGCCTATTTTATCTTTCCACCAAGCAGGAGGTAATGTGAATGATGATTTTACGCAGATGATTCCACTTTGGATCTGGGGTAAAATTGTAGAGGAGAATCCTCAATTGGAATCGATCCAAGACTTACAATATGTATCTGAAACAGGTGATGTAAGTGTAGAATACGTATCACTTTGGGCGGATACTTATGTGATGCCTTACTACGAACGCTTTATGGAAGCCTTCAAGCAACGCTATAAAAAGTATGCTTGGATGACGGATGAAATCAATATCAGTTTAGGGCCTGCAGGTGAGTTGAGATACCCTTCTTACAACGCACATGACTGGGGTGATTATCCTAACCGTGGTACATTGCAGTGTTATAGCCGACTAGCGAAAGAAGATTTCCAGCGTCATATCATCAATATGTACGGTAGTTTGGATTATATCAATGAGGTGTGGCATACGAGCTACGAGACTGCTGAGCAAATTCCAATGCCTGATGCAGATGCTTTATTCAAGAATAACAGCTACGCAACTTCTCGTACAGGACAGGATTTCTTTAACTGGTACAATGACAGCTTGGCAAAACACGGTAATAAAATTATCAGAAGAGCCATTGCCATCTTTAATGATGAATTTGAGAAAGTGCCAATCGGTTTCAAAATGCCAGGTATTCACTGGTTGATTTCAGATCCAAACCAGCCAAGGGTAGCGGAAATTACAGCCGGTTTGATTGCACCTTATCCAGGAATTGGGGCAACAGACAGAGGTGAGTATGAAGATATGCTGAAGAAGATTATCGATAAGGATTTCAAAGATAGAGTAGTGCTTCACTTCACATGTTTGGAGAAAATGAACAAAGACTGGGAAGGGTACTCTAGAGCTGAAGACCTTGTAATGTGGTTCTCTAATTCTGCCAAGAAACTAGGCGTTCAAGTAATGGGTGAAAATGCTCTTTACCATGAGCTTTACGGTCAGTCAGGATGGGATCAAATCGAAAAAGCATTGACAAGATCAAATACTAGTTACTCTGGTATTACAATTCTTAGAATGCAGAACTTGTTCTCGGACAATAACTTCCCGATTGAAAAGTACGCTGAATTGATTAATAGACTCCGCTAATTTTTTAGTGCGTTTTTAATAAAAAGTATTTACTCAAAAAGTACTTCAAACCATTAGTAATTTAATCTGAAAAGAGATGGAATTACTAGTGGTTTTTTTATCTTAAGTACTAAGTCAAAAATAAATGATAATTAATTCTTCATTATTTTTATTGAGTACAACGCTAAAAAACGCATAAATAGTGGTTCTATTTGAAGTTTTTTGAAGAAAGTAATCAGAAAAAATAATATGAATTAATGTTATTTATTTTCGTCTTGGTACTTATACTATGGATATGGCACAAACAGATTTTGATAAAGCACTAGAAGCTTGGGGTAGAATATTCAATGGCAAAAGAGTCGGAGATTCCATCGTTTTTAATAATGAATTGGGAAAAGGAGTCGTGGATGGTTTCCGTTTCAATGAGGAAATGGAAATGTTGCGCTTTGATTTTACTTTAAAAAAGACGATTATCTCAAGTGGCAAACAGCTGAATACTTTAGATGAATACATTCCAATTTTCTTTGGAGAACCTTCAGAAAAGAAAGCTTTAGGTATTGAGAAAGAGAATAATGAGATAGAAGAATTTGCCTTTTTTACGGAGGGTGCATTTACCACAAACACAAAAGATACAGTAGGTTGGGAATTGCTTCCTGAAAGCAAAACAAGGTTTGTGAGTATAAGGCTGAAAAAAGAATATTATAGAAAGCTGGCCAGTAAATCAGAGTATTATAAGAAGCTCTTTTTAGAGGATGCTCCTTATTATATTTTTGAGGAATTCAACCCTATTATGCATGGCATGTTTTGGCGTTTTTATTCTGATGAGATCAAAAATGTATACGAGAAGGAATTGGTTCAAGCAAGTGCTCTGCATTTGGTAGCTGTCTTTTTTTCTAAAGTAGATGAGCGCGAAAATCTTTTAGAATCCAATAAATATCCTTTCAATACCAAGGCTGTTTTTAAGGCAAGAAATTATTTAAAAAAACAAGTCAGTCAGCAAGTACAGATTGATGATTTAGCGAGGGAATGCGGATTAAGTGCTAGCAGATTGAGAGCGTTATTTAAGCAGGTATTTGGAGTGACGATCCATCAATTTCATCAAGATGTACGCCTTGATTTAGCGAAAACATATTTGCAGGAAGGAGAGCGGACAATGTCAATGATTGCCATGGATTTGGGCTTTTCAAGTGCAAGTCACTTTTCTGCCAACTTCAAGAAAAAGTATGGCGTAACACCAAGGGAATTCAAAGAGGACTTAAGATTGAGGTAAGAGGTAAAAAATGGTTCGTGTTGTGATCAATAAAATAGTTTTGCCACAACACGAACCATCTTCCCTCTTACTTCTCCTTAAATCCTTCCTTTTATACCGTAATCATTGCGGTTAGGCTGATTAAGGGAAACCATTTCTGCAATAAATCCTGTCATAAACATCTGACAACCTATGATTACAGCTGTCAGTGCAAGATAGAATAAAGGCTGTTCTACAACTTCTCTTTTAATAGGCAGTCGGTTGATGGATAAATAAACCTTCTCACATAAAAGCCATAATGCGGCTAGAGTACCAGACATAAATGAAAGTGTACCCAATAAACCAAAGAAGTGCATGGGTGCTTTTTTAAATCTTGATACAAAAGTAATCGACATCAGATCAAGGAAACCGTTGATGAAACGCTCTAATCCGAACTTCGTTGTACCGTATTTTCTAGCTCTATGCTGTACAGGCTTCTCACCGATTTTTGCAAAACCATTCCATTTTGCAATCACTGGAATGTAACGGTGCATTTCGCCGTATACTTCAATAGCCTTCACTACATTTTTTCTGTATGCTTTCAAACCACAATTCATATCATGTAGTTTTATACCTGATAGAGCAGTAGTAGCGGCATTGTATATTTTTGTCGGGATAGTTTTAGAGAGTGGGTCATAACGTTTTTCCTTCCACCCAGAAACGATATCATAATTCTCTTCTAGAATCATACGTCTCAATTCTGGAATCTCATCAGGACTATCCTGCAGGTCAGCATCCATTGTAATGACCACTTCACCTTCAGCAGCTTGAAAACCCACTTGAAGTGCGGCTGATTTACCATAGTTTCTCTGAAATTGAATGCCATGAATCCATTCAAATTTCTTTTTCAACTCCACAATAATGTTCCATGAGTTATCTGTACTTCCATCATCAATAAGGTAGAGATCACCATTGATGTTTTCAGCAACAAATACTTTATTGATCCACTCTACCAATTCGGGAAGTGACTCTTCTTCATTGAGTAAAGGAACAACTACGGATACATCTATTTTATTTTCTTCCATTTTAAAAAAAAAGTGAAGCTTGTAATTTAATAATTTTGTTTAGGGTCAACAGGTTCTCTTTGCATAATCCTTGACAAGCCCATAGAGAAAAGATAACCAAACAGTGTTAATATTAACACATTAGTAATTTGCAACAAAGGGGTATTGTAGAAGAATTCAATAATTCTATAGGATTTTTCTATTTCTTCTTCACTAAGTTGGGGATTACGGTCAATCATCTCCCTTGATAACGTTATTAACTGATCGATTACAGATCTGTCATAATAATGAAAGTAGAAATAGTCACCTACCTTAGAAATTGAAGATGATACAAAAGCTAGAAGAGTACCAATTTTTTTGCCTTCTTCATAAAAAAGAACATTGTTATTTAGACTTCTATATTCGCGGAGTGCAAACACGAAGGTTGTAATCATCACTACTAAATTCAGGTTGATCAGGAAGACATTTTCAGTTTTTCCCAAGTACTCTAAAAGGTACGGATACCCAAAAGAGAATACACCTAATATTACAGCGTACTTTATGGCTATTGCATTAGCCGATGGTTTATCTTGCATTTTTAGCTTTATGATAAAAGTTTTTTCAATTCGTTTAATTTCAGCATAGCCTCAATAGGTGTCATGGTGTTGACGTCTACTTTTTCAAACTCTTCCTTCAGCTTTTTAGCCACAGGATCTACCGAGTCAAAAATGGACAGCTGATAATTGTCTTTTGGCACTTCTTTGATACGTTCCGTATTTTTTTCTTTACGCTTATCTTGTTCAAGGTGCTCAAGAATTTCCTCCGAACGTCTCACTACCTTTTGAGGCATACCCGCTAATTGTGCCACATGAATACCGAAACTGTGCTCGCTTCCACCTTCTTTTAGTTTTCTCAAGAAAATAATTTTCTTCTGATGCTCTTTTACAGAAACGTTGAAGTTCTTGATACGTGGGAAATCTTCCGCCAGCTCATTCAATTCATGATAGTGCGTGGCAAACAAAGTCTTCGCTCTAGCTTTTTTATGATTATGAAGGTATTCCACAATCGCCCATGCAATAGAAACTCCATCATAAGTACTCGTACCTCTACCAATTTCGTCCATCAGAATCAAACTTCTATCCGAAATATTATTCAGAATACTAGCTGTTTCTGTCATTTCCACCATAAACGTAGATTCCCCTTTTGAAAGGTTATCTGATGCACCTACACGTGTAAATACCTTGTCTACGATACCTATTGTAGCAGATTGGGCAGGGACGAAAGATCCCATTTGAGCCATCAGTACAATCAAAGCTGTTTGTCTTAATAAAGCCGACTTACCCGACATGTTAGGACCAGTGATGACCATAATTTGTTGCTCTTCAGTGTCGAGGTAAACATCATTTGGTACATAAGGGTCATCCACAGAAAGCTGTCTTTCAATAACAGGATGTCTTCCTTGTTTGATGGATAAAGCCTTTTCAGCAGTGATTTCTGGCTTTACATAATCATACTCAATGGCATTGGTTGCAAACGAAAGCAGGCAATCTAGTTTTGCCAAAGTAGCGGCAGTTTGCTGGATTGGGCTGATGTATTCCGTAGCAGCATGTACCAAATCCATAAAGAGTTTATTCTCGATCACAGAAATCTGACCCTCTGCATTCAGAATTTTCTCTTCATACTGTTTCAATTCTTCAGTGATATAACGTTCTGCATTCACAAGCGTAGACTTACGAATCCATTCCGCAGGCACTTTATCTTTATGCGTATTTCTTACTTCCAGATAGTAACCAAATACCTTATTATAACCGATTTTTAAAGAAGGAATTCCAGTGCGTTCGCTCTCTCTTTCCTGTATTTTCTGAAGGAAATCTTTGCCAGAGTGAGAAATCGTTCTCAACTCATCCAGTTCCGCATTGACGCCAGTTCTAATAATATTTCCTTGAGCAGGGTTTAAAGGAGGATTGTCCTGCATTTCTTTCTCAATGCGGTCCACCAAAACCTTACAAGTATTAATGCGGTCTGCAATACTTTTGATCTCCTGATGGTCTACTTTCGAAAGAACGTCTTTAATAGGAGCAGCATGTTGTAATGCTTTTTTGATAAAAACAATCTCCCTTGGGTTGACTCTTCCCACGGCCACCTTTGAAATCAGACGTTCTATATCTGTGATCTGTCTCAAATGAGAGAGGATCTCATCAGCCGTATCTTCTTCCTCTGTGAAATGATGTACCACATTTAAGCGGGCATCAATACTTTTCTGATCTTTTAGAGGCAATACTGTCCATTTTTTCAACAAACGTGCTCCCATAGGCGTCACGCATTTGTCCATAATATCGATCAGAGGAACACCGCCTTCATTTTGAGGGAAAATCAGCTCTAAACTTCTGGCTGTAAACTTATCAAGCCAAACATATTTGTCTTCCTGAATTCTGCTGATCTGATGAATATGATCAATATGATGATGTTCTGTCAGCTCCAGGTAATTCAGAATAGCACCTGCGGCAATAATGGCCAGAGGAAGATTTTCAATACCAAAACCTTTCAAGTTTTTAGTACCAAAGTGAGAAGTCAGTTTATCATAACCATATTCAGAAGTATACACCCAGTCATCCTGTCTGAAAGTAGGGTAAGTATCACCAAATATCTCATTGTATTGTTCCTGTTCCGTTCTGCAGTAAAGTACTTCAGAAGGAGAGAAGCCCTGTAATAATTTATCTATATAATTTTGGTCGCCTTGAGCCACAAAGAATTCACCCGTTGAAATATCAAGGAATGAAATCCCCATTTCTTTTTTATGAAGGTGAATTGCCGCCAAGTAGTTGTTTTGTTTTACGCTCAAAACGTTGTCATTCATTGACACGCCAGGCGTAACCAGCTCAGTGATACCTCTTTTGACAACACCCTTAGCTGTTTTAGGATCTTCAAGCTGATCTACAATAGCCACCCTTTGTCCGGCTTTGACTAATTTAGGTAAATAAGTATCCAAAGAATGATGAGGAAAACCTGCCAATGCAGTCTCAGAAGCAGAACCATTAGAACGTTTCGTTAAAACGATATCCAAAATTTTACTAGCTGTGATTGCATCATCTCCAAATGTCTCATAAAAATCTCCAACTCTGAATAATAACATAGCAGTAGGATGCTTTGCTTTGATCGCATTGAACTGCTTCATCATCGGAGTTTCCTTCTTTGTCTTTGTCTTCGCCAAGGCCCTAAAATTATTATTTTTATAACTTCCTTCAAGACACACCAATACGGTATGCCCAATTGATCTGCAAATTTAAGGAAAGGTTTTAGAAAATAGCATTTGATTAAATCCTATTTTCTAAAAGCACACTTAAGGCGTGAAAACAAAAAAAGGGATCCCTCATCAAGAGATCCCTTTCCAAATACGCACGATCTTAACTAATCTACTACCTAATCAATTTTTATTATCTATAACTAATCGAACGACTGATTAATAAAAAGGTTTGGGTATTTAATTTTTTTAACAAGCACCCGCCAAAAATGAAAGGTGAAATAGCAGTTCTGAAATCAAGAAATAACGTGAATAACTGTACTATTTTAATATTAAATGAAAAATAAAAGGTATTTTAACGTAAATAAATTATCAAAAAATAAAGGTTTAATACATTGATTATCAATGTTTAAAGATGTTTTTAGTGGTAAAGAGAAAGAATTAATACCTATAGAATTGATAATAAATTGATTAAGAATACATTTTTTAAGACTTTTGTGCATGCTTCTCTTTATGAGGGGAATAAAATAGAGTAAGTGATATTAGAGCTATATCACAGGTTACGTGAAATATTTATGCACAATTTTAGTACACTAAAAGAATTCTTAGAAGAACCAAGAAAGGTGGTCATCATTCCACATACCAAGCCTGATGCAGATGCTATTGGATCAGCTCTGGGTTTATCTTGGTATTTAAGAAAAGATGAGCATATCACAACAGTTCTTTCTCCAAATGCCTACCCGTCGTTCCTGCATTGGATGCCCGGACACGAAGAAGTGGTAGTTTACGACAAAGAAAAACCTGAAATCTCGGAGACAATCATTGATGAAGCAGATTTGATTGTTTGTGTAGATTTTTCTTCACTCAATAGAATTGAAGAATTAGGACCAATGGTCAGAAACTATATTAGTAAGAAGACGATCGTGATGATTGATCATCACAGAGGGAAAGAAGAGTTTGCTGATTATGAACTTTGGGATATTGATGCTGCCGCAGCAACACAATTAATATATGAGTTTATTGATTTAGACGAAGGAACACAGAAAATCGATCAACGTATCGCCGCTTGTTTATATGCAGGTTTGATTACAGATACGGGATCATTTAAGTTTCCAAGTGTAAGCAGTAGAACATTACGCATAGCGGCGTCATTAAAAGATACTGGATTAGATACCGCAAGAATCTATAATCTTATTTACGATAACAATACGGAAACGAGATTGAGATTTTTAGGTTATGCTTTAGGAGAGAACCTTACGTTCTGGCCGGAGCTGAATACAGGGTTCTTTACCGTAAGTCAAGATGATAGAGAACGATTCAATTTACAATCTGGAGATACTGAGGGCTTAGTAAATTACGCTTTGTCTGTCAATGGCATTAAAATCGCCGCTCTTTTTAAAGAGAAAGACGAACGTGACGGCATTAAAGTGTCATTCCGTTCGATAGGGGATTTTTCTGTAGCAGATCTTTCTGCCGAACACTTCAACGGTGGCGGGCATAAAAATGCTGCAGGAGGAAGAATTGATGGTATTACAATTGATGAAGCTGTAGCTAAATTCAAGAAGGTGCTTCAAGAAAAATTAAAATAGAATAATTACTTATAAACTGAATATGCAAATCAAAAAGAAAATTGCAATTGCAGCCGTTATGTTAGGTGCTGTTGCATGTGGGACACAGGAAAAAGAAACTCCAACAGGAAAGAAATTTAGTATTGTTGAGAGCGGAAATGGAGCTGCGATTACAGAAAATAATATTGTTGAGTTTACTTTAAATATCTCAACTACTTCTGATTCTACTTTATTTGATATTACAGAAACAGGAAGAGAGTTTGCCGCTGTAAAAGTATTCCCTGATTCTGTTGTGAAACAACAACAAGCAGCAGGTCAGCCAGCTGATCCACTAGGAGAAATGATTGCAATGATGAGCAAAGGTGATAGTGCTGAAATGAAAATCATCGCTGCTGATTTCTTCGGTAAAATGGCACCTCCATTTATCAAAGATCCTTCTCAAGAGGTAGTAGTAGGTATCCGTACTGTAAACGTTTTTGCAGATGAGGCTGCTTACCGTGTTGCTATGGAAGAGAAGCAAGCGGAAATGATGAAGAAAATGGAAGAAGAAGCTGAGAAACACGTTGAAACGGATGATCAGTTGATTCAAGATTACTTGACAGATAATAATATTTCTGGTGCTCAAAAAACAGCTTCAGGTTTATATTATGTAATTACAGAAGAAGGTAATGGAGAAACTCCAGTAAAAGGTGCTACAGTGAAAGTTCACTACACTGGTACTTTATTAGATGGACAAAAATTTGACTCTTCTGTAGACAGAGGCCAACCATTTGAATTCCCATTGGGTCAAGGTAGAGTAATAGCAGGATGGGATGAAGGTTTCACTTTGTTGAGCAAAGGTACGAAAGCTACATTATTTATTCCTTCTGGTTTAGCTTATGGTGCTAATGGCGCAGGTTCAATGATCAAGCCATTCTCAGTATTGAAATTTGATGTTGAGTTGATTGACTTCGTTGCTCCAGCACAATAAATTTTATGCATTTCTGTGTAAATCAGAAATGTAATTAAGTACTCAAGCAAAATCATTTTGATCAACAAATTGTAATTTTGTTTGAGTACTTAACATAATATATACTAACGTAATAAGTTTACTATTGATAAGTACAGTAAATTTGTTGCGGATACAGATTAAAAATTGTCTACCGCTGACGGGCAATTGTCAAAGTATTTATTGGAATGAATTACAGATCTTCTCATTCTTCTTAATGTAAATCTAATATTAAAACCTACTTATCATATGAACAATACTTACAAATTTTTCAAGTACACACTTCCAGTATTTTTTCTTTTTAGTTTCACAAGTTGTATTCAAGACGACATTGTGGATTACTTCGCTAAAGATACAGAAACAATCGAGTCGTACTTAGCTAAATACGACGTTCAATACCGTAAAACATCTACTCTGCCATCAAGCGGTAGTGTTTATATCACTCCTCCAAATGAAGGAAGTAGAGAAATTCCTACGGCCAATGATTTAAGAATTTTTGAAGTCAAACTCGACTTAAGACGATTTGCTCAAGAGCGTATCGGTGATCCAGTTTTTGATGTTGAGTATGGTGATTTAGTAGGGACTTCCCTATTGAAAGACTCTACTTACACGTATGCAATGAGAAGAGGAGCAATTTGTCTTGGAGCTACAGATGCCACTTTGAATACAATTATGCCTAATGAAGTTTTAGAAAGAGTTTTTATTCCTTCATATTTAGCATTTGGTGGTACAGCATCATCAGGTATTGGTTTAGAGTTCAATGACATCGTAACTTTAGAGAACTTCCAGATTACTGCTCAACGCTCTGCATTGTCACAAGCAAGCCATGAAGCAGAATTAGTGCTTCAATATGCTAAAGACTCACTGGAAAATTTCACTGAGATTGAAAACGACACACTTTATAATGGTACTTCAAAAACTGTAGTGGACGAAGATTACTACGGTGAAAGTCAACCTCTTGAATTGGGTGATTACATTGTTAAACATACAATTACTGAAGGTAAAGGTGATGTTGTAGCAATAGGTGATACTGTTCAAGTACGTTATGAAGGTAAATTTACAGACCAAGACGGTGAAGTATTTGATTCAAATACAGGGTCTGATGCTGCTAAATTCCAAGTTGTAGTATTTGAAAATGCAAAAGCAGCTCAAGAATCTAGCGTAAGTTCTACAGTAATCAACGGTTGGTACAAAGCTTTACGTACAATGAAAATTGGCGAGAAAGCTGTTTTCGTGATGCCATCACACACAGCGTATTGGGAAACTGGAGACAATCCTAATACTTCTGATTTATTTAAAACAATCCGTCCTTTTAAACCATTAGTATTTACTATTGAATTAAAAGAAGACGATCAATAATAATATTTTAGTTCATATTTATAGTATGCAATATCGCATTAGACACTATTTACTGCTGCTCAGCACCCTGTTTGTTGGCTTTTCATGTTCCAATACAAGTTCTATCAACGCTGAAATTGATTTTGACGCTGCGGAGGATAATTTGATTCGTGAGTATATCATTGCAGGTCCTCCTTATTTCAGTGCAGATTCTCATGAAGAGGCTGATGAGAAATATAATACCTCAGGTGTATTTTTATCTTCTATCACTCCTGAAGATGAAATCATGACCGATAGAAATATCAGTTTGGGTGACTCTATGCATGTCACTTATACAGGTTGGGTACTTCATGGTGATATTTTTGACAGCAACCGTTTATCAGATACTCCTTTCCCAGTAGTATTAGGTAAATCTTCTGTTATTGAAGGATGGAACATTGCTTTGAGAAACTTGCATGAAAAACAAGAAGCTAGAGTAATTATTCCTTCTAGACTTGGTTACGGTGCATCAGGAACAGGATCCATTCCTCCAAATGCCACTTTAGTATTTGATATTAAAGTAGACAGCTTGTGGACGGTGGATGAACAATAGTAAGTCTTAGACTATGAATAAGAAGAACCGAAGGATAAAAAACACTTTATCTTTCGGTTTTTTTTATGTCAAAGAAGAAATGTGAATAATTAGAACTTTCAATTTAATTATTCGTAAGCTTAGACTATTGAAAATCGTTTTATTACATTAAATTTGTGTGATATTTGTCTGGCGATTGTCAGATAATTGTCGATTACAATCATAATATTGAAACTGAAGTTTAATTGGTGTAAAGTTGATTGTAAGACGATCAAGAATTTTTGTAAAAAGATCAAATCAAAAAATATTATATGTTAGGTTCAATAACCAAAGCATTCTCTAAAATTTTTGGTACTAAATCAGACAGAGATCTTAAAGAGATCAGACCTTATTTGGCCAAAATTGATGCAGAATATCAAAAGTTATCATCTGTGTCAGATGACGAACTAAGAGCTAAAACAGCTTACTTCATTGATTATATCCAAAGTGGATTGGCTTCTATTGATGAGCAAATTACATCAAAGCAGGAAGCAATCGAAAGTGATACGAAGCTGGATCTTGCGTTCAAAGACAAAACTTTCAAGGAAATTGATAAGTTGAAAAAAGAGCGTAATGAAAAATTAGAAGAGATATTGATGGATCTTTTACCTCAAGCTTTCGCAGTGGTAAAAGAGACAGGTAGAAGATATACTGAAAATAAGCAAATCACTGTTACTGCTACGGACTATGACCGTGAAATGGCAGTGAAATACGGTAACATCACGATTGAAGGCGATAAAGCAACTTGGTCAAACAAGTGGTTGGCAGCTGGAAACGAGGTGGAGTGGAACATGATCCACTATGATGTACAGTTATTGGGAGGTATTTTCCTTCACCAAGGTAAAGTAGGTGAAATGATGACGGGTGAAGGTAAAACACTCGTAGGTACATTGCCGGCTTACTTAAACGCATTAGCAAAAAGAGGTGTTCACGTAGTAACAGTAAACGACTACTTAGCAAAACGTGACTCGGAGTGGAATGCACCATTATTCCAGTTCCACGGTTTATCAGTAGACTGTATTGATAAGCATCAGCCTAACTCTGAATCTCGTAGAAAAGCTTACCAAGCAGATATCACATATGGTACAAACAACGAATTTGGTTTCGATTACCTACGTGATAACATGTCGAGAGACAAAGATGATTTAGTGCAGAGAGAGCACCACTTTGCAATGATTGATGAGGTCGATTCAGTATTAATTGATGACGCTAGAACACCATTGATCATTTCTGGTCCAGTACCAAAAGGTGATCAGCAAGAAGAATTTGGTGAGTTAAGACCAAAAGTACAGCATTTAGTAGATGAGCAGAGAAAGCAGACTCAAAAAATGTTGAACGAGGCGAAGAAATTAATCAAGGAAGGAAATAAGCAAGAAGGTGGACTTCAATTACTGAGAGCACACCGTTCGTTGCCGAAGTACAAGCCATTGATTAAATTCTTAGGTGAAGAAGGTATGAAGCAGTTGCTTCAAAAAGTGGAAGGCGAATACATGGCGGATAACAACCGTAGAATGCCTGAAGCAGATGAGCCTTTATTATTCGTAATCGAAGAGAAAAACAATAGCGTTGAATTAACGGAAAAAGGTATTGCTTCTGTAACTGGAGCCAATGCCCCTGACTTCTTTATTCTTCCTGACTTGGCAACAGGTATTGGCAAGATTGAGAATGATCCGGCAATGTCAGACGAAGAGAAGATTGAAGCGAAAGATGCAATCATCGCTGAGTTTGATACAAAATCTCAACGTATTCACTTGATGAAGCAATTGTTGAAAGCCTTTACGTTATTTGAAAAAGACGTAGATTATATCTTGGTGGACAACAAGGTGAAAATCGTAGATGAGCAGACCGGTCGTGTAATGGAAGGTCGTCGTTACTCTGATGGTTTACATCAAGCTTTAGAAGCAAAAGAAAATGTAAAGATTGAGGATGCTACACAGACGTATGCAACAGTGACTTTACAGAACTACTTCCGTATGTACCACAAACTGACAGGTATGACAGGTACAGCCGAAACGGAAGCAGGTGAATTCTATGAAATCTACAAATTAGACGTAGTAACAGTTCCTACTCACCGTCCGATTATCCGTGACGACAGAGAGGATTATGTTTACAAAACGATCCGTGAGAAGTTTAACGCTGTAGCGGAAGAGTGTCAGAAATTAGTAGAACAAGGACGTCCAGTATTGGTGGGTACTACTTCAGTAGAAAACTCAGAAGTAATGTCTCGTATGTTGAAAATGAGACGTATCGAGCACCAAGTATTGAACGCCAAGCAACACGGTCGTGAAGCAGAGGTAGTTGCAAAAGCCGGTCAGCCGGGTACAGTAACTATCGCAACCAACATGGCAGGTCGTGGTACCGATATTAAGTTGCCAGATGCAGTGAAAGATGCAGGTGGTTTAGCAATTATTGGTACATCACGTCACGAATCTCGTCGTGTAGACCGTCAGTTAAGAGGTCGTTCGGGTCGTCAAGGTGATCCGGGATCATCACAATTCTTTGTATCATTGGAAGATAACTTGATGCGTTTATTCGGTTCAGACCGTATAGCAGGCATTATGGATAGACTAGGCCTTGAAGAAGGAGAAGTGATCCAGCACTCAATGATTACAAAGTCAATCGAAAGAGCGCAACGTAAAGTGGAGGAAAACAACTTCGCAATCCGTAAGCGTCTTTTGGAATATGATGATGTAATGAACTACCAAAGAGAGGTAATTTACCGTAGACGTAGAAACGCATTATTCGGAGAGCGTTTACAGGTAGATATCATGAACTCTTTCTTTGATGTAGCCACTAATATTGCAGAAACGCACGTAGGTAACTATGAAGGTTTCAAATTAGATGCATTAAAAATCTTAGGTATCTCTACAAAAATTGCTGAAGATGGATTCCAACATCACAACGAAGAGCAATTAACGCAAGAGTTATACAAAGAAGCTTTAACGCATTACAAAGAAAAGAACGCTCAGCTTTGGGAGAAAGCAAAACCTGTTTTCGAAAAAGTAAAAGAAGAAAGAGGCGGAGTAGTGGAGAACATTGTGATTCCATTCACAGACGGTCACAAAATGTTCCAAGTACATGTAAACCTTGAAAAAGCGTTAGAAAATGACGGTGAAGAAGTAGTTGGAGCTTTAGAGCAAAACGTTACATTGGCAGTGATTGACCACTTATGGAAAGATCACTTACGTGAAATGGACGAATTGAAGCAACAAGTACAAAATGCCGTTCACGAACAAAAAGATCCATTATTGATCTACAAGTTCGAATCATTTGAGTTGTTCAAAGCATTCTTAGCAGAGGTAAATGACGAGATCATCAGCTTCTTAGCGAAAGCGAAGATTCCAGTGCAGGAAGCACCTCCAATGCCAGCTCCTCCTCCAATGCCAAAACGTCCGGAACCAAAAGTAACGGCCAACAAGGCAGACGCAGGATCGGCATTAGCTCCTGACGCAACTCCTCAAGGTGGTGATATTCCAGAAGCTCCGAAAGGGCCAGTAGAAGTAGTAAAACCACGTCAGAGTGATAAGACTTACCAAAGAAATGACAGAGTAACTGTAAAATACAGTGACGGTAAAGTCAAAGAAGGGGTAAAATATAAATCTGTGGAGAATGATATTCAAAACGGAAACTGTGTGATTATTGAAGGATAATTTTCACAGTATTGAATTTAGAAAACCTCAAACAGGTCGTAGTACTTGTTTGGGGTTTTTTGCTTTTAAAATTATTTAATTTTAACATTCTGAATGTTGTTACTGTTTTTTTGTATTTACATTTGAAGTGAAATTAAACTAAAGCAAAACTTAATAAGTAGACCAAAAGCTAGCGAGATCATATACTTATAAATAAGTCTTATTTGGAATAAAGTAAACTGAGAATTAATTACAAGTTTCGCGATTCAATTGTAATTAATAGCAGGTTATGTGATTTATAATCAAATTGTTGTGAACTATTAATCATTAAATTTTAAGCTAACTATAGTAATGAAAACTAGTCAAAAATTTTCACTTAAAATCAAGTTGTTTTTTTCACAAACCTCTCTAGGTTTATTAGCGATCTTATTTCTCAGTAGCTTAAGCTGTGATAAAGATAAATTTATTGTAAAAGGAAGAGATACCCTTCTTCACCCTTTCTCTGGAATTGGTATAGTAAGAGAAAGTGATGCAGATACTCTTGATATTTGGTACACTAGTGCTACCAATCAAAAAGGTGTCAATGAGATTCTTCATAGCGTAATAACTTCAGATACCGTGATTGGTTTTTATGAAAGTTGGGTGTCTTATGAATACGGTACTTGGAACTCTTTTCCTGATAAGAGGTTTACACCAGATTATGCAGAGGGTGGAGATCACTATTTTAAAATCTGTAATAGGGGAAAAGGAAGTGTTTTTTATTTTATAGTGCCTTATCCTGACTTACCTTGAGTAGCAGAACAGGATTATAATTTACAACTGGATATCAAATATAAAGGTGATTTAATTTATGATTTGATTTATCAAAATGGGGTATATGATAATGATAATTTACGTGAAATAGCAGGTTTTTATCAGAAACACAACAAGGATAATGAGACTTTATTTATCTACGAAACAAATATTAATGGTATACCTCCATTAAGTTACCCATTGGGAAGAAGTTATATGTTTAGCCCTAATTCAGTAAATGATACAACAAAGATTAATGGTAAGGGTTTTTATTATGGGACCATTTATAGGGGAGAATGTATGACGGCAAGTTCAAATCTAGGTATAAAACTAGAGAGTGTACAAGTGTCATCTTATTAGAGAATTATAATTATATAAATCATATTTCATGAAGGAATACATAAACAACAGTAAAAGATGGATGTCATCTTTAATATTTTCTTTATTTACATGTGGATTCATTCTTATTGTCGAATCCTTTGTTCTTCAAGAATCTCTTAGCAAAGCTTACCTTTTGAGTTTATTCATCGCATTTATTGTCATGTTTTTATTACACTATAACTTTTTCTACAAGATTTTAAATTTCCTTGTACGGAAGAAATAATGTGATACTAATGATGGAAAATAACAGCGATGTTTAAATCTTCATTACTTAATATTTTAGGTTAATGAATTTAGTTAGTCATTTATAGAAGTAGTGGATCTAAAAGCGACATCAGGTATTTGAAACGTTTACACTATAAAATCTTAAGAGTAGGGGCCCTAATAAAGAAAAATGCTTAACTTTGACCGTTCCATTATTTCTAAATATAAATATGAAACTACTAATTCGTTATACATTTATAGCATTGCTAATGAGTGCAATGGCTTGTAAACCTTCTCAACCTAAACAAACGGTGCCGGCAGCTGATCTTGTAGATACAGATTTTCAGGCTTATTTACCGAAGGTGGAAGAAAAAAAAGAAGAAGTTGTTGAGCAAACACCAGAGGGTCAAGATGACTTGGGTTTTCCTGAAGGAGATGTCAATGTAGAAGTAGATACTATTTTAACTCACTTATCTGCTAGAGATTTAGGTGGAATTCAGGTATATAGAATTTTGGTTTATTCTGACAGAGACAGAGATAAAGCCGAAGAAGTAGTAGGTTACTTGAAGAATGAATTTGGTAATTACGAAGTGGATATGACTTTTGAACAGCCAAATTATAAAGTGCGTGTAGGTTATTATTTCGATCGTCTGACAGCACATGGTGTATATACGAGTCTCAAAAAGAAATTCAGAGCGGCTTTCTTGGTAAAGGAAAAAATGCACGTGGATAAAGTGGCAAGAAGAATCAAAAGAGCAAATGCTGAAAAAGCAGCTGCTATGGAAATAACTGAAGAGGATGAATATTAAAAGATAAACCCCTTCAAAAGGAAAAGGAGAACTGATTTTTATAATGGTCAGTTCTCCTTTTTTATTTTCATAGGAAAGACATTTACCCCTTAAGCAGTTATACATTTAAAATTGGGAAAAGTTAGATTATTATTTTTTTGACTAATCAAGGCAGAATTGAAGAGCATAGCCTTTAGCTACGTGATGAAATTCTAACGCCGAGTAGTCAAAAAAAGAAGATATAAAACTTCCTATTTTGATTGTATAACTGCTTAATTCCTCTTACTTTTTTGTATTGCTTTTGATTGCTGAAGCGATATCATCCCAAACAGGAGAAGGAATAGCATCTAAATGATTGAACTCTCCGGCACCTTTCAGCCACTCACCACCGTCAATAGTGACTACTTCTCCATTGACATAAGCAGAAAAATCAGACATCAGATAAGCCGCCAAGTTGGCTAATTCTTGATGCTCTCCCACTCGGCCTACAGGTACTTTTCCTGCTTCATCAAATTGACTTCTTAAATTTTCAGGGAATAGACGATCCCAAGCTCCTTTTGTAGGGAATGGCCCCGGAGCAATGGCATTCGAACGAATTCCATATTTTGCCCATTCTACCGCAAGTGATCTTGTCAGTGCCAAAACGCCAGCTTTTGAAGAAGCAGAAGGTACTACATATCCTGAGCCAGTAGAAGCATAAGTGGTAACTATATTCAGCATAACGCCTTTTTGTCCATTGGCAATCCAGTATTTCCCCATGGCCAAAGTGAAATAGTAAGTCCCTTTCAAGACAATATCAACAATAGTATCAAAGGCCTTGTGGCTCAAACGCTCTGTCGGGCTGATAAAATTACCCGCAGCGTTATTTAAGAGTCCATCTATCTGGCCGAATTTATCCACAGTTTCTTTGATGACGTTTTCAATCTGATCGTATTTTCTTACATCACAAACGACATAAAAAGGACGCTTTCCAGTTACTTCTTCTAGTTCATCGGCTGCTGCTTGAAGTTTATCCTCTTTTCTACTGCAGATTGTAACATCAGCTCCTAGTTCAAGGAAATATTTAGTCATGGACTTGCCTAGGCCTGTTGCACCTCCGGTAACGATATAAGTTTTCCCTTCAAGTGCCCCATCTCGTAGCATTGGTTTATTATACATGTGAGTATTTGGTTTATGTATCTAAAAAGTGTTGTACTTTGTTTATTGGTGAACTAATATAATGAGTATTCGATTTTTATGCATTAAAATGGGCTAAAAAGAACTGTTTTTATAATAAATTCTAAATGTACATAGATTATACCTTTTTAATTTCAAATAGACAATCTCTTATTGTTTGAACTTTATCATCTTTGCATTGTGTGACAAGTAGATGTAATTTAAATACATCGACCTAAAGCCAAACGAATTAAAACTAAACCTAATGAAACAGATTTTATCAATCATTTTGATCCTTGTCAATGTGTCCTTTCTATCTGCTCAATCTTTTCAGATTTCAGGACAGCTTATTGATAAAGACAACAACGAAAGCATTCCCTACGCATCTGTTAAACTTTTAGATGCCAATCAAGAGATTGTCAATTTTACGAGTTCAGATTTTGAAGGAAACTTTGAAATGAATAAAGTGAAAAAAGGGGAGTATGATATAGAGATTTCCTTTGTTGGATATCATTCTCTTAATAAGTCTATCTCTTTATCAGACCATTTGAACCTTGGTACAGTATATCTTAATCCTAATGTGCAACAGTTAGATGAGATTGTAGTAAAGGATTTAAAGGAAACAGTTTCTACAAAAATCGACAGAAAAGTATATGATGCTTCTGATTTTGAGACGGCAAGAAGTGGTACAGCAACGGATATGTTGAACAAACTTCCTCAAATTTCAGTTTCACCAGAAGGCGATGTTTCTGTTCGTGGTACACAAGGTTTTATGGTGTATGTGAATGGAAAACCAACTCAAATCGACCCGTCAACCTTATTGTCACAAATCTCAGCAGGTTCCATTGAAAACATTGAGGTGATTACGGTTCCTTCTGCCAAATATGATGCACAAGGAAAAGCGGGTATTATCAACATTACAGTCAATAAATCAGAACTAGAAGGTACTTCAATTAGTGCTGGAGGTATGCTTGGTGGGTCACCTTGGAGAGACGGTGCAGAACCTGTTCGTGGTGGTGGTAATTTCAATATTACACATCAAAAAGATAAATGGACTTTTAATGCAGGAGCCAATTATTTGAGTAGAAATGTGGATGGTCGCCGTGAAGGTGATTCTGAAATTACACAAAGAGACAGTGATGGAAATCGTACCGGTACTTATCATATGGATGCGGAAGGTGACCGACCAGAGTGGCATGTAAATTACTCTGCAAATGCTGGTGTAGGTTATGATTTTAATGAAAATACTTCTTTAAAAGCTTCTTATTTCTATGGTCATAAAAGTAATAAGCGAACAGCAAATTATGTTTATCATAACTATTACAAAGATTTAGACGGTCAAATGATTGATGGATCTGAGGAATATATTTACAACCCCAACACCCATAATCGTTTTGGTGATTTCCATACCGCCAACTTAGATTTCTTCCATCAGTTTGAAAATAAATCAAAGTTAAACCTCGGTGTAGTATATGAGCATTCTATTTTGGGTGATGATTTGGACAACAAAAACCAAGTGTATAATAAAGGAACAGAATCACCGGAAGAAACGATTCTGACGCATTATACTCAAGTAACAGATCAGCCTTTACATGCTATCCGTTTTTCTTTAGATTATGAAAAGCCAATCAGCGACAATCAAACGGTTTCTTTTGGTGTGCAACCTCAATTCTTGACACAGACAGGTAATTACAATTATGATACATTGAATTTGAATAATGGAAGTTGGGAGCAACATCCCTACTCAAATTCTTATGAGCTAAAACGTAATATCTATGCTGGTTACGTTGATTATGGTGCAAGATTCGGGAAGTTAAACCTAAAAGCAGGACTTCGTTTGGAATACACTGATCAAGTAATGACAGTAGGTAATTACGCTGTTTTCCCAATCATTGATGTACCGGAACAAGATGAGTTTGTGGTGCAACAATTAAATGCTTTCCCTTCTTTAAACTTAGATTATGAGTTTAATGAAAATAATAGATTAATCTTCGGAGCAAGTAGACGTATCAACCGTCCACCAACAAAAAACATGGCTCCATTCCTTTATAGAAGACACTTTGAAGTATATGAAGTAGGTGATCCAACGCTTCAGCCTGAATTTGTGAACTTGGCAGAGGTTACTTTTGATAAGAAAATTGGAAACCAAAACATCAGTTTAACGGCTTTTTATAGAGGTGTTGAAAATGCAGTATTCCGTGTGAATGTAGTGAACGAAGGAGAAAATGTTTTGATGAGATCATATACTAACGCAGGTGATGATCAGTCTTTGGGATTGGAATTGAACTCTAATTTCAATATCGCCAAAAGAGTGAAGTTATTTATGGGTGGCTCGTTGTACCACTATGCCATCAATGGTTCTATCTATGGACAGACAATCGATCAAAGTAGCTTAAACTGGAGTTGGAAATCTACGCTGAATACAGAGCTTACAAAAACATTAAGTTTTGTATTTGACATCGATGTACAATCGGCTACTGTAACAGCTCAGGGACAAAATGATTTGTTCTATATGTCAAACATCGCTTTAGTTTACAAACCGACATCAATGCCGGATTGGACTTTTACGGGTAGAGCAAATGACATTTTCCAATCTAATATTAAAGGTTTAGATACGACAGGTAAGGATAGAAATTCGAATGAAAATACGTTCTATCAAAGAACAACTTACTACAGATATGGACCAATCGTAGAGTTTAGCGTGAACTACACTATGAATGCTAAACCGAAGAAAAAAGGCAAGAAAACAGAATTCGATAAGCAGTTCTAATCGTTTCAAAATATGTTTTCGCTCATCATTAGCCCACGACTTCTCTTATGGTTAATCCAAATAAAATCCTTATTATTTAGTACAATTTTATAAAAATCCCTTCAATAAGTTTTTCCAAGCAAAACTAAACCTGAATTTCATCGGTAAAGGGTATATAAACTCCTTCATT
>NZ_JABANE010000102.1 GCF_012844305.1 Flammeovirga aprica JL-4
AAGTACTTTTCCAGTTTTCAACATGTAATTTTAACTTTGAAAACGGTCAACCTATATCAGGGAATGACAGTGGTTCGTATATAAACTTCACCTCAAGACGTAAGGCATGAAAATAAAAATTGGAGAAGGCTCTCGGTTTCGAAATCAAAACGGCGCTAATATCACATTTCGAATACCGGGAGACTTCTCCAATTTTATTTTTTAGTTAAGAAGGATTTCAACACATCTTACAGTGATTTACAAAACCACTTTACGAACCACAATTCTTCATTCTTAACTCTTCATTCTTCATTCCCTTATCCTACAAAATATTTACTCTTTGGAAGGTAAGACAACAACTTCACTAAAATATAACTTGCTATCCAAGTTAAAGCTGTAACTAATAAAATAGAAACAGGTGTAGATAAATTCATAGGTTGTACTACATAAGTCCACGAAAGACCTATGAAGAATAAGTGGGATAAATAAACGCCGTAACTTAATCTTGAAAGTTCTTTCACTACCTTGTATACTTTTTCATTTTGATAATCGATGGTACGGATCATTAAGAACAAACCGATCGTCATTAAAATTACATTTGGTGTACAGAAACGGAAAGGTAATTCTACAAAGTAGATCTCATTGGTATGTGCCAACATCTCTCTGAATACTGTAAACGTGATGGCATAGCCTACAAGGAAAATAACCAATCCTAAAAGTCTACTTTTGGTTTTACCCAAGTCCACAAACTTTCTGAAATAAAAGGCTAGAACAATAAAACCTAGGTGACCTGAAAAGTAAAAGAGTGAGTGAAACTCATTCCAGAATACTTCTCCATAAACTCCTGTAGGGAAAGCCAATTTTGCGAAGTGGTGGAAACTTGTGATAAACCAAAGCACAAGGTAGAACTCTATAAAACGTTTAGAGGCTGTTTTTAACCATGGTGAAATAATAGGTAAAAATAAGTAAACGCCCACCAACATATACACGAACCAAAGGTGTCCTGATTCTAAGTTGAAGTTGTGGAGTAAAGTGGTCATTTTTCTTTGCATCACATCAAAGTTATCGACTCCAAAAAGATAAGGAACGATAGCGTAAAGCACTGACCAAATAATAAAGGGATAGAGAATTCTTGTAAATCTTCTCTTGTAAAAAACACTCGGAGTATCTTTTACGGGAACAAGCAAATAGCCGGAGGCCATTACAAAAAGGGGAACACAAGCCCTAATAGGACTACTCATCAAAGCCACCCAGAAATCATCTCCGGGTTTCATGGAAACATGATCTACTGCAAGGTAAAAGAGTTCTATGGCATGTACCATTAAAACCAACGTAATAGAGATCACCCGCAGATAATCTAGAAACACAATTCTGTTCGATGATGAGTTAATTGTTTTCGTAGTCGTTAAATCCATTTTCATTTAAGTATAAGTAATTATTTATACCAACGGATATAAAAATAAAGGGTATAACATCGTACAACCTAAAAGGAAATATTAACGACTCAAACAGTAAATTTGAATCCTAAAACTACCCTTCTGTATTTTGTTGTTGACGTTTCACTTGAAGCAGATATTCTAAGTCTTCTACAGATGTTTCCATTGACTGAAAATACTCTAATGCTTCTGGCTCTTTTTCATAAGCAAACTTTCCTTCTAACTCCTCTCCTACTTCTATTATTTTTGAAAGAGGAACTGCAAAGAAATCCTTTTCTAGGTTCACTTTATTAACCGAATATTTTTGAAGTCTTTCTTTTAAAGTTTGATATAATTGTTCTGCATTAGTGGCATTGATCAGTGCATGTACATCAAATGGGAAAGGTAAAGTTTCACTTAAAGCATTGATTTCTGATTGGGGATTGTCTGATTGTGTGTAGCCAATTTTGAAAACTTCCTCTCCAAATGATCCATAGTTTGAAAGGATATAAACAAAGCCTGAAGTAGTAGAAGTTGACGATTGATCAGAGGCTCTTTGAATATGCTCTTCTACTCTATCCAATTTGAATTGCAATTGCTGTACTTGCTTTTCGTTTGCCGCATGAAGTGCATTGTGTAATTCTCTCTGCAAGGATAATTTTTCTTGTTCCAAACGCTCCAACTCTCCTTTTACTTTTTCCTGGAAAGTACGCTCTTCTCTCATTTTATCCTTCAACTCATTTTGTGATTGTTGTTCCAGATCCTTTCTTACTAAGTCCTCAAACTTACGTTGCAAAGATTTCTGAGCTTGTTTTAAAGCTTCTTTATTTTCATAATCATGCGCTAAACAGAAATCAAAAACCTCTTCTAATTTGTTTTTAGTTTCCACATAATTACTAGCCGTCACTTGAGTAGCTAAGAAGTCTGTATGATCCTTCAGCAATCTTTCCGCTGTTTGAATTAAGTTTTTATGCTTAAGATCACGATCACTTTCTAATTTCTTGAACTGCTCCTCTAGTGTAAAATACTTTTCCTGTTCTTCTTTCTTTACTTGTGCTAACTTTTTTTCAAGCACTTGATAACGTTCTTCTGAATCGTCTCTTTTATTCAATAAAATAGTTTGTGCTTTTATTTTCTTTCCTCTATTAATACTCAATAATAATAGTATTAAGGCGAGACAAAAAAGTGCAAAAAATGCTGACGCGATATAAATAAATTCGTTCTCCATTACAAGTAAAGACAAGGTTGAAAAAGTATTATTACCTCTACAAAAATAGAAAAAGTAAATAGTATTTCAAGTAAACTTTTTGAGTAGAATAAAGGAAATTTCTCACCTCTTACCAACTTAGTTTTTGAGTAATCGTATAATTAATTGGTAAGAATAATTTCTAAAATTATATTCGTAACTGATACGTTGTAAAACTTCACTAGACTTAAAACAAACGTTCTATAAAGTGTCAAATCAAAATCAACAAAATGAAAATTAACGCAGAGAAAATTCAAAAAGAAGGAAAGAGTACCGTAAAGGATTTCTTTCAAGTACTTATTATGGTCTCACTTTTTTCGTGGCTGATTGGCTGGCGAAGTGTAGTCCCGACAAGTTCATTGGAACCTACCATACAAGCAGGTGACCATATTATCATTTCAAAATTAAATTACGGAGCCATTACTCCTGCTACTCCATTACAATTACCATTGATTCATGGCTATGGTTTAGACTGGATTTCACTTCCTACTTTCCGCTTGCCTGGTTTTTCAGAAGTGGAAAAAGGAGATATTGTTGGTTTCTTCTACCCACCGGAAGACATGCCCGTTGATTTAAAAACAATCTATTTGAAGCGTTGTGTTGCCACTCCAGGAGATACTATACAAATTAAAAATGCTGATGTTTATATCAATGGTCAGTTGATGTTTGATGATGTAGAAACACAGCATCAGTTTGAAGTGTTCACAGAAAATGGTTTATCGAAAAAGAAATTAGAACAGCTCGATCTGTATCATTACGATCACAACAACGATAAAACTTACCCTTCCGGACAACGTAATTTTATCGTTCATATCTCAGAACAGAAAGCTGAAGTGATCAGAAAAGATCCACATATTAAAAAGGTAAAAAGCATAGTAAGTAGAGAAGCGGACTTTTATCCTGCGACAAGAGTTCCAAAAAAAGGAGATATTGTAAAGCTTACGCCAAAGAATCGTCAGCTGTATTTACCTATCATTTTAAAGTATGAAGACAACAATGCGAAGTTTGTTGAAGGTAAAGTTTTCATTGATGGAAAAGAAATTAAGGAGTACGAAGTACAGCAAGATTACTTTTTTATGATGGGCGACAACCGACACAATTCTTTAGATTCTAGGTTTTGGGGATTCGTTCCAGAAGATCATATTTATGGAAAAGGGACAATTGTACTATTCAACTTAAAAGAATTTGATAGCAGTAGAATGTTTAAATCGCTCTAAAAATATATTCAATTTCATAAAAAAAGCACTGAAGTAAATCTCAACTTTAGTGCTTTTTTTATAGTGCATCTTTATAAACCCAATGCCCATTTTCCTTTTCGAAAAAAGAAGACGCTTTTTTTAAATATTTCTGTTGAGGTTTTTAGGAATCGTATACGGATAATGTACCATCTATTATTCATTGCGATATAATATTTCACAAAAATATTTAAAAAGAACGGTTTCGTTCTTGCATATATGAGAACGTTTTCGTTCCTTTGTATCATGAAAGTTAAAGAATTTGTAAAACTAGCAGAAAACGTAGGATGGACTTTCGATAGACAGAAAGGAAGTCACATGATCTACACCAAAGATGGAGCAGCTAGGCCATTGGTTATACCAAATCATGGTCTCGGCAAAGAGATACCAAAGGCACTTGAGAATAGACTGAAAAAACAAGCAGGAATTACCAAGTAAAACACAAGATTTATCTTTCAAGTGGCAGATTAGCAACCTGCCACTATACTTCTTAAAACAAAAAGGTTAAAGCGCCTATAATTATATAATTTTCAATATTGTCGAAGCAAGATAATATCAGTAAGAAAAAGTACACATTTATACAAAACTACTATCATGAAAGCGTTTATTAATTATTCAGACGGAATGTACTGGGTCAGCTCTTCAGAGAATGAAGGGATAGGCTTTACATGCGGAGAGACCATTGAAGAGGCTATAAGCAACTTCAATGACATTGTAGAGATTTACAATGAAGAGGGAGCGAATGTTAAGACAGACGATATTCAATACGTCCTTAAGGAATTGTTCGAAGAGCTTGGAATAAGCACAGCTTATATAGCTAGTCAGTTAGGAAAAACAAGACCTTGGCTTTCCAAAAGAATCAATGGAATCGTAAACTTCACAGAGGAAGAAAGATCTGAAGTAGAAGGAGCTATCAGAAAAATTGGAGAGAATGCTTCAAAATTCTCGTTAGCATAGAAAAATAAAACGAAAAACCCCTCCAAACACGAGGGGTTTAATTTTACTAAAAAACTCCTACTTATCAATTAAAACTCTCAAAATATGCTTTTAAAACATTATAGGGCAGAATAATAAACCCAATGCCCATTTTCCTTTTCAAAAGTAGACTTTTCATGAATCACAGAAGGTCTTCCTCTCTCTACAAAGTAAGCTTTGAACTCTACTACACCGAAATCTTCTCCTTCTAATCCTTGCTGTTTATTGATAATTTCAAGTCCTTTCCACTCCACTGCTTTTGCCCATTTTACAGTTTCTTTCCTCTCTCCTCTTGACTTTGGTCTTGTTTTAGAGTGATGACTTTTATGCAAATATTCCCCGTCCGCAAGTACATAAGCAGAGTAACGGGAACGCATTAATTGTTCTGCTGTGATTACATTATTGATATCATCATGAGCTATTTTACAGCAGTCTTTATATTGTTTTCCTGATCCACAAGGACAGCTCTTTTCTTTTTCCATAAAGGGTAAATTAGAATAATTTCGTTTTTGGCAAATTTACCAAAATCGTTTTCTAATAACATTATTATTATCTGTAAACTTACACAATAATAACAATTACTCTCTTACTAATCTCCGATTGTATTGAAAGGAAAAAGTGATTTGCCGTTTTTGGCAAAATTGCCAAAAACGAAAAAAAGTGGTCTCTCAACCACTTTTTATCTATATATTTTTTTGAATCCTAACCTTCTTTTGATCTCTTCTTGAGTAACTCCCATTCGAATTAAATCTCCTAAAGTTACCCCTTTTCTGAATTTCGTCTTTACATTTTTATTAGATGCTGATGATAACATAAGTATGTAATTTTAAATTCAACATACTTTATTATACGCCAACTTACTTTGACTTGTTTTAAAACGTCATCTAATAAAATCGAACAAACGTTACAATGACCTAAAGAAAGCTTCTCTTAAAATCTGTAATTCCTGATGCTCATTCAATACAATGTAATGACTTTCTAGAGCGACTTCAACTTGAGGAGAAGGGTTAGTTGTAATGATTCCAACCTTCAATTTTTGCTTCTCTACCTGACGTTTTGCCTCTTCTAATAAAGAGTCATCTACAACAATATAAAACTTATGACATGATGCTGAAAGGTCAATAAGACTGTTCAGGTTTTGAAGATCATCAAAAGTAGAAACAATTTGATAACCTACTACAAGCGGTGAAAGTTCCGAATCATTCGGCTTTACCACTTGAACTACATCAGCAAACTTACTTTGTTTTACTTCTGCGTTGTTCTCCACAAAACGGATTGTAAAATCATTGTAATGCTGATGTGAAGGATTGACATTTTGTTCTTCAAAAGAAGTATCAGGGTACCTGAAAGCTAAAGCTACTCTACTCACTTTTTCTACTAAAACAGCATTGTTCAATAAAGCTTGCACCTGTTTTGGTGTTAAATCTTTATCTACTTTCTTAGGTTTTCTACTTCTCTTTTTCTTCTCTTCTAGTTCAACAGCTCTTAATTCTGTCCATGCTTTATGAATAGAAAGATAACCATCCATCACAGCATTCAACATATCAGCAGGTCCCTTTTCAATAACCTTTTTCATTTTGGTTACATTCTTAGTGGATACACCTGCAATCTTTGCCGCTTCCTCAGCTCTGTTGATTCTTCCTTTAGGATCAATGTTCAATGACTTTTTCAAATCATCCAACTCATTTTGCTCTTCAGAAACTTCAACCGGCTTGGCCTCTACCTTCTTATCTGCCGCCGCGTTGAAACCTTGCACCTGACGTTTTTTTCTTTCTTTCGCCTCAATGCCCAAGAATTCTGTCAACTGAAGTGCAATACGTATCTTTTCTGCATCACCAATATTACGTCTACCCAACTGATTTCTCAGCATCCAAATGCGGACGTCATTGTGCGTACTGAATTTTAATTCCTTACAAGGAATGTATTCCAATCCCAGTTTAATGGCCGCTTCACAACGGTGATGACCGTCGACAACAGTATGAACTACTCTTGCTCCGGTATTATCTCTTAATGTATGAGTCCAATATAAAATAGGTTCACGAACGCCTTCTGCTTTAATGGATTCTTCAAAATTTCGAGCTTCGTCTTCAGTCTGCTTACGAATTAGTTCTCTGTATTCAGGTTCAATATGAAATGCACCTGGAGATTTATAATCCACGTTCGTCAACTTCTCCTGCGATTCTTTTTCTCTAAGAGAAGTTTTGCCCTCTTTTAATTTTTCTTCTTCTTTCTTCTTAAATTTATCTAGGTTAAGCATAGTTCATATTTGTTCTAATACAGTACAAAAAACAACACCACTTTAATCTAAAACAGGAAGTAATTCATGAATTAATGAACGCACCTCTTTTGTAATATTCGTATTGCTGAAGTTAGTATCCCTTTGGTATTGGATAGAATCAGGAATAAAAGTATCCAGTAATTTCAATCCCATATAGCCATCCAATTCGAAAGGCATTCTAGATTCTTTTACTGTTCTATTTACTCTGTTTCTAATTCCAATAATTTTTGTAGGTAAATCCAATGAATCTCTTACGTCAGCAATATTACTGATACTTGAGATCGTTGGCCCCAATGCCGTTTCATTTAAAGTAATTGGAACAATCACATCAGAATTGGCAATTATACTTGTCAACAAATCAGTCACTGCTACATAACCCGCAGTATCTACTAATATATAATCATAAGTATACTGACTGTCTTCAATTAGTTTTCTATACTTTTCAGATACGGCAATTGAATTGGAATCAAAGCTAATGACATCAATATTCTCATGTCTACCATTTTCCGCATACATTGCTAGTGTCTGCTGTGGATCGGTATCAATACATAATACTTTCAAGTCGGGGTTCACGATAACAATCCCCATGGTAATTTGTCTCAATAAAGAAGACTTTGTATTACCACCTTTAGAGTTGATCAAAGAAACTACTTTCGCAGGAGGTCCTTTTACAATATAGTCCAAAGGTACTTTAAAGATGTCGGCGATCTTAGATAGACCAGAATAAGGAATTTCCACTTTTCCTTTTTCCCATTTTATTAGGCCTTGAACAGAAATGTCAATCAGCTGAGCCAATTCTTTCTGTTGCATATTATTTTTTTTTCGAAGTTTGACGATATTTTCTCCGATCATGTCTATGAAGTTATATTATTGTATAATTACAAACGTAATATAATTCTGATAAAGGTCAAAACAACACGTTAAATTATATCATAGATTAACTTAAACGTGTAATAATTGTACTATTAAGTACTACCAATCGTTGATCATCTTCGCAAAAGTGCCTTTGTTAGGGAAAATTTCATTTCTCTGTACAGCATTTCTTAAGTCTCTGATCTCCTTTTTCAATGGTTTCATCACCTGATATTCTTCTAAGTCATTGACAAACACCTCAATAGCTTTACGGATGATCGAATTTCCAAGTCCTAAAGACTTCATATCCTTGTAAAACACGAAAAGTTGATTGTTCAATTCATCTAAATATACCTGATGCCACTCTCCAAATTTCTTGGTAGAGAAATCATACGTACCGAAGTAGTTTAGCTTTTTAGCCAATTTCGTTGAAAGCTCATTGAATAACTTCTGATCTGTTCCATATTCTGGACAAGGGAAGTTAACAGGCTCAAATTTATACGAGTTGTCAGGTTTCTTGGCAGGTTGTTTTAATTCATCTTGATTAATCACAATCTCAATATTGCCAAATGCACTTTCCGCAGGTGATTCCTTCATAGAAGATGCGGTAGAGGCAGGTGTTGCTTCAATATTTAAAGAAGCTTTACCATTCATGATATACGAAAGCATGTTGTTCTGTACACCAATGATAAATTTCTCTCTTGAACCTCCGGCATGTTCAGTGATAATTTCACCCAACCATTTTCCAAGAATTTTTTCATTCATCACAGGATCAACAATTCTTGCTTCCACATCTTTGTAGCAATTGTTGTTTAATCGATAAAGGTGAATGAAATTGTCAAATGTATTTTTTAAGGTAGCATCTTGGCTGAATTCTGTATTCAGTAACTCCATAGAAGAATCAAAATCATTCTCTCTCTGCTGAATATCCACCTTACCAGAGAAGAAGAACTCCAATACTTTGATTGTTCTTCCCTGTTTGAACTCTTTCAATGATACTTCGATGTCCGCATTCTTGTTGATGTCCTTGATGGAAGGCGTGATCACAGACTGCTTCAATCGGCCATATGATTGATATGTTTTATGTTTCTCCAGTCCAAAAACGGCTCTGAAGTCATCCACTGTTATTTTTCTACTCTCGTAAAATCCAATCCCTCTCGACAGCAAATCATACAGCTTTGGTCCATATTTAGAACGCATCTGACGGATATTGCCGTAAATATAAGTAGTGTAGTTACTTTTAGCATTCAGGTAAGGCAAAAGGTTATCTGAGTATTCAAACGTCACCTTAGTTTTGTCCAGTACAATTCTATCAAAAATAGAGATGTACTCCTTGCGGTAACCCTTGCTCAGAAGGCTCACATCGCCGTCTTTACCAATAATGACCGGAAGACCTGCATCCTTATCGATAGGCGTGTAGAACATGATCATAGACGATTTGAGAAGCTGACAAGCTTTGTCTACGTCCTTCAAGTTCTGACCTCCTACATAACGCCCATAGAAACTCGAAAGCTTAAACGTGATAGGCTTTGAGTAATCCTCACTATGGAAGGTATTGGTATAAATAAATAACTTTTGTGCTAAGCCAGGAATAGGAAGCTGGGTATTCGCTTCTATTATCTGATTGGGTCGTTTTACCAATTCAGCACGGGTAGTGATGTTATTTATTAAATCCATATTTAGATAGATAATATTAATCCCAAAAAATAAGTGCAGTCAAAAATTACGGTGCACTTAGTATATTTAAAAGTCTAATTTATATCAAAAAACGGAAAAACAAACATTTTTTACGGTGTAAATAGTATTTTTAATTTTCAATTGCGGTTAAGATAGTATTTAAAGAAAGAAAGTGCGGTTAAGATGATATATTTAATTTTCATTTATCAAGAAGTTACTCACAAGTTGACAAAAACTCCTTAGTCCAAAAATTGGATCAAAATAGTAGAAGGGACATTCTATATATACTAAATAAGACGTAAAAATAGTTCCATTTGGGCTAAAAACACGAAAAAAACGTAATCTGAGCCAAAAATTACGGTTAAGATGGTATACTTAAATAGAGATTACGGTTAATCTGATCATTAATTGCGGTTAAATCAGTATTTAAAGGCAATAATGCGGTGCAAATAGTATTTATAAGTAAGGAAAAAACGGTTATTCAACAGAAATTACGGTTGAAATGATATATTAAAGCCCAAATTGCGGTTAAGATGGTATAATTAGAAAAGTATTACGGTTTACCTGATCATTAATTGCGGTTAAATCAGTATGTATACTGTGGTTGTATTTAATTCGAATTACGGTTAAGATGGTATATTAAATAGTCCAATCAACTTATTTTCAGATAGATACACTTGTAATAAAGAATAATAAGAGATAAATAAAAGAATAAAACGTATTTCTCCTTTTGGTGAAAGTAAGGTTAAACTGTGTATTTAATGGAGCTTTTAGGACTTAAAACACCTGTTATACGAATACTCCGCACTGTTTTATGGTTAAGTGGATATTCTAACACCGAAAATTATGGTTCCAGACGTATTTTAAAGGTTTTTTTGCGGTTAAATAGGGATATTAAAATTTGTCATACGGTTAAGTAGATATATTCCTGTGGTTAAGTAAATATTCATACTGCGGTTAATTTGGTATCCAATTACGGTTAGTTTAGTATCTAAAAGGGTTATTAAATATTGAATATCAATTAGTTATGTTACCCTATAAATAATAAGTATATAAAATAATTAAATAAATAGGGTTAAATATATTCTTTTGAAGATGGAGATTATATTAAAAATATCATTCAGGAAAGAATGTAAATACCAATTGAACTCTATTAGAGAAAAAGAACTGATTAACGGTTAAAACAGTATTTATTAATAAAAAGAATATAAAAAACAGTTTTCTCCGCAAAAATTACGGTTAAGATGGTATTTGAGGTTAAAATATTACGGTTGAAATAGTATTTACGTTTAAAAATTGCGGTTAAGGTAGTATAGATGGCATTTCAACCGTAAAAATATTGTGGTGATAAAGTAGTTTAAATCATATATAATCCTTGATTAATATACTAAAACTCCACTCTGACGTATTTAAACCAATATTATTGCGGTTAAGATGGTATTTAAAGGAATAAATTATGGTTGAGATGTGGTGTATTATGGAAAAAAACAGAATTATTACGGTTAAGGTAGTATTTATAGCGGAGTATTATGGTTTAAATGGTATTTCAATGGTGTAAAATGCTCTAAATATACTGAAAGAACCGTAATTCTGAAGTTTTGTAAATCCTTCTCCTTAAGAATCAGTATTATACGTAGTTTGAACACCTCTACTATTGGGTATATTTTGTACTATTTTACCTATTGAATTTCATTATTAGTGAAAAATTTACCTTTATAAGTTGAATTATTACCTTTAAAGTGAAAAAAATATCTTTTTTAGTTTTTTACCTCACTTTTTTTGTGTTGATTTGTTGAGAATTATGAAAATATCGCATCATGACACAAAAAGACATACTAGATTTTATCAAAGACAATGATATGCTGAAGGTTTCAGTGGTCGAAAAGAAAGCTGGAATCCCTACTAGGTCGCTTCATAAAGCTTTGAATGGAGAGCAAAACTTGAAAGCGGAGTATATCGAAAAACTGACACAGGTATTGACTCCCCTTGGTTTGAAATTGAAAGACAAGTTTAAAGTGATTTCAATTATCAATAACAAAGGCGGTGTAGCAAAAACAACAACGGCTTGTAATCTTGGAGCGGCATTATCAAGACTGGGTAAAAAAGTATTGTTGATTGATGCAGATCCTCAAGGTAACTTGACACAGCATTTGGGTTACAAGGATCCTCAATTCTATGAGGGGAAAGAACTCTCAGATATTATTGAAGGAAAGTGCGATGTAAATAATGCCATCATTCAGTATCAGGAAAACCTGCATATTATTCCTTCCACTACCAACCTGGATTTTACCAATAAAACACTCAACAGAAACTCCGGTCCTTCTTCTTATAAGTTGGTGAAAAGGTATGTGATTGAAAAAATTGAGGGGGAATATGATTATATTTTCTTCGATTTATCTCCTTCATTTGCTTTAATAACGAATGACTCTTGCTTGATTGCTTCTAATAGGGCCTTGATTCCAGTGGATGCTTCTGAGTTTGCTTTTAGAGGAATCAACAACGTATTGAGTCACATTAATGACTATAAAGAGGAGAATCCTAACTTAGAAGTATTAGGTTTCTTGTTTACAAAAACGGGTAGAACCAAAGATATGCACAAGTATAAGGAGGCATTGAGATCTACACATTACAGAGTTTTTGAAACAGAAATTGCCGTAAGAGATATGGCTTATAACAAAGGGCCGTTGATTGGTAAAGATATTTTCTCATTGTTTGAAGACGAATCCCTTAAGAAACAGGAGAAGGAAGGGATCAAGAAAGCAATGGATGAACACACTTATTTAGCACAAGAAATTATAGCACATGCCTAACGAAATTAATATTGGAGATTTTTTACCAGGTAATGATCAAAAGTCATCTAAGCTCATTGATTCCAAAAAGGAAGAAATGTCTTCTGGTAAAATTCACGTGATTGATGAACTGAAAAAGTGGATCAGACCACTTACAGAAACGGAAAGAAATACGCTTGAGGAAAGTATAAAGAACGAAGGGGTAAGAGATCCTTTGACATTTTTCTATTTAGCCAATGGCCAAAAAGTATTGCTGGATGGTCATAATAGATATGAAATCTGTCAGTCTTTAGGCGGTGAAGATAATGGTTATGACTTTGAAGAAGTGATTGTAGACATCGATAATATTGATGATGCAAAGCTTTGGATGATCAAAAACCAAGTTGGAAAACGTAACCTTTCTAAGCGTGAGATGTCTTATTACAGAGGACATCATTACCTTACACATAAAGGAAAGCAGGGAGAAAAAACAGGTGATGGAAAACTTTATAACCTTTTGGCGGAGGAGTATAATGTAGGGAAAAACACCATTCTTCGTGATGCAAAGATTGCTGAAGTTTTAGATATGGTGTCTGATTTATTCAAGCATTCTTATTTTGATGGAGAAGTAAATGTATCTCAGGCGAAGTTTGAAGAGGCACTGAAAGCGACAAAAGAGGGTGTTATTGAGGTAGAAGAATTAGAAGATTTTCTTCAGAATAAGTTGGTTGAAGCTCCTAAGAAAACTTCAAGGGCTGTGGCCAATACTCCCAAACCTTTTACTTTTAATAAAATCAATAAGACCATCCGTACTCTTATCGACGCTCCAGTGGATAAGGATTTAGGGAAAGTTGAAAAGCTAGCTATGGAAGAATCAGTAAAAGAATTGATTCAGAAGTTTGGTTTAGATATATAAAAGATTGGTGTTCTTGTACACCATTGTATTTAGCACCAGAACAAAAATAAAGAGACTTTTTGAATGAAGAATGAAGAAAAGGTGGTCCGTATTGTAGTCCGTGTGAACGTTACAATGCAACATCTCTACAATGGTATCCTTCATAAAGACCATTTTATAGACTAGAGTACGAAACATTTTTCTTCATTCAAAAAACATCCGATAGACACTCAAATCTATCAAAAAAAATCAGGGTATGTATTGGCGTACATACCCTGAGAAAACATTTTTAAAATCGTAGTTGGAGTATCTCACCTCTGCCAACTATGAAATGTTCAATCCAAAGATAATTAAAATAATGAAACCCTTAAAATTGATAGATTACTCTCTAGTAGTAGTATCTATGATGTACAGTTCCTATGTGACATTTTGGTTTGTCAAGGAATATTTTGAAACCACTCCTATCGCCCTTTCTATTTCTATATTTATTGTCTTTCTCTCCCATCATTATACCTTCCAAACCATCACATTTTTTCAAGCGAATAAGTCCATCAATCAGTATGCAATCCTTGCTGTACTGCTCACCTCTATGATCTTTTATGCAGAATGGAATGGACAATTATTACATGTAAAAGATCAGATCGGTTTAAAAAACACTACCGCTATTGATGCACAAATAGCACAAGTACAGGATATGATTCTGGAGAATTCAAAGCACACTGTAAAGGGGAAGACCAATTGGGCCAAGTATCAAACCTTTTTGGATGCCCAGAAAAACCTTCAATTATTAGAGGATAGAAGGGTTGTTCTTTTAGAAGAAATAACCGTTCAGGAATCAGAGGCAGAACAAACGGCTAACTCCTTCCGTGCTTTCTCAGTCTTACTTTTTGTGTTAGCATTCCTTGCTTCATCGGTGCAATTTAAAGGGTATGATATGCCTAAAGTAATTGATCAGAAGACTCAAAAAATTATTGGGTTGATAAAGAATGGAGAGATTAAGAATGCTGATCTATTGGTGAATTACTTTAATCTGACAAAGGAAGAAGCTTTGTTTTTAATGAAGAAACATAGTCCGTCTCAACAGATTGGTTTTTGATAACAGCCTAATATGAATAGATTGTGAGGTCCCAAGTTGGGACCTTTTTTTTTGTTTGGGTGTTGGAAGAAGAATGGTTTGTGTTGTGGTTTTTTAATTGGTTTTTATGGTGGTTCGCAAGCCACAAGGCATTGTGGAGGGCTATACCCTTTCAAATTAATAATTACCTTGATTGAAAGATGTTTTGGAATTACAATACTTTTGATCTTGCGGACTACACCACGAACCATTTTTTCTTCATTCATCATTCTTAATTCTTCATTAAAATAGGTATTATTGAAAACTATGTAAAAGATACTTCAGAGTTTAAAGTGTATAAAAAGGTGCTGGCCGAGGAACTTGAAATAGAGAGAAGAAGTAAATCCTGGCATTGGCTTCTCTGAAGCGATATAAAAAACAAAGGTCCTAACTTGGGACCTTTATTATTTCACGAACTATGACTTAAAAAATCGAATAAACAGATTAAAAAATTATTCCTGATTTATATCCTGTATACATTGAATATTCAATAGTGTAGCATTTCCCTCTATGACGGTCAAACGCTTTTTTCCTTTGAATATTAACTCTTCGCTTTCATCTGAAAGAGAGGAGTAAGCATAAACGTCGTATTGTCCTTGTTTTAATTTTAAAGTAGAAGGAATATCCTGTAAATGGGAAAAGGTGATAACTTCGCTCCTATCCACTACACTTTCTATTTTTATAGCAAATAGATCTGTATTAGTAATGCTTAAATCTGTAGTGAAAAGATCGGGTTCGGCGACTTCAACATGAAAGGAAACGTCTCCAAAATGCTGGGGATTGTTGAAAATATTTTCACATCCTATTAATATCATTGAGATAATTACCAGTAAAGTTTTTAAGCCAAATTTCATTTTAAAAGATAGTTGATGCATTAGCAATTTAATAAATCAAATTACATAATCAGAATGCAATGCTTGTAGCGATATGTAACCAATAAAGAAAGATTAACCTAATAAGTTGAAAAAGAATTGTAACAGCAGAAACATTACATTTATTTTTACAGTTGACAGAAAATAAAACAGCACAATGACCAGAATAAGGTAGATTTGCAGGACCTATTTTATATTCAAATATTACATACTATAAGAAATGGAGAAATGTAATTCTTTGGAAAAGGTAAAACAAAATACTACTATAATTTATTCTAGAGAGAACATTAACGACCACAATTCGATGATGAAAATTCTACTTGTATTCATCCTAGCTTTTATCTCAATGAATGGGTTTGCTCAAACGGCAACATCTGAAATGACAACCCTGAAAAGAGGTGATTATATTGAGCCGATTACGGTGAGGGACTTAAAAAACAATGATCATATCACACCCCTGATCGGGGAAAAAGTGGTAATGATTTTTTACGCCGACCCTGATACTCCAAATGCCAATGAAGATTTTGTCAATAAAGTCAAGCAGTGGAAATTCAATCTGGAGGAATTTAAAGCGTATGGAATTGTTAACCTAAAAGATTCAAAATATCCTAATGGAATCGTTAGATTTATGATTAGGATGATCAGAAAGAGGTCGAAAAGAGAGGCTAGTGCTTTGATTTTAACGGACCCTAAAGGAACTGTAACTAAAGAATGGAATACGGGTGATTGTAATAATAGCATCGGTGTTTTATTGGTAGACAATACAGGTCAAGTACTGTTCTGGAAGGCTGGTGAACTGACTGAAGAGGAAACCGATTTTGTGATTCAACAGATTTGTGATCATACCACCAATTATAAGAAACTAACCGAAGAGGAATTAAAAGAGTTTGATCTGTAGAGGATCAAATGACAAAGGCTATAAAAGCAGTTAAACATTTAAAATTGGATAAAGTTAGATTATTATTTTTTTGACTAATCAAGGCAGAATTGAAAAGCATAGCATAGCTATGTGATGAAATTCTAACGCTGAATAGTCAAAAAAAGAAGATCTAAAACTTCCGATTTTGATTGTATAACTGCTTAAAGAGGATAACTATTTTTTATTGCACTTGAATTTGACTAAAACAAGCAATAGAAATAGGGATCCTCTTTTTGTTTTGCCCTTTTTAAAATAAATACAACTCTCCATATATAAACAAGAAAATGAACATATCTGATAAAGAACAAAAACAGATTATTAAGATTCTGGAAGAAGAAATTGTTCCGGCTGAAGGCTGTACAGAACCAATTGCTATTGCATTTGCCGCATCTAAGGCGGTAGAGGTTTTGGAGCAGAAGCCAGAAATCATTAGAATCTATGTCTCTGGAAACATACTGAAAAATGCCAAAAGTGTGATTGTTCCCAACAGTGGAGGGATGGCAGGTATTGAAGTTGCTGCAGCAATGGGTGCGATGGCGGGTGACGCTTCAAAAGATTTGCTCGTGATTAGTAATGTGACGGAAGAGGATATGCTGGGAGTTCGGGCACTGATTGAAACAGGGAATGTGACGCTGGAAGTAGTGCCGAATAATATTACGCTTTATGTGATGATAGAAGTGCAAAATGGAGAGGAAAAGGCAAGCGTGGAAATCAAGCATACACATACTAATATTACGAAAGTGACGAGAAACGAGGAGGTCTTGATTGATCAGCCTTGTAATGATGTAGATTTCAATTCTTCTCTGACAGATAGAAGTATCTTGACAATTGAGAAGATCGTAGAAATGGCGAACCATATTGATATTGAATTGATCGCTCCCCTATTTGAAAAGGTTTATCAGTTTAATTCAAGAATTGCTGAAGAAGGACTGACACAAAAGTACGGTGTGAATATAGGAGCGTGTATTCAAGAGAATATTAAGAAAGGTATTTACGGAGATGATCAGAGAAACCGTTCTGCAAGTTATGCGGCGGCCGGTAGCGATGCGAGAATGGGGGGCTGTGCTTTGCCTGTAATGACAACGAGTGGCAGTGGAAATCAAGGGATGACGGCTTCACTTCCTGTGATCCGCTACTGTATTGATCAGAACAGAACAAAAGAAGAAATGTATAGAGCGTTGATGGTTTCACATCTTTCTACGGTTCATATTAAAACGAATGTGGGGAGATTGTCTGCTTACTGTGGAGTGATGACTGCATCGGCTGCAGTGAGCGGAGCTTTGGTATATTTAGATGGTGGATGTGTTGATCAAGTTCAAAATGGAATTATCAATACATTGGGTAATGTGTCCGGTGTGATTTGTGATGGTGCAAATGCATCTTGTGCTTCCAAAATAGCATCAGGTATTTATGCGGCTTTTGATGGAGCGATGCTGTCTCAGATTGGAAACGTATTTACAAGCAGTGATGGTATTGTTGATACTTCTTGTGAGGAAACCATTCAAAACGTAGGTACATTAGCACAGCAAGGAATGAAAGGAACAGATATAACTATTTTGGATATTATGACAAAATAGAGCATCTCAATTTATAATTTGATGTTACAAGGCAGTACAGTTTTTATAATTGTACTGCCTTGTTTCGTTTATAAAATACAATGCTTGGTATTACGGTTAAGTTGGTATGTTTAGATTTTAATTCTTTTCAGAGTAATATATAGTGGAAAATAAAAGAAAAAAGATTGAATTACGGTTCATACGGTATATTTAAAATAAAACTCATAGTCTGATGAGAATCGAAAGAATCACAAAAAACATATCACTGTTAAGTATTCAAATCCTTTTTAACCTTAATATATATCGTTTTCAGTGCTAAGAAGACTTTTTCTTTAAATAATAACCTTTAAATACCAACTTAACCGTAAAAATGAAATATACCAAAACTCCGTAAAATCTCAGGAAAAGGTATTTCGTTAACAAAATAGAATGATTTAGTATGCCTATTCACTTAGTGCGTTAACAAAATATACTTCAACCTTTAGTCCTGAGAAAATGAAAATGATATACAGCCTACTCTTCTTACTATTGACCTGCCGACCCATGATATCAATGCCTTTTGATGGTTCAACAGAGATAACTGATTTCAGAATTGAAAATGGTATGATACATTGGACTACATCAAAGGAAATCGACAATAAAGAATTTATTATAGAAGCTTCTGTGGATGGTGAACATTGGACAGCGGTAGATCATCTGGAAGGGAAACAGTATTCTGATATCAATAGAGAATACCGATACCAACTTAAAACACCTTCTGTAACGACTTATTTCAGGTTGCAACGTGAAGATATGGAAGGAAAAACACAGACTTATGAAAAAGTATTGGTGTATGAAGTATTAGGAGAAACACCTTATCTCAATTATGAGGTAGAAGGAAACAACATCAACTTTAAAACCAATGATGGAAATATTTATGTAATGATTCTTGATGCTGCAGGACATGAAGAGTATCAAGGACATACAAAAGACGGTGGACAGTTGTCACTTGAAAGAGGCGTTTATTTTATTAAACTCACTTCGGCACATCAACACCTCTTTAAACAAGTTATTATTAAGTAGTTGCACATTTAAAATTGGGATAAGTTGGATTATTATTTTTAGTCTAATCGAGGCAGAATAGAAGAGCATAGCCGAAGCTAAGTGATGATATTCTAACGAAGAGTAGGCTAAAAAAGAAAATTCAAAACTTCCGATTTTAATTGTACAGCTGCTTAAATAGGAGATTAATGGTTCTTACCCTGACATTATTTATTCGTTAATTTCATTAGCTATAACGATTCTACTATGAACAATGCCACACTTTAAACAGTGTGGTATTTTTTTTAACCTGAAATAGAATAGGTCCAAGATATTTTCTATTTTTGCAATGTGGCGATTATTATGTTTTATTTACATATTTGATTGTTAGACCAAACTTTTTTTACCTGGTTCTTCATCTTAATAATTAAATCAGTATAATTCAGTTCTTATGAATACAATACAGCAGACTTTAATCATCGGTCTTATTAGCTTGCTTTCTATTACAACAACCTTTGCTCAAGAACAGTACAGAGGAGGATTGAGAACAAATGCAAGTACAAAGAAAAAACTCCCCGTGCAATCTGAGGCTTATGCCTTGGTTGTTGCAACAGATCAGTACGATAACTTTGAGGATCTGAACAACCCTATTTATGATGCCAAAGGAGTGGCAGAAGTGCTAAGAAACGATTACGACTTTAAAGTTGACTTATTACTCTCTCCTTCTAAAGAAGAGCTTCTTGATGCTGTAAGAGAGTATCACAATAAGTTGCGTAAAAATGACCGTTTCATGTTATACCTTGCAGGACATGGCGACTACGAGGACAAATACTATGAGGAGGGCTTTTTAATTTTGAAGGAAACAAAAACAAGAGGCATGGACCCAAGTTTGATTTCTTATCTTCCGTTTCATAGACTAAAGGCGTTGACAGAAAATTTACCATCACAGCAAGCATTGGTAGTAGTGGATGTTTGTTTTGGAGGTGCTTTCAATGATAAAATCAATAAAGGCAGAGGCGTAAGCAGCAATCAAGCAAGTATCTCGGCTGAAGACTTTTTACGTTTTCAGTTAGAAGAGAAAAACAGATACGTATTAAGTTCTGGAAGGTTGACAGCCGTGGCTGATGGAAAAAAAGGAGAGCACTCTCCGTTCGCAGGTGCTTTTATCAACTCTTTAAAAGGGCATAAAGGAGACAGTATCGTAACTGCCGGTACGGTGAAGTATGATCTGAAAACATTGCCATCACACCCTATTCTAGGTTCATTCTCTGAATCAGTGGGGAATACAGAATTTGTATTTAAGTCAAAATCATTGGGAACTTCAACAAGCACATTGATGCAGAGAGCGATTGACAAGTATATGAAGTATCAGATGAATCTTTCAAAATACAAGCTTGATGAACCTTTCTTAAGAAAATCGAAAGAGTTAGAGACAATTGCAAAGATCTTTGATGACGCAGCTGTAGATGAGGAAAATATAGAAGCAATGTTCTGGAAACTGATAATGGAAAATCAGCACGACCAAGTGGAAATGACGGACTCTGAGAGAGATTATTTCTCTAAGCTGGTGGTAACGGCATTTCAGCAGGAACAGCAAGAAGGTATTGATACGCACTTATGGCAATTAGCGACCATTCAGGCTTTGGGTATTAGAAACTTTGTTGATGATTCAGAAATATATACAATGTTCCAAAGAGCCATGGGAAAGCATAAAGTAAAAAGCTTCTATTTTGGTGGACACTTTGCCTTAAGACAAGGCCACTTAAGTAAAGCGTATACTTATTTCAAACAAGGAGCAAAAGAGAATGATCCTTTCTGCCAATATGAATTGGGCAAATTGAAATATGAAAACAGAGATAATTGGGAGTTGGATAGATCGAAGGAAGGTTATAGAATTGACTTGGAAAAAGCTAGTGATTCTGGACTTCAAAGAGCTACAGATTATCTATTAATGATGGATTAATATAGATACCAATTCTCCATATATACCAAAACTCCTTAATTTGGACCAATAGTCTGAGTTAAGGAGTTTTGGTATTTATAGACTTATGTAATGATTGAAAAATGATTCTATAATAAAATTTTTCACGTCAAAGTGCTGATAATAAATAGAAGTAGAGCTAATATCCCCTATGTAGGATGAAGCTTTATTACTTTATTTGATGCATTTTTTATCTAAAACTTCTTCAGTATGTTCTCTAGTTTTTTTATAAATACTAAAACTCCGCAATAAGTACGGAGTTTTAGTATATTTTGAGGAGAATAATGATATATACCAACTTAACCGTAATTATTATTTTATTCAGACTATACTTATACTAATTACTTGGATGGAACCATGTTTTTTTTCATTTAAATACTTTCTTCTTGATCATTGAAAAAGTTCCACGTGGAATCATTTTATACAAAAAATCCCCACAGTATATCAGTACTATGGGGATTACGTTTGATCTCAGCGCCACTAATGGAATCTTAAATCATTGCATTCAGCCATATAATGGAGTTGATGATCAGTGCAATTGTACCTCCAATACGTAGGTTCTGTCCTCTTTTCTTACTTTGTGAAATATATAGATTACCAAATGCGTAACCTATTGTCAGAATGCCCAGAGTAGAGACAATAAAGCTTACTCCATATTCTGTTTCATTTAGGAAAGGAGAAGGAACGTGAGGTGTAGAGTAGCCTTGTATAAAGCCTAGTATCACAAGTATCATTGCCACAGTATTTAAAGAAACTTTATTGAGGAAAAAGAGTAATATACCGGGA
The DNA here is from genome assembly GCF_012844305.1 of Flammeovirga aprica JL-4. Classification (GTDB taxonomy): domain Bacteria; phylum Bacteroidota; class Bacteroidia; order Cytophagales; family Flammeovirgaceae; genus Flammeovirga; species Flammeovirga aprica. The sequence goes on from NZ_JABANE010000102.1 coordinate 21,569, forward strand.
ATGATCAGTGAAATCAGTATTAATTGCTCTACATAGGGTACCAGAAATAAATGATCTGAGGAAACAAAATAACCACAGAAAATACTGCTTAGAAAGACCATTGGTAGGAACCATGGTGTCATGCGGTTTTTCTTTGTGAAAATTACCCCTATTGTAGAGAAAAATAAGAAGTGATTAAAATCTAGAATAAAATGGATAGCTTCTAAATCATTAACTCCGCAGGCGAAAACGTTATTAATTAAAGAAAACGGTGTTAAAATTAATAATAAGAATAAAGTCTTCTTGAATAATTTATAATTATACATAATTTTTTCATTTAAAAAAGGCTGTTTTTCTTTCCTTTAAGTAAGATAAACAACATATAGTAGTAAGTAGAGTGGTCAATTAAAGTTGACCTGTAAAGGCTTAGCGAATTGATGTGGCGTAGCAACGCTTTGAACAATGATTTTCTATTTTATAGATAACCTTTACAGTAAAAAAAAAGTTCATTCAAAATTTACGGTGTCATTTTCTGCTGGATAGATTAACAAATAGTGTAAATACAGTATTAATTTATTATTTGATTTCAATGTAATAATATTTTCAGTATTACGGCTATCAATATTAGATACATACAATACTTTCTCCAATAGATGAAAATTACTGGAATAGGATTATAATAAGAATGAAGATTTAAGAGAATTCAAAGCTTTGCGTTACAAAACCATCTATTCGAGATATGAAACCGTACCCAATTTCGGATTATGTATAATGAGGTTGATATGATAATAACTGCCATAATTGAACTGCTGATGTGTATAGTTGACAATAAAATGACAGTCTCTGTGTATGCCTTTGAAGGTGCCGTTTTTACCTTGACCTTCACGTGTCATGTCCACTTTAAAATAATGTTTGAGTGAAGTGATAAACTTTTGTACTTCAGCTTTGGTCATTAATGTAGGAGTACCGCTTTTTTCGGGTTTAAAAACGACACTGTGTATAAGGCCTTGATTATTTTTGCTGGCTTCAAAGTGACCATAATGTCCGGCAAAAGACATTTTTGTAGTATGTACCCTATCTTCAGGCAAGGTATTCCCGATCACATATCCTTTAAAATTAATTTGAGAAAATGCAGTGATGCTAGTGAATAGTAAGATAATGCAAAGAAATGAGCGTAACATAAATAATTGATAATTAAGAGTAAAACATAATTAACAGGGGGAAGTCGGTTTGTCGCTTTATCTATCAAAAATTTTATGTTTAGATATAATTTACTGAAACCCTATAATGTTTCCAATCTTTGCAGAAAAAAATAAGGTTCAATGTAATATTATGATACATTGAACCTTAGATTATTGATTTTATTGTACTTAAACGTGCTGATCGAGCAGGATTTGATTCCCGTCTGGGTCAGTGATCATTACACTGCCTGGCCCTTCAGTATTCTCATCCACTTCGGTGAGAAGTTCAATGCCTTTCTTTTTAAGCTGTTGCTGAATTTCTCTGACATCATTAAAATTTTCAATGTTGTTGGCGTCTTCATCCCACCCTGGGTTGAAGGTGATGATATTGTTTTCAAACATGCCTTGAAACAGTCCAATATTGGTTTTGCCATTTTTCATGATGTAATAATTCATTTCAGCATTTCCGGCGAAAACACTAAACCCTAGTTTCTCATAAAATGCCTTGGATGTTTGAAGGTCTTTGACTGCAAGACTAAGTGAAAAAGCTCCGAGATTCATAGTAAAATAATAGTTAGATGATGAAAATAAGTTACTCTAAAGCAATTGAAAATAAAAGGTTATTGATAAAAAATTAAAAGCCTTATGTCATCTGTTTTTTATTTCAGAGACATAAGGCTTTTAATTTTAAATGAAGAATGAAGAAAAAACTACATTTTCCACTCAAAAAAGAGTTTACTTACTTCCCCACTCTGAGAACTTCTTAAATTCTTCATCATTTTCTTTGATCCATTCTAATGCTTCCTCATCTGCAGTTAGGGAAATATAATGACTGAAGGAATCGACATGTCCCTTTGTGGATAGGTCATAGAAAACGGGTACATAAAATTCCCACCAGAAACCTTTATTATCTTTTTTCAATTCGCCCAAGATATTGAAGATATTTTTATTCCTCATTGCAAATAGTTCCAAATCACTTTTGTCTTTATTCTCTTCCAGATTTTTAGTGACATTGCTTAAACTTATCATCATTTCAGCCGCAGTAAAATCAGAGTCCATATCGTTCATTGAAATAGAGATATCTATATTGCTTGGTGAAGATTGACTCACTCCTGTGTCCATAAGCTTACGTAGATTTTGATATTCAATGCTTGCTCTTTCTGTATTCGGTTCTAACATTAGGAAATAGTACAAAGGAAGCATAGACTTGATTCGTGAATTTTTCTTAGCCATTACTTTACTTAAGAGCAAATGACTGCTTGGGTGTGCAGAATTGTTGGCAATTGCTTTCAAGAAAAGGCCGTAAGCTTTATCATAATCACCGGTATTATAGCATGTTAAACCGTAATTATAAAACAGTAGGTAATTATCAGATGTTTTTGTCGCTTCTTCATAAACCTTTAAAGCTTTTTTTGGTTTCCCCATCTGATCCAAAGTGTTTCCATAAAGGACATAGGTGTGGACAACATTCTCACCAGGATTGGCAATGATCTTTTTACATAGTTTTATTGTTTTCTTATACTCCTGTAAAGCATTGTGAGAAAACGCCATTTCAAACATGACTAAGTTGGAGTTGGGGTCTGCTTCCAATGCCTTTGAATAGACTTCAATTGCTTTTTTGTAATCCCCTTTGTCGTGATAACTGATCCCTACTCTTACGAGTTCTTCCACATTTAATTCTTGTGCAAAAATGGATGGGGAGTTCATTAAAAGAAATGATACAGTCAGTAGAATATTGAATACTTTCATTCTAAAAATTGTTTAGTTTATTGTTTACTCTAGGTCTCTAAATACACCAATGATAATTTGTGAAAATGTATATAGTTTACTTTTATTAAAGATCTGAAAAAAATGAATATATAATACAGTTTCGAGTATTATAAAGTGTTAAGCACTAGGATAAAGGAAAAAATGAATGTGTTATAATTTGCTTTGGCATTGTATGGCAATGGCCTCTAGTACAATAAATAACTCCATTTACGCTTAACGACATTAATTCCTTGGACATAAATCATTTTTTTGATTAACAACCTTGAACTCTTAAAATTAATCATCAAGGTAATTATGGATTATTATTTATGTCTTACATTTACTTTTAAAAATAATAGATACTTAGTTTTTTTTCAGCAGCCCTTGTTTTTATAGTTTATATTTATAAAATTGCCTTCGTTAATAAAGCTATTGCTATTGTATTTATCTTTGACCAGAACTTGAAAAAACTAACAATAAAGCTACTATTTATTCTCAATGACATTGTTAAAGTAGTTATGAGTTTAAGCTATTCTGGTTACAAACAAACAATTAATTATGTTTAATTTCAACAATCAAACTATTGCTAAGAAGACTCCAAAATTTAAAAATCCTTTGGAGTTATGTGTCAATACTCTTGTTCTTCATATTGATGAGTATATAAAGCAGTTTACTAATAAAGAAGAGAGCAAACCTTCTAAATTTTCTACAGATTTAGCTTTTTATAAAGCATTATTAGAAAAGTTTCCTGAAAGCCATTTTTACGCACTTTCCCAAAAGTTTAATTTAGAAGGTCAAGATATTGCGTTTCTTACTTTTGCATATGCTTGGGAATATTGTGACAATGTATTTAGTACATTTTACAGTGAAGAAAACAACAGTATTCTCCATTATAACTTTAAAGGGAAAAGGTCGTCTAATCAAAAAAAATACATTCCTTATTTGAATGCATTTTTGCAACTCTATTTCCCTGAAAATAGAGAGAGAATGTCCTTCTATTTTATGGACCCTAAGCATCCTTTAATACAACAAAAAATAATTTCTTTTGAATATTTAGATAAAGAAAGTGAAGTATTGGGAAAACTTTTTTCAGTGATGAAACTCTCTGAAAACTTCGCTCACTATTTACATGGAGGATCTTACCCTCCTTTAGATGCAGAAGTTGGTTTTCCTGCTAAATTAACACAATCTAAGCTTGATTTTGATGAAGTAGTCCTTACTGAAGCAACACAAGAGAGTTTATCACCTTTTTTGACATGGGTGAAAATTCATAAAAAAATAAGAGCACAAAAAGATCAACCTTTTTATAAAAAAATCAAAACTAATAAATTATATGTTTTCTCAGGCCCTCCTGGTACAGGTAAGACATTAACAGCTACTACAATCGGGCAAAAGTATGGACTTCAAACTTATGTTTTAGAAATATCTAAAGTAGTGTCTAAATACATTGGTGAGTTTGAAAAATCAATGGAAAGGGTATTTCAGAAGCTTGATGGACAGAATACAATTCTTTTTATTGATGAAGCAGATTCGCTTTTTACGAAAAGAAGTGAAGAGATCTCAGATGCAAAAGATAAATATGCTAATCAAGAAATGTCTTATCTTCTACAAAGAGTTGAGCAATTCGATGGTATTGTGGTATTGGCTACCAATGTAAGAGATATCCGTATGCACTTTGATAAAGCGATGTTGCGACGTGTATCTGAAATCATAGAATTTGGATTCCCGTTAAAAAATGAAAGACTGAAACTTTGGAAAAATGCTATTGCTCCTCCATTTAAGTATGCGACAAGTGTAGTAGAAAATCTAGCAGAGGAGTTTCAGGTGACAGGTGCTAGTATTGTTTCTGCTATGTCAAATGTACTAATTGAGTGCTTTGATCAAGAAATATTTGAAATCCCAAAAGATATAATAGAAAAACATCTTGAAAGAGAATATTATAAAAGAGATTCTCGCTTTGGTATTTGTAGAGATGATGCACCTCCTGCACTATTGGTGGAACAACGACTTGGAAGAACTGCAGTTCACTCAGGTAAGCGTATGTAAGAAAACTAAACAAAATAGCAACAATTATGAAAATACATAGAGCCCAAGAACCAGTATATACTAATTCAGAGCAACAAGATGATGAACCTGAGTTCACACCTGAACAGAAGGAAGAATTTAATAGGCATTTTAATGAAGAAAAAGAAGAATGGTCAGAAGATCTAAAGAAACTTTATCAGGAATTCGAAGGTAATTTACTTGAGAAAGACCGGTTGCAGCAAAGCACATTTTACTACAGAGAGTTGAAAAAAGTAGTGCAAGAGGAGTATAAAATGTTCAGTGATTTAGATATTAGAGCTTCACAATTACTACGTTTATTTACTAAAACGGATTATGAAGCACTTAAAAATGATTTTTACTTATCCCTGAAAATTAAAAATGAATTAAATCAAAAGGAAATAATTGTTGCTATACAAGATTGGACATTTATAAGTGATGAAGAAAAAATAGCTATAGCTCTCGATTTTGATGATGAAATACCTTATTGGTTATTGCTAAAACTTATAAAAAATCGATCTAATATTGATCATATTAAAGAGAAAGGAAAGTCTTTTAAATTCAATAAGGATTTAGAAAAGGATGAGATTGATGCCTTGTTAAAAACACAGCATAATCCTTCCTTAAGAAAAAATAAAACACTACAAGATAAAAAAGACGACAGATGTAATACTGACTTTTTTTTCTCAGAGGTAATTGAACTTCAGGATAAACATAAATTTGAAGAGTTTAGTGGGGCCTCTCCTGAAACATTACTTGGCATAAAAAAAGAAATTAAAGAAAAGCTAAGGCAGAATGGTTTTAACTCTGAAGAAGAATATGAAAACTATATAGAAACTCAAGCGGAGGACTTTTATAAAGAAATATTTCTTCCTTCAACAGTTGAACTTGTTAACGGTTTACTTGACGAAAGTGAAAAACTGATCCTTAAAGAATATGAAAGTGTTATAACTGATAAGGGGAAAAGTATCTATGATACGTTAAAACCACTTCAACAGGAGTTTGAAGAATTAAGAAGTTTAAGAAAAACGAAAACCGGAAAACTGATATTGTTTTGCCTTCTTCATAGTGGAGGAACGTATGGTACATCAATTAATAACCTTGAAAACTTAGATGCTGGTTACAGTGAGGCAAAGAAAAAGGCTGAAGAAGCTCATGATAAAATTAGAAAAACAATAGCGGCCGAACACCCTGTTTTATTGGATACTAAAATTGATCTCTTAGATTTATATGATGATTATGTGAAAGATAGTTATTCATCTTTAGGCCTAAGTAATCACCTCAGGAAGCATCTTGTTGATAGGTTAGAAAATATAGATACGGTTCGCAAAAACATGTTAGATGATCCTGAGGCAGTTTTGTCAATGGATGGTATTATAGAAATAGCGAAACAAAGAGCCAATAATGAATACAACATTTCCTATTTCAATGAATATGTAGATGAAAAAGTTTCGGATGTAAAAATTTATGAACTATGTAGAGATTTAGGATTAGCACTTCTTACAATTGCGTCAGGTATAGCTGCTGTTGGAACTGCAGGACAAGCATCACCACTTTTAGCAGGAAGTTTAGCTTTAGTTTCTACTACTCTTACAGGTGTAGACCTTTATATTACTCACACCGAATATCTTGAAAAGAAAGCGACAGCGAACACTTCAATTGACCCTAAAAGACGATTAAGTAATGATGATCCATGGTTGGGTTGGATATTTATAGCCTATGCAGGTGCTATTTTAGATATTGCGGATGCATTTATACTACTACCAAGAATTTCAAAAGCATTAAGGAGTGGTACAAACCTAACTAACGAGTTAAAGACACTTGGTAAGGTTTTGTATAAGGCAGGAAAAATTGATAATGTCAATGACTTTATCAGAGAAATATTATATAACATACAGAAGCAAAGAACAATATTTAATGACGTATATAGAAATTTATTAAAACAAGACCCTACGGGTGTAAAAGGACTTTTAAACGACTTTAATGAATTTTTTAGCAAACCTCCCGAATTTGCATTAGCAGGAGATATAAATCAACCATGGGCTACAAAAATGAGTTCTTCCCCTTCGGGTGAAGAAATTCATTTTATGAAAATGGTAGGTGAGGCTACCCAAAAATATGAGGCAAATGAAATAATTGATTTCGCAAAAAAGATTGGTGGAGGAATAATTAAAGAAAGGCATTATGACAAACTTAAAGATCTAGTTAAAAACTTTAGTAATAAATCAAGACTGAAGAAAGTATTAAATACTTTAAGTGATGTAGACAAAGAAAAATGTGCCAATCAACTTATTGAGATACTTGACCATGACTTGTTTAATGATAATATTAAAGTTTTTTCAACAATAGCTGAAAAGTATTTAATCAATATCGTAAAAGGAGATGGAGGTTTAGATGCAAATGATATAAAGAAAATCATGAGTCATTTATCAATGTTAGATCAAGACGATATTGTAAAGTACCTGTTAAAGTTTGAAGGGAACGGTATTAAAGGTGTTCAGGCTAAAAAGTTTTTAAGTAATATTGATGATAATATTGGTAAGAAAGAATTAGTAATATTTCTAGAGGAAAGCGAATCAAATGTTAAGCTATTAAAAAGAGTATTAGATCCAAATGATAAATTATATTGTCCTCCATGTGCCGAAGAAATTGGTAAAAGAGGACAAATCAGAGCAAATACTCTTAAAAATATATTAAATGATGATGAGGCTTTTCAAGAGTATATTGATGCACTTGATGCAGGAGGGTATGGTACATTTGATAGAAAAGGTCTTATTGATTTATTCAATGGTGATGTTCAACCTTTTAATATTTTCCAAGCACATCATGTTATGCCTGTTGATTTATTTAAATTTGACGGTTTCAATAAATATTTTAAATATGTTGGGCATGAATCAATGTCCTTCAATGCTGCCAATAAATTAGATAATAGTATTTTTATTGAACAGTATAAAAAGAATAAGAAAGCAAATGATGTTTTAAGAGGTTTTCATGGAAGACATGATGAATATACTAGGGTCATTGGAAAGTATATTGATACAAGGTGGACAGAAGTTTTTACAGAAATTGCAGAAAAGAAAAAAGGGTTGAAAATTGAAGAGATAGAAAAATTAGTTGCTTTAAGACTTGATAAAGAAATTACAAACTTATCATTAGAACTTAAAAAAGCACTAAAAGAATTATCTCTAAAAAATAAAAAAACGCTTACAAGCTTTTCAACTGAAGAGATAGGACCAGTAAAAGTAAATGAGTTATTTCATATAGTGGAAATAGAAGATGGTATAATTATAAAAAAATAAATGATGAAGTTATTTAAGATTATAAGAAAACATGGATATCAATTATGGGATATGATGTACATGGAATATTCAGAAGAAAAGCTGAATTTAAAGCTAGAAGAAAATATTTCTATGAAAAATTTTTGGATAAACCCTGTAATAATTCCAATGGAACTAAGAGGTTCTAATGATGCTGAAGAGGCTGGAGAACCTCCGATTATTCAGGATTATTACGATTGGTCAGCAAATTTAAGTTATGATGTAATGAGTTCTCCTATTGCTAACTTAATTGTCATTTCGGAGAAGATGAGAAATATTCTAGATCAATTTTCACTTCCACCCCATCGATATTATGAAATTGAAGTGTTAAATGTAAATATGAATCAAAAATATTACGTTTTACATACACTTTATCGAAATGAATACATCAACTTCAAAAAGACTCAATTTAAAATAATAGATGAGATTACAAATGAAGAAAAATACCCTTATACAGAAGTAATCAATAATGCAGAAGAATATTATAAATTATTTACAACCAACCCTGACCTAAAGAAAGGTTTAATTGACTTAGTTTTTGCAACTAATTATTATGATATAAAATATGACTTTCTTCCCAACTCACCAAGTTCAGTATATCCAATCATCAGCGAAAATTTAAAAAATGCTTTGGAGGAGGCTAAAATAGAA
>NZ_JABANE010000103.1 GCF_012844305.1 Flammeovirga aprica JL-4
GCGAATCAATTTTGCATCGATAAATTTGAGGAACCCGCGGTAGCGAAAAGAAAAAAACTGAAGGTTACCCACAAAAAAAGACCCAATAATTCTTAAAATTATTGAGTCTTATATCGAAATTAATTCACTGAAAAACTGTATCGTTTTTTCAGGACATTACATTTATTTTCATATCTAAAGGTATATCCAATGATAGATTACGTTCTCTACCCTCTATATCCGAAGAAATTAGGTTTTCAATATTTACGGTTGTTTTTGTTTTTTTTCTTTTAAGTGAAACATAAGCCTGTGGAAAAAATGAGATATATTCATTGATTTTGATTTCAACTGCAACACCTGTCTGCAAACCTAACTGATATTTATTCTCAGTAGAAGTCACTCCATTATTTTCTGGAGAGTAATCAATTCTTGAAATATTGGTCCCCAATGCTAGATAAAAATCCTGTGCAATTAGATTATTTTGAATTAACAGGAATGAGAAAATAGTAAGCATTCCTTTGAAAAGAGTTTTGAAGTTCATAACAATAGTTTTTTAAATAATTTGCATTACAAAGTTACAAATTAGCAGTGATTAACCGAATAATTTGGACTAAAGTAAAAAAGCCTGTTATCATAAACTTGAAAAGAGCAAATCACTAAATGTTACTTTTCAAGTTTATGATAGCAGGCTAATCAACAATTGACACAACTGTTACTCTTTCACGAAAGTCTTCACCGCAATACGCTCACCACCTTCATAAAGTGATAATAAATACATACCGTGAGGGATATTTCTAACGTCAATTTCAGTACCTGTTAAACTTCCTGATTTTACCTTTTGTCCTTCAACACTATGAATACTGAATGAAGTGTTGATTGTTGGCTTGTAAGTAATATTGATCACCTCCTTCGCTGGGTTAGGATATAATGTAAAATCAACAGCCTTAGAAGGGTCTACAGAATTAACAATACCTCTTTTAACTGGTATATGTACAGCAGAGAAAATCTCCATACTTTCATAATGTTGTAAAAGAAGTTGCAAGTGGAAATTATTACCCAAAGCTGAAGGTACACCGTTAAGGTTTGCAATAACAGTACCCTCATTTTCTGCATTATCTGAGATCACTGCTCCAATCACTTGATTGTTTGTATTTGCATTAATGCTCAATGGATTACATTGTCCTATCTGTGTCTGTTCATCACCATAAGTAAATACCCACAGTAATTCATCTACTTTCTGAATCAACGTATCAGCGATGACATAATCCACTACTAATTGATTGCTATCATCTATTCTCCAGCTTAATTCCACTGGCTCATCTTTCAAGACTGATTTACGAAGGGCATCTGAAATTTTTTCATCAAAATACTGTGTATCATTTCCTTCAAAAAGCTCCCCGTCAATCGCCAATGCATAGTGTCCTTCAGTATCATCGATGGAGTTCAAGCCGTACCATAATCGACGTGCTTCCACCATTTCAGCTCCTCTGTTGTAAAGCGGATCTTCACATTCTAAACTTCTTTCCAGGTAATAGTTATGCATGTACTCTGGATCCGTTGCTGTATGCTTTTTAAACATATCCTCAAGCTGTGCTAAAATACTGTGATGCGTTGAGTTATTGGCTTGAAGGAAAGACTCAACAATCACATTACGTCTTCTGTTTTGAATATCAAGTTGAATAGGCTTGAAAGCATCTTCTGTATTTTGACCATAAGCAAATACAAGACGGAACTGTACTTTCTCCATTGTTTTTGCATCGTCTAAATATTCATCCAACGGCAATCTACCTTCTAATAAACCTACACCGCCAGACCATGCATAATCTGTTTCATTCGAAACCAAATCATTATTGTAAAGTCCGTATGTATTGTACCAATTCCATACTTCATCATCTTTACCAACGGTTACCCAATTTTCATTCGCACCATTCTCCAATTGTCTAAGCTGTAGATAAACACCGTTTCTTTCCGTGGTTTTATCTTCATAAATAAACTTCAGCATCGGACGCATTTCCTGACCTCCTTTCTCTAAGAATGTAAGGTCATAAACTGGAGATGTCAATGTGGTATGTCCTTTTTTCTGATTTCCTGAAAGCTTCCATTCATTCGAAGTGTTATTCCAAGGCGTCGCTTCTTCAAAGCCCTCTTCATAAACATATGTGTCTCCATTTTGAGTTAGGAAACTTGTAGTCCAGTTATCAATAGAAGAGAAAGAAATTTGAATTTTGTTATTATTGGACAAGGCCAATTGCTTCTGGGAAACTTCTACGATATAAGATTTATAAATTTCACATCGTCCACTTTCAGAGTAAACCTGCAAGTCTAGCTTCAACGTTTCCCCTGTAAATCCATCTTTTAATTTGACCACAAATTGTCCATCTGAGGTTTCGATGATATCGTTTACAATTTCTATATTTTCATTTTCAAGCAATTTGTACGTTCGGTCTTTAAAGTCTGTCAGACCAATTGAGATAGAGCTTGATTCTCCTACTATCGGTTGACGCATTAAAAGATCTGTCGTTACATCAGGTTCAAAAATTGTCTGGAATTCTTTATAACCAAGGGTGATATTACCATTTCCAGTACTATCATGGTAGACTAGTCTAACTCTAAATCGCTCTGTTCTCTTATTATCATCCTCATGAATAACTTTAGGATCAAATTGATAACTGAAGTCGCCCAAATCTACAAAACCAGAAGCATCAATTTTTTCTAAGTTACCTAAGTTAATTCTGTAAAGTTCAAGATGCAGATCTTCAGTTTGATCAGTGTATTTTGAGGTAATAGTAATAACATTTTCGTTGTTGTTATTACTACAATAACTTTCCTGTAAATTGGTCACTACATCTGTCGTCGTAATGCCCACTACCATTTGATCCGTTGAACTTGCCCCATTAATATCTGATGCTTGTGCTGAAATAGTTACACTAATATCATCATTTGTAGTTCCTTCACCATAAAACTTCCATAAGTCTGAAGGCGACATCAATGGAGTATTAATAGGTGTATAACGGATATTTTCCACCTCATTATTCTGGTCAAGATTCGTCTTCACCGTAAATGTATCACCTGTTCTATGGTAATAAAGCCACCCTTTATTAATCCTGATATCAGGAACGTCAGACAAAATAGCTACACGACCGTCTCCATCATTTGAACCAACATCATTTGACAATCTGAAATATAAATCTTTTTCTCCTAAAATGACCTTACCTGTGTTTGGATCCTTAGGGAAAACTCTTGCAGGCAAGTACAAATTATAGTTTTTAACACTGATCAAATTATCACTGATTTCATAAATCACCCTGTTGTCCAGCATTACAGTCACTTTGTTGGCATTCAATGGAGGCTCTTCATCTACAGAATTACCCCTGCCTTTAATCGCTACTTTAAGCTGTTCCTCGTCATTGTGTTCGATCAACCATTTATTCTGCTTCAAATCAGGGAAATCTACTGTAATTTCTGAAGGTGTCGTAAATTTCATTTTCGGACCTTTAATCGATGAGTTAAAGATTTCCATCATCGAATTATTGATCATTTTAATAGAATAAGCAATGGCACGGTCACTTTCGAAAAACTCATTACTTACAGCGATAGTAAACTCTAGATATCCATTCTCTCTGTCAAATGTAATGGAATCATCCTCTACCACCAATACTTTTTTGGTTTCCTGAAACTCTACTACCACATCACTCAAACCTTTACTTATATATGGAATCCTGATCGTAACAGGCCCTTCAAGATCCTCTCTTATATCTTCTTCAGTCCCCGCTTTTAAATACCTGATCGCATCCGTCTGTATAGCAAATGCTTTTTCATAGACGTACTCTACTTTTTCATCTGACTCATCAACAAAGTTTTCATAAGCCTTCTGATTTCCCACTTTATCTTGCAGTTCAAGACTAATAATTTTCACCGTATCCGTCTCCGCTAATAGGTCTAATTCAGACAAACTATACATCAAAGTTGTTGTTGAGGCATCTACTGTTATAAAGCGATAAAGTTCCAACTCCTTGATTTGGTCCGCTATATCCACTTTCAATTTACAATTCTCAATATCCAAAGCATGATCCTTCACCGTAAACTGAAAGAACGTTTGCTCCTTTCTGTTGATCCACGGCAACTTTGTCTCTTCTTGATCAATTGGGATGTTGGTATTAATACCTGTTACTGCATACTCCACAAACTCAGGAGCATCGTTATCATAAATGAGGGTAGAAACTTGTTTGGCTTGAATACCAGAAGCACCTTTTTGATACAAAGTAATACTCAACTCTACTTCTGTCCCTTCTGAAACACCAGTTAATGTAGGTATAGTCACAGAGAACTTTTTAGAATCATTTGCATCATCAAAAGACAATGCTAGTGGTTTTTCTTCTACTGAATTACCTATTTTGTAGGTTACTATTGATCTTTCTTGATCTATATTTTTGTTAGTACTACTGTGATTAAATTCTATAGTCGAGCCATCTTTCAAATAGATCTCATTAGGGTTTTCTCTAGTGATATAAAAATCCACCAAAAACTGCACTGTAAGATTATCAGAACGTTTAATCGTTTTGGTCACAGAAGAGTGATTATTAAATGTGACTTCAAAATCAACTTTACTATTATTAAAGAATCTTTCTTCAGTAAGGTTCACATTGAAAGTGAAATAGTTTTCAGCTCTATTATAGTTTAAATTACTGCTTGATATAGATATAGGTACTTTAGTATTCAAAAAGTTTACACTTGCATCTTTAAAGGCTACTGAAGTATAATACACTTTGAAAGTTTTAGTACCTGCACTTAAAACTTGATCAGTAGAGTTTACATTATCAACCTCTACTTTATTAATCCTTATATTTTCTGGTTTCTCGTAATTGAATACTAAATTTTTAAATACATCTTCTAAAACTATATAATTTCCTAATTTATCGTATAAACTTAAACGTGCTATATTTATATCACCTGCATTACCGATTAAGAAAGATTGATCTATTTCAAAACTAAGTTTCCCTCCTTCATATCCAATTGCTTTTATTGAATCTTCACTTGATGAGAGTTTTAAACGACATTTATCAATGTCCAAATCATGGTCTGAAACTTCGAATTCGAGTATAATAGGAGTTGTAAGGTCTATCCAATATTTTGTCTCACCTCCCTCTGTTACTAATGTTGTTGAGTTAGTTTTACTAAAACCATTATATTTTGGAGGCTGGTTATCATAAATAAAAGTAGTAGAGATAAAGGCCACCTGCCCTTCACTCCCTGATTCATACAACGTTATTTCACAAGTTACTTCAGTTCCTTCGATAAGTTCTGTACTATTATTATCTAATAATTTATTCAGTGTAAGATAAAACTCTTTTTTACCGGTTGGGAATTCTAAACTTCCTCCTGTCACTAAACTATTATCACCTTTTTTTATTTTTAAAGTTGCCCTATTAGTATCAATGTCTCCATTATCATCTTTATTATGAAGAAATATAACCTCACTAAATTCTGTAATTAATCTCACATCCTCATTTTTCTTTGTGATATAAAAGTCAACAGGAAACTTAAATACAGGGCCTTCAACTCTACCAGTAGAGAATTCTAGTTTTGAGTAGTTTTTAAAATTTAACTCAAAGGTAAATAATCTATTATGTGAAAAAGTTTTTGAGTCTACATTAACATCAAAGGTAATATATTTAGCTCCATCATTAATTTCTTTTCCAATTAATGTGGCTGAAACGTCAACAATCGCACCTAATACTTTTACTTCTATATCATTTATATTTCCCTTACTACCATAAGGTACTTTTACTCTAATTCTTCCCTCAGTAATAATATTATTGTTTATTTCAGTACTATCATTATAAATTTCACCATTCTTTATCATTTTATAATACTTAATACCTGAATCATTGATAGTCAAGTCTTTTTCATAATAGTAAGTATCATTTACACCACCATCTGAAATTACTAAACTATTACCTGCTTTATCATAAAGAGCCAAACTATTAATGGTTAATGATTCTCCATCTTCAGGTAAATATTCATCCACATTAAAGCTCAAGTTATAAGAATTATCAGAATCACCTTCTGTATATGATATGACTGATACACTATCCGTTCCTATCAACAACTTGGATCTTTCAACATCCAGACCAGCATCATAAACCGTATAAGTAAAAACTGAAGATTGAGTAAGATCTAGCCAATATTTAGAATCTATTGTTGAGCCTTGTGCTTTAACTACTGATACAGTTGTTGTAGTGACTGAATTATCATAAACTATTGAGCTAGTATGTTCTGTTGAGGCTTCAGTTTCTCCGTCCTTATACAAATAGACATGCAGTGTTAGTTCTTCCTCTTCAGCAACAGCATTATCACCCTCTGTAGCTAAAGTGGGTATTGAAATTTTAAAAGTATTTTCTTCTTCATTAAATACCAAATATTCCTCTGTTTCATTGCTTGAATCAAAGATTACTGTCTTATCCTCATCGTTCTTTTTTAATAGAATATAAGATTCATCTTGGTCTATTTTATCATTACTAATCAATGAATGCTTAAAGTGTACTTCAGCACCAGGCTGAACGAAAAGTTGATCGGGGTCTATCCTTGAGATTGATAAACTAGCTGATTCTGTAAATTGAAATATTGGACCTTCAATTCTTCCACTTGAAAAGGTTAATAATGAACTATTTACTAGACTAATTTCAAATGCAAAAGGTCTATTATCGTAGAAACTATCAGAGTCTATGTCAATATCAAAATAAAAATAATCAGGTGTACCTGATTTATCGGTTTTAAGGTTACCCCCACTAATTATAACTTCATCTCCAATAGTATTAAATAGTTTTACTTGATCATTTGTAAATTTACCGATAGTACTGTAAGGAATTTTTACTCTTATTGTATTATTATTATTGATGACTCCCCCTTCTCCAATTACATCTACATCATTACCATCAATAACAGAATAAATAATTTCATTGTCTAACTTTGGTAATTCAAAATAC
The DNA here is from genome assembly GCF_012844305.1 of Flammeovirga aprica JL-4. Lineage (GTDB taxonomy): Bacteria > Bacteroidota > Bacteroidia > Cytophagales > Flammeovirgaceae > Flammeovirga > Flammeovirga aprica. The sequence goes on from NZ_JABANE010000103.1 coordinate 6,966, forward strand.
TTTTCATAATAGTAAGTATTATTAAATGTCTCAGTTGTTGTATTACCTGACTTATCCATAAGAGCTAAAGAGTCCATTATAATTGACCCTGAATTTGCTGTTAATGCTTCTCCCAAATCGTAACTCAAAGTATAAGTTCTGCTATCCTCCGTATAATCAATAATAGATAAACTATCTCCATCGATTACCAAAAATGAAGAATCAACTTCTAAATCAAAATCACTGACAGAGAACACAAAAATATTAGGTACGGTAAGATCTAACCAATATTTACGATTACCTCCATTACCTGTTGTATTAAAAGTAGGATGTGTAAAAGAGGTATAAGTTGGAGCCGTATCATCATAATATAATTTTGAAGAATGAAATGCACGATTCCCAGTTCCTCCTGTTTCATTTAATGTAAGTTCTAAAGTAATTTCAGTTCCTTCTGAAATGTTAGATAAATCATTAGGTATCGTTATAGAAAACTCATTTTCATCCTCAGTTTGATTATCAAACACAGGTAAGTTTACTTCTCTAATTATTGTATCGTCATCAGTATCAACATATTCTATTTTTGCTTTAGAAATTGATTGATCCAAATCTTTATTAGTTTTGTTATGTTTAAAAGTGACAGTACTTGAAGCTTTTACATATTTTTGTTCAGTATCACTTCTTTCTACAGTAAAGTTGACTGGAAATTGAGCAATAGGCCCTGTTATTACACTAGTAGTTTTTTTAATATTAGACTTATTAGTGATAGTGATATCATATTGAATTGGTGTATTATTATAGAATAAAGCATCACTAATATTTATATTAAAATTCAATTTTTTCTCATTTGAACTATTTTCAGTTATCGTTAATGACCCAATTTCAGGTTGGGTTTTCACACCATAAAATTGCACTGTTGCTATATCCCCTACATCTATATCATCACTAGATAACACAACATCTACATTAACAGTACCCGTTTTTACCGTAATATCAGCATTAGCATTACCAGTTTGCGAATAGGTAGGCTCAGCAGTAGGTATTGTTCCAAACTTATTATAATCATATCCCTCTGGTGTTTCGTATGCATTAAATTCATTACCAGCTTTATCTTTAAGGATCAGAGGACCGACATTAATTGTACCATTATTTCCAGTTAAAACTGTTTCTTCATCTAATATAAAGCTTATAGTATATGTGCTACTATTTTTTTCAAATGAAGATATACCAAGAGTATTGGATCCGATAGTTAATTGTGTTTCCTCTGTATCTAGTTCAAGTTCATTGACATTAAACTTAAAGATAGTGGGTTGTGATAAGTCAATCCAATCTGAATTGATAATCCCCTGATGTGTAGCTTCATTTGAAGATAAAGAAGGAGCTGTATTATCATAGATCAATTTTGAAGAGTGAAACGCTTGACTACCTGTACCATTGCCTTCATATAACACGATATCTAAGGTCAATTCGGTACCTTCACTAATACTTAAATCATTTGGTATTGTAACCGAAAAAGTATTATTATCATTTCCAGTCCCAAATGTCAAATTTAAATTACGATCATCTATAGTTGAATTTTTTAATTTAGCATAAGAAAGACCTTGATCAATTGATGAATTATTTGTCTTATTATGACTAAAATCAATAACTGTCAAATCTTTCACATACTTCTCATCTGGATCTGTTTTAGTCACAAAAAAATCTGTTGGGAGATTAATTGTTGGTCCTGTAAATACAGTTGTAGTATTTTTTTTCTTCGATCCATTGGTTATTGTAACATCGTACGCGAAAGTTGTATTATTATAGAATGTAGTATTATTAACCGTTACATCAAAACTCAACACCTTTTGTGAAGTATTATTAGCATCTGTAGTGATGGAAATCTCCTGAGTAACAGGCTGATTTTTAACACTGTAAAACTGGACTGTAGCTTTATCTCCAACAGCAATCCCTCCATTATCTGCTAATGCAATCTTAACATTAACGGTTCCCGCATCTACAGATGTAGTTACTACTTCCTCATTTTGGGTATAAGTTGCAGTCCCACTAGGTGCTGTTTCAAACTCATTATAGCTATAAGTCACAGCTGAAGATGCTGTAGATTGATTACCTGCTTTATCTTTAAGATTTAGAGGACCAACATTAATTGTACCATTTGCATTAGCTAATGGTGTTCCTCCATTTAATAAAAAACTTAGTATATACGAATTATCAGATTCATCGTGTACATATGATGATACATCAACTGGATTTCCACCAATCATCAGTTTTGTTGCATCTATATCAAGGTCATAATCAGTTACCTTATATTTGAAGACAGTAGATTGAGTCAAATCAATCCAACTACCATTAATACCTTCATGAGTAACTCCATTTTCAACAAACTTTGGAGCAAAAATATCTAAAACAGCATCATGTGTGAAAGTTGTTGTTTTTGTTGGAGAAATCCCTGTTGTAGTTAAATTAATAGTAATAGTTACATCTAGTTTCTCATTTGAATATCCTCCCAATGCTGTAGTAATTGCATCAATTTCTGTAGTTTCAAATGTTAAATTAAAATTTGATGCATCATAAGTAATTGGAACATTTATATTTCCTCCACCACTCCATGATATAGTGGCACTAGATTGAGAGGTATCAATATCATCAGACAATAAATTATGACTAAACCCTAAAGTTGTATTTAAGGAAATAACTTTCTCTTTATCACTTTCATCCATGGTAATAAAGAACTCTGGTTCTATCACAAAAGTAATTCCTTCATATGTAGCCTCATTTCCAGCATCATCAGTTATTATTAACTTTGTGTAAAGTTGATTCTTTCCACCAAAAAATGTTTCAGGTGTTTCATTAGACAAAAATGTAATTTCACTTACAGAGCCGGTTTGATTTATTTCTGAACTTCCTGCTGAAATCGACTTAAAGTATGGTTCTTGCCTTCTATAATCAGTATAAAACTCTAATGTATATTCATGACTTCCATTTGTTATATGAGGTAAGTTTACTTCATCAACTTCAAAAACAAACTGGGTACTTAGCTGATCACTGGAAGGAAAATTTGAAATTAGATTGATTACAGGTGCTTTATTATCGACATAAAGGGTTGGTTTATAATTATTGTTACTTGCTTCTAAGTATAAGTAATTAAAACTTGCTGCATCACCAATTTGATTTTCATTAAAAGTATCAAAAGTTCCATTATTATTTATTTCATACCAAGTTGATGTGTTAGTTATGTCTATCCAAACTGTTTCCTTATTGTCATCATTAGCATCTTTTGTAAACCTTACATTATTTTTTTGAGCACTAGGATCATCAAAAGTTACACTAGTATTAAGATCAAAAGAATACCAGTTACTTTCTCCTTCAACATCAATTGATACAAGTGGAATTCCAACTATAGAACCATCAGTACCTTCAATTTCAATTAAAGGCGTATTATTATTAGTCCAACCTGAAGGTACTTGAATATAAACCTTGTCTCGATTCAGTGATCTAAGTATTAAATTCACAGCTAAACGCCCTTGTATTTCATCTGCATTCGAAAAATTATTTCCCACAGCGTCTAAAAAGGCTTGTTTATCGATGGTAATACTATATTTATTATTGGAAACATCTACATCCTGTATCTCCGAAATTATTGCATTTGTACCTTGATTTATGGTAAAGGCTCTATTATCTCCAAGTGTATAAGTTAGACTGGTATGTTTATCTTCAGACCCATCATTATAACTATCCACAATCTCATACCCTATTGGTAAAGCATCAGTTGTTGTAAATTGAATTATTAATTCTGAACTACCACTCTCTAAAAAAGTTTTAGTATCGATTGTAATAACACCACTAGTAAATGAATGTGTCCCAGTATAATCCGTTTGACCATAACTATTATGGATTCCTACTAGAGAAATCAACATAATGAAAAGAGATAAAGCTGTTTTCATGATTAGTCTCATTTAAAATACACTAAGGGCAAAGTTTGCATTACCCTGTAAATAGTTTTGTTTTATATTGTTTGCTTAGGAGTCTGTTGGCAACACTTTTTCTTATAAAAAAGTAGGTCAAAAAATTCGCTTTATTAGCGTTTGAACAGTTGCTAACTTACTCTAATAAAATAATTATCGATTTTAATACACTGAATATGACTAAGCCCTATGTTTAATTAGTTGAAGTATTTAGATGAATACATTTCCATTTCAGTAAATCAATTTACTTTATTTATTATAAAGGATTTATTACCGATTTAGAATTAGCTTAGGGTTACATTGATTCAATGTAGCTTATGTTATCTTAAGAGCTTTGAAATAATAAATTTGCTTTCATTTGTTACTTGAGATCTGTTTGTTTTTGACAAAAATTGCAGTTGAATACCTTTCATAGAATAGTATAAAAGGGATCTATCCGCAATTGTTTGCCAATTTAATAACTAAATTTTAGAAAACGTATTTCTTTGGTTATGATTTGGAAGAACCTGATGATTATTTTTATAAAAATGGAAAGTCCAAGTGTAAATTAGCAACCCTATTACAGTTTCATTTCTCCTATTTCAATACTTTTAAGTTTTGGTAAGTCCTTTAAAAACTCTGGTATGTGTTTCACTTTATTTCCAGAAATATTCAAGAACTCCAAATTTTTACAATTCAAAATCTCTTCTGGAATTGTGCGTAAACCTCCATCTGTCATCACACAAAAATTTAGATTAGACATTTCTCCAATTCCTCTAATAGAACTGAATCTACTCCCAGTTATCCATAATTTTCGCGCTCCAGTTTTAAATATGTTTTTAGGTGGTGTTGTCCAATTCACATTCAGTGCATGAATTGAGCCTATATCCCATGAAGAAGGTAAAAAACGTATTGAAGAACAACCGTTTAAATAAAGAAAAGTAACATTGAAGTTTATAAAGGTTTCCGGTATACCTTGTAGTGATGTACAACCAGAAAAATCTAATGTCATTTCTTCAATATGATTGATCATGCCTAATTTTTTTGGTAATTCCCTTAATTTCCCACAATCGATAAAACGTAATTCAATTAAACTAGGTAAGGTTTTAAAGTCAAATGGAAACTTAACGGCCTTACTATTTTTTATAATAAGTGTTTTCAATCCCTGGAGTCGATCCAAGTTTTTAAAATTATGAAGAATAGCAGAAAAATAATTCAGACTACTGTAATCATTGATATTAGGTGGTAGCAACTCTATATCATTTAGACTTAAGCCTTTTATGTTTGATGCAATACTGTTTAGAACGATCGGAAAACCTATAAAATTTGATCCTCCGAGATATAAATGCGTTAATTCGCTTTGATTAGCTAATACTTCAGGCAACGCCTTAATTTCAGTATTTTCCAATGAAAGCACTTTTAGACTTTGTAAATCAAAAATGTAATCTGGCAGTTCGCTTACTGGGTTATTATTTAATATTAATACCTCTAATAATTTTAATTCTTTAAAGAATGTAGGTAATTCTGTGATGGCATTATTAGATAAATCTACTACTTCTAAATAGGTAAATGAAGCAATTGAAAGAGGTATTTCAGTAATTAAAATGGGTGAGTAATTGAAAGCACTTTCAGATGTACCACTCAATTTTATAGCTATCACATACCCATCAGTATTCTGTTCAAAAGAAAAGTAAGATTGAAAAGTTTGTTCTAATTCTTCTATTACTTCCTTTTCAAGGTTTAAATTACAAGTTTGTTCTGTCATCTGTTTTTTTGATTTCTCAATTTATTGTCTGTAATAAAAAATGATAATTTGCTTGCACTACTGATTATAAGCAGTTGTACAATTAAAATCGGAAGTTTTGGATTTTCTTTTTTAGCCTACTCTGCGTTAGAATATTATCACGTAGCTTCGGTTATGCTCTTCTATTCTGCCTTGATTAGAACTTAAAAAATAATAATCCAACTTATCCCAATTTTAAATGTGCAACTGCTTAATAGACTGATTTACTAACTTGTTGCTCTATAAACAATGGAAATAATATATCTTGAGCAAAAGGCTTTCTTAATTGATTTATTGTTGCTCCATTTAATACCTTGAATAAAAATTGAGAGATATTTCTATGCTTTAAATCCAATAAAACTGTAGATGGATAAAACTTTTGATCACTCATTTTTTGAGGTTTGTTCATCAGCATCTTTACTATTTCGTCAATACTGCCCAAATAGTATTCACATTGCTGTACATTTAAACTACTCAACTTAATCCGTGACCATGAAGCATTTTTTAGCTTACCATTCATTTCTTTTGCATAATCTTTCAGAGGTTGCTTTAATTCATCGACCATTGTATGGATGATTTCATCGATGTCAATCAAATCAATATTATCATTCCTTTTATAATCTAGGAGATATTTTTCCCATTCATTTATTGTTAGCTGTAATAGTGAATAATCTAGTTCTTGAACTCCAGCCCTTAATCCATATACCTTTAGAAGCTTATGAAATGGTTTATTTTGTAATAGCTTCATCTCATCTACGGAGCTAGATTTAATACTTTCTAACTGTTTTTCACTCTCTAGATGCTTGAAGGTATAATCCGAATTAATTTTATTAAAAATAGACGAAATTGTTTTTAAACTGTTAGCATCGGTATACTCAATTAGCTTTAACTCTTTGATTACACTACCATTCATTTTATCCAATTGAGTAGAATAATCCAATTCTCCTTTTACAGACAAGCTTAAAGTATTGAGATGTATTTTCTCTCCTTCAAATCTCAATTGAATATAAGTTATTAAAGTGGTGGAAGAAATTGTAACATCACCTTCATTATTACCTTTTAGAATAGCTTTCTTTATAGAATTAATTTTGTTAGATATCGTATTTTGAGTCTCATCCACAAGGTAATCAAAACACCCTTTGAGTGTATTCTGATGCGTATTCAGCTGTTTAACAATTTCTGAAACTCTTTTCTGAATATATTCTGAAAAATAGACAAATAATCTATTATCCATTTTTAAAACTTCTTCCAATGACATCTCAATATCAGAACTCAACTTAATCGAAATCGAAAGGCCTGACTCCTTACCTGAAAAGTCACTTATTCTATTTACAATTTCTATTATTGCACTACCATCTGTAAGTTCCAAATCTGACATATAAACATATTTAAGATCAGATTGCTCTATGTTTTTCTCTTTGCCATAACGTCTTTCTTTATTAAATAAGATCTTACGGAGACTTTTTTTATTCCATCCCGTTTTAACATTGTACTCACCAGCTTTGTAATGCTGTACAGTATTCATCACCACTAAATCGGTCTCTTTTAAGCCTTCAATGACTGAACTACCTTGTACAAACCTTGTGTTATGCACTTTTCGATGATATCCAGTTGACAATAACGCAAGAATCCCTTTATCCCATTCTTCTGGAGACAATAAAAAAGTAACTTCATTATTTGCCTTTTTTTCTTCTCCAAAATGTTGAAATAGTATAAGCTGAAGGTAGACTAAAAAATGCTCTAATGATTGGAAAGAACCATTTAGAGTATTGAACAAAGCAAATGAATTATCAAAACTTTTACTTTTTAGTGCCTCTGCATCAAAATTACCTTTTTGATTTTCATCTACTTCTAGAAATGAGAAAATAAATTTAATATCAAAATCTGTTGACAAACCCTTGGTTCTTGAGGCGTTTATCTTAAAAACACCCAATAATTTAGCATATATTTGAATTCGCAACTCGAACTGTACACCTGTTCTATCTTTACTGTTACTAATTGAACTCGTTATAGGATGTAACTTTTTTAATAGCTCTTCCTCTCTACTAAGATAAATTGACAATGTTTTAGTTCCTTCTTCTTCACTTTTTACATTCATAAATTCCACGTCTTTTTTTTCAGTACTATAACAAGACTGATAATAGTTGACTCCGTTAGGAACATTATAGTGATAAGGCAATAAAATTTGCTGTTCTTGTTGAAGTAGGGTGGTTTGTAGCGATGTGGTAATTTCACTAGTTTCTAATTGAATACTTTCCCAATTGTTCACTTTTTGGATACTATCCAAACTACAACATAAACTTTGGCTAACAGCTTCTAAAGTATCTCCTTTTGCTAATAAGTAATAGTATACACCCTCCTCATTTTGAAGAATGCTTCCATTACAATGAAAATTAGGATATTGCTCAGCTCTCCTCTTGTTTTCCTCTATGATCGACTTAAGCGTTGTCTTTTTATCACTAGAAGCATGAATATTATATTCTTTGTTTACAAAAGGAAATGGTAGTAATGCTGAAATATCATTTAAAATGCCGGCCTTTTCTATCATCACTGAAACAGACTTTCCATACACCAACATAAAATAATTAGTAAGCACCCTCCAATGATCTGCTTTGTCTGAAAACCGTTCAATCAGCAAACATACCTCATCAAGCCTGTTTTTCATTTTCTGGGTAAGATCTACTTCCTCTTGTTCCTCCTGATCAACATCCTTCTGCTCACCTAATGGAATACTACTTTTGATAACCTCTGTTTTATATTCATTAAGTAATGAATAAAGTGCTAATGATTCATTTTCTATATCTTGAACTTTTATTTCATCTTCAGAAAAATCTGGCAACAGTAAACGGAGACGCCACTCTTGCCTTAATAAAACCTCTTCCAATTCATTACTAAATCCTAAACCTTCAAATAAAGAAATATACGTATCATTTAACTTTTCAAGAGAAGCGGGATGATTCGTTATTTGCTGAATTAAACTGAGAAGAGGCACATTCTTTTTCGTTATTATTTTATCGAACAAATGTATTAATGATATGACTGTACTTGAAAAAGTAAGGGCAGATGGCAACTGTAACAACATACTATAAAAGGATATCACATCCTCATTTGTTGTAAAGGCAGTTTTATGAATTACATTATGAAGTCCCTTTGCTAAAGAGTTATAGTCAATTGGTTTAGGTGTATTCTGAATATGTGTTCGTCTAGCCTCAGTAGCCTCTTGCTTAAAAAGTTCAAAATCATATAGTACCTTATCTTTACGTGCCAATTCTTCTAAAACCTCAAATAAGTAGTCTATTTTGACTCCTTCTGTTTCCTCATTGATTAACTCTCCAGTAAAAATTGCTGGATTTCGAAAACTAAAAGATTTGAATTCGCTTTCAAAAGGGTTTGCTTCTGTCAGTTCCTCCTGAATAAGAGATGACATCAATTGTAAAAATTCATCACTGATAAAAGGATGATTATCCATCTTTTCTTTCGGAATTCCTCTACTCACAATAAGGTGTAGATCCTCTATTTTATCTTCGAGTTTTAGCTCAATATTAAAATCGTCTACCTTAAGCGATCTCTTATCTAAGTTTTCAAGCTCATAAATAAAAGCATTTGGAAGTGTCCACTCAACTGTTTCATATATCCCCACTTCCACCAATCTTTCAATTAAGTCTTCATGAAAAAGCTGTGTATATCTTTGCTGTATTTTCTTTACACTTATAGGGTTGAGTTCTAGTTTTAATAATAATTCTTTGATGTGTTCTGAAATTCCTTCATACCTTTGAGGAGTAATCGTTTCATCATCATCTAAGAAGAAATCTTCTTGATTACGGTTAAAGTTTTTTAATTGATTATATATTGAAAGACATAATTCATCATATGCAATATCAACACCGTCTAACTCAGTACTCGCAAAAATTCTAAAAATGGTTTTACCTAATGTCTGTCTTTTGGCAAATTGATAAAGATGATGATTCAGTTTTTCTGTATACTTTGAAAAATATCCATCTTTTATCATTCTCATTATTTCAGGCTTGTTCCCAATACTTCTAATACCTTCTAAAATAGTTTCACTACCATTTTCATAGTAGACACCCCTGAGTAAGTCTATTAAGGTAATAAAAAAGTCAAGTTTCCATATACCTGAACTTGTTTCTTGCGGAAGCTGTAAGTCATTCCAAAATATGGATTCAAGATATTTTACAATCTCATCAATCTCTTCTGCTGTTGGGAGTCGATCTGAAGAAATCAATTCATCCTCATTATGCTCATCCTCATGGTTTTCTTCTTTAAGATAATCATATGTATTATCTCGGAAATTATATGTAGGCATAGTTAAATTTTTGTTTGCTTTCAGTTTTAAGATTTAAAGAGCTATTCGGGCCTTAATATTTTATCGTTATCATCACAACAAAGATTTTATTCAAAAGACAAAGATGAGTATGTCTCAATCATGAAGAACTAAAATCCTTGTATAATGCTTCAGTTAATTTCACTTTTTAAGACTATGTAAACTTACAAAAGTTAAAGTTTCCCCACAAAAAAGAATATAAAATCATTAATTTTCACAATATTTACGCAAACTATCTATTAATATATAGCTAAATCAAACTTCTATCATGGTAGAATCAAAACATAAGCAAGCGTTGGAAGACTTTTTAGAGTATGTTGAAAAACATATTGAGTTTAAACTAAATAAAGAGGATGAACTTCTACTCCCTACTCCTATATCTCCACCTCAAGGCAGTAATTTAGAAAAGCTGGTAAAACAATATAACCTATCTCAGGACGATATCTTTTTTCTAACTTTTGCACACTGTACGGAATTCCAAAAGGGGTATTTTGACCCTATTTTCAACCACTTTAAAAGATCAGAAATAAGAAATCTATATGGTGGTGAGTTAATTAAAAATGGAGAATTCCTTCCTTCATTAAAAACGTTTTTAGGCCTATTTCATCCTGAAGAACGACGTATGGAAAGGTACTTACAACTTACACACCCTCAACATCCTTTTAATAAGTTTGGCATTATTGAATACAGCTCTTCAGAATCAGTTAAAGAAGGAAACTATATTAATCTAACTCCGAAAGTTGTCCCCACTTTCACCAACTTTATTTTAGGAGGTGATTCTCCTCGTTTAGATCATGAGCCTGATTTCCCTGCACGTTTACTTTCATCGAAGCTTACTTTTGAAGAGGTGGTTTTATCAGATAAAACATATGATGACCTAAAACCTACGCTACGAATGATGGAGGTAAGGAATAGAATTTTGGGAAGAAAAGATTTAAAAAAATACATAAGGGAAAGTCAAATTGTTGTATTTACAGGTTCGCCAGGAACGGGAAAATCTCTAACAGCTACAACCATGGGAAAACTCTTTGGCCTACCTGCTTACGGCTTAGATTTTTCGAGAGTTCTTTCAAGATATGTGGGTGACTTTGAAAAAGCCATGGAACGTGTCTTTTCAAGATTGGAAGGGAGAGATTGTGTACTCTTTATAGATGAAGCAGATAGTATTTTTGCAAAAAGAACGGAAGAGATCAAAGACACTAAAGATAAATATGCCAATCAAGAGATGTCTTATTTACTGCAAAGACTTGAAAACTTTAGAGGGATTGTAGTTTTAGCTTCTAACGTTAAAGATATTCGTTCTCACCTCGATAAAGCCATGCTGAGAAGAATCAGTGCGTTGATTGAGTTCCCTTTTCCATTAGAAAAACAAAGAAAAGAATTGTGGTCTAAAAACATACCTAAAGGTTATACTTTTGCACCGGGAGTCTTAGATAAGCTTGCAAAAAGTTATCAGCTCACAGGTGCAAATATTGCTTCCATCATGTCTAATTTTATTTTTGAATCCTTTTACTATGACACCACTGAAATCACACTAGAAATTCTAAAACCCATTATGCAGTCAGAGTATTATAAAAGAGATTCTAAATTTATGGAATGTGATGATGATGCTCCTGGTGCTATTCTTATGGAGCAACGTATGGGTAGAAGTGCTGTTCATAGTGGACAGGTGATGTAAACATGATTATAAATCACATTTTAATTCAAAAAAAATAAAGGATATACTTTAACTAACTTCACTATCTATTATGCCAACTAGAGAAAAAGAACAACGTTTAGAACAGAAGAAAAAAAATGATAACTATCATAATAGTAATTACAGTTTTGGGCCTCAAGACTTGGAAGATATCAACAACTACTATGATAAAATAATTAAGGAAAGAAATAATTATGAATCAGAATCTGACATCAATAACCTTACAAAGCAGTCTGAACAAGGTCCGGTATCGAAATTAAATGACTATCCAGAAAATGATAAAGTAATTAAACCAACATTAGTTGAAAACCTACCAAAATATAATTCAGTTATTAAAACTTTAAGTAAAAATGATCTTTTTTTAAAAGTACTTGATCATTTAAATTCCTATGATGAATATATTGTTATTTCAGAAAAAAGAGATTTGAATTCTGCCTTGGTAACTGGAGAAAATGGTTATTTTAAGCACGCAGAAGACGGGATAATTTTCCCTGAAGGACATCTTTTCAATCCTCATAAGATAAAACTTCAAGTTCCACATAAAAAAAAACCAGCTAATGGATTTACAGAGAGTACAATATTTGAAGAACTTTTTCATGCACTTCAATATATTAGTAAGGATTATTATGAAAAAGCACTTCAAATAGAAACTGAGGCAAAAGTTGCAAAAATGTTCGTTTTGTACGATTTAGCAAAATCTGAAGGTAAAAAGGATGAATACTCTATTGCAAAATATATTCATCAAAAGAATCACAATAGCTATGAAAGAAAATTCCTTTTAAATTTTAATGGCAAAAAATTTGATGGGCAACTTAACTCCATAATAAAAAAATATTTTGAAGCTATATTCAACAGAACAGAAGTATCAGAAGAACTCGAAGCTCAATTCCGTTTAGAAGTAAAAAAACTTTCCGATAAAGTATACGATAAATATAGAGATGAGTGGCTAAAAATGGGACTCAAAATTGATAAAAATACATATAATGGTGAAACTCCACTTTTTGATGAGCTAATTGAATTAAAATGAAAAATTTATTAATTGTTATTTTACTAGTTATCGTTGCTTTTCTTATTCAATTAAGATTTGAAGAAAAGTCGGCTCAAAAAGATTATATGAATGTAATTAATGTTGAAAAAAAATATGTAGAAGAGGACCTCTCAATACTCTTTAATTTAGAAGATTATGAAGAATGTAAGAATACTTTTGATTCAATTAGAAATGATTCCTATAATTTGGATTTCGCTTTTACTTTTGAGTATAGGGTTATTCCTGTAAAATGCACAGAAGATACTTTGGAAATGATACTTTTAGATGATTATAATATATTTCACTGCATAAATGGTGAGTGCAATATTTTTTATATTGATTCACTAGTGAAGTTTATTGTTGATCCTTCACCGCATCCCATTTATCAATAACGAGGACCTCAAACCTGAACAGAAATGCTTTCAGAGTAACTGAAACCATTAGATCTGTGATACGGTAATTATTTTTAGAGGCTTTGTGTACAGGTAAAAAGTTGTTTCTAAACTATTATTTCAATCCTAAGCTGTTAAAAATTAATAAGCACTCTACGGTTTAAAATATGTAGAGATAGAAGTATCAATAAAAAATTAATGTTGCAAATCCAAGAAGTTCTGTTCAATGTGGGCAGGTGTTGTAATAAAGCAACTCTTAAAAGAATTAGATTGAAAAGTTCTAATAAGTCAAAGTTATTCATAACCATAATTAATTTTGTACTAAAATAAACAAATGATAAATACCCTCTTATGATTAAAAAGCCATGAAAAATGGTACAATAAATTTATTTAAAGCTAGCTATAAATATTATGCAAATTAGAGAAAAAGAACAACGTTTAGAGCAAAAGAAAAAAAGTAATACCAATTATGATGGTAATTACAATACTGAACCCCAAAACTTGGAAGAAGCTAATCAATACTATGATAATCTTATAAAGGAAAGAAATGGGGAAAGTGAGGTTTATGTGGAACCTGAAGGAAAAGTAAAAAGTATTTCAAATACTAATGATAAACACCCTACCTCAACTAGAAAAGCAGGACATTTTATATTATATATCAGAAAAGAAGGTATTTTCCTTGAACTCATAACTCCTATCAAAGGGGCAAAAATGATATTGAATTAATCTCCGATTTATCATATAAAGATGTAAACGATCAAGCAGAACGACTTGCACACTATTTTGCTACTACTCAAGAATTGGGAGTAGCACAGTTGGGGTCAAAGAGTTATATTAGTTTTTCATCTGAATTTTACAACTACCTGTACCAATTTAAAGTATTAGAACAATTACAAACAACAGCAGATAATACTTTATATTTCTATGAACCCCGTGGTGGAGAAAGAAACATGCTTGCTTTCCATCATCATAGAACAATGAATTCTAACCACTCGCTCAATGCTCTTCTTAATTATTTTGAAGCGGTAGAACGAAATATAGCCTTTTTAAGCATAAATCATGATATGTTTGATAGTGATGAGAAGTTTAGTGGTGACAATCTCTATAAGGTGACTCTTTTGACAGATGAGGCAAAGAGCAATGTAATGAAAGATAAAATGGCCACAGATATGACTACTGTGCATGATTATCCATTACTAACAGCACCTAATATTAGTATAGAGAGAAGGTTTGTGAATGAAGGATTTGAAGAACAATCTAAAATAAATGATAAGCTCAAGAATTTCCTAGAGAAATATGATAGGTCGAATGATTACAATGGAGTTCTGGAAAAAGCTGATGAGGGACTTAAAATTCGTTTTATGAGGGAAACCAAAGACGAAGAAACCCGCAATATAGTACCCAGTCAAGCACTGCCAATCCAAATAGACCTTTGTTCTTATACTATATGGAAAGAGCACTTAAAGGAATATGTGAAAAATGTATTTGTGGCTAAAACTCCTGAACAACGTTATCTCGCCAAAAGATTATTATTTTCGAATGCTAAAACACGAGCAAACACTATTCATACAAAACAAGATTTTGCAAAAGACCATATGGGGTACGATGAGTCGTATGGTGGTAAAGCAGGAAAAATTATTCCAAATGCTGATGGGTTGAAGAAAGGTGAATTTGAAATATTAATTCGTAATAAATTTTTCGATCAAAATAATAAACAAAATGATTATGAAGAATTAACGGTATTCAAAGAAAACAATACTAACATTTTATATTTCCATTTTGCTACTCAAACTGAGATGAATAAAGTACTTAGCTTATCCAGTACACTTTATTCGGAAAAAAACTCAGGAGAAGATTCTTACAATTACAAGATGAATTAATAGAATTGGTTAGAAGATGTAATAATGAATATAGAGAGATGAAAAAACCATTATTACAAGGAAGAAAAGTATACAACAAAAAGACAAATAATCCTGTTCGACTTTTTATTGATGAAAATTCTTTTGGCACCAACGAGACGGCTGAATATTTTGGGGATGGACATATTTTGATTTATAGTTGTGGCAGGGTGTTGTATGACAATTCCAAAAGTAACCTATATAAAAATACCCGTGAATATGAAAAAGATAATACAAGAAACAATGATAATACTTTAACGAATTTCGCTAAGGAGTTGAATGAGATAGGAATGAACGATGGTCCTTATGAAATCTCTATTGATCTAGCCTTAGATCTATCTCTAACTGGTGAAATGTTAAACGCTTTTCTAAATGAAAGAAAAAAGGAAATAAGAGTACTAAAAATACCGTTAAAGTAAATAATAAGAATAATACTAAAAAAATCACTTTGACTGATGGCAGTGAGTTTTCAGTGGACTTTGTACTTTCACTTATTTTAAAACAAAATACAAATCGTCAATTTGTTGTAGAGCTTAAGAATAAAACTGATGTCTTTTTAGACCTTGAAGTGAAAGATGATAAAGACAATGAACTACTAAAACTTGATGATGTTAGTTTCGATGGCAATTTCACTTTATTAGAAGGTACTTTTGATTCTCTAGCTCATTTTCTTGCTCACTATATTTTTCTTACCAATGCTTACAAATACTATATTTACAAACAAACCAAAGATCGATTAAGCGCAATAAAAGATATCGCTAATTCTTTTTTGGACTGGTTTGATCTTGATTTAATATTCGACAGTGGTATAGAGGCTATTCCCAAAGAAATAAGAGATCAATTTTGGAAAACCGAAAATGCTTATTGGGACCTGTTACATAAACCGTATTATAGAAATGTTCGTATGGGTGGCTCTGTAAATGATGGAGAAACTACAACATATACACAAAAAGTAGCCTTACCTTACCAAAAAGTAAATAACAAGGAAGGACAAAGCACTACAGACAAACTTTTAGGTTTAAAATCTCTGAAAGAAATTATCGATTGGCAAACTGGGGGGAAAAAGGTTGAAAGAACAGTTGTTCCACAAGAGTCAGAAGCCACCCTTATTGAAAATAATTTACTCCAATTTATTATTGACCTAATCATTGAAGGTTCATATAATATCTTATTTGGTTTGGAGTCCTTAAAGTTTCTATGGAAATATGATTATGATGATCTCAATGAAAAAATTAAGAAAGAACCCTTGATTAACCTTATGCATGAGAATTATCAAATAGTATGTGAAACTTTAATGTTGTTAGCTCAACAACTTAAGAAAACGAATAAAATTGGGAAAAAAATTTATGGAGCTGAACAATGGATAAAGAAAAAGAAAGAAAAGATTACAGAGTCTCCATTAGTAAAAAAAGTTGAAAAAATTTTTACAAGTGCATATAGTCTTAACATGAATTATCAGGTGGGACAATTCGAAGATGATTATCGAATGGAACACTCAGAAGATGATCCCGAAAAATATGAATTGAAAAAAAGCAATCGATTAAATATTGAAATGAACATTCCGATGGGCATTTATCTTGGATCTGATTTTATCAATAAAGTACTAGAAAGTAATGCTTTAGAAGGTGATAATAAAATCAATGCTTTAAAAGCAGTATTTAATGATTATGATTGGGAAGCAGGAGAAGCTGACTTCTCACAATCTTTAAACGAAGTAACCTATAAATGGCTTTACAAAATTTTTGACGATACTTCAAAATTAAAAGCCGATGGGTTGACCAAAGAACTAAAAGAATTAGAGCAGCTTAAAGATTATACTGCGGTTGCATTGACTTCAAGTTCAAATGGTATTACACATCTTACATCTTTGATTCCAATACTAGATCTTGATGCTAGCTGTAGATTCTCATCTGAATGGACATTTGAAAACTATGAATGGAAACTTTCTCATTCTTGCTGGTCACTTTTTGGTGCTGCAGGAGTCTCCACCTCTTTACTGGCAGGATTTAAGAAATTGAAAGGGAATAAAAAAACAAAAGGAGCGGATAATAAATCAGGAAATAAAACGACATCAAAAAATAATAGCAATAAAACATCCTCAGAAAATCAGGACCAAAAAATGCTGGTTTCTGTCTTCGATATGCTGAATAGTCAACAAGTGAGTGCTACTATTAATGCAGGGTTTACGAGAAATGAAACATTTGTCACATATTTTGATGGGCAACCTTCCTATAATATTTATAAAATTGCCAACGTCTACTTTAGTCATCAAAACAACAAAGACGGAGCCGAAGAAGTAGAAGTAATTGCCAGCGAATTTTATCCAATCATAAATGATCTGGAAAAAAGTAAAGATACTCCAAGTAAAAGAAAAGATGGCTTTTCGAAAGAATATTATGAAGATGAAGTCGTCAATTTTAACAGTGGTAGTGAACAAGCTTACGCACTATACCATACAAAAGAAGGAAGAAATCAATACTTTACTTCAAATGGGTGGAATCAGTTTGTGAAAAAACATATTAAGGAATTAGTCGTAGTTGCTGATGCTTTTGCGGAAAGTTTGAGAGGGGCTGTTGAAAAAGATGGTGATAGTTATATCTGGAATACATCATCTTTGGAGATTGGCGGTATTAATCCTGAAATGCATTTTGGAAAGTTAGATCAAATTTTAACTTCTAAAAATCCAAATCCAATGCGTGTAATTTTTGATAAGAATGCATGGCCGGTACTTAATGATATTGTAAAAATAAAATTCTTAACAAAATACTTATTACTTCCAATGTACCATGATAATAATAAAAACAAATATGAATTATATAAATAGAAAAAATAATACAATAATAGTATTACTCCTTATTCTTTTATCAATAAGTAACTATTCTTTCTCACAAATAGAACTTTCTAAGGAAGAAAGGTTGAAACATGAAGCCGACATAATAAAAAAATTAGAAATAGAACTTGGTGAATATGTTTTTCATGTATGTGGTAAAAATAAAGAAGGTTTTGTATCATGCATCACAATTTCACAAATCACTTCTCCTATACCAAAAATACCTTCTAGTGTTAAAGAATTTAAGTATCTAGAAAATTTTAATGCATTTAGTATTGGTTTAGAAGAATTCCCTGTTTTTATCTTAGAATTAGATTACCTTAAAATTGTTAGATTATTTACCAATAATATAAAGTCAATACCTGATAACTTCGAAAGTTCACCAATCGAGTTTTTGAATCTAGCAGGAAACCAGCTTACAACTTTACCTTCTAGTATTGGAAATTCAAAAATAAAAACTCTCAATATAGGTGCTAATAATATTCCTGAGTTTCCAAAAGCCATTACTAAAATGCAATATCTTGATTCTTTAGCTATTGGAGGAAACCCTTTTAAATACCTTCCTAATGAAATTGGAAATCTTAAAAAATTAAGAATAATTACAGCACAAGAAACTGCATTAACTACTCTTCCCGAAGGGATTTCTGAGTTGAAAAATTTAAAAAAGCTTGTACTAGATGCTTCACCTATCAATTCTTTACCTAAAGGGATTCAAGGTTTGAAAAGTTTAGAGTACCTAAATTTGAATAGTACTAAAATTGAGGAACTCCCTGACTACATCATTAATTTACCCAAGTTAAACTTCCTTGCTTTGAAAAGTTCGAATATAAAAAAGCTACCTGAAAATTTCCATGAGTTTGAAAGTTTAAGAGGTTTAAGAATTGAAAACACTGCTATTTCCTCTTTTCCTAAAAACTTTCACAAAATGTCTAAACTCGAAATGTTATATATTGGTTCATGTCCAAATATTAAGTCATTACCTGATAACCTATCAGGGTTAAAAAATTTAAAAAGACTTAGCTTAAATTACCTCGAACTTGGTAAAGTTCCAAACTTCATTTTTGAGCTAGATAGCTTAGAAAAGCTATCTCTTAAGAGAAATAAACTTCGATCCATCCCTGATGAACTAGCAAACCTAAAAAACTTAAAAGAAATAGAACTAAATATGAACCCTCTAATGACTTATCCAAAAGCACTCTGTGAACTTCCTAATATCGAAAAAATCAACGTCAACCAAACTGAACTTACAACACTCCCACTTGAAGCCTTAAACCCTCCAAAATTGAAATGTATTCAGATATATTATAACCCTATTAGATCATTACCAAGAGAATTTTTGATTCTGAAAAAAAACAGGTGTGGTTTACCTGATAAAATAAGAATTGAATAATATTGAGAAGGAATTTTATCAGATCATCAATAATCTGAAGGAAAGTAAAGATACATCAAGTAAAAGAAAAGATGGCTTTTCGAAAGAATATTATGAAGATGAAGTCGTCAATTTTAACAGTGGTAGTGAACAAGCTTACGCACTATACCATACAAAAGAAGGAAGAAATCAATACTTTACTTCAAATGGGTGGAATCAGTTTGTGAAAAAACATATTAAGGAATTAGTCGTAGTAGCTGATGCTTTTGCGGAAAGTTTGAGGAGGGCGGTTGAGGTCAAGGATGACAAGTATGTCTGGAATACATCTTCTTTAGAAATTGGAGATATTAATCCTGTAATGCATTTTGGGCAAGCAGATCAATACTTTAATAAAGATAGTAAACATCTTTTCAAAAAAACAATAAAGAAGGATACATGGAAAGTACAGAGTGATTCAAAAAAAATAATGTTCTTGACAAAATATCTACTACTTCCTATGTATCACGACAAAAATAAAAATCAATATGAGTTACATAAATAAATCTTATCAAATATTCGTCTGTCTTTTACTTACCTTATCTATTAGTGTCAAGTTTAATCATACATTTGCTCAATCTGATATAAAAAAGAAATTAGCAAGGGAGGCTGAATTACTTAAAATATTCGAAAACACATTCGTTTTTCCTAAAGAAATACATATTTTCAGAAAAGATAGCTTAGGATTTGTAACAGGGGTTAACATATCAGGATTAACTCTTGAAGAGGTACCTACAGAAATTAATGAGTTCGAATTTATAAGTGAACTCATTTTTACAGAATCAAATTTAGATTCATTCCCTTTATTTATTCTTGAATTTAAACATTTGAAATTCTTAGACCTTTCTTCTAATCAGATAGATAATATACCTGATAAATTCCATAACTCTAAACTGGAAATATTAGATTTATACGATAATAAGATTTCAGTTTTACCGCCAAGTTTGAAGTATCCGAAAATTAAAAAGCTGATAATTCAAAAAAATGAGTTCTCTTATTTACCAAGTGTTATTACTGATATGGATAGTTTGTCATACCTTAGTATGAGTAAAAACGCAATACAAAAATTCCCAAATGAAATAGGAAACCTAAAAAAATTAACAGAATTATATGCTAGGGAAACTGCATTAACTACTCTTCCCGAAAAAATTTCTGAGTTGAAAAATTTAAAAAGATTAGATCTTACTGCTTCACCTATTAAAACATTACTCAAAGGGATTGTTGGAATAGAGAAATTAAGAGTAATATTCCTAGATCAAACTAAAATTGAAAAACTACCCGATTATATTGTTGATCTACCAAACTTAGAAACAATCTATTTGGAAGATACTAATATTAGTACCCTGCCAACTAATATTCATAAATCTAAAAGTATTAAGTGTTTAGGTTTAAAAGGTTCTAATATTAGATCTTTTCCTTCTAATTTCCATAAAATGGAAAAACTTGAAGCTTTATATATTCAAAAATGTCCAAACCTGAAGAACCTTCCTGAATCATTAGGACTGATAAAGTCTCTTAAAAGATTAAACATCGGTTATTTAGATTTAGGAGAAATCCCAAATTTCGTATTTGAATTAGATAGTCTTGAAGAACTTTCAATTAAAAGAAATAAAATTCAAGACATCCCTGATAAGCTAGCAAACCTAAAAAACTTAAAAGAGATAGAACTAAATATGAACCCTCTAATGACCTATCCAAAAGCACTCTGCGAACTTCCTAATATCGAAAAAATCAACGTCAACCAAACTGAACTTACAACACTTCCACTTGAAGCCTTAAACCCTCCAAAATTGAAATGTATTCTTATAGATTATAATCCAATCAGATCGCTTCCTAGAGAATTTTTGATTCTGAAAAGAAACAGGTGTGGTTTACCTGATAAAATAAGAATTGAATAATATTAGATATTATCGTGGTTTACTACTTCATCATTAGCATATGACTTAAGTCGTAGACTAATGATGATGAAAAGCAGATTTTCAGTCTATTACAAATATGAATTACATAAATAGAAAAAA
Source organism: Flammeovirga aprica JL-4 (assembly GCF_012844305.1). Lineage (GTDB taxonomy): Bacteria > Bacteroidota > Bacteroidia > Cytophagales > Flammeovirgaceae > Flammeovirga > Flammeovirga aprica. The sequence continues at coordinate 28,277 of NZ_JABANE010000103.1, forward strand.
TAACGTTAGTATAGTATTACTCCTTATTCTTTTATCAATAAGTAACTATTCTTTCTCACAAATAGAACTTTCTAAGGAAGAAAGGTTGAAACATGAAGCCGACATAATAAAAAAATTAGAAATAGAACTTGGTGAATATGTTTTTCATGTATGTGGTAAAAATAAAGAAGGTTTTGTATCATGCATCACAATTTCACAAATCACTTCTCCTATTCCGAAGATACCTTCTAGTGTTAAAGAATTTAAGTATTTAGAAAATGTGGTATGGTAATTATTTTAGAGGCTTTGTGTATGAGTAAAACCTATACTGAGAATAACATCATAAAAACGGATTTAATTACCGATAAAATTCCAGCATTGACTGGACAAGACGATCCGGTTAATTTATTTTAACCTACTCCAAGTCATATAAAAAACAGAAATAAATTTCTTAAAAATGAAAAATAAGCTATTTTTCCTAATGACATTATTATTTTGTCTTTACTGTAATTGTACCTATGCTCAAAATGAAATTAGCTGGACAAACATTTTTAAAGCTTATCAAAGAGATGTATATAAACCTTACAGAGCCAACACTCAACTTACTGATAGTAAAGCACTTGAAAACCTCAACTTACCTTTCACAAAAGATACTGAGATATGGTGTAATAGTATTTACAAAATCTGTGATTACGAAACTGTTAATTTTGGTCTTAATAATAAATATGAATTATCAGTTTTCTTTAGGCTATATCAATACAATGCCAATATAATTATATTTGGAGGAATCATTGAATATTCAAGGATACCTGGTTTCTTTATTTTTTATCGAAAGGAAAATATTTTAATTTTTTTAGGTGGTTTGCCTGATAAGTTTGAGGGTGCTAATTTACCTTTTCAAGATATTTTTCTTTTAGATAGTCATTTTGATGTTTGCAAACGAATTGTCTTAGACAAAGATCAAATTGTTTACAAAACGGAAATTACAGAGTACCCAAGAAGAAAGGAGTTATTATTTATTCCACAGAAAAAAATAGATATTCCTTCTAACCTTAAAACATTATTACCTTTATTAAATGATAATGACTACTGGCAGGGTACTGGTAAAAATTTGTTTCCGAACTTTTCTTACCATCCTATGTGGTTAATGCCAATGGTTACATATGAAGAAGAACCTCACGGCTTAAATTATATAGAAATAGAAGAAGAAGAAAAATAAACCCAACACTGATTTAATTGAAGTTTTTAAAGGTACGATCATTCACTATGATTTATCAGAAAGTGAAATTAAATTTTCAGAAGATTTAAAGCGAGAAACTTTTTATCGGCTTTGTTCAATTTGTAATGGTACCAACAAAAAAAGCAGAAGGACTATCAAATGCTTTGTAAGAACTAGCACAACTTAAAAGAAATACAGTTGTGCATAGCTTTAGATGAATTTCAGGGAGTGTCGGGAGTGTCAGATGAAGGGAGTGTCAGATGAACGCTGTCTCGTTTTTCTTCTGAACTCTTAATTTACTTCTTATTTCTCAATTAAATTTCTTTTTTCGAGAAGATCAACTTTAGTGAGTGTTACATCGGTCTCTTTTCCACTTAATATATCCTCCATTGCCTTAATCCTATCAAATGCTTTATTCCTTGCTTCTAATGCTTTAGATGAATTTAATTGTGCATAAGCTTTAGAGTTGTAGACTGTGGAAATATAGGATAATGTGTCGAGCCCAAGAGTAATTCCCACCCTACTCTTGGACCTTTTATTCAAACTTCAACCCTAAAAATCAATTCTCAT
>NZ_JABANE010000104.1 GCF_012844305.1 Flammeovirga aprica JL-4
CAAAAACACTCACCAAAAAGAATAAATATCCTGATTTTAGTGAGTGCTAGAGTCTATTTACCAAGACTCCCTAGTTAACTTCTTGAGAGGAAGAGTAAAAAAATGCTTATTACAAATACTATAAATCGCCTTGATACAAATATATTCTATTCATACCAAGGCGATATCATTACTTCACCTCTTCAAATTTCCCTTCCTCAGTGATTAGGTACTTTCTAGTATTTCCATCCAGTTGATGAATAATAGAATCTTTATACACTATAAGTGCCCCTCTTCCATCTCTGATAGCATTGTATGTACCTTCAAAATCGAATTCAAGACGATCAATCATATCACCCGTGTATTTGTTATGTGAAGCCATATAAAATGGAGAATAATCTTGATTATCAAGTTGGTTATTTTTCTTTATATAGGTTATTATATTAAACTTCCCCCAAGCTGTAAACAACTCATTTCGACTGTAGTAATCACCAATTGCATTATATTCGAGAGTTGTATCGTCCCAATATAAATCATCATAGATTGTTCCTAAAGCCTCGTATATTTTAGTTTTGTTAATTATATCGTTTAGTGAATCTATTATCCCAAATAGTCTTCTATTTTCATATATCATTGTGGGGTCAAAAAAAGTATATACTAGTTTATATGAGATTCCATACTGTTCCCAAGATGTATAATCATCATCTTCTAATGTTTTAAAAGAATAAGGATATGCTGTAATAGGAGAACCTTTAAATAATTTTTTTACAAGTTCTGCTCGTTTTGAACTAACCTGAGGTTGTTGAATAGAACTTTGGGATTCCTCTTTCTGGTTCTGAGATTGTTGATCACAGCTTATAAAAGATATGACAGAAAGTATACTCAAGGATAGATAAATTAAAAAATAATACTTCATTTTGTGTTTGTTTAATTAGCTGTTGAGAAAACTTTTATAGTAACTTAAATTTTTACAAATTTCCCCTCCTCTGTGATTAAATACTTCCTTGTATTCTCATCGATTTTATGAATAATAGAGTCTTTATAAATAATAAAAGCACCTCTTCCATCTCTAATAGCATTGTATGTACCTTTAAATTCGAAGGAAAGACGATCGATCATATCACCTGTGTATTTGTTATGTGATGATAAATAAAATGGAGAATACTCCTGTTTATCAACCTGATTAAAAACTTTTATATAAGTGATTATATTAAACCTCTCCCAACCTGAGAAAAACTTATTTTGGCTGTAGCGATTTCCACTAGCTATATATTGTCCATCTTCTTCGTACCAATATAGTTTGTCATAGATAGTCCCTAAAGCTTCATATTTATTATTCTCCTCATTAATAAGGTTAAGGGAATCAATGGCTTTGAATAGTCTTCTATTTTCGTATAACATAGTTGTGTCAATAAAAGCATGTACAGTTTTAGGATAGAAACCATTATGTTTCCAAGATTCATAACCATAGTTTTTTGTTATTTCATAATAATAAGGATATTCAGTAACAGGAGTACCCCAATATAGATCCTTTACTAACTCTATTTGTTCTGCACTAATCTGAAGCTGTTGAAGCGAGTTCTGAGATTCCTTTTTCTGATTCTGAGATTGTTGATTTAAACTCTGTTTTTCCTTTTTCTGGTTCTGAGGTTGTTGATCACAGCTTACAGAAAATATGATAAAAAGTATACTCAGAGATATATTAATTAAAAATTTCATAGTTGCTTTTATTTTCTTTTATCCGCAATAGGTTAGTTAGCTTCTTGAGGGGAAGAGTAAAAAAATGCTTATTACAAATACTATAAATCGCCTTGATACAAATATATTCTATTCATACCAAGACGATATCATTACTTCACCTCTTCAAACATCCCTTTTTCAATAATTAGGTACTTTCTAGTATTTCCATCCAGTTGATGGATAATAGAATCTTTATACACTACAAGTGTCCCTCTTCCATCTCTTATGGCATTGTATGTACCTTCAAGGTCAAAGGAAATACGATCGATCATATCATCTGAGTATTTATTATGAGAAGCTAAACAAAATAGCGATACAACCTGATTATCAAATTAATTATTAATTACAATCTGATTCCAAATCATACCCTAAATAATAATAATGTTCCCATAAAACAGCTTCTGTTTCTTTATTTAATACCTTTAATTGAATCCCCTCTGAAGTCGTACATATATTAATGCTGTCTTCAATGTTATCATTGTCCAAATCTAAAAATGATAACTTTTCACTTGAAATAACTCCAATTCCCCAACCTATATCTTGATTGTTTTCAACTGTATAAAAATTTGTTTCTTCTGAAAAATTCATATCTCTTTCTAACTGAAACATTTCACAAGAAGATTCACTATTTTGTGCTACAACTTTTCTTATTAAATGACCTATTCCCACTTCTTTTTTATAAAACACATTAACTTCTTCCCCACTAAGATTATCTTTTTCAGAAGCTATACAATCATTATAAATTAGCCCTATATTTATTGTATTATTGTCATTAAAACATGATGTAAGAAATACGTTAACGACCATTATGAGACCAATGAGGTTCATCATTTTTATGTTTAAAGACTCCATAAGATTCCGCAACTTCATGTAAATCAGTATTATTATTTGTACTTTCATTATATTTTATTTTTACTTTTGTTTTATCATTTTTCAATATTGAAATTTCACCTTCCCAAAATATTTCCATATCAATAGCATTACCAGCAATATGATTACTGGTCAATGACGGTGCTACTTTACTTTTGGGAGGAACAGCCAATCCAAAGCCTTTCACCATTTCCAATGCACCCTTTTTACTAGCATTAATATCACCATGATCCCATTTAATATTTACTCCTTCAAGTTTAGATGCATCACTAGGTTTACATTTACCAAGAGATATTTTCCAACACCAATGAAACAGATAAGCCCTTTTACTGCTTCTTTTTGTTGCTTTAATTTTAACAGTTGCACCTGAATTTTCTAAAGCTTTTATAAATTGAGATACATTTTTTTTAAAACCTGAATTTAAGTCATCGATTTTGTTACTATTTTTTGCGTGTTCATTTGCCCACTTAACCCAATATTTACCACTTTTTTTTGATGTGTCTTTATTTTTTTTATCTGAACTTTCTTTCTCAAGTGTATTATTTTTTTTTGAAATTAGCAATCTCCCCATCTCAATTTCTTCCTCTTCACTTGTCCACCCACTATCCATAAAGTCGTAAAGTTTCTTTTTTAGCTCATCAGACATATTATTAATCTGAGCATCTGTAGATTGATTCACAATATGATAAGCAAAATTATCCGATATCGTTTCAATAAAAGCAAAACTGTCTTTATTGGTATATCCCTCAATGACTGCAATTATAAATTTGTCGTTATACCCAATATAATCGCAAAGTTCAAAAGCTATATCCTTTTCCTCACATCCCTGTCTATTCTCTATAAAGAGACTTACACTATCTTTATCTAACTTTTGATTTTTAAGCCCATTTATTCTTTCTTCTTCCCTTTGGAGCCTTTCTTTTTCTTTAGCAAGTTCCGCCTGCTTTTTAGCATCATCTGCTTTTTTAATTGCCTTCTTTTTAGCAACTTGTTTTTTTACTCCCTCTACTTTATCTGGAGTAGTGGTCCTAAGTAGATTCTCAGTTTTACCTCCCCGTGTAATCTGACCGTCACCTATATTATATCCAACTACTTCTATCTGAAATTTCCTTATAGCATGAATAGTTTCCTGTAAATTTTGAATTGGCACTATATTATTTGATTGATCTGTTAGTTCTGAAGCAAAATTTTTCGCACTTAACATATTCAATTCGTACAGTTTTTGTTGTACCCAATATACATCATGAGCATAGTTCATATCTTCATCAGTCAGCACTTTACCTACATGACTTTTTAACTTTATTGAAGAGACGTGCTGAGGAATATCTTCTCCAATTTTTATATTTTTCAATTCCCCCCCAAATAAATCAGAATGATCCTTTTTATAAGTGGGAGGTATCATTTTTCCATCTAGGCCTTCAATATCCAGATTTGTAGGATTAAAATTATTAAAATCACCTATTTTTAAGTGCTCTAAAGAACGCGGATCTCCCTTTTTTAGTAGTTTTTTTTTGTCTTCACCTAATTTTTCAAGGCTAAAATCTGTATTTCTCATTTATTATTGATCGTTAGCTTTTTTACATTCGTCTTCCTGAGTGTACTGCTGTTCTACCTAACCTTTGCTCCATTAATGCCGCCGCAGGTGAATTATCCGGACAAGCCATAAATCTGGAATCTCGCTTGTAGTATTCTTTTTTCATGATAGGTTCTATCATTTCATAAGTTAATTCCGTGGTATTAATAGACAGTGCTTCAATAATTACCCCAGAAATAATATTAGAAATATTTGCACCTGACAATTGAAAATTTGCACTTAATTTATCCAACACACCTTCTCCAAAAGTAAACCCTTCTGGTATTGCGTTCTGCCATAACTCCAAACGTTGTTGCTGTTTAGGAAATGGAAACTCAACGATAGTAGAAATACGTCTTAGCATTGCTTTATCTAGATGTGTTCTTATGTCTTGAACATTTGTTGCAAGTATTACAACTCCATCAAAACGCTCTAATCTTTGTAAGAGGTATGACATTTCTTGATTCGCATATTTATCTTTAGTATCCTTGACTTCCTCTTGTCTTTTAGTGAAAATTGAGTCGGCCTCATCAATAAACAATATACAGTCTCGGCCATCCAACCTACTAAAAACCTTTTCCATTGCTTTCTCAAAATCACCTACATAACGGGATAATACTCTTGAAAGGTCAAGCGTATAAGTCGGTAAGTGGTATGCTTCCCCAAGGCTCGTAGCTGTAAGCGATTTACCTGTACCTGGAGAACCCGAAAATATAATAATATGTGTGTTGTTTAACTTTTTCTTTAATGAAGGATTGTTTTTCAGAATAGGTCTGACCTTCATATATTTCTGAAGGTCTTCAAGGCCTTCTCTTGTCTCCTTGTCATGTACAATTTTATCAAAAGGAACTTTAGAAGTCAGCAATCTTGCTGGGAAATCATATTCATGATCCAATTGAGGACGCTTCCCTCCCAATAAATAAGACACATAGTTTGACGCTAGTTGGACCCTGTGATTTAAATTACTTTCTCCAATATTCCCTTCATCAGAGTAAGATAGAATTCCATATTTCGTTAAGGGGTACTCTATAGACGTGTATTTTAAGAGTGCATTCTGATATTCATCTTTTGAATAAAATAATGCTAAAAAAGTTTTTAGAGTAGGATAAAAATTAGCTGTATCTTTATCTAATGTTCCTCCATAAAGCTGTCTCAAATCTCTATTAGAAAACGCATCTGCGAGCGATTTTAACAATGCGGGATCATACTCCCAAGCATAAGCCAATGCTATTAACTTCAAATCAAGTGTATCTAATTGGAACTCTTCTACCATCTGAGAAACATGGCTTTCGGGGTGTAACTCAATTTCAGCTTCTCCCAAATTTAAACTCTGATCAAAAGTATTAAGAAGCGTAGTGCACAGTGCATCAAGAATAGTGTTGAAATCTGTTTGGTGGATAGATAGATTAACTTTTTGCTCTAACTCATTTAGTATCATAGTTGCTTTGTTTTTACCGCTAATTTTTAGGATTCTTATTGTTAGTTTCTCCCCGAAATTTGATTAGCGTTAGTTTTTAAATGGATGTATTATTAAAATTTATTTATTTTGCTCGCGTAAAAATAAGAAAGATTTTAACAGTAGCAAATAAATGTAAATAGCGAATTCACTCCTAATGATTCTAATGGTACAATTTTCTTTTTTATCTAAGCCGTATTAAATCAAACATAACTAACTGAAAATAAACCAACTATTTACACACATATCATATTCAAAAACTGTGGATTGCCTTTAGTCAATAAACCGTGTTGAAAAGAAAAATAGTAGAGTTTGCTTTTGTGAAGTAAAGAAAAACCTGAAAACTCTGCAATTAACTTAGCATTATCAATTCCTAATCAAGATAAAGTTTGTAATGCAATTTTCTTGTATCAGTATTCTCGTTTGTAATCACTCAAAAACTAGATTATATTCGATCAAGAATAACAAACCATTTCAAACAGACTTCAGAAATTAAAAATGAAACAAATTTCAATACTTTTTATCTTATTTTCCCTTTATCAATCCACTTTGGGACAAACACACAAACATGATTATTTTTCCGATTCCAAGTACTTTGATGAATGCATAATAATACATTACAAAATCAAGAAAATTACCGTTAGTGAATTTTATTCTTTTTTGGAAAATCAAACTATCTATACTTTTAATGAGAAGGGAGAACTAATCTGTAGTGAATCAAATTCTTTTGAAAAAGATGCTCCTGAAATTATCAGCCGCCAAACTAAAGACTGTAACGAATATACTAATGGTCTTCAAACTCGACACTTGAGGTATAGAGATCAAAAAGAAAAACCGGAATGGATTGAGGAGTTTAATTATGAATTTGATAAAAATGGGAATATCATCGAGATCCGTACAATTGATCACACCATTCCAAGAAATTCTAATGTGGAAACTTTTCTTTATGATGATGAAAATCGATTTATCAAATCAATCACAAATTCAGGGTATATTACTGAAGAATATTATGATGCTGATGACAACCTCATTGAATCTTCATGGGGTTCTGACAGCTTAGATTTTAATACGGTAAAGTACACATATGATCGATGGAAGAATATATTGACAATGGATTACAGCGGAGTAGTCTTTGATAATTACTCCTTAGTTGGTACAGAAAACCAATATGACAAGTTTGGTAGAAAGAAAAGTAAAACATTAGTTTATGCCAGTGGCAACAAACAATTTGAAACCTATTATTACGATAATGATTCCATCATTAGAGTAGAAACTCGTTTTTCTGATAGCGATTTCAAGAACCAAACCATCGAAATTTATAATTCAGAACTAATCCAATCTATCACTGAAAAAAGTAATAATAAAACATACCTCAAGAAAACTTTTGAGTATGAATTCTTTTAGATAAGTACTAAGACAAAATTATTTAATACTAATTCTTATTATTGTTTTGCGATTACTTCCTTCAAAAAACTTTTAATAGAACCACTATTAATACGTTTTTTAGCGTCGTACTCACAAAAAATAATTAAGAATTAATTGTCAATTATTTTTGGCTTAGTACTTAGAGTATGTTTGAGAGTATAAAAAAACCTATCCATTTTACAATCTAAGGATAGGTTTTCTCTATTTTTAAAAGGAGTTCATTATGCTTTCGCTCCCTTATACATTTCAAACTTCGCTAATCGACACTCAATAGAACCATTGTAAAGTTGAATTTTCTTACTTGGTCTTAATCCCACGTATTTCAAGGCTTTCATATTACCACTGAAAATCCAGGCATCATAACCGCTGAAATCTTGCTTCAACTTATCTCCCATTTTTCTGTAAAGTTCTTCTATATCTTTACCGATACGCTCACCGTAAGGAGGGTTACAAACAATAATACCGTTCTCACCGATAGGTTTGCGGTCAAAGAAACTGTTTTTTGAGATTCTTAAATCCTCATCCAAGCCAGAACGTTCTGCATTGGCATAAGAAATATCAATGGCTTCTCTATCAATATCAGAACCAACGATTGGCACCTCAATTTCTTTTCTCGCTCTCTTTGCTTCTCTGAAAATCTGATTGAACAATCTTCTATCGTAATCCTTCCAGTTCATAAAAGCAAACTTTCTTTTCAAGCCTGGAGGGGTGTTACTCGCAATCATTGCTGCTTCTACCAACAAAGTACCAGAACCACACATTGGGTCTAAGAATGGTCTTTCACCTTTCCAACCTGTAAGCATGATCAACCCTGCCGCCAATACCTCATTCAAAGGTGCCTGACGTTGTTCAGATCTATATCCTCTACGGTGTAATGACTCACCAGATGAATCTAAAGAAAGAATACACTCTCTTTGTGAAACGTGGATATGCACCAACACTTCAGGATCTTTTACATTGACATTGGGTCTTCTTTTAAATACTTCAGAGAAGTGATCAGCAATAGCATCTTTTACTTTTAAGGCAACATACTTGGAGTGCGTAAAAGTGTCTGACCATACAGTACTGTCAATTGCAAAGGTGCCATCAACATCAATATACTTTGCCCAGTTGACCTTTTTGGTTTTCTCATAAAGATCTTCCTCATTTCTTGCTCTGAAGTTTTTAATAGGAAGTAAAATTTTCAAAGCTGTACGAACATGCAAGTTGGCTTTGTAAAGGATTTCTTTGTCTCCTTCAAAAGTCACAGCCCTGTTTACTGCTTTTACATTTCTTGCTCCAATTGCGAGAAGCTCTTCTTTTAATAATTCTTCCAAGCCAAAAAAGGTCTTGGCTGTCATCTTGAAATCTTGATCTGCCAATGTGGTATCTTTTATTATTTTTTTGCAAATGTACACAGAAAATAATGGAATCATTCAACTCGCATACATTCATTGACAAGGAAGGGTTTTTAATGAAGAATTAAGAATGTAGAATGAAGAATGAAGGTGGTTCGTATTATGGTTCTGTAGAGCCACAATGCCTTGTGGCTTAAGAACCACCATAAAAACCACTCTCTAAACCACAACAAGAACCACCTTCATTCTTCATTCAAAGTATTTTAAACAAAAGAAAAAGGTCAATTCTAGTGCGACTAAAATTGACCTCTCCCCCTGATATTATAAAAACTAAGCATCGATTTTTTTCTTTGCCAGCTTTAAAATACTTTCTACTTGCTGTTCAATTGTCAGTGCTGAAGTATCTACTACAATGGCATCATCTGCTTTTTTCAACGGGCTTTCTTTTCTTGTTGAATCCAGGTGATCTCTGTTTCTGATATCTGCTTCTACGTCTTCAAGGTTGGTTGCAACTCCTTTCGCTTCCATTTCCTTCAATCTGCGTTTCGCTCTTACCGTCACATCAGCCGTCATAAATACTTTCAGTTCAGCTTCTGGGAAAACGACAGTACCAATATCTCTACCATCCATCACAATGCCTTTCTCCTCTCCCATTTTTTGCTGTTCAGCGACATTGAATACACGAACGGCTTTAATGCTTGCCACATCACTTACTCTACTTGTGATATCCATGTTACGGATAAATGGCTCAACGTTGACATTGTTGACATGGATTTCACCGATTCCCGATTCAGGGTTCATGACAAACTTCAATGAAATAGATGCCAATGCTTTGTCTACTTCAGTAGGATCTGAAAAATCCACTTCATTAGACAGAAAATGATACGTAACGGCTCTGTACATTGCCCCTGTATCAATAAATATATAATCTAAAGCTTTTGCCACTGCTTTAGCGGTAGTACTTTTTCCACAACCTGCGTGCCCGTCTAAGGCAATTATGATTTTCTTCATTTCTTAAGATCTTCATTCTTTGCTATCCTTCATGATAGCCTACAACAATTGCTCTACGGTGTAAAACGTAAAACATACGAATATAAAAAGAAAACCCTATGTAATCTAAAAATACATAGGGTTTTTAAATATTATGATGGAGCAAATACTACTTCTTCTTGAAAAGACTTTTTAGTAGTACTCCATAGTAATCTGTATCAAATAATTTTGCATCATTCTTCGCTTGGAGTGTAAAGAACATACCCATTACAAATAAGAATATATTCGATAGCCAAGCTCCCAATACAGGGTCAATTACTAGCTCTTTTGCCATTTTCTCACCTGTGATTGTAATGATATAGTACACTACAAAGAAGAATACGGATACAAGAACCGGCACACCTAAACCACCTTTCTTGATAATTGCACCTAATGGAGCACCGATAAGGAACATCATTAAGATGGCAATTGCCGTTGAAACTTTCTTTTGCACATCTAAAGTATAACGCACTTCCTCTCTTGTCTGATTCTTATTTCTAGAAGCATTTGATTTCAGAACGTTATAGAAGCTTGATGCACTGTTGTAAGCTGAAGAGTAAATTCTCAATTGATTTTCTGATGTTTCAGGATCGAATTTCTTCTTTGTTACTTTGTTTGCATCATGCTCATTTTTATTAGAAGTAAAACGGTAGTAGAATTGTGTATTACCATTTTTCACTAACATATTGCTATAGTCTACCATAGCTTTATTGAGTGAATCTTGCTCTTCTAATAACTGAGTACGGTTTTTCATTAAGTTATGTCCCATGAAAAGATCCTCTTTTGTTTCATTCATAGCATAAGACGCCATGCTGAAATAAAATACTGAAGAATCGAATTCTGAATGAACATACTGAACGTCTGCCTTACTTTTCTTATCTTCTACCTCACTATAAGCATTACCTTCAAATAAAGTAAGCATCATAAAAGTATCATCGTTGATCAACTGCATTTTACCATGGTTGGCCAAGATCACCTCTTTGTTACCTCTGTGCCCCTCATGCTTATAAATGATCACATCATGAATACCTTCACCATCTTCATCTTTTTTGGCTACTTTAATACTATAACCTTCCAAACCATCATAAAATGCACCTTCTTTAAGGTTGATTGTTGGTTTCGTTTGTTTGATATCGTAAAGTAAACTGTATGCTTTCAAGTTGGCGTGAGGTACAACCGTATCGTTATAAACCAATTGTATCACTACTACAGCCACTGTAAATAGAAATACCGGACGTAATATTCTTAATAGTGAAATACCTGCACCTTTGATGGCTGTTAGCTCTGAATGCTGACCTAAACTACCATAAGTCATCAGTGTAGCAAGTAGTACAGCTAATGGAAGCGCCACTGGAACTAAAGCTAGTGCAAACCAGAAAAACAACTCCAAATAAACATCATAACCCAAGTCTTTTCCTAAGAAATAAACGAACTTGGAAATCATGTATTGAGACCAAAAAATAAAAAGTACAATTGACGATGTTAACGCAAATGGACCTATGTATGCTTTTAATAATAGCTTATCTAGCTTCTTCATACTTTATAGTGTGATTTTACTATACCCACAAATATTTTTCATGAGTAACGCAAATCTAAAAAACTGCTTTTTATTTTAAATACACTTTTTGAATGTAAAGCAAGTTTTTTAAAACTTTAACAACCTTTTAGAAAGAATTCAAGTGGGATTAATCCATATACTCATCTACGGCAGATTCGATAGCGGACATTTTACTAGGTGAATATTTACCATATGTAATATGTAATATTTTTCCTTCTGGCGATAGAATATAGAAATAAGGGTCTGCTTTGTCACCCAATCCTAAATTCTTTTTATGCTGTTTTACCTCTCCCATCACAATGGCAATATTAGGTTGAAGTTTCTTGTCAATTTTCTTTTTCATTGACCCTTTGATTGACTTCTCTGCTGTCTTTGCAATACCTCTTGCCAAGGCTACAAAATACATGTTTACATCATAAGATACAGAGCCGAAAAGGTCTGATTTTGGAGGGTTGATAAAAGTATCATAGATGGGTTGCATCCAAGTCTCCAAATTGTCTTGTGATTTTTTAGAATAAGAAACACCTATCAAGGTTACTTTTCCTTTTCCCGCTGACGGTAAAGTAATGGCCTTATCTGTCAATGTTTCAGCTTCCATGGTTGGAAATGGCTTTCCTTTTTGGGCAAAAGTTGTAAGGGCAAACAACAAGAATACACTAGTCAGTGTTATTAACTTTTTCATTGTTATTAAAGAGTTACGTTTTTGATATATAAGTTTTCTGTATAGACTAATTTTAATGTAATAGCAGTATAACCCATCTTGCGTAATTCGGCACCATATCTTTGAATTTGTTTTTCGTGATCCTTCTCATAAGAACCCGTTTTATAATCTAGTATTACTGCTTCATTTTGTCTGATCAGCAAACGGTCTGGACGGTCTACTGTCACCTGTTGCATTTCGTATTTTGAAGGGGTAACAATCTCGGATTCATTGAGCACTTCGTAGCCTGACTTTTCATCAAAATACGCTTCCAATTCCGGATGTTGCACCACATCAAACAGCTTCTGAATATAGTCTCCTTTTTCTGTGGATGAGATAAAACCATTCACTTCCAAATTTCGGACCGCATCATGCACATCGTCTTTATATTTTATTTTTTCGAACGCTTTATGCACCAAAATACCACTTTCTTGCGCTTCCAAAATATCTAAGAAAGACACTTCTTGTTCACCTTGTTCGTACGTACCGCTTTTCAGTTTCAATTGATCCGTATTATCAGTGTGAATAATATTGACAACCTCCTTTTCTTCTTCCTCTTCTTCTACGCCTTTACCCTCTGTCACACCTTCATAAAACTGATATTCATTGAATAATACCTCGTCAATTTCATCAGTAGGCAACTCGGTAGGTTGTGTAGCATTGATATAATTTAAAATAGGCACTGCAACGGTATCTTTGGTCTGTGCTTTCTCTCCTTTCTTATTGACTTTCGCCTCCTCTGTACAGATAATATGCAAGTATTTTTCAGCACGTGTAGTGGCTACATAAAGCATATTGATAGCATCAATATAGGTATCGTTGCACTCTTCATGATACTCTTCTTCAAAAGGTGTTCCTTCTAATTTTGAATTGACACCAAGTTGCACCGCATTTAATTCTGGAATAATATCATTGTTCTCCCAATCAAACCATTTTGTTTCTCCTTTTTTAGGAATGGTAGACCAATCTGCAAAAGGTAAAATCACTACTGGAAATTCTAGACCTTTTGATTTATGGATGGATAGAATACGAACCGCGTTGGTATTTTCTGGGGTTGAAATCGATAAAGAACTCTTTTTCATTTCCCATTTCTGTAAAAATTCCTGTGCACTGTTTCCGTTATTTTCAGAGTATTCCAAAATAAAATCCAGAAACTTCACTTGATAAGACTGTTCTGTTACTCTCTGATTTAATTTGAAGACTCTAATCAACAACTCAATCAGATCATAAAGTGATTTCCTACGTAATCCTGAAATGGAAATATTCACGCCAAACTCAGCATCCAAAAAGGCCTCAAACTGTTTGTGACTTTCGCACTGTTCCACTTTATCACCCAGGCGGATGTACTCATCGCCTTTTACAGTCTCTGGTTCCGCATTTATGGTTTTCCATCTTTCATTTTTGATATCTTGAAAATGTCCCATTAAGAAACGGGTGATATTCATAAACAAAATCTTATCCGCTCTTGTGACTAGAAGTCGTATCATCTGCACAAGGAACTGTACACTAGGAGCACTGCTGACTAATAAGGATTCACTTGAAATCACTTCCATGCCCTCTTTCACCAATTTCTCGGCAATCTGAGATCCATCCTTATTGAATCGCACCAAAATGGCAATGTCTTTCAACTGGAACTTATTTTCAGTCACCAAAGTATTGATCGTATTGACAATCTTCTCTAGGTTTTGTTCTACTACTGTATCCTTCGCCCCCACTTTCTGACAAACGGAAACTCTAACTTGTCCACCTATATTTTTATTGCTTTTCTGATAGACATCTTGATAAAACTTAGAAAGTAATTCATTTTTATAGGCCTCATCAATATACTTGTACAGGGTGTTATTAAAATCAATCACATTCTCATAACTCCTCCAGTTGGTATCTAAGTTTTGAGGATCGGCACTTGCAGTCAGTGTATATTCCTCTTCTTCCAAAGCCGTTCCTTTTGCAGTTGGCAATGAAGGCAATGCCACTAACATTTCCGGTTTACCTCCTCTCCATCTATAAATGGATTGTTTGGCATCACCCACTACTAAACATTCACCTTGATACATCGACAAAGCGTGTGCTACCAAAGGAATCAGGTTATGCCATTGTGTTTTGGAAGTATCTTGAAACTCATCAATCAAAATATGTCTATAACGTTCTCCCAAACGCTCATATAAATACGGCACTGGCGAACTCTCTACTATTTTATTGATATTCTCTCCGATTTCAGAAATGTGTACCACACCTTGTTCCTCTTTCAAAGCCCCCATTTCCTGCTTGAGTACCTCCGCAGTGATAATCAAATAGATCTTATCATAAACATTTTTTATCAAAGTAGCCTTTTGGACCAAAGTCAATAAATCTTGAACCCTGTTCTGATAAATAGGTAATGCGAGATCATACTGAGCAGGGCTTTTCTTATAATTTGCCTTTGTGGTAAGCACACTTCCGTCCGTACCATCAAATACTTTTTGAGCAGTGGCATTTGGAGTCACATCATTATCACCAATCTTCCCTTCAAACTTTTTTGCATAACCTGCCACAAATCTACCCAAGCTTTCTACAGGCACTCCCACTGCAGACATTTCCTCTTTAAAATCCTCCAGTTTTATATCTTTTTCTTCCTGAAGCTCTTCATAAATAACCTTTCGGAGTTTTTTAGCCAAATGAGTATAATCCTCTATGCTCATCTTGTTATTGGTCTTTGGGTTTACCCCCAATTTCTCAATAATCTTTCTCTGATCCTCATCAAACAGCACCCTTCCAAACTGCTTGATTTGGGGTAAAATATTCCAGCTCGTCCCCTCTTCTGCTTTCTTTATCGAAAACACTTCCAAAGCTTCCGTCAGGTTTTCATGTTCTTTCTGCCCCAATTTATCCATCAAGATATACGTAGCATCTTCAATCAGTTCATCCCCATTCAATACCAATTCATAGTTAAATGGGAAATTAAGATCCCTTTTAAAAGCTTGTGCTATTTTCTGGCTGAATGCATCAATTGTACTCACTGAAAAATTAGAATACCCATGCAAAATTCGTTGATGTACAGTTTTAGAACGGCTATAAATTCTATTCAAAACAATAGATTCATCCATCCCCTTAAAATCCTTTACAATAGCATCCAGCATCCCTTCTTCACTAGGATCAGGTTTTTGAGAGAACGTTTTTAATTGTTCCAAAATCCTATCCTTCATTTCTGAAGTAGCCAAATTGGTAAAAGTCACCGCCAAAACATGTTGGAAGTAATTTGGTTGAAACTCCTCATCATATAAGTGAAGCTGAAGTACAATTTTGATGTATTCTTTGGCAAGGGTAAACGTTTTTCCAGCACCTGCTGAAGATCTATATATTTTGAACATTTATGTCTAGAATTTGAAAGTTATTAATGAAGAATAGTTTACCAATTCAGTTTCTCTTTTACGGTATCCCTATAGGTTTTCCCTATCGGAATTTCCTCTTTATCAATCCAAAGTGCATGCCTTTCAAAAGCGGTCACATGATTTAGATTCACAATATAAGAGCGATGTACACGCATAAAATTATACTGAGAAAGCTCTTTCTCCAATTTCGTCAAAGAGTGCAATGAAATTATACGTTGTTGATTTTCCAGAAAATAAGAAACATATTCTTTCAAACCTTCTATATATAAAATGCTTGATGGAGGTACTTTATAAATTTTTTGATCTCCTTTTATAAATAGGACTTCTTCTTTTGTTTCTTTCGTCTCAGAAGAGTTACTTTTTGCATCTACCTTTTCTACAGCCTTATTCACCGCCTTTACAAAACGATCAAACCCGAAAGGCTTCAATAAATAATCTACTGCATCTAATTCATAAGAAGTCACAGCATATTCTGCATAAGCCGTTGTAAATATTACTGCAGGTTGTTGTGCTATGGTTTTCAAGAAATCGACACCATTTAATTCGGGCATTTGTATGTCTAAGAAAAGAATATCTACATTGTCTTCTCTCAAATAATTCATGGCTTCCAAAGGAGATTTACAACTTCCAACGACTTCTAAATGGGGTATTTTTTCAATATAGGCTGATAATAAGGTTCTTGCGAGTTGTTCATCGTCTACAATCAAACAATTATATCTCCTTTGCATTTTATGACTATTAATTTAAGACTTCAAGTTGTGATACAAGTTCTATATTTTCATTACAAATACTACTATCCTTTCCCATGAATTATTAGATTTGTAAGAATTTTTTTAACACAACCATGAACGGAGAAACAATTTTATATATAATCGTTGGCATTCTTACCGCTGAATTTATTCTTGAAAGAGTATTGAGCTCGATGAATATTAAGGCCATGAGTGCAACGTTGCCGGAAAAACTTTCTGGTTTATACGACAAGGAAAAATATAAAAGATCACAAGATTACCAAGTAGAAAAAGATAAGCTGGGTTTTTACAGCAGTACAGCTAGTTATTTCTTGACAGTTATCCTTCTTTTAGGAGGTGGATATGCTTGGATTGACAAGTTTACAAGAGATTCATTTGATTCGAATGTAATACAGGTATTAGCCTTTTTTGCTATTATTTCCTTGATTTCAGATCTCATTGGAATTCCTTTTGAATTGCACAATACTTTCAAGATTGAAGAAAAGTATGGTTTCAATAAAATGACACCTAAAACATATATTATTGATAAGGTAAAAGGGTATGCCCTTGGCGGTCTTATTGGTGGTTTATTATTATGGGGATTCGTAGCGTTTTACTCTAACTTCCCTGATACCTATTGGATTATTGCATGGGTGGTATTTATGCTTTTCGCTTTAGGCGCTACTATGTTCTATGCCAATTTAATCTTGCCAATGTTCAATAAAATCACTCCTTTGGAGGATGGTGAATTAAGAACTGCAATTGAAAAATATGCTGAAGGTGTTGATTTCCCACTAGGTAGAATCATGGTCATGGATGGATCAAAAAGATCTACAAAAGCAAATGCTTTTTTCAGTGGTTTAGGTGGCAATAAAAATATTGTATTATACGATACATTAATTGAAAAATTATCAACTGCTGAAATTGTAGCAGTATTAGCACATGAAGTCGGTCACTATAAAAGAAAGCATACATTACAGATGTTCTTTATCTCAGCTGTAAATATGTTTATCACTTTATTCATATTGAGCTTATTTATCAACTCAAGTGAATTGGCTGAAGCTATGGGAGCGAGCAAAATGCAAGCACTCTTTAACACAAAACGTCAAATTTTATCACCATTAAACTTGGTAGCATTCTCTATGCTTTACAGCCCTATCTCAATGATTACAGGATTGGTGGTAAATGCGTTCTCGAGAAAGAACGAGTTTGAGGCAGATGCTTACGCAAAAGACACTTCTTCAAGTGAAGCTTTAATTGACGCATTAAAGAAATTATCAGTGGATTCATTGAGTAACTTGACTCCTGATCCTAATTATGTAAAAATGCATTATTCTCACCCTCCATTATTACAAAGAATGGAAGCGATGGAAGATTAAAGTATTCCTAGTTTTTACAACTTACAGAAAGCTACTTTATCAAAAGATAGGGTAGCTTTTTTTATTTTATTGAACACAAAAAAAGCTACCAATTTCTCATTAGCAGCTTCTTTTGTTATTCATCTATCAAATCTGATTTAGGTTTCTCCACTCCTTCTGGAATCAAGTCAATCAGCGATTTTTGTTTTAGAATATCTAATTGTGCATCACGCACATCGCACATTACCTTTTTCAAGGTACAAGTCACCTCGTCATCGCAATCGTCACAAGGTTCATAGTAATTCAAACTTACACAAGGAAGGGGTGCAATCGGTCCTTCAATCATTCTGTGGATATCACAAAGGGTCACTTCATGCGGATTTTTGATCAAATAATATCCTCCACCTTTTCCTTTTTTACTGCTTAATACTCTCCCCTTTCTTAACTCCAATAATATACTTTCCAAGAATTTCTGAGAGATATGTTCTGTTTCAGCAATCTCACTGATCAAAACAGGTCCCTCTCCATATTTTGAAGCCAAAAAACGTAACGCTTTGAGTGCATATTTTGTCTTTTTGGATAACATACTAATCCTATAGTTTATACCGGTTATATATAGTTCTATTGCAATTTACATAAGTTCTTGTACTTACCTATTTAAGTTAACAGATAAATACAATATTTTAAGTATGGTGCGCAATATTTCTATTATTTAGTTGAATTGATTAAGAAAAAATAGCTATCATTGAAAACAATTAGGTCACATTTTTTAAAAGTTCATTTTTTATGGAACAGATTCAGGAGTTTTTCGCCGTTTTATCGGAAGAACAAAAATATACACTTATCATCGTAGGCATCGCTATTGCTTTAATCGTTTGGAGAATTGCTAAGACTGCTATCAAATTAATTGCAATCGTTGCTATCTGTGTCATTGGTTATTTGGCTTACACTCAATTTGAGCCATCAGGTTTAGAAAAAGCAGGCAAAAAAGCCAAATTCAAAATTGAAAATGCTGTAAAATAACTGAAGCTATAGAAAAATTGAATTACAGATTAATAAACTAGCGCTGATTGTGTAAATAATACAATTATTGTTTGGTTTTTAATTATTCTATTTGTTAATTAGAGCTACGTTTTGATAGGTAAATATTGCTTATCACTCTCTTTAACAATTGAAAAAGGGTTAATAACATGTCCTCTATGTTATTAACCCTTTCTATTTATAACAAGTAATAATACACAATTAGTACTTAGATAAAAAACCATTTCCCAATAGGGGTTTTGGATACTCCTTCCGCTTTATAGTTAAAAACAAAACAATTATCAAAATGAAATTTATTATCACAAGAAAACCAGAACCAAAGCACAAATGTGTTTGGCGTAGAAACGGATATAAATATATCGGTGAATTTAAAAATAAGCTAGATGCCACTCAGGCATTTCCTAATGCTCATGTTGAAATCTTATCTGAGAAAAAATAACCATGCAGAAAATTGTAATAAATAAGCCAGATGAGAAACTAGATCATCAAATATTTGACGGGTTGAGAAAATATAGTGATCAATTTACTACTTCCAAATGGGAAGATGTTGAACCTTTGTCAATTTATATTAAGGATGAAAATGATAATTTAATTGCTGGCCTGACGGCTAAATCCTATTGGAAGGTATTACATATCGATCATTTATGGGTATCATCTACTCAAAGAGGAAAACATCTTGGCAAACAACTAATGGATATAGCTGAAGATGAAGCTCGAAAAAGAGAGTGTTTAGGTGTAGTGCTAGATACAATGAGTTTTCAAGCTCAACCATTTTATGAAAAACGAGGATATGAGTTTATTGGAAAAGCCGACATCTATCCTGAGGGCATTTCAAAAAACTATATGCAGAAGAAGTTTTAAAGCATAAAAAGAGGTATCCGTTCGTGAGCTAAATTTCTCCCCAAACGGATACCTTTTATATTAATATAATTTCGGATTAACTAATGGTATCATGGCCAACACCATTGCTTGTACATAATATTCAGTTCTCCCCAAAGCTCCAAAAGTTAAAGATCCTACTGCCCCTCCTTTCTGTTTCGATCCCACTTCGTTAAAAACCTGATCATTGGCATGCCCTAATTCAACACCTTCTTCTACCAATTGCTGTACTTTAGGTGGCAAGTAAAAAACACCTGTTTGCCCTTTCCCCATATTACCGTTATTATCCAATACGCACATCCAAGCAAAAGCAAACATTTTACCTTCTTCATCCTTATCAATGCCGCCTTCCATGCCTACCCAGAAATCGGCTTCAGGTTCACTTTCTTTTGCATTATTTGCCCTGTTCAAAGCCCCTTCCCAAGTTTCCTGTGTTGTCATTGGCTGATCAGACACTCCAGAAGGCACATCGCAACCTGTGACATCAAATTGAACATTTGGTAAAATTTTCTGCATTCCTGCTAACGCTGCATTAATTTTCACAGGATTCTTTGAGGCAACTACTACTTTTTTATTCATTTTTTAAACATTTCTTGTAAATTTGGCAAAGTAATATAGATATACTAATCATTTTTGATTACTATTGCATTACAAACGTAATAAAGCAATAGGTGACCATCAAATAACAAAGTCATGTTAAAGAATCTACTGATTAAGAATTACGCCTTAATAGAACATACAGAAATTACTCCTGATAAAGGTTTAAATATTATAACGGGTGAAACAGGTGCAGGTAAATCCATTATGCTTGGCGCACTTGGTTTGCTGAAAGGTGGAAGAGCGGATACAAAAGCTCTATTCGATCAAACTACGAAATGTGTGATTGAAGGTACTTTTGATGTTTCTTCTTACAAACTGCATGATGTATTTGATGACCTTGAGCTAGATTATGAAGAAATTTCTCTTTTGAGAAGGGAAATCACACCGAGTGGAAAATCAAGAGCTTTCATTAACGATACACCTGTGCGTCTTGAGGTGATGCGTAAGATCAGTGAACGCCTGATGGATATTCACTCTCAGCACGACACATTACAGTTAGGCTCGAATATTTATCAGTTAAATCTAGTGGACTCATATGGTAAACTAGATGGAAAAGTTGAACATGTATTCGTTGCTTATAAAGAATATAGAAAAACGGCTCAAGCATATCAGCATTTATTGGATGAATATCAACAGGTTAAAGAAGAATTTGAATTCAATCAGTTTCAGCTGAATGAATTAGATGACGCTCACCTTGATGATATCAATCAAGAAGAACTAGAAAAAGAACTGGAACGTCTTGAGAATGCAGAGAACATTAAAATCGCTTTAAATACGGTGCTGGAATCATTGAGCAGATCTGACTTCTCTGCAGATGCTAGTATCTACTCTTCTATTACAGAGATGTCTAATTTGTCTTCTTTCTCTGATAAGCTTTCAAACCTAAGAGACCGCCTCGACAGCTGTCATATTGAGTTGAGAGATATTATCAGTGAAATTGAGGGAGAAGAAACGGATTTGATGTTTGATCAGGAGCGTATTTTCCAAATCAAGGAAATTCTAGATCAAGTTTATGGCTTACAGCAAAAACACAGAGTCAATGATCTTCAGGAGTTAATTGAGAAAAGGGAAAGTATCCGTTCGAAAGTAGATAAAGTCGAGAGCTTTGATGAAGCACTTTTAGAGGCAGAAACGGAAAAGAAAGTGGCTTATGAAACGTTGATGGAAATTTCTGAAACGCTTTCTGAAGCACGTAAAAAAGTGATAACTCCTCTTACTGAAGAACTTAACAACGCTCTAAATGATCTTGGAATGCCAAACGGCAGAATCCTTATCGATCAAAAGACTACTGAGGTTTCAGCATCAGGTATTGATGAGGTTGAAATCTTATTTACGGCTAACAAAGGTAGAACTCCTCTTCCGCTTAGAGATGCCGCTTCAGGTGGTGAATTCTCTAGATTAATGCTCGCCATTAAATATATTCTAGCAAGTAAAACTTCATTACCTACCATTTTCTTTGATGAAATTGACACAGGTATTTCTGGTGAAATCGCCATCAAAGTGGGTAAAATAATGGAAGAAATGAGCGACAATCATCAAGTATTTACGATTAGTCACTTACCACAGATTGCTGCATTAGGAGAACAGCACTATTATGTTTATAAAGATCACTCTGGAGAATCTACAGTCAGTAAAATCAGAACTCTTACTGAAAAGGAACGAGTGATGGAAATTGCACAAATGATCGGTGGTGCCCAACCTTCTGAAGGAGCCATGATCAGTGCAAGAGATTTAATCTATTCTAGATAAGTGATTTAAAATAAAAACAGAAAACGCTAAGTACTAAGTGAAAATTTATTTTTGGCTGGTGCTTAGTGTTAGATACAACCTACAAATTCTGTTTCACCGCTTCTAGGGCTTTCCACTTTAAAACTCAACATTTTGTTCAGCAAGTCTACTTTTCCTTCAAGGCTTTCTTCACTATCGTTACAGCATACTTCAAACATATCTGCACCTACTTCTTTCGTTGCCAAAGGCATCGTTTCACCACTTTCACAGCCATCCATAATAATCTCTAAACGCAGATTATTCATTTCATCTACTGTGATGGAAGTTTGAGCATCAACTTCATATTTGAAATCGTCTACTACTTTAAATAGCTTACCTGAATACAGGCCTGCTAATTTATCAAGGATATTTTCTTTTAAGTCTAACATGAGATTCTAATATATAAAATAGCACGGGTACTAAACCAACAGCAGAAGCACCCATAAGAAGTTTGTAAATTTGTGTAGTTCAGTGAAGAAGGTTTCCTTCACTCTTCCAAATTACGAACATATTTATTTGAATTTCAAGGATAAGCCCTATTAATTCTATAAATTATTACAAAACTTAAGTGTTCTGTACTTTGTGATCCTACTGAATTTTTACAATGATTTTACGGCAAATAGAAATCTATGTAGAAAATTGATGAAAAGAAAATTGCAATAAAACATTTATCCTATGTATGTTTGCAGCAAAATTATACATTTTACTAATAATTAAGTACATCATTTAAAAGTTATGAACGCAATTAAAAGCACCAATTTTTCTTTCGAAAATGCCACAGGTGTTTACCACGGCAAAGTCAGAGATGTGTATTTCTTCGAAAACAAGATTGCCATCGTTGCCACCGACCGAATTTCAGCATTTGATGTTGTACTTGATCGTGCGATTCCTTACAAAGGGCAAGTTTTAAATCAAATCGCCGAAAAATTCTTGAAACTTACTGCCGATGTGGTTCCAAACTGGCTGGAAAACGCTCCAAGTCCAAACGTTCATATTGGTAAAAAGTGTGACGCTTTTGAAGTAGAAATGGTGATCAGAGGCTATTTAGCTGGTCATGCATGGAGAGAATACAAAGCTGGAAAAAGAATGCTTTGCGGTGTGGCTCTTCCAGAAGGTTTGAAAGAAAATGATAAACTTCCTACTCCAATCATCACTCCTTCTACAAAAGCCAAAGAAGGTCATGATGAGGATATTTCTCGTGAGGAAATTTTAGCACAAGGTATCGTTTCTGAAGAAGACTACACAAAATTAGAGGAATACACTTATGCTTTATTCCAAAAAGGAACTGAGTTCGCTGATGAACAAGGTCTTATTTTGGTAGATACAAAGTATGAGTTCGGAAAATATGACGGTGAAATTTACTTGATCGACGAGGTGCATACGCCTGATTCATCAAGATATTTCTACAAAGAAGGTTACGCTGAACGTCAAGCAGCTGATGAACCTCAAAAACAATTATCGAAGGAATTTGTAAGACAATGGTTGATCGAAAACAATTTCCAAGGAAAAGAAGGACAAGTTCAGCCGATTATGAGCGACGAGTTTGTAAATTCTGTTTCTGAGAGATATATTGAGCTGTACGAAAAAATCACTGGTGAAAAGTTTGAAAAAACTTCCTATGATAATCGTGACGAAGAAATTTTTAAATCAATAAGCACACAATTAGGATAATTTTACGATCTCTAAATAAATGTGTGTATATTGCTTTTTATTAAAATAGATATTATTAAAAGAAATTATGAGATTTTCTGTAAATAAGAGCGAAAAATATACAGTTTTAATTCCTGAAGAAGAAAAGTTAGATTCTTTGAAAGCACCTCAGTTAAAAGCGGAGATTGTAACAATGTTCCAATCTGGTACTGAGAATCTAATCATTGATTTATCAAATGTAAAATATGTTGATTCATCAGGATTAAGCTCAATTTTAGTAGCTAACCGTCTTGCTGGTGAAGTAAACGGTAGATTAGTCCTTGCAGGATTAAACGAACACGTAATGAAATTAATCAAGATTTCTAAGTTAGAAACAGTACTTAACCTTTTACCTACGGTTCAAGAGGCGATTGATTCTGTATTTTTACACGAAATCGAAAAAGATATTGAAGGCGAAGAAGAAAATTAAGCCTTATTATTAAATAGTATTATTTTTATAAAGCTCGAATTGCAATTTTTGCAATTCGAGCTTTTTAGGCAGTTAAAGGGTTTGGTTTGAAATACTTTGCATCATGATCTATTCTTGACAATAGATAAAAAAAGGTGACAAAATCTTTCATAATCACTTTTCAACTGCTTATTGATTTATTACTAACAAACTTATCCCTTGTCGTTCGAAATCACAATTCTAGGGTCGAGTGCTGCTGTACCTGTAAAAGGCAGGCACATGACATCTCAACATGTACGTATAGGTAATCATCAGTTTCTGATTGACTGTGGAGAAGCTACTCAGCATCAATTATTGGAAATGGGGATCAGCCTGCACAAAATCGAGCATATTTTTATCAGTCACCTGCATGGTGATCATTTCTTCGGTTTACCGGGACTTCTCTCTACGATGAATATCCAACGTAGAACGGCACCTCTGTATATTCACGGACCTAGAGGACTGGATGAAGTGTTATTGGCAAGCTTCAAGCACTCTAATACCGAACTGAATTATAAAATCTGTCTTTACGATAATCCTACAATGTTCCCTGATGTGATTTTTGAGAATGATCATATCACTGTGGAAACGATTCCGCTGATTCATAGAGTACCATGCACAGGTTTCTTATTTAGGGAGAAAAAGAAGCAGTATAGAATCATTCCTGAAAAATTACCTTCCGGCTTGCCTTTTGATGCCTTCAGAGCATTGAAGCGTGGAGAGGATATTGAATTTCAAGGAGAGACAATACAGTTCAAAGATGTAACGCTCCCTCCTCGCCGATCAAGGTCTTATGCATTCTGTTCTGATACCAAGTTCAGCCGTTCTGTCATTTCTAAAGTATATGGCGTTGATTTATTGTATCATGAATCTACTTTCATGCACAGGCATTTAGAAAGGGCTAATACTACTTTTCACACCACTGCACTGCAAGCTGGTCAAATTGCAAAGGAAGCCAAGGTAGGTAAACTTTTAATCGGTCACTTTTCTGCTCGATACGGTGATTTGAAGGTGCTTTTAGAAGAATCTAAAACAGAATTTGAAAATACTGAGCTGGCAAAAGAAGGAAGAAAGTTCTCTATCATCGAAAGGGATTAAATATTACTGCTGATTCTTTCTTTTTTTAATGAAAATTATGTTTCCTAAAACATTCTAATTATGAGTTTTATATTATATTTGATAGCGTCAAATAAAATATAAATAGATATGCCATTCGGATTTTTCAAAAAGAAAAAGAAAGAGGAGTCACACTATGACCCTACTAATATTGGAATTGTTGATTTACGTAAAGGATATGTACTAGATTTCGATCTTCAAACATGGGAAGTTACAGAGATGTACGAATATGATTGGGGAGACAATGACTTCTCTTATGAATTCAAACTTGAAAGCCCATCAGATACTGTTTTCTTAAGCGTGGATATAGATGATATTGTGACAGGTACAGTATCACGAAAAATTGTATGGGGAAGACTTCCTGAAGAAGTAGAAGATGGAATTTTACAAAAAGGCAAACCACCAAAGCAAATTACTTTTGAAGGAGTAACTTATTACAGAGACAGCAGAAGTATTGGGTATTGGAGAAATACTGAAGAAACAGACAGAAAAGACAGTATGGAATATATGTGCTGGGAATATTATGATGATACTGAAAAGAAAGTACTTACACTAGAACGTTTTGGAGAAGAGGAATTCGAAGCATCAAGAGGTATTGTTTATCCACCGGATGCTTTCAGCAATGTCTTGCCTGTAAGCTAGGTATGCAAGCAAAAGAACTAAAACTATAATTACCTTTTATATTTTAGCACTTAAATCCTTTTACTTCAGATTACGTTACATATTTATATACATTCACAATCTTAACGTGCAAACATCTAAAAAAATGAGAAGAATAGTCGGTGTTCTATCCTTGATTTTTTTGATTTCTTGTTCTTCTCAAGAAACTTTCAAAAAAACTCCGGTAGATCAGTTTATTATTGACATGAGTGATGTAAAGAATTTTACAGTTTTACTTCACGACATGGATGCTGAAGAGCATATGTTCACAGCTAATGAATATAGACATCAATATAAAATTATTACAATGGGGGCCGATAGTGTTCCTCAGAGTAAAGTAACAGAATGGTACCCTGTATCGGAATCATTTTTCAATTTACATTCTGGTGATATCGGAATGGAAATCGCTTCAAAAGTTGATGGTAAAGTTTCAAAACAAGTATCACCTCCTGGATATTCAGGATATGTAGGCAACACACGATACGGACAGTGGAGAACTAATCCAAGTACAGGTACTAGCTTCTGGGAATTTTATGGCCGATATGCAATGTTCAGAAGTATTTTTGGAATGGGTTATTACGGACCAATTTACAGATCAAGCTATTACGATTATAGAAGGCATTACAGTTCGGGTAGAAACTACTACGGTGGTAGCTCTGGATCGCCAAGATACGGCAGTTACTCATCAGGGGCTACTAAATCAAACCCTAGCTTCTCAAGAAGAATGAGTTCTAACAGCAGTTTCAAAAGCACTGTCAACAACAGTGTTAGCCGCTCTCCGGCTCGTTCTGCAGCAGGATCAAAATCAACAGGTTACAAAAGTACTTCATCCCGATACGGCAGTGGGTCATCCTCAAGGTCAAGATCTTCTTCTTCGGGAGGAAAATAGAAAATATACAATAACTAATTTCAATGCCCTCAGTTCTTCAAAACTGGGGGTTTTTGTTGCAAACAAACAATGAGAACTTCGTTTTTATCTAAATCAAATACATTAAAATTAGCGCTGTTCGCTACTGGTTTATCAGGTATTGTTGCTGAATATGTCTTATCTACATTAGCCACATATTTTCTTGGCAACTCTGTTTTACAATGGACCCTTACCCTTTCTTTTATGCTTTTTGCAATGGGGCTTGGGAGTAGATACAGTAAGTATTTAGACAAGAATCTGATCGAAAAATTTATCCTAGTAGAGTTTTTACTTTCCTTTCTGGTTTCTTTCAGTTCTATTATTGCCTATGGTATTTCAGCGTATGTCAGTTTCAATCAAGACCTGTACGTTTTTCCTTTACCAATTGATGGCGTATTAATTTATTTCACCAGTATTTGTATAGGCTTCCTTATTGGACTTGAAATCCCTTTGGCTACACGTTTGAATGATTCTTTTGAAACACTGAAAGTCAATATTTCATCCGTTATGGAGAAGGATTACTTTGGTAGTCTTTTCGGTGGTTTATTTTTCGCTTTTGTAGGACTTCCTTTTCTTGGACTGACTTACACTCCATTTATTTTGGGATTTGTCAATCTAAGTGTTGCTATCCTTTTATTGTGGAGACTGGATGATATTGTCTCTCCTTCATGGGTGAAAAAACTGAAAGCTGGAAGTATCTCATTGTTTATTGTTATTGGCGTAGGGATGTTCTATGCTGATAAAGTAATCAATTATGGCGAACAGCAACTCTATAAAGACAAGGTTGTTTTTCAAGAGCAAACGTCCTATCAACGACTTGTGGTTACAAAATGGAAAAACGATTATTGGCTTTATATCAATGGACATTTACAGCTGAGTACTTTTGATGAATGGCTGTATCACGAGCCAATGGCTATTCCTGCACTGTCGCTAAATGGACACCCTCAAAAAGTATTGATATTGGGCGGTGGAGACGGCTGTCTGGCAAGAGAAGCTTTGAAATATCCTTCTGTGGAAAAAGTTACTCTTGTGGATCTAGACCCTGGAATGACAAGGTTAGGACAAGAACATCCAATTTTTGTTGAATTGAATGGAAATGCTCTTAATCATCCGAAAGTGGAGGTTATCAATGGAGATGCATTTACTTACCTTGAAAAAACCGAAGAATTTTTTGATGTTATTCTGATGGACTTTCCAGATCCAAAATCCATTGAATTAGGCAGATTGCAATCCATGGAGACCTTCAGAATGTGCTGGCATCATTTAAGACCAAATGGTGTGATCGTTACACAAGCCGGAAGCCCTTATTATGCAACAAAGGCATTTTACTGTATTGAAAAGACCATGCAGGAAGCCGGTTTCAACACTATTCCTATGAGAAATCAAGTACTTACTCTTGGTGAATGGGGATGGGTAATGGGTACAAAAACACTCAGTTCTGAGGAAATGAAAAACAGAATTAGAAACCTTGACATCGAAGGCATCCCAACACGATGGCTCAACAACGAATCTCTCCACAGTATTACTTCTTTCGGTAAGGGACTTATAGAGTTTGATAGTTTGAAGGTGGAAGTGAATACTGTGCACAACCCTGTCTTACCGACTTATTACGGCAAAGGAAACTGGGATTTATTCTAATCAATTGTGATAAATACTAAGCAGTCAAACTGCTAAAAACAAACCCACTCATTTCAATAGAGACGAGTGGGTTTAATATTTTCTAAGCCAAACTATTACAAAAGGCCTTTTATTTTCTGAAACTCTTCAGGCGTATTTGCATTGGTCATTTCCTCTTCATGATCTGCAATAAGCAATTCTATATCACTATTGATCAATGCTTTTCGAGGACAAGAATAACCCCAGCTCAAAAATTCCAACAATCTGCCATAAGCTTTTGGCTCCCAGATACAAATCAACGGTTCTGGAAATTCCATTGTTGGACTTTTGAATGATGTAGCGTATTTCTGTGGGTTTCTCGCATTCACTAATTGATTTAGGGAAGAAGCACTGAGCAATGGTAAATCACAAGCTACTACAAGCCAAGCCGCATTTGGATCTTCCTGAAATGCAGAAAGAATACCACTCATAGGGCCCAGTCCTATAAACTTATCTTGAAGTTGCTTCACCTCTGAAAACTGCTCTTTCTTATCCGCTACAGAAACATACACTTCATCACAATACTGACTTAAGAGGTCATAGGAATGTTTCCATTGAGGTTGCCCATGATAGTCTAACATGGATTTATCCTCTCCCATTCTTGTGCTTTTACCCCCTACTAGCACCAATCCTTTCAGTTTAGGTTTGATCACAGATTGAGATTGAATAAAAGAGGCTATATCCTTCAGGTCATCACTTCTGAAAGTAGGGAGTTCCGCTAATTCAGGTTTCTCCTTTAATAAATCCTCTGACAACGCTTCTTTTCCTTCCGTAAAAACTACTCCTATAGGATTTTTAATCTTAGCGACTTTTTTGAGCAAAGGCTTTCTATCATCTACAAAAAGTAACTGTTTTTGACCTTCAAAATGATTACCATTAACCAGGGTAATATCACAGCTTTTAAACAGCTGTCTTAACTCAAAAGAAGAATAAGATTCTTGTGAGTCAAAGCGTTTGAAATTAATCTTATCAGTATACGTCACCACTGTATCACCGAAGAATGATTTCACTTTTTCTTCTTCGTCACTTTTATGGTCCATATCCATAAATGCAACCTTAAGCGGTGCTAATTCTTTAGAAACCGAAGCAACAAATGATTTGATATCACCACAGGTTGTGCCCATTACAGCCACTTCATTGATACCGTAATTCCCTATTTCCTTTCGAGTTATTTTGGCGTGTTTCTGATGTTTCATTTAGAACATGTTTGGAATATATTTTTTTACTAAGTACAAATTCAAAAATAAATCATAGTTAATTCTATTTATTTTTGATTTAAGTACTAAGTACATTGTAAACTAAGTTTTCGTTAATATTTGAGTGTAACTTTTATGCATAATATCTCTAGCATTTTCTTT
>NZ_JABANE010000105.1 GCF_012844305.1 Flammeovirga aprica JL-4
ATCTCATGGAAGGAAAGCCAAAAGTTTATTTAAATATGGCTTAGAGAAACTTTCTCAATGCCTACAAAATAGATTTTATGAACAGCTAGAAATGCTGTTCAATCAATTTTTGTCATATACTTAGAAATCAATACTTAATTGTTTATCTTCCATCTCATCGTCTACCTTATACCCTAGTAATTCAGAGAATTCTTTATCATACAATTCATCATAATAATGACGGCCGAAAAGGTCAACCTCATAGTAAAAGTAATCATAATTAGTAGGCTTAATTTGTTTCAGAAAACCATTTTCAATTTCTTCTGGTGAATATATTTTTTTAATTACATCTGCATATTGTACCACACGTTCACTAAAAGTTGAGTCTTCCTTCATATAAATTTTCTCATATATCATTTTATGAAGTATACCATCCTCAATAATTTTAAAACACTCTTTATAATAATTGAAATGATAATAAACCTCAAAGCTTAAATCGGGATATGTATCGTCAATAC
Organism: Flammeovirga aprica JL-4; assembly: GCF_012844305.1. Lineage (GTDB taxonomy): Bacteria > Bacteroidota > Bacteroidia > Cytophagales > Flammeovirgaceae > Flammeovirga > Flammeovirga aprica. The sequence continues at coordinate 498 of NZ_JABANE010000105.1, forward strand.
TAAAACAGGTAGAAGTAGATGTGGATGTTCGGTCTGTACTTTTTAACATTTCCAGATAGTAATAGGCTTTTTCATAATCTTTATGCATAATGAAATATTTGGTCAGCTTTTCTAGAGTAGAGATTTTTGCATCATTTTTATCTTCAAAATAGGTGGTTTTAAACCTTCTATTTGATGTATCTGAAAAATAAATCGTAAGATTCTCTCTGATCTCAATTAATTTATAGTCATCTATTGTCTCTATTAATTCAATATCAATGGAATGTGATTTTTCTAATGAATCGACTGCTTTGTATAAAGACGATAAAGTATACATTACCAAAGGGTAGAAAAGAGACTTTGGATAATCTTTCAAAAAGTTTTCTGAATCGTAAATGGTCTTTCTTACAACATTATTCTTAAAGTTCCATTCTATACCATTGAAACTAAGTAAGTCATACTTCCCTTTCAATTTATAGTATTCAGTTGTATCACTCTCAACTAGAAGGTCTTGAGCAAAACAAGTAGTGGAAATAAAAATACATAATATTAGGATTCTAGTCATGATGAAGTTTGCTTAAGTTGATTTGTTTGATTTACTGACGCTGGGATAAATTTTAAGCGATTTCCTCCACAACATCCTTTGCACTTCGAATAGCATTATGCACTGCTCCCCAATCGGCTTCTTGGGTATAAGCATCTCCTGCAAAGTAGAGTTTATTATTCACTGAGGAGGAGAGAATTCTTGATGTTCTTGATGAAGCATTGTCAGCAAGGTAAGCTCCTTGTATGAAAGGCTCTTCATCCCAATTTTGTACAATATGCTTCACATAGTTTGCTGATGCTTTTCCTTCAAAAATAGTATCTAATTCTTTTAAAATAAAATCACGTTGAGCTGATTCTGATAGGTTTTGATATTGCTGTGCTTGTTCGCCTACAGCAAATAAACCAATGATGTTTTTTGTAGAATTCTGACCGTATGAAGCATCATAATACAAGCGTTGTCCTACACTAGTTTCGCTATCAGGAAATGTCAGATAAACAGGGTAAAACTTTTCTGTAAATTCTATGAAAACTTTAATTCCTCCCCATACAGGAGCATTTTGAATGGCCTTTTGTTTATTATCAGGTAAAGATGGAGTGAATGAAATGCTATTTTTCTGTAACATTTTCAGTGGTACCGTAATCACTACTTTATCTGCTTCAAAGGTTTGATCATTGATATCTTTCACTATTACTTTATCGCCTTCATAATTAATACTACTGACCTGTGTTTTGAAAGTAAATTGTAATTGAATACTTGGAACGATGTAAGTCTCAAAAAAATCTAGCCAACTGCTATTGATAAATTTTTGATCTTCAAAAGATCCAAATGCTCTTGATAATGATGTGGTAGCGTAAGTTCCATCATAATACCCTACTAAATCATTTACAGCATATCCTTTCGTATTCGTTTTTATATCGACAGCATCATTATTTACAGCCGTATCAAATACAGTACGATCAACGTGTAACCATTCTGCACCTAAAGGTATTGGAAAGTCAGCAAATGTTGTATCATGTTTTATTCTCCCTCCGTATGTAGTTGATGCCTCAAGGATTTTGAAATCAATACCTTTTTGAGCTAATAGATAAGCGGTAGACATTCCCGCTGCTCCTGCCCCTATGATTAACACTGTACCTGAAAAAATAGTAGGTTTTACGTTATCATCACTGTTATCACATGAAGCCAAAACCGTTTGAAAAGGAAGTGAAATGCCTAATACTCCACAAATTTTGACAAACTCTTTTCTAGTCATTTTTATTTTAATTTATGAGGAGTTTTAATTGGATTTCTGTGTTGGGCCATCAGATATAGTATAATTGCCTTCAAGGTCTCGGTATACTTTTGCTTTCCATACAGTATTGTCTTTCAAAGAAAAAATAACTTTATAATTTATTCCAGCCACTACTTGTAATTGGGCTGATTCAATTTTCTTCAAAGGAGAAGAGGTATTCATTTCAGCCAAAACAAAATTGACTGCTTCTTTGACTTCAGGTGTGATTTCTGATTCAGCCCACCCTCCGGCTAGTTGTTCAGATTGCTTCTGTGATGTATCTTTTTTGGAATTCTGACATGAAGCGAATAAAAAGACACTTAAAATGGAGATGAATAGTATGTTCGAATTCATAGATCTTTGGGTTTTTAATGACGTTCGTTTAAATATAGGAAATAAATCAAAAGTATATAAAAAGAAAAAGATGTTCTGTATTACTTTTTATAATACAAAACACCTCTTTAATAAAATATAACATAAGTTGAAACACAGCATCAATGCTTTTTACTGTTGTCTCCTGATAATGAATAACACCTCTATAATACAAGAAAAGCTTATGTTAATTATTTCATCATAAACGTTCTCTTACTCCATCGGTATCAAACCATTAATGGTCCCATTTTTCACCACAAATAATGCATTAATAATTGGAGCATTGCCATAAGAATCATCCTGCCATGTATAGGCATGCATCTTTAAAAATGGATTAATTATTTCTTCAGGAGCAGATTTTGAGGCAATCATCATCACAGTCCTCCTAGGAATTGAAACTAGTAATTCTTCTGCATTGAGTAGTTCATGAGCTTTTGACATGTGGCTTTCACATAATATTTTCTCACTAGAAAAATCATTTCCTGAGGCGAATAACATTCCTTTTGATTCTTCAAAATCAACCTGAACTTCCTCTAAATTTTGATAAGCATCTTGTAATATTTTCTGAGGGTCTTTACCTTCAAGATCTTTTGGCATTAAAAATACAAAGTTATCCGCTGTATTATATCCAAAGCCTAATACTAACTCTGGTTTCTCCTGTGTCCCAAATAAAGTTTGCTTAAGTGCTCCCGCCTCAATACCAGGCCAGTCTGAAGCTTTTAAAATAGGATAAACTTTTGTGACTGCACCTGATTCAATTTGTTCTAATGATTTTTCAACTTTCTCATCAGATTCTTTCGTTCCTTGACCAAAAATTCGCTTTAAAAATGACATAATAAAAGAGATTAAATAGTTATAATTATTAAGAGCATGTTTGAAACATCTCTTTTAATGAAATATATTCCAAACATGCTCTAAAAATGACGTTTTCTATGATTCAACAACTTCTTCTTCACCAGCCCAATCACTCGTATGAACTCTCAATCGATAAAGACCCACTTTGTAAGGTGCTTGAATCTCGGCCAAAGCGTCTTCCAATTTTGTCCACTCTTCTTCAGAATAGGATTCAACTGCTCTTTTTATCTCTTTTTTATTCAAAGTGATCGTAGGAACGGATGTTGGAGAAACATCTTTCCAATAAATAACTTCTTTATCTTTGTATTCTCCGTAAACCGAAATAGTAGCTACACGATCACCCACCTTTACCTTTTTTAAATATTTTTCTTCATGTATATTCAAAACAGGATAATCACCCCCTATTTTCCTCATATTTGTAGCTACTGCAACTAAGGTTGGATTGACAGATACGACTATTCCAGGATTTGAATCACCCTTTTTATAATTTTCACAAAGAAGGCGATAGACGACAAAATGAACTGCACAGAAGAAAATTAAGACTAAAAAAAATATAATCGAAAACCAAGTAGATACTAGAAACGTAAGTGCCAAAGAAATTACCATTGGCCATACCACCATAGGTGCGGGTCTTACACCCTGATAAATATGAAGTAAAAGACTGTAGTTAACATTGCCAGGGTTATTAGACTGATATTTATCTCTATCACCAGTTAAAAATTTGAACATAAAATAAGTGTCTAAGATTAAAAAAATTGTTATTCTTGATTTAGTAAGCTTATTATTGAGCGGATTAGATTGATTAAAAGTTGAAAATCACTGAGCTCTTTGTTTGCTTTCTATTTTAGCATGAAATTAATGATAATCTAATAAAACAATAAATAATCTTGCTTTTTTTCGAATTTTAATAAAATTCTATTTAGCCATAATAATTGTCTCTACTTCCTCCCAAACATTATGTTTGATCAATAAATACTCTGCCCATGATTGATTTACTACATCTTTGTAAGTACTTCCATTACCATCTAATTTATTAGAATTTGCAATGGCAAAGGTGTGTATTACATTTTATCCTTTTCTAATTCAGCCATTCTTTTTGGCAGGGCTTTATAATACTCTTCTAAGTTCCATTGAATATTAAAGTAAGAAAGGTAAGTCTCAATAGAGTCTAAACCAACAGCAATTCTACTTTCATTTACAGTTTCAGGATTTTGGATTGGGAAAACATAATTTTCTCCATTTTCATTATCCATAGAAACTTGACTTCCATACACTTGCGGTTTTCCATTTTCTAGATTAAGCCTATCTTCGTATAATGCAAGGGAACTTTTTGAAGCTTTTCCTTCGAGAGTTGCTTGTCTTATCGTCTCAAGGTATTTTCCCCTAGTATCTTTATCAGCATGTTGCAATACTAAAAATAAAGTACGATTGGCCGTTGATCCAATTTTACTGGTTTCAAGCCATCCATATTGATCTAAAATATTACAAACTACCAAAGTATTTAATGAATCAGATGTCTGTAAACTTTTAAGCTCATTTATAAATTCATCACTCTCTCTTCCATATTCATTAAAGACCTTTTGAATTTTCTTTCGTGAGAACTGATCCACCTCATGAATACTATCTAACAGTATTGTTATTTCTTCATATGTCAATTGTTTTTCAGTTGTGGAAGTATTGGTGCAATTGATGAATAATGGAAAGAGCAGAAGGATTATTTTTTTCATTGAAGTGATATTGTATTGATTAAAGATTTTGATCTGATAATGACGCCCTGTTACTGTGCGACTAATTTGAAGCATGTTCCATCCCATTTCATTTCTAAAATAGTCCCTTCAAGAAACTCATCTTTAAGCTGTATAATTAAACCGTAACGTGGCAGTTTTTTATACATATCACCATCTTCTAAATTCTCACCATAGAACTTCTTAATTAAATCATCACCTTTTGGAAACAAATGATTACGATAGAACCATTGTCCTGTAGCTGTAGAAAGTTCTATTATCATATTATAGCCACCGCACGTTGTACCGCGACCTGATGAGTTACTAGAAACAGCAATATAATCTCTTTTTGCACTTCTGTCTTTGAATAAAGTGATTGTACAATTGCGATTAAAATCTATATACCCATTCCTGATATCTTTTAACCTGATAAGTTCCATTCGTTTATTTTTATCATATTGTGATCCAGTTTCACAATCAAACAACTCATCTGGCATTAAAAGGTAATAGTCGAGAATTGTTTTTACTTCTTTTTTGGCGATGGGTAACTGCCAATCTCTAAGTTTATATTTTTCTGAAAATACTCTTTCATCCTGTGCTAAAAGTAGATTACTAATTAGTAATAACGGAACTAAAAAAAATTTCATCATTGAAATAATAGTTGAATTTAGGGCAATAGTTTAGTTTGCCTGGTTTATTAATTTGCTTTATTTAAAAGGAAAAATGCCTTTATCCTTTTTTACCGCACCAAAACATTGATGCTATAAAAAAGAGGCATTATTGTTTTCTTAGAGCAAATTAATGATTCTTCTATTTTTAGCAAAAAAACATTATATCAAAACGATCTTATTTTGAAATCTCTTTTTGATACTCTAGAATCTTTACTATCCTATTATTAATAATTTCTGACAAGTTCCAATAATACAATTCAGAATCAGTTGTATTATAGAACTCTATTGTCACAGCATCAAGGTCTTTATGGTATTTTGCAAAACTTTGATACCCAGGTACCCACCCAGAATGTTCAAACTTATAAGTAGAAGCATAAATTTCTTGCTCTCCAGCCTCAAATAAAGTTCCATCGTTTAATGCCCTTAAAAATACTCCAGTATCTTTTGCAGTTGCGTGCATGCCATGGTCATTTTCTTTCAGATTGAGGGCATATCCCACATGGTAACCGCCCATTACGTCATCAATATTAACGTCATGGAGTGATGCATAAGTATTATTCAAATTCAAGGGTATCAGGATTTTCTCTTTGACATACTCAAAGTTACTATACCCCAACCCATTGTCCATTATTCTATTTATCAGGAGGTAATTTGTATTGCAGTATTCATAATCTTCATCAGGGTTAAAGTTAGCCGGCTTATCTAAAATCAAAGCGAGGCATTCTTCATAAGATTTACCCGGTTCTCCCCAAAAATTTGGAGCATCTGTGAAATTGGGGATACCACTTCTATGTTGTATCATCAATCTCAAAGTAATTTTATCTGCATTTTCTATTCTCCCTACCAACTCAGGAATATAATCTGCCAATGTTTTATCCAATGAAAGACGACCTTCACTCACCAATTTCGTTACCGCTACTGCATCATATAATTTACTGATACTTGCCAGTTTAAATAGTGCTTTTTGAGGTTGGACAGGAATTTTAGTATCTCTATCATGCCATCCTGCACCATAAAACTGAGGTGGTTTACCGGCTTGGTCTATATAAACAATTAGTCCATCAAACCCATGACTTACCCCTTCATTTACTTGTTCTTGTATGGTATCTGGCAAAGGAAGTATCCATGCTTTGACTAATAACCATGGCACAAAATATAAAGAAGATATTGAAGCACCAATAAATGCTATTCTGAGTATTTGCTTAACTTTTTCTTTGGTCATGATCTTATTGAGAGCTGTTTTTCCTAAAACTGTTGAAGATATTATCGTGCAAAAATATCTCCTCAATTAAAGTTAACTCCCAACTGTTCATAAATTATAATCGAGAAGACGTTTTTTAAGTTCTTGCGTCTCATCAAATGTCAGAGAGTAATCTTCAAAGGCGATCATGAATTCATTTTCATCCGATTTTAATAGTACCTTATTTACTTGTGATATAGTTTTAAATTCACCTTTTACAAATTGAAATACTACCTCATCAAACTTTTTCACAGTCACTTTTGATACCGTAAATTGTACCGTCAAGCCTTTAATTTTATTATTCTTACTAGTTGAATTTAAGTATGTAGAGATTCCTATCAGCACTATAATTCCTCCGCTTAAATAATTTCCGATTGCTAGATTAATGACACCTAACACAACTGCAATACCGCCAATAAATCCTATTTGTGAGAATTTAGCTACTCTCTTTTTTGTTGAAATTTCCATTACCATGTTAGTTTAAATTATATTAAATCAGGTTCTTTATTTCCAGATTTTTCAATGCTAAGCTTGATAGAATCTTTTGGTTCTCTTCTGCTTTACCAGACTCTATTTCAATAGGTTCAGTGATTATCAAGGAATAATAACTTCCGTTATAGTCAAATAAGTAAGTACTCTGAATCAAGGTAGAAAAATTTCCTTCTACTTGTATAGAAAACTTTTTACAAAGTGTTTTATTCAGATAAACCTCCTCCAGGTTTTTCGTAAGAAGTTTTTTGTCCGTTTTCTTCTGTTCTTGAAATAGATTATTGGCAAACTGCTCAAATGATTTTATGCCATAATACCTCGATTCTAACGTATCCGTACTTAAAAGAAGAATATTTGATCCACTTCCTTCCAAGAGGTCATAATCCGTTATTCCAAATAAGACTGCTTCATTTTCAATTCTGCTCCAGTTTGATGGATAATTTAATGATACACCAAAATTTTCAAACTTTTTGATGGTGATCTCTTGATTACCACAACTTGCCATGAAAAGAAATGCAATCAAAACTATTAGATACTTCATAGGTTAATAAAATGTCTTGATTGCTAATAGAGGCTTTTTGATGAGATGTTTATTACTAAAGCAAATGTCAAGAGAAGGAAGAAGTTTTTAATCATTTTGTGATCTATTTTAAATCTAAAAAATGTAGTCTGTAATTATTGCCGCCCAAAAGTTAGGCCATCATTTAGGGGCTTTTACTTTATTAACCTTTTATAAGTACTAGGACAAAAGAAATAGAACAATAATTACGTGCACCATGACTGAAGTCATGGGCAGGTGATAATGAGTCCACCAACACTAAATTGTTGCTTACGTTTTCAATCTTCAAGGCTTTAGTCTTGATTAGATTGTTGTATCACCTGCCCATAGTTTTAACTATGGTGCACAAAACACTCGTTTTCTTTTGTCCTAGTACTTATATACAGAACTTAAACAAAAAAGTACCGGAATAAATAATATCCCGGTACTGAAGGTAATGAAGCAAAATAATAGATAACATTCAGTCAGTTACAAAATCATTTTTACTATCAAATTATTAGTAGCAGTAGTATAAATTAAGGATTAACCTCTTTGCCATATGCGTCAACTCCCCAAAGAAGATCACCCATTGCATCAACAACAGCAATGGCATATATACCGCTGTTTTTAGCATACTCAGGTACTATAATGGAGATACCACCATAGCATCCTAATGTCATGTCCACATCACCAATGACCAATCCATTAGAGCCACCTTGGGTTGATGGATACGACATCTGTAATGATGCTGTTTCATGCGTAGGTACAGGATTATAATTGTTTACCTTTCCTTGACAATCTATCCCCCAAATTGTATTACCCAAAGAGTTTGCAACAACCAATGGCCATTTTTGACTATTTGCAGGAACAACAATCTTTAGCGCAGCACAAATCTTGTCATTTGGGTTATCACCTATAATGTAAGCACTTGTCCCTGCTTCAGGAAAATTAAAATGCATATTGCTTGATGCCTGTACATCTACAGGTTGAGCAGTTCCTATTTGAGTATTTACTTTACCCTTAGCATCTACTCCCCAGAGGTATTGTCCCCTGCCATTTCCAACATTGATAGGATAAGCGGCGTCTTCAGAAGGTACAACGGCTAGTACAGCAGCTGCATTTTTATTAAAAGTATTTTTGCTTCCAATACGGATACCACTTTTGCCATTTTCTGTAGGATATTCAAGCACTTTATCTATTACAGTGGCAATTTTTGAATTAACATGAATATTTTTTGCACTTAAGCCTGGGCGTTCTCCATGATAATCGAATAATAGATTGACATCCTTTTGAAAAACTAATAAGTGGGTAGATCCCCCAAAGTGGAACATACCTATTTCATCTCCTTTCTTTACCTTCTGACCTGGTGTAACTGTAATATCACAAGTAGCACATTCGGCCATTCCTACAGGGATCACGCACATATCACCGATTCCTGGATGAATAGATTCAATTTCAATGATACCTCTAGTAGCAACATTTGAAATATAGCCTTGAGACTCGTTTGGTCCGCTTGGGTCCAAATCCAACTGATCTATTGGCAATAGTTCAGAATAATAAGTACTGTTGAACGGTTTTTGGCTTGCCGTATCGTAAACGGTCTTGACTACACCTTCAACCGGGCTATGCCATCTATGGTAACTTTCAGCACTTAAGAACGCTTGATAAATTGTTCCACCTTCATACTTATCAGTAAGAGGAGAATTACCTTCCGTTTCATTAAAAATATTCAATAATGAATAAGGTTGGCCTTTCATCCAAAATGCATTTTGTCGCCTTACATTATGAGCCACTCTATAAGGTCCCGACTCACAAGCATTCGCTATATGATCAGGATCTTTAGCGATAGGACGTTGTCCAGGGTTGAATTGACGGGTAAAGAAATCATCCCAACTAGTAAATCCATAATATAGATTATTAATATCAGGGCAATAAAAAGCGGTTTGAAATGCTTCTCTTGCTTCATCTGCATTATGATCATGGTATTCAATTCCATTATTCAGAGCATTCGCAAGAGCTACCATCGCTTTATCACTCAACCAATAATATTGAAAGTCTACAAAGTGCCCAGGGTACTCTTTTACAATTTCATTATTATTTTGTACTGCATAAACCGATTCTGAACTTTTTAAAAACACACCCCAGTCATTCAAAACTTTATTGAAATGTTGATTGACACCATCATCTAAAAAGAAATTATGTCCTGCAGGTGTTCCCATTGCCCAATCTAATAAGGCATTTATAGGGAAACCGACACAACCTGATGTGTTGAATGTCATTGTCATTTTCATAATCCCATTGAGCAATGGAATAAATTCATCCCAACTTTGTATCTCATGGCCGTATTGCGAATACTGGTACTTTCTAGGCACTTCAGTAAACATCTCATTGGACCATTGGCTGATTTGTGGATTACTCTTAACGTATAAGTCTAAAGCACGAATGTTGAACGTTAAATCACTAGGATTGGCTTTTACATAAGATTTTATTCCCTTGATATGATTACTGATCAACTCGTAATCTTTAGGCAACCATTTTCCTACATTAAACTGATGTTTTTCTTGTACTTTCATTTTTAGGTTGATTTGTTAAAAAGTTTATGGATTACTTATATCATATACTATTTATCAATAGACCAATAGCTAATATGAGAGCGTTTTTTTATTGATTAATTCAATTCGTTGATGTTCTTGTATTAATGTGCTATTGTAGTGCTTCTTAAAACCATATCATTAAAGTCATTATCAACCCAGTCTTCAGATAGAATGGTGATAAATTCCACACCGTGGTCATTAAGTGGTATAGCAAGAAATACTTTATTAGGTGCGTTAGCAACAAAGCCTCCACCTGGATTATAGTAAAACTCTGCATTTAAAGTGAGAGGAAGTTTTGCGCCTGAGTAAGTCAAAGTAGTACCACCACCCACTACATGTGCAGGAGTATTATTTTCACCGCTTCCTTCAAAAGTACCGGATACAACTACCTCGCCATCAGCATCAACAACTGAAACTACTGCTTTTTGCATGTTCATTGCATTTGTTACACATGAAATAGTACCAGTAGCTACAGTATTAGTTGCACCTTTAGGGTTAATGGGTTGTGAAATTGGATTTGCCATTGTTTCTCAATTTTAATTGATCAAAATTCCCTACTCTATTTATGATAGGCTTTTCGGTTTCCGCCTTATTATCAAAAGGTTATTCAATGTTAAGTAATTGATTTCTATGCTTTTGAATACATTACAAATGTCAGGGAATTTTAAAGCATATGTTAGAGTAGGAATACCACATTATCAAATTGAGTATTTATACCTAACTCAATGATACTTGTGAAAAAATAAAGTCCGAAGGTAAATTTTAAATAAAATTCCTTCAGACCTTATCAGCGAAAATAACAATTAAATAGTTTCAAAAGGTCTTAAAGCCTTTTCTAAGTAAGATCAAGTTATTTAACTTTTCATCTCATCATTATAGTTTGTGTGTACACATTATCTAAACATAATGAAGCATCAAGTACTAACTTGTAATTTAATTAAAATGAGTCTTACAATTTTTTCATGCTTTTGTGTTGAAATAGTTTCTTAAACTATAATGAAATACATTTTTTAAGGGTAAAGTTTCATATTTTTCATGTCTAATTATAGTAGCTTCAGAATAAGTTTTATGATTTTAGTCTTCTATTGAAGTAAATAATATCAAAATCTTTTGTCTAATTCCGATTACTTTACAAAGATCTATTAATTATTTAGTACAACTTAGAGTATAAATACTTAATTGATAATTTGAGTATTTATACCCAATCCTAATCCCTAAAAAAAACGAATAACTATATATAGATGAAGGAAAATTAAATAATTTACTTTACAAGAATATGTATTCTAAATCCAACAAACTTCAAAAATTATAGTTCCAAAAATTGAGTGATTCTAATGATAAACAATCACAACATTGTTAACCTCTGTAAATTAAAGACTTGTTTACAGTGTTAAATTGAATTATATTTAGAAATAAATAGACTGTATTTATTTTTTAGGTTGCATTTTTTCAAACAAGAGACACCTTTTAAGCACAAGTCTATAAAAGCTACTACTAGTTAAAATCTAACTTTACTTTTTAAAAACTAAATATTCAGCTATGCTAAAAAAAGACAAATGCATTCAAGCAATTCAAAAATGGGCAGAAACTAAAAGCGACTTCTCAAAAGTAAACAAACTCATTGATCCTACTAAAGGGTTTCGTTTTGACAAATCGGACCGTGAATGGCTAAAAAAGAACAACGACAATAGTCAGTTTCATATTTATGCAGGCGTTCATGATGAAAAATTTATCTTAATTCTTGTTCCTTTAGATAAAAAAGGAGCGGAAGTACAACTTGATAAATACCTCACAAAGAAGCTTTCTCATTTGAAATACGATATCACATTAGTGGAAAAAGATGTGGTCACTACTACTTCTAAAACAAGATTATCCAAAAGTTTAGAAATTGAGAAGTTCTGGCAGGAAGTTGATTACCCAGTAATTAATGAACCTTCTATCACAGAAAAAGCTTCAGCTAAAGATATTGAACAATGGAAATACAATTGCTTGGATTGGTTCTACTATGAGTGTAACACATTCAAAGGAAAGTATATTTTTAATGCCTTTACAGTTCCATATGCAGATTTGGAGAGTGGTGGTGAATATCAGGATGATGTTGTTGCATTATTTGGTTTTAAAAACTCTTTTATTTACCAAAAGCACTTACCTATCTTAATTTTTGTAGCAACAAATCATAAGGATAATGATCCAAGTGAATTAAGAACAGGAGAAATTTTAAAAGTAAAAAATACTGAAGGCCAACCTACTTTACAGTTACTTTCAAATGCAGGTGATTGGTCACATCCATGCCCTCCACTATGTAAAAGTAAAAATACTTTCTCCCTACTATAAATTTAAGAATGGACTTCTATACTTTATTATCTATTATAACATCTCTTTCTTTTTTATATATCGGTTTTATCAATTGTATTATTAGCAATCAAATCAGTATTGTAAGACTAAATAATTGGTATGTAGGATATTTAGGTTTCCTTCTTGCAATTGAAGGAATGACTCTTTCTTCTATTTACATTTTAGAAAGTGAGACAATGCAAAACATTTACCCTATTTACGTAACAGGGGAGTTCTTCATTACAATAAATTTGTTATTATCAGATTTAAAAGTAAAGAAACTATGGTACGTAATATCTGGAATTATTGCACTTAGTTTTGGTATAGAAGCTTGTATACTTTGGCTTTCAGAACAAGATCCATCAACAGGTTATGGTAAAATCATCTCCCATTTAATCATAATCTGTTTTTCAGCATTCCTATTAATTAAAAACATTAAAGACCTGAAAAAGAATAATCCAGGAGTGATTGTTTATGCTTTTTTATTCTTATACTATAGTGTAACATTGTTTCTATTTATGGTGATGGATCAACTGACAGAACAAAATTTTTCTATTTGGATAATGAATAATCTTCTGAACACTGTATTATATGTAAGTTTCATTTACACTTTTTATAGTCAAATCAAATGGTCATTGAAATCCAATTTATAATTGTTTTTACTATTGTATTAACAATCATCATCGTTTTTATATTTCTACTATATCGAGCCTTTATTAATAAAATACTCCAAGAGAAAAATATTCAACATGAGCTAGCGCTTAATCATCAGAAAGAAATAGCTTTACAAGCTTCTTTGGTTCAAGAAAATGAAAGAAAAAGAATAGCAGAAGTGTTACATGATGATGTAGGTAACAAGTTGAATATCTTATCACTTTGGATTAATAATGAAGATACATGGAATGATGAGAGATCAAAAGGAATCATTGTACAACAGATTCCAGAATTGATTGAGACTACGAGGAATATTTCTCATTCTCTTTATCCTGTTAATCTGGAAAAATTTGGGTTAATTCTAACCATTGAAGCATTAATTGCAAATGTAGACAAATCCCTTTCGATTGTGTTACTTATGCAACATCAATACCAACCGAGGGATATCTCATTTGAATTACAAATCTACCGTATCATTCAAGAATTTTTAAGTAATGTGATAAAGCATGCCAAGGCCTCAAATATGCTTATTCATATCCGAGATACTAAAGGTTCACTTTGCATTATTTTGTCTGACGATGGTGTAGGTTTTGATCACTCACAACTTCAAGAAGGAATGGGGCTTGAAAATATAGACAGTAGAATTAAATCTATTGATGGTCGTTGCAAATGGAAAAGTAAAAAAGGTAAAGGGGTTAGATTAATTATAGCACAGCCAACACTATGAATAAAAATATAAAAATTGCCCTCGTTGATGATGAAGTATTATTAATAGAGGGGCTTTCGCTAATTTTCTCAAAAATTGAACATATCAACGTCGTTAAAACGGCCAATAGTGGTTTAGCATTTTTAAAATACCTTGAAAATACTAAAAGTGATGACTTGCCTGATATTGCTTTAGTAGATATTCAAATGAAACCAATGGATGGTTTTGAATTAGTAGAATCTCTGAAAGGGCAATACCAAGACTTGAAAATTATTATACTTTCTTCTCATTATAAAAGTAATATTGTGGGGCATATGATAAAATTGGGAGTGTCCGCTTTTATCCCCAAAAATGCTAATAGAGATTTACTCGTTGAAGCTATTGAAGCTGTTGATAAGACCGGTGTCTATTTTACAGAAAAAGACAAAGAAATGCTTGTACAATATATGACAAGTAGCACAAAAAAAATTTCATTGAATGCAAATGACGAACTATCTGAAAGAGAAATTGAAGTTGTAAAGCTTATTTGTAAGGAAAATACAAACCAAGAAATTGCAGATAAATTGTTTCTGAGTAAAAGAACCATAGAAAATCATAGACAAAGAATCTTGGATAAGGTCGGTGCTAAAAATACTGTAGGCTTGGTTGTATACGCAATAGCGAATCAAATTCACCCTCTTCCACAATAATCAATACATTGTAAACTAAATTACCGTCAACTTCCAATCTGTATTTCTGCAAGCTTTTTATGTTCTACTCCCAAGCTTCATTTTTCCATTAATGAAAAACGAAACAAAAAATCTAGGCTTAGAAGTCAAAAGCTAAATTCCATTCCTCTCACCTAAATGATTTTAAACTCGCTAAAGCTCAAACAAGAAAATCATTTTTAACGGCTCAATACATGAAATTCTTAACGCTTTTCCCTTCAAGGCCTGGGAAGCACTACCCAATGAATAGATTAGAAAGCCCACTGGTGCGAATGTTAAGCATAAGCGACATTCGCGTCCTACAGATCATCAGAAATCTCCTGATTTCTAAGCATTATAAATATTCGAAAACTTAGTTCACAATGTACTATAATTAAGTATTAAATTTTATTTTGAGTGGAAAGTAGAACTAGTTTTGAGTTATAATTAAAGTACTCTCCAAAAGCCAAAAAATAACGTCACTCATTGGCTAAAAAAAAAGAAAAACCAAAAAACAACATTATAAGTATTTGTAATTCAATAAATAAGACTTATTATTAGGTAACTAAAGTAAAGCTATAGTTTTTTTGCTACTCTAAAGCATAAGTCAATTAGCAGTTTCTCATTTCAACAAATATCGATTATAAAAACACCTAGGTTGAAAATTAACAGCCTAAAACAAACTGACTTTATTGAACACAACTTAAAGTAGTATAACCAAGAAATTTTTGCAACACTTTAATAGTGGAGTCCAGATACCACTCAAATCAACGGTGGCGTAAGCCAAAAAAGTAATACATCTCAAAACTAAATAAACATGAAACAAAGTAAACTTAAAGTATCAGAAGTTGGCCAATATGTAAGCCAAGAGTATTTTGAGCAACACACAAACTGCTACAAAGAAAACTTCCCAGGTACAGCTTCATCATTTACAATTCCCAAATCTTTGATTGAAAAAGTAATCAATCTATCTCCGCAAGTAAAAGGGATTCGGTTTATGTACGGCCTTGCCGATCAATTAAACCCTAACAGTATACGCATACTTCTTATACCTTGTAGTGCTAGATCTGAATATTCCATTGGCAACCAAGCCATCTTAATTAAACAAGGGTACTATGATCATTTAGGTGAAAGACATTCTGTACTTCAAACTTGTGAATTGATTTCAACATTCGTAAATGATATAAAAAGAAGAGATCAAGAATTGAACTATAAAGAGATTACAAGAGGTGGGTTCTTTGGTAAGAAGAAACTCTTGGAGTTCATAAAAGACAGTCAAGGTGATCAAATTACTCTTCACTTTAGTTATAAAGAGGAAATAATTCATCCAATCTTAGAATTTCAAAAAGAAAATAATTCTCTTTTTAGTAATTGGTCTCAACCATGTCCTCCTTTATGTGGTGGGAAATCTGAACCTGAAGAAATTCTAGAAGAAGAAAATGATGATTGTCTAGCTACTGCTGCAGTTTCAAAAATACACCAGCAATCCTCTGAGAAAGTTTTAGATCTATATAGAGTCTTCAGAGATAATAAACTTCTCGATATGAAAGGTGGAGCGATTTATTACGAGTTGTACTATTTTATTTCTCCTTATGTAAGTTGCTATATTGATCATCAAACCAACAAAACTGATCTACTGAAAAGTATCTATTATGATAAAATTACCCCATTTCATCATTTATTAGTGGAACATAAATATGAAGAAGCTTTAGCATTTCTAAAGGATACTTTATCTGAATGGGTAGAAGATTATCAAGTCGAAGTCATTGAATTATAATAAGTAAACACTTAACTATTTTTAAAATGAAACAAAGTAAACTTAAAGTATCAGAAGTTGGCCAATATGTAAGCCAAGAGTATTATGATCAACATACCAATTGCTACAAAGAAAACTTCCCAGGGACGGCTTCATCATTTACAATTCCAAAATCTTTGATTGAAAAAGTAATCAATTTATCTCCAGAAGTAAAAGGGATTCGGTTTATGTACGGCCTTGCCGATCAATTAAACCCTAACAGTATACGCATACTTCTTATACCTTGTAGTGCTAGATCTGAATATTCCGTTGGCAACCAAGCTATCCTGATTAAACAAGGGTATTATGATCATTTAGGTGAAAGGCATTCTGTATTTCAAACTTGTGAATTGATTTCAACATTCGTAAATGATATAAAAATTAGAAACTCGAAATTCAACTATAAAGAAATTACACGAGGTGGTTTCTATGGAAAGGAAAAAATATTAGATTTTATAAGAAAGGATCAATATCAAGAAATATCGCTTGAGTTCGGATATAAAGAGGAGATTATTCATCCATTTATGAAAAACCTTCAATCTACTGATAAAGCTATTTATATGGATTGGATCAGACCGTGTCCTCCTCTTTGTAAAGATGTACCTACAGAAACAGAAATAGCTGAAGAAGAAAATGATGATTGTCTAGCTACTGCTGCAGTTTCAAAAATACATCAACATTCATCTGAGAAAGTTTTAGACTTGTATAGAGTCTTTAGAGATAATAAACTTCTTGATATGAAAGATGGAGCAATTTATTACGAGTTGTACTATTTTATCTCTCCTTATATAAGTGGTTTTATTAATCAGCAAACTAACAAAACTTACCTATTGAAAAGTATCTACTTTGATAAAATCACTCCTTTTCATCATTTTTTAGTAGAACATAAATATGAAGAAGCTTTAATGCTTCTAAAGGATACTTTATCTGAATGGGTAGAGGACTATAATTTAGAGTCGATTGTAAGGTAATTGTATTTATGCATCTAATTTTCAGCTTAGTGACTGTTTTATGAAAACACAGTTATTAAGCTGATTTTTTATGTATCACAGTAATGAATAATACTTTAAAAAGGGGAGTGTCAGTTGATAATGATTTCCTTTTTAAGCAACTTCAAGTCCTCCTTACTATATTTAGTATCTCCTCTTAAAGTCTTCTTTATATTCCAAAGCTTTATTCCAATATCCCTTTTTAAAGTAGGGTTATCAACCAAAAAGTCTCTTAAGTAAGTGTTATACTCAAATTGAGGAGAAATACTTTTTATTTCTGTTGTAGTCTTCTGTTTTGTACAAATGGACTTCCATTCACTCACTGCATCTGCCAGGCTTTTCCCCGTATTAACCTTCATCCAATTCATGAATTTCACATTAAATTTAAAATGTTGACCGATATGATTAAGCATAAAGTTTCTCACATTTTCGGTATTTTTATAATTGTCTGTGATGATAGTCTGCAGTGAAAGCACTTCTGTATTCCAATCAAATTTTGATTTTGGAGCCTTCTTTTTCTCACCTTCTCTTACTAAACCTGTCTTTAAGTAAAACTCAATTCTTTCACTTATTTCAACTTTTCCACCTGTAGTTTTTAATCCTTCACTTCTACAAAACGTTACCAACTCCTCTTTAAGCCAATAAAACTCTTTGAAATCTTTTAGAGTAATTTTTTTATTTAAAATTGGTCTTGAGTCCATTATTTTTGGGTTTTCTATTTCTAAATCTTGTACTGAAAAAAGAATCAAGTGCAAATAAAAGAAGTTACCTACGCTTGATATAAATATATTACTTTTTAGTTATTCTCATCATTTTGTCACCTCCTTTCTGAAACTCATAACCGACCGTTTCAATTTGAACTTCATATTCATTGCTGAAATAATCAATAATTCCCTCAAGTACTTCTGATATCTTAGCATTCAAATTCAGCAAAGGAAATATCCTCACCTCTTTGCATAGTCTTAACATTTCTGAAATGGATTTTATATGGAAATCAATTCCTAATTCTGAATAGAGAATAAGAAAATGAGAACTTAACCCCAGTTCAAAACTTTGTTCTTCAAAATCTAATTGATCAGGTAATTCGTGGGTGATATATCTTTTTTGATTCACCCCCTTCTCAAAATCTTCAATAAAACTTTTCATAGCATTCATTCTGATTTTTTCTAATTCATCAACGTTTGCTATTGACGTCCATATAAATGCATCTTTATTTTCTCTCGTCTGTTTCATCACAATAAGACGAGTTTTATCAATATGGTTTTCAAGGTCATGTTTTGAAAACTGATAGATAGGATCAATTGAGGTCACAGATTTCCCTAACATTGTCATTTCTGAATTGAAGCTTGCAGGTCCATCTCCAAAACTGATTATCTTCTTCTCTAAATCCGTTTCTGATAGGTTGAATATATTTTTATATTCCTCTAATGTTCTTCCCCAAGGAACAGTATTCTTTAATTCAAAGGCCATAATTAAAATTGATATTAGTTTACTATTTTTAGCTTAGCTCTCATTTCCAACCCAATATTAAGATTCTATGTTTTCTTTTCATAACTATTACTTGAGAAAAGAGAAGCAATTGTATACATAGTAAGTTTTAGAAAATTTAGAGTATAAAGAAGACTAGGAGGTTTCTTATGGTTTGCAGTATTTAAAAAACACTAAATCTCAACATTAGCGCCTGATGACTTAGTCAGGAAACAAAAGACATTTTTAATCAACTTGTTTGATTTTTTATGGATTACTCAAAAAATTATTACACAGAATGCTCCGACAAATAATCAACAAAATAGTATGCATTGTTTAATTTTCGTCGGAGCATTTGACATAATTAAATTGAACCACTAATGCTATTTAACTGCATTAAATTTTAATGAGTCCAAAGACTCCAACAATATTTCTTTCTGACTTTCAGTTACGTATGATATAACTATATTAAAACTAAACCTTTCCCTGATTGTAGAATAGAACATTTGCTTGACTTCCGTACCCATTATATTCATATGAGCCTCCATTTTGTAAAATTCAACTCCACTAATTTTAATTCTTTCAAATTCATCAGACACATAATCATACTTAAACTGGCTTTGTTTCATTAATCTTTTTGATTGAAACAAAAAATCTCTACCTGATTTTATTTCAGGGTACCTAATTACATTTTCAGCTACAACAATAATATTCGGGTTATAATCAACTGTATAGCCTAGTTCATGCTGAAAAGCGCATAATAAATTTACAGTATTCACATTCGAAACTTTGATCACGGATTTAAGCTTTTGATTATCTCCAGCAATTAACTCTTTTCCTAAGTCTGCTATCTGATCTGTTCTTTCTCTTGATTGTACTACCCAATTTTCAGGTATTTCAATTTTACATTTGAAATAGTCATTTGTGTAAATATTTTCAGTAACACTACCATAATCGAAGTTCTCTGACTGTCCATATAATGAACAATTCGAGAATAAAATGACAAGTAAAATTGTACTAATCCAATTAAATTTTTTATCCATTTCTATTATATTAAGTGATTATCCTGCTTCATGACTTATTATTCTAATAAGGAAAGCAGAAATTTTTAAAAAGTGTAATTTTAATTTTGTATACCATTAGTTTATATCTAAATAGTCACCCCTTCATGCATTGAAAATGAAGATTCACTGATCACTTTACTTAATTGGTGTCTATCCATATTTTCTTCACTTATTCAATTCCGTAATGTTCACTAACTCTACTCAATTCATCATAATCATCAACTTTGACAGTAGTTCCGTCCAAATTAAGTCGTACAGCTTTAATGTAGTTTTTGCTCATTAAAGTACACCCATAAATGGTATGATCGATATTAATGATTTTATCATATTTAGGCTTGTGTATCCAGACACAGTTTTCATCAACTATTCCCCACCACATTCTTGTGTCTGAGCCTGAGCTTAATAAGTTAGCAGCATAAGAATTTACAATTAATGCTTTATCAGTTGATGATAGTTTATAAAAATAAGCTAACCCCTCCTTATATATTTCTACTCTTTCATTATGAAAATTACAGTAATAACCATCTCCTACAACTATAAGGTGATCATTTACCTTAAATGGTTCAAGTTGATCAAACTTTCTAGGAAGGGTAATCTTTTTTTCATTCTTGAGATCAAAAAGTGTATCACCTATTGAAGGACAAAAAAGATATTGGTTCAAATAAAAACCCATTCCTTTTAAATGTTTAGAAGTTACCTCAAAATTAAAAATATCACCTTCTAAATTCGATAAAGAAACTTGTTTGCCTTTTCTTAATAAAAGTAAGTTCTGATGTTCCACAATTTCATCGTATTCTAAAGGAACAAACCACTTTTTTATACCTTTATCATAAACACCAATTTTTCCTTTCTCATTCTTACAGATGAATTTTTGAAGTCCAATATCATCAATAACCGTA
Organism: Flammeovirga aprica JL-4; assembly: GCF_012844305.1. Classification (GTDB taxonomy): domain Bacteria; phylum Bacteroidota; class Bacteroidia; order Cytophagales; family Flammeovirgaceae; genus Flammeovirga; species Flammeovirga aprica. The sequence goes on from NZ_JABANE010000105.1 coordinate 21,371, forward strand.
TTTCCATCAAGTGCTACTTTTTCTTTGGTTCTGACATAAAGATAGTCTTTAGCAGCAAGCATTTTATCTATTACTTTATAGGTATAAATCCCTTTATTGAAGCTTTCCAGTTGAAGAGGTTTACCTGAAATACCTTTAAGTATTGGTGTTTCCGTTACTATAGTACGCTCTCCTGTTGCATTAAAAGCAATATTATGTTGTAATAGATAATCGTAAAGCGTGTCATGCTTTTTTCGATGTGCATACATAATTTCTTGATTTTCCTCTACCTGTTGATCAACAAACAAAGAAACTTGAGCGTATCCTTTTTTAGTAAGCCAAGCCTTTTTAATCTTAGCTTCATAACTGTTATTGACATCATAATAAATCTCCTCTTTATCCCATTGCCAACCATACGATTTAAGCGTAAATGAATTGTCTCCACACTCACTTATCATTTGCTTTTCGAAGGACTTTACAATGGTATTATTTCTATCGAGCAGTTTTACTGAATATCCTCTCTGAGCAAGAAAATACTTACCTGTTCTTTTTATTTTCGAATAAACAGGAGGAATAATATATTTTCCTTCCGTAGTGATCACTCCCTTTTTCTTTGAAGTATTTGATTTTACAACCGCTAATCCATCTTTAAAACGAGAAGCTTCAATAAATTGATGAGGAATGACTACATCGCCTTTTTTATCTAAATAACCCCAATAAGCAGGTTCATATTTTCCAATAGTACTAATAGGGTAAAGCATTTCAGTAGAATTTTCAGCTGTCGAAACCACCTCATCTTTTATAGGCTTAAAAAATCGCGGATATAGCTTCCCATTATCAAAGATTTGGAATTTATTTCCTTTATAAAGTCTAAATGTCCCCTCGTCTAACACCTCATATTTATCAAATTCAAAATTGGTTTGCCCAATCAAATCTTTATCGAACACAGACCATTTTCCATTTTCTTTAATAAAAATATAAGATAATTTGGAATCATTTTCATAAGCCTCATAAACAGCTTCAGTATAAGAATCATCAAAGATAAAACCATACTTAGCACCTTTTTTATACAATGTATAACTTTCAAAAAATTCAGTAGTCAAACCCACTTCTACTAACAAATTTCCATCAAGATCATATTGCTTAGTGGTCTCTCCGTTTACAATAAATGAATTTTCTCTTGCAATAATGGCTCCTTTTGAATTGTGTATATATTCGAAAGCATCCATATTAAAAAGCAAAATGCCCTCGTTTCTTTTTCTAACAGCAAGAAGCTTATTTGTAACTGAAGAAATTTCTAAAGTTGAACCATCAATCTTTCTTACATCTGCTTGTGGACGGATGGCATAGACTTGATCTTGTCCTCTTACATAGCCTATTTGGATCTCTCCTACACTGTTGTTAGAATCAATTTTATAAGGTTGATCCAAAAAATTAATAAACCTTCCATTTGCATCAAATATAAATTGCTCAAATAATACATAATAACCTCTCACCTTAGTTCGAGGGTACTCCATACTTTCCCCACCTATCGAATCTCTCCAGTTATTTAAATTTTCATTATATACTACCAGAGGAGATGTATTCGTCAATCTATTTGGAATAATATATAATTCTGTGTGCATTTCGGAATCCTCCCCTTTATAATTATATATATCTACAGTAGTGGTATAAACTATTGGTCTTAGAACAACTGATAACCAATCATCATTCTCATCAAGTCCTGCTATCCATGTTCCAGAACTATCGATTACACCTTCCCTTTCATTTGAAACAACAGAGGCATAACCTTTTGTGAATACTTGAGCATGATCAAAATGGAACGGGATTACAGTTTCACCTTTCAGATTCAAGTACCCCCATTTATGCCCTTTTCGAGCACTCACTTTTCCTTCAGAAGGAACATCAATATTATCATATTCAATGGGGATTGCTATTCTTCCCGCTTCATCAATCATTCCATATTTCAGTCCCCTTCTGACAATATGAAAACCATCTACATTTAAACCAATAAAATCGGCTTCAAAAACTCCTTTAAACTCTAATCTCTTTTTCTTACTTTTTAGAAGCTCTTTAGCAGACTTGCTTGAACTAAATTCAAGTGCGGTAGTCTCATTAAGACTGCTCAATGAATCATAAATATTTTTTATAGGGGAAATTACTCTTTTTAGTGCATTCTCAAATTCTTGCTCCGTATCGAAATCATCTGTACTTGCTGTATAATGAGCTGGATGATAGTTCCTCTTTTTATAATATTCATCCGTTTTTAATACAAATTCAGGTCTAGTACCTATGGGAATACTTTTAGCAATTTTACCTTTCTGAAATGCGACATTATTACTATTATAATGTTTGAAGTATTTAGCTCTCTTTAAAGGATCTTTAGGAAGGCTTGTTGTAAAAGAGAATAAAGCACAGAGTGCCAGAAAACATAAAACTTTAAATGTTTGATTCATGACAAAGCAATAGAAATGATGATTTTTTAATTGAAATTTATAAATACACTCCAAATCAGTAACTACTCTAAATAATACAATTGATTATTATGTGGTAAATAGTTTGCTTTCGTTTGTTAGATATTACCACATGTAGTCAATGGTGAGTTTACTAATTTGTACGAATTATTAGTTTGCTATATTTTATTTATGTTAGACATAATTTATTGGCAATATCATATATTTTTGACTTTGTACTTATAAAACTGTGGTTCTTTTTTTGAAAATTATAAATGAGGATTGCTAAAAGATTTGAAGTAAATAATTGTAACTTGAAATCGCTATTTCAATTCTAATAACAACCTGAACTGATGGAAATACTGAAAAATATACTGATTGATTTAATTCAAATCACAGAAGATGAGTGGGAGATTTTAAAAGAAAAGCTCATCTGTCAACACTATAAAGCAAAGTCTGTTGTGAGTAGTGAAGGTAAGATTGAAGATGCAGTATATTTTATTGATCAGGGTTTGATCCGCTCCTATTATCTTCAAGATGGAAAGGAAATCAATACTTATTTTGCTTGTGACGGTCAGTTTATTTCCAGCTATTCCAGCTTTATTTCTCAAACTCCTGCTCTAGAGAATTTGGAAGCCATAGAAGAGAGTACTGTCTATGCGATATCATTTGAAACCATGGCAGAACTCTATCAGAAAGCTTCTAAGTTTGAGAAACTAGGGCGTATTATGGCCGAGAAAAATTATCTCTGTGTGATTGAAAGGACTAGAAAGATGCAAATACTGACGGCTAAAGAAAAATACCTGGACTTTATTCAAACGTATGCCGACAAGATTGTACACAGAGTTCCTCAACATCAAATTGCGAGCTATCTTGGTATTGCTCCAGAATCACTGAGTAGAGTTCGGAAGCAAATCAGCATTTCTTAACAAATATCAATGCACTCCTTTTTTCAGCACTATAGCTTTGTAGTATTATTTAAAAACAAACGAAGTTATGATGAAAAAAGTAATTCTATTCTTCTTAAAAGCAAGCATTATTGCCCTAACTCTAAACCTAACGTTAGCATCTTGTTCTCTTAAACCTTTAGCCTGGACTCCTCCTGAGAAACCTGAACTCAAAGGAAGTACTGCAGAAAATGAATTGCTCGGTGCTACACAATGGATCGACCTTGAAGGATGGTACGGACCTGAGGATATTGCCGTAGACAAAGAGGGAAATTTATATTGTGGTGCCCATATTTCAGAAACTGATTTCTCGGATGGAAGAGTATTGAAAATTGATACTGCTGGTAATATTTCTGAATTCTGTAATACAGAAGAATGGGTAGCGGGGTTACACTTTGATGCTCAGCAAAACCTGATTGCATGTGTACCTAATAAAGGTTTGGTAAGCATTAATCAGAAAGGCGAAATGACGGTTCTTGCGAGTGAAGATGAGCATGGAAATCAATTCTTAATACCAAATGATGTAGACATTGCTAAAGATGGCATGATTTACTTTTCCAACACTTCTTCCAAAGTTCCTTTCTCCCGATTAAATGCCCGCAAGATCATCTTTGAAGTTCGACCTGACGGAGGTCTTTACTCTTATAATCCAAAAACGAAAGAAGTTAAAACGCTGATCGATGGCTCTTATTTTGGCAATGGAGTCGCCGTTTCACAAAACGATGATTTCGTGTTATTAGTAGAATTGACAAAATATAGAGTTTTACGTTATTGGCTGAAAGGTGAAAAAAAAGGCGAAACTGAAATCTTTATTGATAATCTTCCAGGTCTCCCCAACGGAGTCGCTACAAGAGAAGACGGAAGCTTTTGGCTTGGTTTCACCACTAGAAGAGACGACGTTTTGGATAAAGTCCAACCGAATACAGGTATGAAAAAAATCATCTTTTCTATCCCTCTTTGGTTGCAACCACAGCAAGAAGCTTTTGGTATGATCATGCATTTGAGTGAAAAAGGGGAAATACTGAAAACCTATTATGATACCTCTGGTGAGTTTGTTTCTGAAGCCAGTTCAGTGGAGGAACATAATGGTTTTTTATATCTTGGAGGTGATTTGACAGATCATATTGGCAGATATAAGCTGGAAGAGTAAATAAAAAACCACTCGACCAACTTAAAAGTGTTCGAGTGGTTTATTTTATATTCTTGTTTAATTCTTTGAATTATTCAATTAACACAGTTTTCTCTTTAGGGTATTTCACCGCATATTTAATGATAAGTTCTTTATTTTCATTAGGTTTCAAGTCTACTTTCCATTGTACTTTACCAGTCAGTTTATTTAAGTTACCATTGGAAATTTCTAACATTTCAACTTGAATTCCTTTTACGGTTGAAACAGGAATTTGGTCGTAGACCATCGTTGAAATCGGATAATTTTTATTATTTCTCAGTGAAAGTTTGAAAGCAATAAATTCTTTTCGATTACTTCCTATAAATTGATTTGCTGAGAACTCAGTTAGCTTTTCACGTTTTATACTGATGTTATTATCAATCCCAAAAGAAATATCTAAAGTATCTTTGAACTGTTCTGTATTAATATTGGATTTGCCCACATAAGAGTTTTCCAGATAAACGTTTACTTCCCCATCAATCAATTCTGCTTTATACCAATCACTTATTTTACCCACTAAATAAACATTTTCAGACAACTTTGGTATAGATTGATATTCAAATTCGGCATCAAGGTTAGATGCTCTATAACTCATTGTGGTTGTCTTATTATTTGAAAGAATGGTTTGTGAATTAACTACGGTGTATTCATTAGACGTAACCCTTTTATAAGTAATTCCTGCAGGTGCAGATGAGGGACCTTTTCCTGATTTTGTTTTAATAACTATTACTCCATTTGATGCCCTTGAACCATAGACTGCAGATGAAGCCGCGTCTTTTATCAAATCAATACTTTCTATTTCATCTGGATCAATAGATGGATTTTGAGTATAAGTAACTCCATCTACAACATATAGGGGTTCTGGAGCCCCAGAAGATGAACTTACTCCTCTAATTTGAATGGAAGACTTACCTACAGGTCTAGTGGAAACTCCGGCAACTTGCCCTTGCAAAGCATTTGATAAATCAGGATCTAGTGCTCTTGATAAGTCAGGATAATAAAACTGTAAATAGAAGGGTGATAATAAAGGTATAGAAGCTGAGATATTCGTTTTGGCTGTTGAAAGAACCAAGTCGACATCTTTCCAATCTACACCAGTATTTTGCCTTACATTACCTTTATAATTCACGCTAAGTGGCTTATCTACCCCTATAAATCGAATGTCATAAGAAGGATACCAAGCCGCATTATCCACCAAATAATTTAATGAGACTTTTGAAGTTACAGATTGTTTTCCTTCTACAGTGACGAGAATAGTTCCTGAAGGAAGATCAGATTTATTATTAAGAGAAGTCAATTGATTATCCAGCATCTTCATCTCTTTTTTATACTCCGCTATTGTTCTCTTACGTTTGAGTAAATCAAGATTTAATTTCTCGATATTATCGTTGTAGATAGAACTAAAAGTCTTGAAAGTTTCTGGTGAAATACTTTCAACTTGTCCCGTCACGTTTTTATTAGAATTTAAAAACTCAATTTTATCCTTGATAATTTTAACCCAAGTTTCTTCTTCTTCAATTTTGAATTTCAGCTCTTCAATCTGACTTTTAAATTCTGTAATTTCTTTTCTTCTATCCAATTGATTCAAAAAATCATTTTGATGCTGTACCGTCAAAATGGTGTATGAACCGTCTCCATCCACTCTTATACTTCCCTTTTTAATATAAGGAGATAACCCTGTGAATTTTAATATCATTTGTCCCTTCTGCAGGTCAACCGAAGCTTCTCTTTCAATTTGTGCTCCTTTCTTAAAAACAGTCACTTTATTGATTTCTGTTTTGTATTCTTTTTCCGTTTGCCCAAAAGCAAAGTTGTAAAAACAAATAGCCAATGCTATAAGAGTAAGTTGTTTGTTCATCGTTTACAATTATATTTAATTTTAAAAAGTAGTGTCACTTTGAATTATATTTCTAATCGATACCTAAGTCCTTTACAATATTACTATCCATACGAATCTCATTAATTTCAACTCCATAATACTCATTTAGTACACCACATATCACTCTTTCCACTTCGTATAAGCTTGCTATTTTTTCAATTGGCAAGAATTCTTTATAATGAATTGAAATGACCCAATCAACAAGATCTCTAATTGTACCCTTTGTAAGTGGCTCTTGTTCAACATACAAAGTAAAACCCAAAAATGTTTTTGTCTTTTCGATACTTGGATTGAGGTCAATTTTAGCCAGATTTGGAATACTATAACTTGATAGCTTTTGAAGTTGAGACCACTCCTTACCCAAGTGTTTATTAGGAAGTGCATCAATTATAATAGTATCAGGCCGTAGTATTTTTGTACTATCAATTTTTTCAAATGCCTCTATGATATCAGACAATACGGTTTCAAAAATATGATTTTGTGAATCACTCAGATTTGCCTTTTCATAAACTGATTGTGCAAATTCTCCTACAGTATATATTGTTTCAGCTTCTTTATCAGATATACGTATATCAAAAAGTTCCTCTACTGTCATTAATAGTTCTACTGTATCTAATCCCATACATACCACATGTTTATTTTAAAAAAAAGAATATCAAAAACCAAAAGTCTCCCTCGCAGAATATTGATTTAATCCTCAAAGATTTTAGTTTCAAACCCATCAATACTCTTTGAGTTTTTCTCTTTCCAATAATCCTTAATTTTATCTTCCCCTTGCTTCTTAGCCCAGTCATTTAAAATGGTTCTATCTTCTTTATAATCCATTAATGGAACCCCAAAACCACATGATGTTTGAACCAAATCGACATCCATTTCTATAATTTGTCTTGTGCCAATATTTTCAGGGAATAAATCAGCGTATTGATGGAATTGTTCGTCTCTTTGATGATAGATATTTGCAGTGCCATATAGTCTTAATATCAAAGGTTTTCCTTCAAAAGCACAAAACATAATCGTCATACGATTGTTGATTAACAAATGGGCTGCAGTTTCATTTCCACTTCCCGTCAGGTTTAACCATACTATTTTATTTTGGTCAATAACTCTGAAAGAATCCATCCCTTTTGGAGAGATATTCACTCTGCCTTCATCTGCAGCTGTTCCTACAAAAAACATTTTCTGACTTTCAATAAAAGTTTGAAGTTCAGGGGTGATAAAATCTAGTTTTTTTCCCATTTTTCAATTAAGTATTTAGTAACAATGTAATTGCTAAGATGAAAAGATTGATGCTTCAATGCATCAGTCATTTATTTAATGATTAGTATTGAGACATTTTAAAGTATAACTAAAAATGAGCTTTTGAAAATTGAAGAAACAACTGTTTACCAATG
>NZ_JABANE010000106.1 GCF_012844305.1 Flammeovirga aprica JL-4
AAGAATTAACTGTAATTGGGATCCGCTTTCGCTGATCTTATAATTACTTTTTCATTACATCAAAAGAACGTTTGAACCGTAGTTCAATGATCTGTTTTTCAGATTTTTATTTCATTTAAACCGCTGTTTAAATGTGCTTCGTTTTCCAGAAGCGAGTGCAAAGTTAAGAACTTTTTATTTTAACTTCCAAATCTTTTTTCAAAAATTTTTGAAGTTTTTTTCGTTGATTTTCTCAACCCACAACACTCTGAATTTTCAACTCCAAAAGAGAAGTTTCAAAAGCCTTTCGTTAAAGGCGAGTGTAAAGGTAAGAAGAGAAATTTAATTTGCAATGCTTATTTTGTTTTATTTAGAAACTTAATTTACATCGCTGATTTTCAACTAAATCAAATACCTTTTCATTATTTCAACCACCCGAGTCGGGTTGTCACATAGGACAACCCCTACGTTTGTTTTTTCCTCAGCCGTTTGCTGAAGGGAGTGCAAAGGTAATAGGATGTTTTTTAAATGCAATAACTTCTATAAAAAATTACATTAAATAAACGCAAACAATAAAAGGATGCTTAAGACAACTCAAACACCCTTTTAGTATAACTTCATAATGGTCAGTTATTTACTACCCAATTTCAATAAAAGATTTCAACTGAGTATTCACTGAATTAATTTTCTCTTGAATAGCATTAATCTCTTTTTCCGCATCCTCAATACTCATCATTAGTCGGAAAGGCACCATTTCTCCACCATATTTTGCTTTTTCAATCTCATAATGCCTCAAGGCTGTTCTATGATAATTAATTGATTGTTCTAATACTTTCTTATCTTTCTTGAGATGTTCAATCTCATGTTTATTCGAACTTACCGAATGCAGAAGGTCATATAAGAATGATAAATCATCCAATAAGGCAGGTATTTTTGTGGGTACAATACCTTTTTCTTCTTTTTCAATTGATAAAATTCTCACCAACCCCTCTTCCAACTTCTCTACAATAGCTGTATCAACTGTATCTTTTTGTCTTAAATTTTCATTTGCTTCCTGCAATAAACCTTTGATGGCCTGATTCTGTTCTTTAATAGATACCAACTCTACAGCATTTTCAAATAAAGCATTCATCTGCTCTCTTGAGATTTCTTCCCTTTTAAGCAAACACAAACTTACTTCTTCAATAGTATCATTCTCCTTCAAAAAACCACCGATCACTTCAGTTATTGCTTTTATTGAATTTGTATAATCATACCCTGCCGTTCCTGTAGCAATAGCCGGCAAAGCAATTGACTTTACTTTTAATGCTTTTCCTAATTCTAAAATCCTTTTTAAAACTAACTCTAGTGTATTAGGATCAATTGCTGTATTGTTTTCATAGTTTAAAGTAATAGCATGGAAAACGTATTTTGCATGAAGATTCCCTGCCGTCGAAACAATCACGTCTCCTACCTTTAATCCTTTATGCTTTCGAGCGTCCACTTGAATCGCACTCGACCCTGCTTGATATATACTTCTTGAAACACCTCCTGACATTGTTATATCAGTATCGTCTGAACTAACAATTACATCTGTCAATACAGTGGTGATGTCAGCATAAAGTACATTAAACTGAGAACCTCCTATATAATATGTTTTATTGTTTATCATTTCCTGCCAATGTTTTCAGTTTATCAATCACTTTCTGAATTTCCTGCTCTGCCGTTTCTTTTTTATGAAAAAGCATAGTTGGAGGGTTGTCTCCATATTTTGCCATGGTCAATTCTACCTGCTGTAAGTTTTTGGAATGAATATCATACAGAGTAAATAAATGATCTACTTCTGGTTTATTCTCTTCTGTTATTGCAAATGCCACACCACCATCAATAAAAACATCATCTTGTTCTTTTCTAATTGATGGCAAAGTAGCTTTTTCTACTATTACTTCAGAAGTATCATTTTGGATCACTGTCTTCTTTTGCTTGAATACAAAAAACATAACACCGACACCTACTATTATTACCAATCCAATAACAATATATAAATACCTATTTGAATCTTCCTGCCCTCTACTCGCAATTGTTTCGCTAAAAGGAATGGTTTCATCTACCTTGATATTACTTATCACATTATCATCTGCTGAATTCAAAATAAATTCACTTCCCAGCTCATCCTTACCAAAAGAACCATATAAACTCTCACTCACTGCTCTTTTCGTTTGTTGATGCAAATCAGATAATGTAAAAAGCTGATGGGTATCTTCTTCTAAAAACTCTAAAACAGCTTTGCAAAATGGAGAATGCCCATCTATTCCATCTGCAACTCTCTCCAATGCACCTGAAGTCAAATAAACTCTAGTGGTCTTATTCATCTTATTCTTCAAGAATTTGGCAGTTATAATTTCCTCTTCAATTTTCCCCCTGAATTTTTGTTTTGACCTTAATTGAGTATTAAAACTACCACCAAAACAGACATCCAATACAATAGCCACATGTCTTGCTTTTAAAGCATTGAGCATCCCGTTTAGTTTTCTGTACTGAAGGTATGTATTTCGTGTCGGATCCTTTCGTGTTGTTTTACTGTCTTTGAAAACCAAAAAACCATCATCAAAATTTTCTTCATCAAAATCACCATGACCGGCTATATATATTAAGAAGCGGTCTTCTTCTTTTAATTTATCTTGAAAAGAAAGTATGCTTTTCTCTACTTGTTCCCTTTTTGGGGATAATAATAGTGTGGTTTTAAAATTATATTTTGAGGAGAGAACCTTTTCAATACTTCTAGCATCGTTTTCTGCATTATCCAAATCAGGCCACATTGGTTTACCATCATATTTGTTTGATCCTATGATCAATGCATATTGGTTACTTTGAGTCAGTTCATCATGTATCATCCCCTCTTCTTGCCCAAAAAGTGAGGAAGTGAACATTACGAAAAGTAAAGTCTGAAAAACGATATGAAGTTGTATGTTTATTTTAGAATAGTTCATGTTATTACATTAAATAAACTAAACCCTTTTTAGAATTTAGGTAAGTACTAAGCCAAAAATAAATGATAATTAATTCTTAGTTATTTTTTGTGAGTACAACGCTCAAAAACGTATAAATAGTGGTCCTATTTAAAGTTTTTGCAAGGCAGTAATCGGAAAAAATAATATGAATTAGTGTTATATAATTTTGTCTTAGTACTTAGTACAAATTAAATATAATGAATATCTAATTTGATTGCTTTAGACTACAATGATTTCATTATCAAAATGAATTTCTTATTAAAATTAGATTATTTCACGGCTATTATTCTATTTTTATTGAGCTATTTTTCATAATTTATGAACTGATTTTACATAAAGTTATCTCCCTTAAACTAGAAATTGCGATATAATTTGAAATAATCATTTAGCTTCTTCTATCAACTACATTATACTATGCTCGAACATTATTTCAGCACAAGAAAAAGAACCGAAGATTTTTGTGCTCCCCTATCAATCGAAGATTATACTCCTCAAGTGGCATTGCATGCGAGTCCGATGAAATGGCAACTCGGTCATACTACTTGGTTTTTTGAAACCTTCCTTCTCAAACCTTATTTGAAAGAGTACAAAGAATTTCACCCTAAATTCTCTTTCCTATTTAATAGTTACTATAACAATGTAGGCGATCGTTTGGCAAGAGATAGTAGAGGCGTTCTGACTCGACCTTCAGTAGAAGAAGTTTATCAGTACAGACATTATATGGATGAACATATAGAAAAACTGTTTGGAGGAAATACCACTTCAGAGATGAATGCTATTTTTGAAATTGGTATTAATCATGAAGAACAACATCAGGAACTCATGATTACAGACCTGAAACTAATGTTCTTCAGACATCCTTTGAAAACTACTTATAAAGAAGACGGAAATAAACTTACTGGAAAGGTAAATCACTTCAATGAATGGATTTCAATTTCTGAAGGTGTCTATGAAATAGGTCATCAAGGTGAAGGTTTTGCTTATGACAATGAATTAGGGCGCCATAAAGTATACATTCATGATTTTGAAATTGCTAAAGACTATGTGAGTAATGATGATTTCATTGCTTTTATTGAAGACGGAGGGTATGAACGTTTTGACCTTTGGCTTGATGAAGGTTGGGCTTGGGTACAACAAAATGATATCAAAAAGCCTTTGTACTGGGAAAAAGAGGGAGAAGAATGGATGCAGTTTACTTTAGGAGGAATGCAAAAAGTGGAAGGAAAAGGTATTCTTAGTCATATCAATTTTTATGAAGCTGAAGCATTTGCCCGTTGGAAAGGAATGAGACTCCCTACTGAATTTGAATGGGAAGTAGCTTCCGAACAACTGAACTGGGGCGATAGATGGGAATGGACTAACAGTGCTTACCTTCCTTATCCAGGTTTTAAAACCGCTGATGGTGCTCTTGGTGAGTACAATGGAAAGTTTATGATCAATCAGATGGTGCTAAGAGGTGGAAGTGTCGCTACTTCACCCAACCATAGCAGAAATACATATAGGAATTTTTTCCACCCACATTATTGCTGGCAATACACCGGTATTCGTTTAGTAAAATCAAAATAACACCCTTTTCAAGAACACAACAACACTATGATTACTGAAAAAACGCTATTTGCTCAACATGTTGAGAAAGGCTTATCGTCTACGCAAAAGTTTTTATCATCTATGTATTTTTATGATAAAAAAGGTGAAGCTCTTTTTAGAGAGATAATGAACTTGGAAGAGTATTATCTTACCGACTGCGAGATGGAAATACTCAGAGTACAAGGAAATGAAATTGCCAAAGCGATTGGTGATGAACCCTTGGATATTATTGAACTGGGTGCAGGTGATGGCATAAAGACGAAAGAACTTTTAAAGCATTTTGATTTTGAAAACGTCACTTACAGTCCTATTGATATCAGCGAACAAGCTATTATTGACATCACTGCAAAAATGAAAGAGTGGCTTCCTCAGCTGAATACTAAAGGGATTTGCGGAGACTACTTTAAAATGATTGGTGATTTTAAAAGTGACCGTAAGAAAGTAATTCTCTTCCTGGGTTCTAACCTCGGTAATATGACTGATGATCAGGCTAGAGGTTTTCTCGGGCAATTACATCAAGTAATGAATACTGGCGATAGTATTTTATTAGGCCTTGACTTAATAAAATCTGAAGATATTGTACTCCCTGCCTACAGTGATTCAAAAGGTGTCACGGCTCAATTTAATTTAAATCTCTTAGAACGTATTAATAGAGAATTAGGAGGGGATTTCGATACTTCACAATTTGAACATTTAGCCACTTATAATGAGAAAGAAGGTATTGCTAAAAGTTTTATTCGAAGTAAAACTGATCAAACTGTAATTATAAAAGAGACGGAAGGTTCTTATTCCTTCAAAAAAGGAGAACTTATCCATACAGAAGTGAGCAGAAAGTATGATTTAGATATTATACGCAAAATTATCGATGGCACTTCTCTTCAGTTGAAATATCAGTTTACGGATCATCGACAATATTTTACGAACCTCATTTTCACAAAAATCTAATAGTTCATTAAATTTGCTCCATTATATAAATTATTGAAGCATGTATAGTAGAGAAGAACATATCAAAATGAGAACCGAGTTTTGGACTCGATTCGGTCAAATGATGAAACCTTTTACCAATAGTGAAGGTCAAAAGGTCAATTGGGTGAACTACAAAACAGGCATTAAGAATGTTTTCTTTAAGATGGATGCTAATAAGCAGAAATGTAGCATCGGGATTTATGTCACTCACAGAGACCTCGATCTACAGGAAGTCTATTTTCAACAGTTTATTGATTTAAAAGATTTTCTTCATTCTGTTTTGGAGGAGGAATGGACTTGGGAATTCAAGTCAAAAGACAGGAACAATAAAACGGTCTCTAGAATTTATATTGAACTGGAAGGTGTCAATTTATTCAGACAAGATGATCAACCTACTATCTATGAATTCCTTAAACCAAGAATATTAAAGTTGAATGAGTTTTGGGAAGATGCGAAGGAGCCGTTTAAAGCTTTGGAGGATTAAAAATATAAGCACATCTCTGTTGATGTGCTTTTTTTAAAACTTTTGATATTACTCTTTTACAAATTAATTACTTCTACTACAACGAATAGTATCATACAAGAAAAACCTCACTGCCTCATTCAGGTACCCTTTACCTTGATAAGACTTTACCTCTGTAATGAGACTCTCATTCTTCTCTACTTTTTTCATAAACTTAATTTGTTTCTCAACCGAATAGTTTTTGTCGCTAGCTTTAAATACTGCTATAGGAATAACAATGAAGGTCTCATCTTTAACCGTCCAATAAGCTTTCGAACCAACTATAAATTGTTCAATCACTTCCTTTAAATATTGTGATGGACAATTCTTCACAACAACATCTTTCAAAAAATTATTTTCATTTATTGAAAATGAAGCACTCGCTAAAAAACAAACTTTGTCTTCAAGAGATTTTTCTTCGTGGAGTAAAAACTGTTTTTCTTTAGGATTATCAAACCTAACCTCCCTTTCAAAATAGTCCTTGAAGTTATTATATTTCGAATACTCAAAAGTAGCTTTTTGAGCTTGTGAATAGATACTATTGCTAATCATTAGCAATACAACATAAATAAGCTTTTTCATTTAATTGTGATTACAAGTTTTCAGCTAGAATACTTTAAACCTTACTTCAAAACATAAGATTCTATTTATCAATTTATTCTAACATTAGTTTTGATTGAAATTAAGGTATTCAATTCAGACTAACTGGTAAAAAGATAGCTAAAAACGAGCTGTAAATTGATTTAAAAGCTAAGAACATTAGATAAAATATTTTCCCCTTGAATAATTACCTGGAATAAAAAAATAGAGAGCCGACTTGAAGTTGACTCTCTATTTTTTTATTGGATGAACTATGACCTACGCATCATACACTACACCGTAATGTGGATCGTGATCATGATCGATTTCTATATGTGATTTTGCCTTGTCTAATAAATCAATACAATCTTGAGATAAATGGATGAACGTTACATTCTTTCCATATTGCTCATATTTTTCATTGATTTTATTGATTGCTTCAATACCTGATAAATCGGCTACTCTTGATTCCGTGAAATCTACGATTACTTCTTGAGGATCATTTTTGAAATCGAATTTCTCAAAGAAGTTTGTTGCAGAACCGAAGAATAATGGACCGTAAATCTCATAGTGCTTACGTCCGAACTCATCTGTTTTCTTTCTAGCACGAATACGTACTGCATTTTCCCAAGCAAATGATAAAGCTGACATGATGATACCTACTAATACCGCTACTGCTAAATCTTCGATTACTGTTACTACTGATACTGTAATCAATACTACAACATCAACTTTAGGTACTTTATTCAAAATACGTAAACTTGACCATTCGAAAGTACCAATTGATACCATAAACATCACACCTACTAGTGCGGCAATTGGAATTTGCTCAATGATCGATGATAAGAATAATACGAAAGCCATCAGTGCTACAGCGGCAATAATACCTGACCAACGTTGACGTGCACCTGATTGAATGTTAATCATTGATTGACCGATCATGGCACAGCCACCCATACCGCCAGTGAAACCTGAAATGATGTTGGCTAATCCTTGTGCTACTGACTCTCTGTTTCCGCTACCACGTGTTTCAGTGATTTCATCAATCAGCGTTAATGTCAATAAACTTTCGATCAAACCAACCCCTGCCACTTTCAATGAGAAAGGTAAAATGATCATCAAAGTTTCCATATCAAATGGAACATTAGGAATTAATAAAGAAGGAAGTCCACCTTTGATAGAAGCCATATCACCTACTGTTGGTGTTTCGATGCCAAAACCAATCGCAATACCTGATACTAATAAAATGGCCATCAATGGAGATGGAATTACTTTCGTTACTTTTGGTAAGTACTGGATCACTAACATCGCCAATACTACTAAACCTAACATGATATATAATGGAGTTCCTGATAAGTATTCTCCATCTATTTTAAACTGACTGAATTGCGCTTTAAAGATAACGATAGCTAGACCGTTTACGAAACCTAACATTACTGGATGTGGTACTAAACGGATGAATTTACCCAATTTTAGTGCACCAACAGCAATCTGTATTACACCACCTAAAATAATTGCAGGGAATAAATAATCTACACCTTTTGCTGCAATCAATGGCATTACTACTACTGCAATTGCACCTGTTGCTCCTGAAATCATTCCTGGACGTCCGCCTAAAACAGCTGTCACGAATCCCATAATTACAGCGGCATACAAACCTACTAATGGAGATACACCTGCGATAAATGAAAAGGCAATCGCTTCTGGAACTAGGGCAATCGCTACCGTTAGGCCTGATAAAATTTCTGTTTTGAAATCAGTCCCTTTAATACTTAACTGAAGATTTTGTTTCATTAGTTGACTAATAATCGCTCAAGAGTATGAGCTGTTGAAAGTTGAGAAGTTGGTTATCCTCTGAACAATGAACGGATAACTTTATATTATTAACAATGCTTTTTTCAGTTGTAAATCACATCGGAGGAGATCAATTATGTTTAAAATACAAAAGGGAACAAATGCAAAACTACTGTTTTATACATTTATTCCCTATTTATATTTCAGAATATTAAGTACTAGAGGCCTTTTAAAAGAAAAAATCCATCTTAGTACTCACTGAATACTAGCTATTTAAGATTTCCACCATCTTATTTAGCTCAACATCTAAAGGTTTTTTCTTATTGATAGCATCATCAAAAGAAGTATAAGCCACCTTATCATCAATAATACCAGCCATTACGTTAGATTTTCCAGCAATCAATCCTTCAACAGCTGCAATACCCATACGGCTTGCTAAAATTCTGTCGATTGCACTTGGAGAACCACCTCTTTGGATATGACCTAAGTTAGATACTCTGATATCAAGGTTTGGTAAAGCCTCTTTTGCTTTTTGAGCGATGAAGTTCGCGTTTCCGATTTCTTCACCTTCCGCTACTACAATAATATGAGAAGGTTTTTCTTTATAGCCACCTTTCTTAAGGTTGTCAATCACCTCATCAATTGTATCAGGAATCTCAGGAACTAAAATATCTTCAGCTCCACCGCCAATACCAGATTGCATAGCGATAAAACCTGCATCACGGCCCATAACTTCTACGAAGAATACACGGTCATGTGAAGCGGCAGTATCTCTGATTTTATCAATGGCATCTAAAGCCGTATTTACTGCTGTATCAAAACCGATAGTATAATCTGTGCCATAAAGGTCATTGTCAATTGTACCAGGGCAACCAATTGTAGGAATACCGAAGTTTTCCATTAATAATTTTGCTCCAGTAAATGTACCATTACCTCCAATAGCCACTAAACCATCAATTCCTTCCTTCACACAATTTTCGTAGGCTTTCTTTCTCCACTCAATATCTCTGAACTCATCAAATCTAGCAGACTTTAAAATTGTTCCGCCTAATCCAATAATATCAGATACAGAGTGAGACTCCATAGGAATAAAGTCAGCATCTGCCATACCTTTATAACCTCTACGAATACCTACCACTTCTAAACCATTATAAAGTGCTGCTCTAACAACAGCTCTAACACAAGCATTCATTCCAGGAGCATCGCCCCCTGATGTAAACACGGCAATCTTTTTCACGGTCTTTTTAGTTAATAATTAAAATTTACACACTTTTAGTACGAAGTACTAGGACATAAGTAACGGATAAATATCTCTCGCGCTATGACTGAAGTCATAGATTGGCTGTATTAACGCCTTTCCATGATTAATCAAGGTGAGAGAAACGTCTTTTGTCCTAATACTTAAGACAAGAAATCATTCATTTTCATATATTCTTCTCTTGCCTTGTTTTTATTTTTTATCAAAATCATCCTTTATCACATCAATTGCTTTAAAGGACGTTTTTACTCCACTAATTAATGATGAACTAAATCCTTGGTGCTCCATTTCATTTAGCCCAGCAATTGTACACCCTTTTGGTGTAGTTACTTTATCAATTTCTTGTTCAGGGTGATTTCCTGTTTCCATTAATAAAGATGCAGCCCCTTTTACAGTTTGCGCTGCAATAAGTTGAGAAACCTGAGCTCCAAACCCAATTTCAATACCTCCTTGAGAAGCCGCTCTGATAAATCGCATTGCATACGCAATACCACTTGCACCAAGTACTGTAGCTGCCGCCATCAAGCTTTCGTCAATAATAATTGCTTCTCCTAGTTGAGAGAATAAATCAATCATCATTTCTTTCTGCTCCTCTGTACCGTTTACAGTCGAGATACAAGTCATCGATTCGCGAATTGCAATTGCAGTATTCGGCATAGAACGGAAAACAGGTTGCTCTTCACCTAAAACAGAAGCCATATCGTTTAATGATACCCCTGTCACTACTGAAGAAACCACTTTATCTGCTTTTAGAGATTCCTTGATTTGCTCCATGATCG
The DNA here is from genome assembly GCF_012844305.1 of Flammeovirga aprica JL-4. GTDB lineage: Bacteria > Bacteroidota > Bacteroidia > Cytophagales > Flammeovirgaceae > Flammeovirga > Flammeovirga aprica. Next base: position 10,435 of record NZ_JABANE010000106.1, read on the forward strand.
ACTTGATTTGGAAAGGCTTGATCGCCAAAATTACAAGGTCTGCTCCTTTTACCGCTTCATTATTATCTGAGGATACATTTACCCCTTGATCTGATAACGATTTTAGAAGTTTTATGTTTCTTCTAGTCACTGTTAAATTGTGAGGTTCGATATACTTACTGATGATCAGGCCTTCAGCGATTGCCTTACCCAAGTTTCCACCTCCAATAATAGTTATTTTGTTCGGTCTCATAGTGTATTTGTTAGTTTTTCCACTTTGATATAAGTAGAGTTAAAATAATTCTTTTGAAAATCAAAAAAGCCATGTATTTATCTCAATACATGGCTTTTTCTTCAACTTATAACTTATTGAGATTTAGTAGCATCTCTTCCTCCAAAGAGAGATTCTACAAACTCCATTTTCCTAAATGCCTGCAAGTGATCAACACCCTCACCTACACCTATATATTTTACTGGAATTTTAAATTCATCTGAAATACCGATCACCACACCACCTTTAGCTGTTCCGTCTAATTTAGTGATGGCTAATCCTGTTACTTCAGTTGCCTTTGTAAATTCTCTTGCTTGATTCACTGCATTTTGACCTGTTGAACCATCCAATACTAAAATCACATCATGCGGTACTCCTGGAGCAACTTTTTGCATTGATCTTTTAATCTTAGAAAGCTCGTTCATCAAGTTCACTTTATTATGCAAACGACCTGCTGTATCAACAATAATAACATCAGCATTTGATTCTACACCTTTCTTCACTGCTTCAAAAGCTACTGAAGAAGGATCTACGTTCATACCTTTTGCTACTACATCAACACCTGTACGTTCACCCCAAAGTTTTAATTGATCTACTGCTGCTGCTCTAAATGTATCAGCCGCACCTAAAACCACTTTATAACCTTTAGCCTTGAACTTTGCAGAAAGTTTACCAATGGTTGTTGTTTTACCAACACCGTTTACCCCTACAACCAACATCACATATGGACCTTCAATTCCTTCTGGAATAGAATATCCATCTACGTCAGCACTTTTGTTTTCATCCAAAAGTCCTGCGATTTCTTCGTATAAAATCTGATTCAATTCTGTAGCATTGACATATTTGTCTTTTGCCACTCTCTCTTCTATACGGTCAATGATCTTCAAAGTAGTTTCAACCCCTACATCTGAAGTCACTAAAATTTCTTCGAGATTATCCAGTACCTCGTCATCTACCTTAGATTTACCAGCTACAGCTTTGCTAAGCTTGTCAAACAAAGTACCACGAGATTTTTCCAAACCTTTATTCAGGTTATCTTTCTCTTCCTCCGTAATCTCTGATTTACCAAAAAATTTTTTAAAGAAGCCCATTATTGCTGCTAGGTTAAATCTAATAATAAAAAAACAAGGTCAGAACTCAGGTCAAAAGACCTTTTCTCTACTGCGAAAATAACGCTCAAAAAGTTAGAATCCCAATAAAGTCCTGTTGTTCTATCCCTCTGATAGTATTTGAATTACTAATACATGAAAACGTCACATAAACGTAAAAAATACATATCACAAAAGTAAATACTAGGACAAAAGTAAACGGATGTTTTTTTTAATGAAGAATGAAGAGTTAAGAATGAAGAAAAATGTTTCGCACTCTGGTCCATAAAGTGATCTTTATGATGGATACTGTTGAAGGTATGTTGCATTGCAACGTTCACACTGACCACAGTACAGATCATATTTTCTTAATTCTTCATTCAAAAAGCCCCTTTACTTCTGTCTTAGTATTTAAAACAAAAAACCCTACAATCTTGTTGCAGGGTTTTTTCGAAAGAAATGTAAAGCTTGATTCAAGAGAATTACTTTGCTAAGTAATCTTTTACTTGATCTTCCATGATAATCTCTTCTTTGAACGTGTATGCACCCGTTTTTGGAGATTTCACTGCTTTCACCACTTTAGCGTATTTAACGCCACCTTCTTTCTTAAGTGTTGCTACTACTTTCTTAGCCATAATTACTTAATTTCACGGTGAATTGTGTATTTCTTTAATACCGGATTGAACTTACGTCTTTCTAAACGATCTGGAGTGTTCTTACGGTTTTTTGTAGTGATGTATCTTGAAGTACCTGATTGACCAGATGCTTTGTGCTCAGTGCACTCAAGGATCACTTGTACTCTGTTGCCTTTCTTAGCCATGACTTATTCTTTTTGGTAATTTATTTACCGAATTTAAACCAAGATTAAACTTAGATAGTTTTACCTTCTTTACGTGCTTTCTTCAAGACAGCAGAAATACCGTTCTTGTTGATTGTTCTTAAAGCACTTGAAGAAACTTTTAACGTTACCCAACGATCCTCTTCAGGAATGTAGAAACGTTTTTTGTGCAAGTTAGGGTAGAACTTACGTTTGGTCTTATTGTTTGCGTGAGAAACATTATTACCAACTCTCGTTCTTTTACCTGTAATATCGCAGATTCTTGACATCTTCTTATATTTTAAAATTAACGAGTCCGCAAATACTTAAATAATTTCGTAATCACCAAATAATCAGAAAGTTATATTTCAAACTTTACATCTCATTAACGAAAATCCATTATCCAAATACTTCAGAGCATTCCTGACAGATGTTGCAAAAATGCCCTAATAATGAAAAAAACCCACTCAAAAGCAATACTATCAACGATGTTGACAATTCAGCTTTCAAAAGGGTTTTCATTACTATGAGCCTCCTATAGGAGTCGAACCTACGACCTACTGATTACAAATCAGTTGCTCTACCAGCTGAGCTAAGGAGGCAATACATATTTCGTCTTTAACCCAGCGCCGAATTTGTTTCCAAATTGCCTGACTCCAAGACTTGGAGCCTCCTATAGGAGTCGAACCTACGACCTACTGATTACAAATCAGTTGCTCTACCAGCTGAGCTAAGGAGGCGTTTCAAATCAATCCGCACGTCTTGCGAATGTTTGAGCTATATTGAGCCTCCTATAGGAGTCGAACCTACGACCTACTGATTACAAATCAGTTGCTCTACCAGCTGAGCTAAGGAGGCGTTTCAAATCAATCCGCACGTCTTGCGAATGTTTGAGCTATATTGAGCCTCCTATAGGAGTCGAACCTACGACCTACTGATTACAAATCAGTTGCTCTACCAGCTGAGCTAAGGAGGCAATTACCTATATCAAAAACACCGTTTCTGACAAAAGCGATGCAAATATAGAAGTAGAAATTTAATTACACAACTTTTCTTCATTTTTTTTACCTTGCAGTATCATAATTGACAATTATTTAAGAGAAAAGATGAAAATTAAGGGTATTAGAGAGGTTTTTCAGAAAAATAAATCTTCTTTTTCTGTTGGAGGAGGGCTGAGTATTCTGCCATTATTGACCAGTTCTACCATTGCTACGCTTGGGTATACTTACCAAGATTACATCTCAAATTTTACAACAAATGAGTGGATCGTATTTTTCGTGATTTCAAGTTTCACCATGGCGCTTGCACTTACACCCACCACATTTATGGCTTTATTCACTGGCTATTTCTTAGGATGGAATGCTCTTTATGGAATGATCCCTGCCTATATGATCGCTGCGTTGCTTTGTTATTTTATTGTAAGATGGGTCGATCAAGGACGATTTAATGATTCAATTCAAAAATATCCGATTGCAAACGCTATCATCAACACTGTTCATGAATCCCCTTTGAAGATTGTAGCTTTTACAAAGTTATCTCCAATTCTTCCTTTTGCCTTAAGTAATTTACTGCTTGCATGGGCTAAAACTCCCATTCGACAATTTCTTTTGGGTAGTTTGATTGGTATGTTGCCAAGAACATTAGTTTCCGTATGGTTTGGAAAGTCTCTAGAGAACCTTCAGGATATTTCGAATAGTGGTTCCAACTCTATTACTCAAATGATTGTAGGCGGGCTTGTTGTGTTATCAATTGCTGGTTTAGGGCAGATCTTTTCTAAGTCCATCAAAAAACAATTGGAGCAAAATAAAAGCCATTAAAGCATAAAGTCTTAATGGCTTTCAATATAAGAATAGTGACAGAGATATTATCTCTATCATCGCTTCTGAATCTAGTTATAAATTAACTTCCGTATCTAGTTTGGAAGTTTTCATAAAGTTTTACAAACTGTTCATCTCCGTTAGAGAGTGCTATAGCTTTCTCATAAGCTGTAGAGGCATTTACTATAAATCCTTTTTCTTCGTAAAACTTTGCTAGAATTAATTGACCAATTGCTGTTTCATTGGCCTTCAACATTTCAATTTCTTTTTTTGTCTCTTCAGAATCTCCATCTGTATATACTGTAAATGCATACAGGTCTGAAGCAATTTTCTTGTTTTTAGCATCTTCTACATAGTAGAACAGGTATTTCTGATCTTTAAGTTTTGGATCATTTAGGTCCAATTTATATTCAGTACCTTCTACTTCATCTTCAACTAAAACATGATGCTTTCTGTCTTTGATATAGATTTTGAAAGAGACATCTTCCTTATTACTTGCTCCTTTCAATGCCCAAGTCAATTTTACTTCAGACTTGATTGCATTTGAATTGATAGGAATATGGAAGAAGATTGGTTTTTTCTTCAGTGATCTAGTTACGGAACCGTACTTCGCTTGAGTAGATGCCGCTTCTCCAGAACCTGTCAACTCATCTTTGATAAAGTCAACATACTTTGAAACGAGATCACTTTCAGCTGAGCCTAAATTCTTTTCCAGCTCATCCACTTTATATGTTCCACTCTTTTTCAATTCTAACGTACCTCCCATTATAGACGCTAATCCTAAATAAGGAGCTGATCCACTAATTTCAACAGATTGACCTGAGAGAAGCATATCCCCTGTGTGGATTGTTTTCCCATCAACCTTTACTTCACCTTTAGCGCCGAGCACCATAAATTTAGCTTCTTGAGAATAAGCGGACGTTATCAAAAAGAGACTTGATATAATGGCGGCTAATAACTTAATTTTCATAGTTTGTATATTTTCAGGATTCAGAAGTTCGCAATTTTTATTCGTAGTTCTTTGTACGTAAAGAATCCATTAAAAGTTATTCACAAGTTACGGAATTGATTTACTTTTTCCATCTGTTTCTAATTCCACGGAAAAGTCTCAATAAAATTTCAGAGAATATTTCAATTAAATCACCGGAAAGTAATATTACAAAGAATAGCAAAGTAAAATTCGCATGATAACTAAATGAGCCAAAAAGAAGCATTGTCATAGACAAAATTATAAGCGCTTCTACGAGCTGAATCGACTTTGTAATGGCATTGTACCAAACAGCTAACTTATGGTTTTCAACGATCCACATAAATATCACTGCATTGAAATAACAAACGATAAAAGCCAGAAAATAGCTCACCCAATCTGACATCATATCAATGTAGGTCTCATTGAGGATCATAGAAATGATATTGGCGTGTACTACTACTCCAAACATATCAGGATAGCCCCTGCCTACTAGGTTTGAATTAAGAGGTGTGAAAAACTTATCATCATCCCAGTGTTTGTCCGTATAGCCATCGCCCATATATCCCATTAGGATTATTTTATCTTTGACAAATGAGAAATCTCTGTCTGGATCATTTAAGTCATTTACGTCTAACTTGATAAACTTATCATAGTTCCCTTTAAAATAAATGGGTTCTACCTGATTACCTCTTTTTAGAAATTTTGCTGTTTTCTCTGGATTAAATTTTTCAGCAATTTTTACTGCTAAAGCATATTCTTTTTCTCCATTTTTAAAATCTACATACACTGGAAAGTCTCTCCATGTTGTGAAATCCTCATCTGTTAAAACTCCAGTGAATACGTGGGCATGATCTGTTGTTGCCATAAAAGGCGCATATGATGTCAGTAACGTATCAAACTTAGAAGTTTCAGGATTCCATTTATCAGGACTTGTTGCCATCACAAACGATTTACCCATCATCCGAAGGGCTTGTGCTAGCATAAAATCTCCTGCTGGGTCTTTTGGTCTTGGGCCGAAAAAAGTGGCATCTATCCCCATTACTTTAGGTTTTTCTGCCGCAAGTCTTGCAATCTGTTTTGCAATTCCTTTCCTGTCCAATGTGCCAATATTCACCAGTACAATATCTTTTTCAAAATGTTCTTTTGAGTTGTCTCTCAACTTAGAATAATAAATATCTGTGAGTTGAAAGTTCTCGAATACCTGCTCGAAAACGTTTAAGATTTCAATTTGAACGTTGGATGCTTGAAGTAGTCCCATGAACATGAAGACGAAGATGGTTCCTAGCAACGCATCTCTATTTAAGAGTTTTATTTTAGTCATATTTGGATAAGTTCAATTAGCACCCAAGTTAGATGAAAAAATGATTCATCAAAATCAGGTTTAGCAACAAAAAAGGCTTCTCTTCAATTTAACGTGAAGAAAAGCCTTTTTTTTATTTATGACTCAATTTTTTTTAATACATCTTATAGAGATCTGTGCTTCCAGAAGAATATTTCTCAACTATAACACCATCTTTTAATATCGCTGAAGGAGAATAATAGTTTTGAAAATGCACTTCTGAATGTAATGAAATAAAACCGATAACGATACTTACAAATAATATCATAAATCCTAACACTCGCATCTTCAACATAATTTCATAATATTGTAAACAACTCACACTATTATAAAACTCTCTCACGGTCAATTAGTTCCGTTTTCAATCATAATAAATTATAACGGAACACTGCGTACATCTGCTTTCTTTCTTTCCAAACAAATCCACTTCTTATTGTGCAAAACGTGTATGGAATTGTAGATTATTTTCCAGGTGTTGTAACCATCTATTCTATCTATTCCTAGCTTTTCATTTTGCTGTACTTCCACAAACCCAATTCCTAGATCTTTGATTTGATCGTACTTTCCATAAATCCCTTTAATACCTCCAGGAAGATAAATACCCATACGGCCACCTTTTTCCCAGATATACCAGTTTCCAAAGTCAGAACGCTCTACATTCTCATATTCAAATGGTATGACTGTTTTACCGTCTTTATTTACTACTCCCCATTTTCCTCTCGACTTGGCTTTTGCCATATTATTCTTCAACCCATAAAGGTCTTCATATCGAGGCTGAAGAGTGATAACATCTTCTTGGTTGATAAAACCCCATTTATGATTGATAGAAAAAGGTGCTAGATCATCTGAAAAATCTCTGACATTCTCATAACGGCAAGAAAGTCTTAACCTCCCCAAATAATCCATAAAACCATAACGGCCTCCTATTTCTACTTTTGTAAACCCTTCTGAAGGATAAAATAATGTATCATAAAGATTGTAAGCATCTCTGGTTGGTTCACCTTCCCTATCATCCACTACTTTATAAAGCCAAGTACTATCAAGGTACATCTCTACTCTCCCTTCCTTCAAATAATCTAATTTCAAAGAATCATATCTTGTTGACAAACTCAACCTCCCTTTATTAGTAAGCAAACCGTAGTTTCCTCTTCTTTTCATCACTACATAACCATTCTCAAATGATTCAACAGTGGCAGAGTCCGTTCTAAACCATTCTATACCATCAATTCCGAGGGTTCCCCATTCTTGGTTATCTTCAAAATAGAACAATCCTTCAGAGACTGTTTTTAAACGGTCAATGATCGGTGTAATTGCCCATTTTTTTTCTAAGTCTATGACACCATAGTAATCATTGGTTCTCACTACGGCATATGGCCCTACAAAGGATTCTGCATCTTTGAACTGAGGAGTAATCCATTCATTTAAATCACTGTCCAAATAGCCGTAAAGACGGGCTTTTCTGATTAAATATTTCCCTTGAGAATACTCTCCCACCATATCATAATTATGCATAGTGAGGTTTTTTCCTTTGTGATCATAAACATCTGGGTAATTCGATTGATCCAAAGTCCAGTAATGACCTGTAGGCATTCTTTTGAGATTGATAAACTGTACAGGAATAATCAGTCTGCCTGTAGAGTCACAAACTCCATATCTGTTTTTCTTCTTTACAATGGCCTGTCCATCTTTAAAATCTCCTATCTCATCATAGAAATTGAAGAACTTATTTTTCCCTTTAGCATCTGCAATCCCTACTTTTCCTGAAGCATAATATCTTATCAGGTCTTCTCCTGCAAAGGAGATGCTATCACAATTCCAAGTGCTGATTAATTCTCCTTCTACAGTACCTAATTCTAAAGTAGGGAAACTCTCTGCTACAATTGAAGTATCCGTAAAAGTTATGTTTTTATATATTGTAGGATAGATTTCCTCTGCATTTTCATTAAGCAAACCAAACCTTCCATTTCTATTCAGTAATAGTTTTTTCTGTTTATGATACCATTTCCAATTGGAATATAGTTCATCAGAATAATGCTCTCCAGCATGATCAATAAAAAGCCATTGTCCTTCTACTGTCATTGCTGCTATTAACTTTTTTCCAGCCCACTTTACATTAAGATATTCTAATGGTAGAATCCAATTTCCTTCTAGATCAATAATACCTTGAAGTCCATCATTTTTAGCGACTAATAGCGGTAAACCTCCAGCCATAAAGCGAAGATTCTGGAAAGTGGTAGGAATAATCTCTTCACCTTCAGTATTTAATGCACCATATCTTCCTTGAAGGTTTACAATGGCCACTCCATTAACAAAGTAATTGAGGTTTTCATAAGAGACAGATATTATTTCCTTTCCCTTGGTATTGATTACTCCCCATTTACTACCGCTTTTGGCACCAATTAATTTTCCATAAAAAAGAGGAGCACTTGTGGAATCAGCATCATCAGACCACCCAAAACGTTCATAGGTATGAGGTGTTAGTTTTTTCCCTTTTGAGTTGATTAAGATAAATCCTTTCTCATTTTTCACTGCCGCTACTCCTTCTAAATTAAAAGGGTATGCAACTTCATATTTTGGTTTGATAGACCAGTCTTCCTGTCCTTCTTTTTTGTAACCATAATAATCCGAGTTGCTATCCTTTACTACTTGAAGGTTTTGGGCACCTACTCCAAAACTTAAAAACAGAAGCAGGATATTGAAAAAGTATATTTTTGCTTTTTGAATCATCATATAATTAAACTCCACACAATTCAAATACCTCTTTGATCGACTTGTAGGTATTTTTCCAGACTTTGTTTTTCACTTCATTGATTTTCATCCACTCTAAGGTTTCAATTCCCTCTTCAGTCTGCGGAATCAATTCCTGATCATTTTCAGTAGCTTTCATTTTATACCAATAAGTGTGCTTTAAAACGTGTTTTTTCTTATAGATATAAGTATGAAAAGTTTCATGCAATAGTTCTTCAATCTCAGCCTTTACACCTGTTTCTTCTTCCACTTCTCTCACTGCACATTCCTCTATGGTTTCTCCTTTATCAAGATGTCCTTTTGGAATATCAAAAACACCATTTCTCTTCATAACCAAAAGCTCATCACCTTTGAATACTACACCTCCACCTGCTTTTCTGACTTGAAACTTTTCAGTGAGTAAAGCACTTTGTTTTGAATAATCTGAAGTATAAAATAAATATTTTGGGCTTCCTGCTACATCTCCATTTTCAGCAGCAAGATACCTTGACCAGACTGTTTCTGCAGATGCATTACCATACACAATAAACTTTTGCTCATCAGGATGTTTATCAAAAGCAGATCTTAATTCGAAATAGACTTTTCCAGTGAAAAATTGCATTTTTATATTGGTAATAATTGACAAGTACTATGTTCATTTACTTTTGTACTAGTACCTATAAAAAAAGAGTTGAACCACTTCCTGCTCAACTCTTCTTGTTTATATTTTGAAAGAAATTAGTCAGCAATTTCTTCTTTATATGCTTCGCTATCTAATAAGGCATCTACTTCAGAAGGATCAGATAATTTAATTTTGATCATCCAACCTTCACCGTAAGGATCAGAGTTTACCAATTCAGGAGCAGCATCGATTGCTTCGTTTACTTCTACTACTTCACCGTTTACAGGCATGAATAAGTCAGATACTGTTTTTACTGCTTCAACAGATCCAAATACTTCGCCTTCAGCAACCTCCTCATCTTCAGCTGTGATGTCCACAAATACAATATCCCCTAACTCGCTTTGCGCAAACTCAGTAATACCGATGTACGCAAACTCACCTTCTACTCTTAACCATTCGTGGTCTTTTGTATACTTTAATTCTGCTGGGAAATTCATAATTTCTCTCTATATATGTGTGATTATAAAATGGTCGCCAATGCTGACGAATTTTGATAGCCCAAAGTAACAACTTAAGTCAGATATATCCAATATTCCTTTTTGTATTTTTATCACTTCCAACGCTGTTACCTATCTATAAAATTATGGTTTATCTAAGTCTTTCACCCTAAAATGCAATACCTCAACCCCCACTTCTACTTGACCAAGATCTAGTTTCTGCTGTAAGATTACTTCCTCACCGACAGGCAAGGTTATTTTCTTTTCAAACACTATAAACTTATCATTTACTAAAGCTTCTACTCTTAATTCTACATTTTTCTTATACAATGAATCTTTATTTTCTAACTTTAAGACTGCGTATGTATTAAGCAGCGCTTTTGGTGTTTTCTTCAAAGCTGACATCTGAACTTTTCCCTTTTCTTCTAGCAGTTGCCATGACTCATCAAGATAAACCTTGTTTTCTTGTGCAAAACACGAAAATGTTTGTAATGAAATGCTAAAAAATAGAGAGAGAATAGTAATAGATATTAACTTGCGCCATTGAAATATGTGAGCATTCTTGGAAATGCATAAAAAGTAAGATTTAATGACTTTAAAATCAATTGCAATTCTTGGCTCTACTGGGTCAATAGGTACACAAGCCTTAGATGTTATTAAAGCAAATACATCTTTATTTTCTGTAAGTATTTTATCAGCAGGAAATAACGTGGACCTTCTCATTCAGCAATGTATTGAGTTTCAACCTAAATATGCCATTATTGGCAATAGTGATAAATTTTCTTCTTTAAAGGAAGGACTTAAAGATACGAAAGTAAAAGTATTAACTTCTATAGATGGTATCTGCGAAGCCCTTGAAAATACACATTCTGATATTGTATTAACAGCTTTAGTAGGTTACGCAGGTCTTAAACCTACACTGACTGCAATTGATCAGGGAATAACAATCGCATTAGCCAATAAGGAAACGTTGGTGGTTGCTGGTGAAATTGTCACTCAGAAAGCAATTGAAAAAGGTGTTGATATTATTCCAGTAGATTCAGAACATTCTGCTATCTATCAGTGTTTAGTTGGAGAAGAAAGCAATCCGATTGAAAAAGTTATTCTTACAGCATCCGGAGGACCGTTCAGAGGTAAGAAAAGAGAAGAATTACTTCAGGTTACAAAAGCACAAGCTTTGAAACATCCTAATTGGAGTATGGGTGCCAAGATCACAATTGACTCTGCTTCATTGATGAACAAAGGTTTGGAAGTGATCGAAGCGAAATGGCTTTTCGATGTCAATGCTGATCAGATTGATGTGATTGTACACCCACAATCAATTGTACATTCATTAGTACAATTTGAAGACGGAAGTATGAAAGCTCAAATGGGCTTACCTGATATGAAATTACCTATTCAGTATGCCTTGGGATACCCTCAGCGATTGCCTTCTGATTTTGAGCGTTTCAATTTTATGGACTACCCCACTTTAACTTTCGAAGCTCCTGACAAGGAAACATTCGTCAATTTACAATTGGCTTATGACTGTCTGGATAAGAAAGGAAACAGTGCTTGTATACTTAATGCCGCGAATGAAATTGCCGTTGAGCGATTTTTAAATGATGAGATAAAGTTCTTAGATATTGCTGCACTAAACCAATTCTGTATGGAGAATTATAAATTCATACAAACCCCAACATATGAAGATTATGTTGAAACTGACCATAATGTGAGAGAGTTGGCAAAACAATGGTCAAATAAATAAATATTATAACTAACTTATTATTCTGTTTTAGAAAACATCAGAGTAGTACGTTTTAATTTGTAAGATGGAAGGACTTATAATGGCTGCTCAGTTATTGACTGGGTTATCAATTTTAGTAGGAATACATGAGTTTGGGCACTTCTTTGCCGCAAAGCTTTTTAAAATACGAGTAAATAAATTCTACTTATTTTTCGACTTCTTATTTCCTTTTCCCAACCTTTTGAAATTTTCAATTTTCAAATTCAAAAAAGGAGACACTGAATACGGATTGGGCTGGTTCCCGATGGGAGGATATGTAGACATTGCCGGAATGATTGATGAATCTAAAGGTGCTGACGACCTTGAAGCTGAACCTCAAGATTGGGAATTTAGAACAAAACCTGCTTGGCAACGACTCATCGTTATGCTTGGCGGTATTATCATGAACGTCGTTACAGGTGTAATCATCTTTGTTGGTATTGCTTACAGTACTGGAGAGCGTTATCTTCCTATTGAAGAAGTAAACAAATACGGTTTATATGTAAGTGAACTCGGTGAAAGAATCGGCCTGAAAACAGGTGATAAAGTGGTCAACCTAAACGGTGAACCTGCTAAGCAATTCAGAGATATTGTAGATCCTAACTTCCTTTTAGGCTCTGACAGTTATATTACAGTTGACCGTGACGGTAAAAAAGTCCGTGTTGATATTCCAAAAGAAATGATTGAATGGATGAGTGATGATAAGTATAGAAATAAATCTTACGTCTACTTCAGAGATCCATTTTATGTAAAACGAGTATTGCCAGGTACACCTGCTGATCAAGGAGGTTTGCAAGCTGATGATATTCCTGTGGCCATCAACGGAAAAGAAGTTCCTTATTTCAGTGAATTTAAAGTTGCGCTAGCAAAAGTTGCGGGAACAGAAATTGAATTGACTGTTTTGAGAAATGATCAACCTGTGAAATTAAACATGACGGTATCTAATGAAGGTACTTTAGGTTTTGAAATGAGATCTCGCTTAAATGCTGAATATAAAAAGTACACTTTGATGGAGGCTATTCCTGTAGGAACTAAAGATGCCTTCAATGTGATTCTTGTACAAGTGAAAGCATTTGGTAAATTATTCAGAGGTGAAGTTTCTGCAAGTAAATCAGTGAGCAGCCCTATCGGTATTGCTGAGGTTTATGGCGGTACTTGGCATTGGTTACAGTTCTGGACAATCACAGGTATGTTATCAATGGTATTAGCCTTTATGAACTTACTGCCTATTCCTGCTTTGGATGGTGGTCATGTAGTGTTCTTGACTTACGAAATGATTACAGGTAAAAAACCTTCAGAAAAAGTATTGATGGTTGCGCAGCAAATTGGTATGCTGATCTTATTATCAATTATGGTTTTCGCCTTCGGAAATGATATTTTCAAATTGATTTCTAGATAGAAATTTAACCGATAAATGAAAAGCCATTGCAAATCTTCGACTGCAATGGCTTTTTTTATATATTTTTTGATGTAGAATTATATCATCTAAAGTAAAGCTTTTTATAGCTTTGTTAATTAGTACCTGGCAGAGGTATATGGAAATATTCTCTATCTTCTGCTTGTATCTATTTCTTTTAAAATGATTTACCTGTACTCAAAAAGAGTCAGGCGCATCTTCGATATTTTTGCTTCTGTATCTACCAAATAATGGATAGTTTGTGCTATATCAGGAGAAATACCTAAGATGTTTGCTACTTTTTCAGAAGCCTCTTTTTCCTGCTCGGGAAAACTCATATCTGCACTTGCCATTTTCACGGCATTATAGAGTAGAGTCCTCTTAAAGTTAATAGTCACATCTACTTTCAAATTGCCAATCACTTCCTGCAAATCTCCATTCAAATAATCATAAGCAACTACTTGCTCTGCTATATGTGGTGGAGTTTCAGAAACAGCGACAAACTGTTCTAAATACCACTCTTTCTCTGCCTCAGAGACAATTCCATCAGCACCTGCAATAATCATCAAAGCATATCCATAATTCAACTGTGTTTCTTCACAAGTCAATTTGATACCGAAAGTATTTCTTTCCAGAACTGAAGCAGGCTTCATGTTCAAACTTTGCAAACCGACAATAGGATGGGCTGTATCTTCTTCAAGTTCAAACAAAGACTTACGGATCATTCCCAATGATTTTTCCGTATTCACAAGCCCTTCTATAGTTCGAGCAATAAAGTAAGGAATATCTAATAACTCAGCAGCTTTCCAAACCGCCTCTTTTTCTTCTTTTGCATAATCATCATCTGCCATTGCCATCATTACGGCATCATAGACCAATGTTCTTTTATAATTCATTGGCACATCAATATGAAGATTAGGCAGTAGTTCTTCCAAGCTAACGTCCAAATAATTGAAGTTTCTGATTTCATCTCTTTGCTCTTCAGAAGCACCAATTATCTCTAAAAAGTCTGTGAAGACCCAACTCATTTCCTCTTCGGAAATTTCACCGTCAGCACCGGAAATAGCCAATAAAGCTTGTATATACTTCATCCATGATTCAGTAGAAACACCTTCACAGGATTGTATCATAATTGCGAGTGGAGAAGCTTGTATTACTTCTTCATTAATAGATAAGCTTGACATGTTATAGTAGAATTCGCAGTTAAAAGTAATGTTACGCGTATCTTTCGATTACCTTCATTAATTCATGTTCTGGCATAACACCTGAATTTCTCCAAAGCACTTTTCCTTTATGAAATAAGATCAAAGTAGGAATACTCCTTACCTGATATTTCATCATTGCCTGTTGATTCTTATCTGAGTTTATTTTTATAACGGTCAATCGGTCACCTAATTTTGCTTTCACAGATTTGATTGTTGGAGCAATCATATGACAAGGCTGACACCAATCAGCATAGAAGTCAACTAGAACAGGAACTTCTGAATTGTTGATTAAGTTAGTAAATTTTGACATAATATTATTATTTAATTCTTTTTTCCTTACAAAGATAATTATATCAAACAAATCATCATATGATAATTTGTTAATTTGTCCATTCAAAAGAAAAGCTTCTACCACATCTTGTGTGATAGAAGCTAATCAAATCATTTTAAAGAAATTTCTTCATCATGATGATCAAAAAACTTGTACTCAGACAATCCTAACGAAGAGTCTTCGAAGATTTTGACCCATTTGAAATGTTTAAAGAACCATTTCATCCTTCGAGAAGGGAATCCTGATGTGAAATAAGCATAAAGGTAAGGGTGAACTCCTAATTTAAATTTGCCATCATTCTGCTTCTCTAACAAGTACATAACTTCTGTCTCGATTTGATCCGCTATAGCAATAGATGCTGTAATCTTACCTGTGCCATTACAAGTTGGACACTTCTCTTTTGTTACAATACTTAATTCAGGTCTCACACGCTGCCTCGTGATCTGCATTAAGCCAAATTTACTCAGTGGTAATACTGTATGTTTAGAGCGATCTGCTTTCATCTCTTGCTTTATGTGCTGATACAACTTTTGCTTGTGCTCAGCTTTCTTCATATCAATGAAGTCTACAACGATGATGCCTCCCATATCACGTAATCGTAATTGTCTGGCGATTTCTGTAGCAGCCTCTACGTTTACGTTGAATGCAGTAGCTTCTTGATTATTCTCTGCATTCGACTTATTTCCACTGTTAACATCAATAACATGAAGTGCTTCGGTATGTTCAATTACCAAATACCCTCCACTACCTAAGCTAACAGTTTGACCAAAGAGTGTTTTTAATTGCTTCTCGATACCTTGGTGCTCGAAAAGCTTGGTTTTGCCTGAATAGTGTTTAACTATCCCTGCTTTGTCTGGTGCGATTTGTAAAATGAACCTTCTTATTTCATCGTACACTTCTCTATCGTCTACAGTGATACTATCGAATGATTCATTCAATATATCTCTCAACATAGAAGTAGCACGGTTCATTTCACCTATGACTTTCTCTTTTGGAGTAGCTACCTTTAATTTACTTACGCCTTCTCCCCATTTAGTCACAAGGTCTCTTAAGTCTTTATCCAACTCAGAAACTTCTTGATTTTCTGCAACAGTTCTAATGATTACACCAAAGTTTTCAGGGCGAATAGAGTTGACTAATTTCAATAGTCTTCTTCTTTCACCTGCATCAGTGATTTTTTTAGAGATGTTTACAGTATTACTAAAAGGAACAAGTACAAGGTATCTTCCTGCTAAAGAGAGCTCACATGATAATCTAGGTCCCTTCGTCGAGATTGGCTCTTTTACAACTTGTACTAAAATCTTTTGGTTTTGTTTTAGGACGTCATTGATTTTTCCGAGTTTATCAATTTCAGGTTCCAAACGAAACTGCTTGAGGTTCTCACTCACATGTTTGTGGTGCTTACCTTGAGCAAGCTTGATGTATTTCAATAGGGATCTGACCTTAGGGCCTAAGTCCAGATAATGAAGGAAAGCATCTTTATCATACCCGATGTCAATAAAGGCAGCATTCAAACCGGGTACCACTTTTCTTACAACACCTAAATAGATGTCTCCTACTTGAAATTTTGTTTCGTCATTATCATAGTGTAGTTCCACCAGACTTTTATCTCTCATAAGAGCAATTCTGCTGCCCTCTGGAGTTGAATTGATCACTAGTTCATTACTCAACTCAATAAAAGTTTAAGGTTAACAATAAATCTATGAAAATGTATAGTAACGTTTTACTATACTAAAAATAATTCTTTTTCTAAGATAATGAAAAACCTTGTCCTAGATTCACTAGAGCAAGGTTCTTGATTAAGCTGCGACTAGAACATTACTTTTTCTTGTGTCTGTTCTTTCTAAGTCTCTTCTTTCTCTTGTGAGTCGCGATCTTATGTCTTTTTCTTTTCTTACCGCAAGGCATATTCTTACAGGTTAAGTGTGTTAAATCTTTTCTTTAAATTCATTCATCGAATATTAATACTCTCAGAACGAATGCGCAATTTATAACAAAAAATGGAGAAAGGCGAACTTTATCACTATTTTTATGTATTTATTTACATTAATTCACCCATTCTGCAAGATATTGCTGTGCTGTAGCACGAATCTCCTCAGAATCAGCGTTTTTATTGATGTATTTCAGCTCATCAATGGCTTTATCCTGACTTCCCATTTCCTTTAATGAGATCGCCAAATAGAACCTTGCTTCCATGTCATCAGGGTATAATTTCTTCAGCTTCTGAAAGCGCTCAATTGCTTTGTTATACTGACCTGACTGAATAGAAAGCAATCCCAAATTGAATAATGCTAACTGATGATTTGGGTCTACTGCAATCACTTCTCTGATCTTTGCAATACCTTGCATCGGTGCAGAAGAAACCATGTACGTCATACCCAATTTTACTTTAGCATCTAAGTCTTTTGGATCTTTTTCTAAAACAGCTTGATATTGCTTCTGTGCTTTTGTTGCCATTTGAGCAGATCTCTCCTCACTCATAGCAAAAGTATAAGCATCATAATAAGCATCAGCAGCTGCTCTTAGATCTTTTGTTTCATTTGAAGCTCCATATAAGGCAAGCTTCCAATCTCCTGCTAGATCAAACTTATTCATCTTTAAAAGAAGATCGTAAGCCTGATCCGCAATTTCTCTTTTATTCTTAATGTTATCTGCAGACTCAAAGTCTTTTTTAAACTGATCTAATGTTGCTTGAGTGTCTGCTGGTAGTTTGGATGTATGTGCCATAGAAGATTGCTCTGAGCCATGATCATGACCATCATCTTCTGAATGCTGTTCTGTAGTTGCTGAAGCCTCTGCTACACCTTCACTGTTGTCTGTCACAACTGCTTTTGGCAATAACGCAAGGATTACAATCAAAACAACTCCGGCACCAAGTAAAATATACTGCTTAGTTCCCATATTTAATTTGAAATTAAAAAAGTCCGCACCTTAAGTTATAAGATGCGGACAATTTATACAATTCTTTGCAACAAGTACTAGTTTTCGTTGATTAAACGTACTTTGTCACTTCCTTTAATTTTCTCAACAAACTCCTTCGAAGGTTTGAAACTAGGAATGAAATGTTCAGGGATAGGAATAATCTCACCTCTTGAGATATCTCTACCTTTTTTGCTAGCACGTTTTTTATTTACAAAGCTACCAAAACGACGGATGTAGATATTATTACCTTCAGCCATCTTGTCCTTCACTACATTAAAGAAGTCTTCTAAAACTTGTCCAACAACTTCTTTATCTACTTCAACCATAGTTGCTGCGTTTGAAGTCTGTGCTTCTTGACGCTTCTCAATCTTTCTGAGAATTTCTGTGATTACTTCTGCTTTAGTCACTTTAGTGAAATTTTATATTTATAAGATTCGTCTCTGTATTATCTAACAAGTAAAAAAATAACTATCTGAAATACAGTAGACTGTTAGCCTAACTAGTACCTACAAAGGTAACAATCAATACGTTAAAAAAATAGTAAAATCTTACTATAAAACGCTGATTAACAAAATATTACAATATTTTATCACAAAAAAAGGTTAGTCAACATCTTGTGTTAACTAACCTTCTGTATTTAATGAATGTGGCGCCGACTTAC
>NZ_JABANE010000107.1 GCF_012844305.1 Flammeovirga aprica JL-4
GCGAATCAATTTTGCATCGATAAATTTGAGGAACCCGCGGTAGCGAAAAGAAAAAAACTGAAGGTTACCCACAAAAAAAGACCCAATAATTCTTAAAATTATTGAGTCTTATATCGAAATTAATTCACTGAAAAACTGTATCGTTTTTTCAGGACATTACATAAAGGTTGGTCTTTCTGACTCACCCGGAAGCTGGAATGAATTACTTTGCCTCTTCTTCTCCCTCTTCATGCCCATGGATATGAGCAGTTAAAGCTTTTTGAGTTTCATTACCATCTTGATCCCACAAGTATAAAACAAAGTGATATTCACCTTCTTTTACATGCTTGCCATCAATCATTTCTGGAATCTCAATATGCTCATGGAAATCATGGTTATTAGGAAAAACTCCAGCAGGTGTTAAACCACCTTCCTCACCAAAGTTCCATTGGATTTTCGCAGTCCAAGCAGTATCTGTTTCAGAAGACATAGTTCTGTGCGTATGTCCTTCTCCCCAGTGAATATCTAGTAAAACTGTTTTTAAGTTTTGACCTCCCATTTCAGCATCAATATGAGCTTCTCCTCCCATTTCTAACTCAGGCTCCTCACCTTCGTCTGATAATCTTTCGTGAGACTCATGCTCGCCACCCTCAATAGTATAATTACTTATTGATGGAAGTGGTCCTTGTTCATCTGTTTCGTTGTTACAAGAAAATAAACCGATTAATAAAAAAGGGATTAGTGTCAGACTTTTTTTCATGATTAATTATTAGTTGTTTGTGCAATACCGTCGCAAATAGCAAATCTTTTCACTTAAAAGCAATTCTATTAAGAAATATATCTTCATTCATTAAGGAAGAAATCATCCAAATATTTATAATTTTGCATCATCTCATAAATTTCGGTGATCACCACTACCACCTATTGACATTATCAACATAATGGAACAAATCAATGCTTTTTTCCGAAGCAACCAATTCTCAAACGGACTCAGACTTACCTGGGCTATCGTTTTTCCAATTTTTATAGGATTACTAACCAATACCCTCACCATCGCAACTGCAGTTGGCATCGGTGCTTTAACAGTTGGTCTTTCTGACTCACCCGGAAGCTGGAATGAAAAAGCAAAAGGATTAATAGGCGGATCTATTTTAAACAGCATCTGTGCATTCGGCATGGCCTTTTGCATCAATTGGCCTGTAGTTGGTTTGATTTACCTTGGTGTTGTTTCTTTTATAGGTGCTTTGCTTTCCATATTCGGCAACCGTTCTAACCTGATTGGAAACAGTGTATTGATATCGGTCAGCTTGGGACTGGGGTTTGGGTTAGAAATCAATGAGCTTCTTCCTTTGTTTCTTGGTATGCTTGGTGGTGGACTTTGGTACAGCCTGAATTCGTTATTGCTTTGGCAAATCAGACCTTATGCCACTATTGAAAAGCTTATCGGAGAGAATTATGAATTGATGGCTGATTACATCAGAACCAAAGCCAAACTGTTTTCTAATCCTAACTCCAAAGAAAATGAAATAAAGCTATTCCAACTTCAAACACAAATTGAACACAAACAGGAGGAGATTAGAAATCTATTATTAACGCAACGTTCTGCTTTACAAGGAGCAACCCCTCACGGTAGATCGCTTATTCTATTGATGCGTTTTTCGATTGATATTTTTGAAAAAGCAAGTGCTACGCATATTAAATATTCGACACTGCATGATCAATTCAAGGAGACTTTACTCCCCTATCAATTAGAGCAACTCTTCTATCAGCTTGGCGGTAATATTTCCATTCTTGCTAAATCCATTCAAAAAAGAGAAGCCGTGAAGGCACTTCCCTCACTTGACCGTTCTTTTGAAGACATCAATGCACTGTTTGAAAGTTTAAGAGATCAAAACGATCGTAAAATTCCTATCAAATGGTTTGCTGAAGTGAAAAATATTTTAAGGAATTTCAAAAGAATTGACCGCCTTACACTTGAAGTAGCTGAGTTTACAGACTGGAAAAATATGGCTGACCGATCACACACAGATGGTCTCCGCTTGCCCAACTTTCTTACCAAACCCGAACAAGGCAATTTAAGGGACAACCTCACTTTTTCTTCAGGTCATTTCAGACATGCTGTAAAAATTGCTTTAGCGATGATGATCGGTTATTCATGTGCCCTATTCTTTGACCTAGATAGAGGCTATTGGATATGGCTTTCTATCTCTGTGATTATGAAGCCATCGTTTGCCATTACGAAGCAAAGAATGATTGCAAGGATTGTAGGCACCTCGGCTGGAATTATCATTGCATCAGTGATCATGTGGTTGACAAATAATCCATTTATTTATCTCCTAGTTTTAATACCGCTTGGCATAGGCACTTTTGGAACACTCACCAAAGATTACCGCATAGGGATGACACTACTTACGCCTTTCATTCTTTTACTGATAGCTATTGGTATTCCAACAGATTTTGAAATCGCTTTAGCTAGAATAGTTGATACTGCTTTGGGTGGCATCATTGCTTACATTATTAGTTTTTCGATTTTACCTGAATTTGAAAAAAATAAAATCCGCAATAGAATTATTGAATCCCTTAGAGCGAATAGTGATTATTTTAGAGAAGTAGCCATTGCATTCACAGGTATAACATCACTTAACCATAATACCTACAAACTAGCTAGAAAACGTGCACAGCTTGCAAATGCAAACCTCGCAATGAGTTTTCAGACAATGCTGAACGATCCCAAAAGCAGTCAAGTTCCCTCTACTGACCTGTATGAATTTATTGCCACAAGCCGAATGATCTTCTCTCATACTGCTACGCTTTCTGCAAATGTGGAACGATTGTCGAAAAAATATCAATATTCCGAGTTGGAACTTTTTATCGATAGTATTTGTAACACCTTAGAACACCTTGCATTATTTGTGCAAAACAACAGTGATATCACTGAAAATGAAGACATTAACAAGTTTTTAACTACAATAGAAAATGATACTGAAAGGCTGGAAAAAATTAGAGAGAAAGAATTAAAACTAGGCATCAAGGAATCTATTCACATTAAAAAACTATCTGATATTGTGATCATTAACAATCAGTTTAGAAGGATAGGAGAAAATGTGAACTGCCTCAAACAATATACATACAATCTCCAACGTATATAGTATAGGAATCTCCTTACTAGAATAAATTAAATATTTAACTATTCAAAGTTTTTTAATAAATGTAAATATTGTACTTTTGTTTATAACAAAAATTACTCAATTAAGAAAGAATTAAATGCTCATTTCATTTTGTGATGATTTACTTGTAAATTTTTTCTTTACTCTTACTTTATTAGATTAAACTTTTACGACCTAAAGCTATTTATGCAGAACTTGCTTAAATATATTACTCTATTACTGCTAATTATCCCTTTAAACCTGTTTTCTCAAGATACCAAACAACTGGAGAAACAAGCACGTAAGGCTTACACCCAACATAATTATGCAGAGGCTCTACAGTATATAGAGCCGTTAGTTGATCTATACCCAAACAATGAATCCTACATTTATAGTTTGGCGGTTTGCTACATCAAAACCAACTCACCAAAGAAGGGAATCGACTTGTTAGATTCTATTGAAAAATCTTCTGCGGCGCAAAGTGCAGATTTTCATTATTATATCGCTGAAGGATATTTAGCATTGGGAAAAATACATCTTGCTGAAGATGCTATTTATCAAGCTTCATTGTTCTCAAAAGGGGTTGAAAATGTTGAAATCCTCAAACAGCAAATTGAAAATGCAAAGGTCATTTTATCTGACAAAACTAAGGTGATTGTAAGACACTTAGGCCCAAAGGTTAATTCAAAATCCAACGAGCACAGTATTACATTAACCAAGGATCATCAATCCTTCTTATTCACAAGAGTAACAAAACTTGGGGATGAAAAAAGTTCAATAGGAAGTCGTTTTGAGCAGATTTATCATGCCTATATGGATGCTAATGACGAATGGGCAACTCCTGCCAGAGTAGCTGAACTTTCTGCTGATGGACACGCTGCTACAATTCAACTATTTGATAACGACACGAAAGCTCTTCTTTACAGAGATGGAAATATTTACGAAAGAGAAAAAGCTGGTGAGCATTGGGGAAGTGAATACGTGTTGAAAGGCGTAAACTCTCCTGCACAAGAAACACACGCATTTATCACAGAAGACCAACAGCATTTGTATTTTGCATCAAGAGGGTTCAATGACACTGATGATTTAGACCTTTTTCATTCTACTTGGAATAAAAGGAAAAAACAATGGAATGACCCTGTTGAGTTGACAGAATTGAATACTCCAGAAAATGAGGATTCTCCATTTATCAATGCGGAAGGCGAATTATTTTTCTCTTCCAAAGGGCATCATTCTATGGGAGGATATGATATTTTCAGATCTGTATATGATGAAGCAGCTCAAAAATGGACTGCCCCTCAGAACCTTGGTGTACCTATTAATTCTACAGCTGACGACACTTATTTCAGTATGTATGGTAAAATCGGTTACTTCTCATCAGCCAGAACAGAATCTTTAGGTCAATTAGATATTTATCAGGTTTTCTTTTTTGATAAAGTGCGAATTAATGGTGTGGTACTAAAAGAAAACGGAGACCCATTAGTTAACGCTTCTGTACGATTAGAATCAAAAGATCAGCTTTATGAAACGATAACGAATGAGAAAGGTGCTTATTCACTTTTGGCTGACATTGAAAATAATTTTTATATCAAAGTAGAGAAAAATTCCAATATTTTTCATGAAGGTACTTATTCTATCAAGATTGGAATGAGGAATAATAAAGAAGAAGAACAGCACTTTTATGTTATCCGAGAAAACAGCCAAGAAGATGGGGTTGTATTGGCTTCTGCGGCTCCAAATGTAATTCCTGTCAAAATCCATAACACTTTCAATGTCAATCCTATGCTAGGTGCAAATCAGGGGATTGAAATGACAATAAAGAAAACTAAGAAATTACACATGACAGGTAAAGTTTCTTATAGAGGCTTACCTATTGAAAATGCAGAGATTACCGTAAATAATAAGCCTTTCAAATCTGATAAAAAAGGTGAATTCATTTATCATCTTGATAAAACTTCTGGCTTGTTCAGTACACCAAGAGTTGTAACAGTAGCTAAGGAAGATATGGAACTCAAGTCTTGGTATATTGAGGGTGATAGAATTATTATTTTACTGAGAGATAAATTACAAGATGTTTTAGAAGGAAGAGTTGTGGATGAAAACGACAGACCTATAGTGAATAAGGTTTTACATATTTTCGTTAAAAATCGTCTCTTTTCCACTTCAACTGATTTCAATGGTGAGTTTTCTATCACTTTCCCGATTGGCGTTCGATTGAAAACTAACTTTGAGGTAATGGTTCCCGGCAGAAGTTTAAAATCTTTTGCTCAAGAAAGAAGGGAATATTCTCAGTATATAAAAATGAAAGTTTCCAATGAACAAGCAGTATCCAATATCGGTTTCAGAGTGGTTGATCAAGATGGAAATTTCGTAAATGATGCTTTAATACTTGCGGATGGAAAGTTTGCTTCTACCAATAGCAGAGGATATACCAATCTTGAAGTAGATATGACTCCTTCTGAATTTGAGGGATCAATTAGTTTGGTTCATATTCATGCCCATGATATCATCAATCGATTTTATGATGTGATTCAAAAAACATTAACAATCACGGTCAATATTGAAGAAGAAGAGGAAGTGGTTGAAAATATTGAAGTGGCTATGTTGGGAACTGATGCAACTGAAAAAACCATCGAACAAAGAAGGGAAGAACTTTCATTGAGAAACGATTTCTTGAGTGTGTATGAGAAGGCGGAAAATAAGGAGTTAATTGCACAGCATGAAATTGATTCTTTAAATGCAGAATTGAGTCGATTGGAAAGTAAATTGACTTCCAAAACAGATACTATATTTTCATCTCAAGATAGCTCCCTATTAGCTATGATTGGTGTTTTAAGAAATAAACTTCAGGAAAAAGAAGATAGGATGTCGAAGTTCAAGGAGGAAAACCAAATTTCTGAAGCTGAACATCAAAAAGAAATTCTGACTTATTTCATGGCCATGTGCGGGCTGTTTTTACTTATCATTGGCTTGATAGTTATTGTCCGAAGAGCTTATTTACAGAAGAGGAAAGTAGAATTAGTAAAAGAGGAATTGGATGATGCAATGACGCAGGTGAATGATCAGAATATAAAAATCACCAATAGTCTTAGGGCGGCTCAGACCATTCAATATGCTATCCTCCCTCCTCTTGATCTGCTTCAAAGTAAATTCAAGAATATATTTTCTATTTACCGTCCTAAAGATATTGTAAGTGGAGATTTCTACTGGTATGGAGAAACTAAAAAGAGAGATGGTTCTACTGTCAAGTTTTTCGCTGTAGTAGATTGTACAGGTCATGGTGTACCTGGTGCTTTGATGTCAATGATTGGAAAAACAATCTTGCAAGAAGTAGTAGACAAAAAGCTGACTCAGGACACTTCCATTATACTTGAAATGCTAAATCAAAGAGTTATTACATATTTACGTCAGCAAGAAAACACCATTAATGACGGTATGGACATTGCTCTTTGTAAATTTGAGACCATTGATGGCGTGGAAAAATTATTTTTCTCTGGAGCTAAAAGTGATATTTACATTGCTAGAAAAAAATACGGGGTTCTGGAAAGACACAGAGGCAGTAAAAAATCCATAGGTGGTAAGCAAAAAGTGGGTAGAGAGTTCCATACAGAACAGATTGAGTATGAAGAAGGAGATTATTTAATCATGCTTACTGATGGTATATTAGATCAGAATAATGAACAAAATGATAAATTTGGTAGAAGATACTTTGAACAATATATCAAAAAACACATTGATCAGCCTATTGAAGATTTAGGAGACTTGGTGGAAGCGGCCTTGGATGTACATCAAAATAACATTCCTCAAAGAGATGACATTACAGTTTTGGGTATTCAGCTTTAGAAAAAATCACACTCCTACTCTATTGGACGAAGCGTCTTTGTTTTATTTTTTTATAATTTTTTTAGTTAAAATTATTGTTTCAACGCTCCTCTTACTAATTTACAACTTCAATTAATATGAGTTAATAACTATATGGAGAAAAATAAGGCTGATATTCTCTTAGAAGTAAAAGATTTATCTATTTCATTCGACAACGAAGAAAGAGGTAGTTCTACGGCTGTACACGGCATTAACTTCGCACTTGAATCTGGAGAGACGCTAGGTATCGTGGGTGAATCAGGTTCTGGTAAATCAGTCACCGCCTTGTCATTACTGCAACTGTTATCAAAAAATGCTTCAGTAAATTCTGGTGAAATTCTTTTCAACAGCAAGACTAAAGGCACATTAAACCTTCTAGCACTCAATCAACAAGAAATAAGAGATATTAGAGGCAGTGAGATCGGAATGATTTTTCAAGACCCGATGAGCTCACTGAACCCTGTGCTTACTTGTGGCTATCAACTGATAGAAACAATCAAGATTCATGAAAAGAAAATCACGAATGCTACTGCACGAAAAAAAGCACTGCAAGCATTTGAATTGGCACAGCTGAAAAATCCTAAAAAAGTATTTCATAGTTATCCTCACCAATTATCAGGAGGGCAAAAACAAAGGGTGCTAATTAGTATTGCATTAGCATGTAATCCTAGCCTTTTGATTGCAGATGAACCTACAACTGCATTGGATGTTACTTCTCAGAAAGGAATTCTCGACTTATTCTATGAATTCAAGGAGACGAGGAATACAGCCTGTATGTTTATTTCACACGACTTATCTACTGTAGCCCAAATGGCAGATAAGATCATTGTGATGCGTAAGGGTTTAATAGTGGAATACGGGACTGTTTTTGATGTATTCAACAATCCTCAACATCCTTATACAAAAGGACTTCTTGCCTGTCGTCCAAGAATTGATATTACGTTAAAAAGACTTCCTACATTGGATGATTTCTTAGAAGATGTATCAAAAACTGGCAAATCAAAAGCAAAATTTATGTCAGTAGGACAAGCTTTGATTTTGAATGCTCAGGATGAGAATAAAGTTTCAGAAAAACAAAAAAAGATCCTTGATAAACCTCCTGTTTTAGAAGTAAAAAACTTAACAGCTTCCTTCCCTATCAAGAAAAATTTGTGGGGTAAGGAAATCAAAACATTTACTGCTGTTGATGATATAAGTTTCCAGGTAAATGAAGGCGAAACACTTGGGCTTGTAGGTCGATCAGGATGTGGTAAAACTACTTTAGGACGATGTATTCTTCGATTGATTGAACCTAAAAGTGGCCACGTTTATTTTGAAGGAAAAGACCTTGCGACTATTCCTAAAAAGGAAATGAATAATCTAAGAAGAGATATTCAAATCATCTTCCAAAACCCATATACTTCCTTAAACCCTAGAACAACTGTCGGGCAGTCTATTATAGAACCGATGAAGGTGCATAATATACTTTCTGATGATAAGGCGAGAAAAAAAGAAGCAATCAGACTTTTAGAAACAGTAGGGTTAAGCAGTTCATACCTGAACCGCTATCCTCATGAATTTTCTGGTGGCCAAAGACAAAGAATCTGTATCGCAAGAGCGTTGGCAACAAAACCAAAATTCATCATCTGTGATGAATCTGTATCTGCACTTGATGTATCAGTACAGGCTATGGTTTTGAACTTACTTTGTGATCTAAAAGAGAAATTTAAACTCACCTATATATTTATTTCACACGACTTGGCAGTTGTAAAATTTATTGCTGATCGTATTCTAGTCATGGAAAAGGGAAAACTTCAAGAATGGGATTTAGCCAGCGAAGTTTACAATAACCCTAAAGCTGAGGCTACGAAAAAGTTGATCAAAGCTATTCCAACAGCTGATTTTAATAAGATAAAACAAAATATTCTCAGAAATAGAATTGAGAGAGAGAAAGGGACTTCAGAATAAGTCCTTTTTTTTATTTCTTACAAAAGGAACGTATCGTTTCATTATACTCTTCTGGAAGTTCATAATAAGGTGAGTGTGCTGTTCCTTGAAAAACTTTCAACTGTGAGTTAACAATGAGTTGATTTAACTTTTTTATCCATTCTGGTGGAAAGGTGATATCCTCAGAACCTGTACAAAAAAGCATTGGAACTTTTTTATTTAATTCATTCACTTCTTCAACTGAAAAAAAAGTTTCTCTGATTATTTTCCTCATATCTGAAGGTGCAGGCGGACACATAGACCCTATTTGAAGATATAAATAAGCGGTTTCAGGTTTTCTCTCATAAAATTGATCTGCTAAACCGAAATGCTGTCCAAGTGGAAGGCTAGATAACGGAGGTCTTGGTGCTGGAATTTCATAAAAGTGTTTTATATCTTCTTGATAAATACCAGCAAGAGAGTTACTAAAAACAATCGACAATACTCTTTCAGGATGATGCATTGCAAAATCAAGCATACACCACCCTCCCATGGATTGCCCTACTAAATGAGCACTTTCAACACCTAGATAATCTAGTACTGCTTTCATATCCTCTGCTGCTGTATGCGGCGAATGCTTAAGGTTGTTATTTGTAGAATTACCAAAACCACGTTGATCAAAAGTAATCACTCTGTAATCTTTTGCCAGCGAAGGAATTTGCTGAAAGAAGATCGCATGACTACCTCCTAGACCATGACCAAAAACAATAGGAGTACCTTCTCCAACACTTTCGAAGTAGATCTTCTCTCCTTCTCTTTCAATATAACCCTGCCCGCTTTTTTTAGGGCGATTAGAAAAAACATCTTCCATACTATTGTTATGAATATTGATAAATCACATTATAATACACTGATATTCAATTTCTTTAAGTTTAATCAATAATAAAAACGATAGATTGTACTATTAGCTGATTTTATTTAAGAATAGACACAATCTAGACTTTAAATTCACAAGTAATCATTACTGCTTATTAAATTAATTAAGCAATGACCCGTTATTCACTCTTTTCTTACTATGAACAACCGCATACTATTTTTAGCTTTCACAAGCTTACTTTTAGTCTTTTTCAATTCTTGTCAATATAAACCTGAAACACCTCCAGACTATGTTGTTTCGGACGGTTCGAATCTCAATACATTTATCAAAGTAAATCTTGATAACTCGTCATCAAGGACTACAACATTTTACACTTCCATTAATCTGAATAATGATACTCCTCTCCCTCAAGTCACCTCAATAGCTTTAGTAGTTCATGGATTAAGTTATGATTACCAAACACAATTTCAATCTATGTACAACAGCGTATATGATGTTGGGAAAATTAGCTCAACTTTAATAGTAGCCCCATTTTTCAGTAATAATGCTGCAGATAATAATATTTTCTGGAATGGTGCCACTTGGAGAATCGGTGCAAACTCTGAAGACGGGCAAAGTTCATTCTTGTTGTTAGAAAAGTTTTTGAAGGACTACGTTTTTACTGAAAAGTTACCTAATCTTAAAAACATACTACTTATTGGTCACTCTGCTGGCGGTCAGTTTATTCAGAGATATGCTGCTCTCAACAATTTAGAACAGCAATATGAAAATTACACTTTCAAATATGTAGTAAGTGACCCTTCTTCTTACTTATACATTAACAACAAACGATTTTCCGATGAAGATAATCAATATGTAACGCCAACAGATTGTGAGGGATACGATGACTATCACTATGGGCTTGCAGATGTCGCTTCCTTTACTGATTATAGAGACGACCTTGACTCAAGTACTATCGTTAGTCAAAACCTTAATCGCCTGGTTACTTACGCTACAGGAACAGAAGACCTTGACAACGCAGATAATAGCTGTCAGGCAAACTGGCAAGGCGGTGGATCAGATATCACAAGTACAAGTCAAAATTCAAGGCATAAAAGAGCTTTATACATGCAGATGTTTTATGACTCTTTATATACTGATAAACATAAGCATCAATTATTTAAGATTGAAGGTATCGATCATGATGCCGCAGGAATTTACCGATCCATTGAATTTATGAATTGGTTAAGCATCAATCTGAATTAATAGAATATCACCCAAAAACTATTTCAATGACCATAATTAGTGTGATCATAACATTGGTAATGATCGGAATTGTTGCCTATCTACTGACCAATAAATATAATCCACAGGCAGTACTTCTTTTTAGTGGATTGATCATGATGGCTATCGCTTTGCTGATGGGTTATGATTTACCTGCAATGAAAAAAAGTACTGGACTTGGGGCATTTGATTTATTTGCCATGATTACTGAAATTTTATCCGACAAAGGATCAAAGGTCGGATTAATGATCATGACAATTGGTGGGTTTGTGGCTTATATGAGACATATTGGAGCAAGCGATGCATTAGTTTATGTAAGTACAAAACCTCTTACGTATTTAAGAAAAACCCCTTATTTGGCGGCATCCTGCGTTATCCCTATCGGACAGTTTCTATTCATGTCTACCCCTTCTGCAACTGGGCTTGGGCTATTATTGATGGCTTCTATCTACCCTGTTCTTACAAAATTAGGGATAAGTAAAGTTTCCGTCGTGTCAGTGATTACAGCATGTACTGTTTTTGATATGGGACCAGCTTCCGCTAACACTGCACAAGCATCTCATCAGGTAGGATTAGAAGCTGTGGATTACTTCCTTCACCACCAATTACCGTTAACTGTTCCATTGACAATAGTACTTATGATTGTGTACTTCTTTGTCAATAAATACTATGATAAAAAAGAAGGTCTTAATGATCAAGAAGGAGAAAAAAATAATGGAGAATTTAAGGTAACAGCTCCTTTATATTATGCACTTTTACCCGTGATGCCATTACTACTTCTGATGGTATTCTCACCAACATTCGATTTGTTTGAACCCCCAATAACTTTAGATACAACCACCGCTATGTTAGCCTGTACAATAGTGGGTATGGTCTTGGAATTAATCCGTAAAAGAGACTTAAAAGATATGATGAGTTCAATGAAAATATTCTGGGAAGGAATGGGAAGAGTGTTTGCTAGTGTGGTTACTCTGATTGTTTGCGCTCAGATGTTCTCAAAGGGACTTATTTCCTTAGGTTTTATTGACCACTTAGTAGATGCCTCTCAAAGTGCTGGCTTTGGTTTTGAAGGTGTGTCGATATTAATGACTACGATGATCTTTCTGGCCTCAATGCTGATGGGAAGTGGAAACGCTTCATTTTTCTCCTTTGGACCATTAGTACCGCACATTGCTGCACAATTAGGCGGGAACAAAATCGGAATGATCCTCTCCATGCAACTTGCTTCAAGTATGGGCAGAGCCACTTCTCCAATTGCGGGCGTTATTATCGCCACTTCAGAACTTGCGGGTATATCTTCTTTCGACCTTGCAAAAAGAAATCTGATTCCTCTAACCGTTGGGTTATTATCAATGTTCATTTTAAAAACAGTCTTCTAAATGAGAAAGACAATAAAAATTATATTAGGCACCATGTTGTTCAGCTTTTTGGTATTCCATGTAAAAGCACAACAGTCTTCATCTCCTCCTTTTTATGTTCAGGATTATGAATTAGGAAAAGGAATCCGTTTTCATGGTCCCAATGGTGGTTATTTCATGAAAATCAGGAGCTACGTACAATCCACTATGGAATTGAGAACCACAGACAACTGGGATGAAGTAGAATCACGTTTCCGGATTCGTAGAGCAAGATTCGATATCGAAGGACAATCTGCAAAAGAAAAGTTCAGTTATCGCCTTAGAGTTGATTTTGCCATTCCCAACAATTCCGACGGAGAAGACCTTTACTCAGGAACACTGTTAGATGCCTTTGTTACTTATAAACCTCATAGAAATTGGAAAATTACATTCGGCCAACGTTCCACCATGACGGATAATAAAGAGATGAGGATTTCTTCTGATGCAATGCAGTTTGTAGAGCGGTCAAGAGTTACTTCTGCTTTTGCTGCGGTAAGAGACTTCGGCCTTTTTGTGGAGGGGAAACAAAGAGTTGGAAGCTGGTATGTAAAGCCTGGAGTTACGGTTTCTGCAGGTGATGGTCAGAATGCTTTCAGAAATAGAGGCGGTTTAAAATATGGAGGAAGAGTCGATTTTCTACCCTTCGGTTTATTTAGAGGTTTAGGCGAATACTCAGAGGTTGATCATGCTCGACAATTAACGCCAAAGTTGATTTTTGGAGTTGCATATAGTTATAATGTTGGAATGAGCAGCAGAAGAGGCAGAAAAAGTGGGGATATCATTTATTTAGGAAGTGATGGTGTAACAGAAACTTTACCAGATTATGGCAAGCTAGTGAGTGACTTTATGTTCAAATATCAAGGATGGACAGTGCTTGGTGAATTCACATGGGCCTATTCAAGAGTATATTCTCCTGAGATTTTTTATAGAGTAAGAAATAACGGAACTACAGCCAATTTAAGATCAGATGACGGTTTAAATAATGCTACTATCGTCGATTATGTTTCTGCAAGAATGATGGTTGGAAGAGGATATAACATACAAGCTGGATATTTATTCAAACGAGGATTTTCTGTTGATGGAAGGTTTACGTATTTAGATCCTGACAGCAACTCTTTCCTAAACAATGAGCAGTTTTATAATAGAGACAAATACTACACTTTGGCTTTTTCCAGGTATTTGATGAAAGACGCCGCAAAAGTACAAGTCTCAATGACTTATGTAGATGCACTGCCCGGCTCAAAAAGAAGTGACGGTGAAGTGATGGATGCTAATGCGGAACTGCTAGGCAGATTAATGTTTCAAGTTTCCTTTTAAAACAACAGTACATGAAAAAGACAATAGTTTATATTATCATCAGCCTCATGACTGTTCATCAACTACTTGGACAGTCAAGAGCAATGGAAGAAAAATTCTTCCCAGAACCTGATATCAATATACCTACTCCTGCTTTCCAAAAAGCGGAATGGAAAGGTTTTACAAAGTACAAGGAGATGGTTCAATATGTAAACCAACTTGCTGAAAGTGTAGATTACATCACAGTTGATCATATTGGTGAGAGCCAAAAAGGGAAAGAGATTATTCAAGTAAAAATCAACAAACCTTCTGACCAAAAAAAGATAAAAGTATGGATGCAAGGTGGGTTGCATGGCAATGAACCTGCTAGTACTGAAGGAGTTTTATACATACTTCATGATCTAATTCAGGACCCGAAATATAATAAACTGTTAGACCGGTTAGAAATTACAATTTTACCAATGGCAAATGCCGATGGTTATAATATACAAAATCGTTTTTCAGCCAATGGCATAGACCTCAATAGAGATTTCATCAAATTGGCAACCCCAGAAACAAATGCGATTCGTACTGCATTCTCAGCGTTTTCACCTCATGTAGCAGTGGATTTCCATGAATATAATCCTTACAGAGCTCACTTTTCCTATTTTGGCGAAAAAGGAATTACCACTTACTATGATGCATTCTTTTTATATTCCAATAATTTAAATGTGAACCCTGTAATACGAAGTACCACAAAAGATTTATTGGTTGCCAATGCCAAAAAAGCACTTCAAGAAAACGGTAGAAATGTCTCTGATTATTCAAGCACAAAAATGCAGAAAGGTCATATACATTTCAATCAAGGTGGTTCTAGCCCTCGATCTTCCTCTACAAATTTTGCTTTGAATAATTGTCTTGCTGTATTGATGGAAATTAGAGGGGTTAACCTCAAAAGGATATCTTTTAAAAGAAGAGTTCAAACTACCTATTTAGCTGGTATGTCCTACCTTAAAACGGCCTACGAAAGCGGTGATGAAATTAGAGATGCTATCAAAAAGGCAAATCATTTGACAACTGAATTAAAGGAAAGTGTAGTGATAAAACAAGAGAAAGCTACTATAAAAACAAATTACACTTGTATTGACCTTGCTACTGAAGAAAAGAAAACTATTGAAGTTGTCATGACAGACGGGTTGCAGATGAAAGCAAAGAAAAGTCGAGACAGACCTTTTGCTTATATTCTTCTTCCTAAGGAAGAAAAGGCTGCTCAAAAGCTTGAAATATTAGGATGTAAGGTTGAAAAATTATCGTCTAATAAAACCTTGAATGTTGAGGCATATGAAGTAGAAAAAAATACTGTTTCTATTGTAAAATGGGAAAATATCTACCTCAGAAGATTGAAGACAAAAATCACAAGCATTTCGAAGGAGTTTCCTGAGGGATCTTATATCGTTTACCTCACGCAAGAACATGCTAATGTTGCCCCTCCTGCATTAGAACCCGAAAATGACAATTCATTTTTCACTTTCAGAGTGATTGATGGAACTTTTAATGAGGGAAGCGAACTCCCAGTGTATAGATATATGATTAAGCAAAAAATATAGAGAGACAACAATGAATAAAATAAAACACAAAATAGTTTTCCTAGCGCTGATAGGGTTGTTGCCAACCTTGTTATTTGCTCAAGATATTGATGATGACCAAACCAATGATGTGGATTTATTAGAAAATACTAATACCTCTAACTTTGAATTAGGCAATGGTCTGAACCTGAATATGAATGAAGGTGACTATTCATTTAAGATTAGCGGTATGCTAAGACCTTCTTATGGTTATGAAGGTTTTGATAGAGATACCTCTGCTAATAATTACCTTTATGTAGGAGCCGCTAGAATTAACCTAGAAGGTAAAGCTGTTAAAGAAAAAGTAAGCTTCTTTATTGAAGCTGATTTTGTCAACTCATTTACACTTTATGAAGCGTTTGTGGCTTTCCATATTAATGAAAAAATGAAGCTGTCAGTGGGTCAAAAACTCACATTTACCAATGACAGAGCGTACAGCATCAACGAGTCACAATTATCTATGGTGAATCGAAGTCCACTGTCCAATAGTTTCACAACCGATGGTAGAGAATTTGGTATTTTTTATGAGTCCTCTTTTCAAATTGGCAATGTGATACTTAACCCACTCGTTGCTATTACTTCTGGTGATGGTATGAATTCTTTTGGAGATAATTCCATTGATGTGGATAAAGGTGGTCTCAAATATGGTGGTCGATTAGAAATACTTCCCCTAGGAGCCTTTTCTGGGAAAGAAGGCCATAGGCATGTTGTTGATTTTTATAGAGAAGAAAAATTGAAACTAGCCATAAATGGATCATTCAGTTATAATGTCGGTGCTTCTGAAAAAACAGGAGATGGCCACGGAGATTTCCAATTATTTGATGAAAATGGCAAGGAAAAATTCCCCAATTACGGGAAATTCTATATTGACCTCTTACTCAAGTACAAAGGAATCTCGTTCTCCGCTGATTTTGTAAATAGCTTCGCTTATTCAAAGAAAGATATTTATTCTTCTCCACAAGCGGTTATTCGTTTCACAGGGGAAGAAGTAAGTTCAAAATATGTACTGGGCACCGCCTTCAATGCACAAGCAGATTACCTTTTCTCCAATCAATGGGGAATCAATATTAGATATACTACTCTAATGCCAGAATATGAAAATTATGATCAGAGTATTCTTCAAAAAGAAGATTGGTATACACTCGGCGTTGGAAAATATTTCAAAGGAGATGCATTAAAAATACAGGCAATGGGATCATTTATTGATGGAAAAGACAGCACCAACCCTACTGATCTATCCACTGTAACAAATGACAGGTATGAAGTTCATGTAGTAGCCCAAATTATTTTCTAAATTCAAACACCATGAAACATAAATTAATCACATTCCTCTTCATCTTTTTTGCCCTATTTGGTTGCAAAAGTCAGGTAGGTGAAGATACTAGTTCTGGTGGAGGTCAGAAAATCTACCTTTTTGATAATCCTACACTTGGATTTGATTTATATGCTTTGAATTACGGTCATAGAGAAATCAACGGCACTGACACATCTTACTATATCATTCCTAATGAGGTAGCTAGAGTACGTGATTTGGATATTGCCAAAAACAGTTCAGGAGCTAATGTTGATATTCTTTCTCCAGATAAATTAACCGATTTTGAAGAACTTATTTACTTCACAGGACTAGAGACTTTCAGAGCAACATCCAATGAATTTACCTCTCTTAACTTTTCTCAATGCAGAAATATGAAAGGTATTTACATCAATAATAATTGGCTGGACACCCTCGATCTCGATTCTCTAACTTTATTAGAAGAAGTTGAATTCAGTGCTTCTTCTCGAGCTCCAGGATTTGTATCATTTATCAATTTAACCAATAACATTAATCTTGTAGTTTTTGAACTAGAAAGTCACGACTTAACTAGCCTTGATGTTTCTAAAAATGTTAACCTTAAAGAAATTGATGTTTCAGAAAATACAGGAACCCCTATTACTATAGACTCTGTAATTTACGATCAATTGACAGTGAGAAACGGAGTCGTAAGACAACAACCAAATGTGGAACTACCAGACGGTGCCATTGCCATCGTTGATATTAATTTTGGAAAAGCATTAGATTCATTAGGATATGCAGGCGGGCCAATTTCTACGGGACAATATTACTTATTCCCAGATAGTGTAAAAGATGTGACTTCACTAGATGTTAGTGATAAAGGAATAGCTAAAGCTTCAGAACTAACTTATTTCACTGGCTTAATTCGATTAAATATATCAGCTAATGAAGTTGACACTTTGGCTTTAGAAAACAATACCAACTTATTGAGTTTAGATGCCGATCATTCTGGAAGTGGTCTAGGCAACCTTGTTTCACTGACCCTACCCAATTCTATAGATTCCATCAGTATTTATCGTTTTGCAGGTGAAACAATTGACCTTTCTGGAAAAAGTAATCTTGTCCATTTCATTGCTGAACAATCTACTATTACAACGATAGATTTGAGCGATTGCATTAATCTAGAGGTGCTAAGAATAAGACAATACAACTCAGGCCAATGGGACTCCGGACTAGGACTTACTAGTATTGATTTATCACAAAACAGTAAGCTGAAAGATATTTATTTATTCAGAAATCAACTACCTAACTCTGCGTCGATAACATGGTGGTCAGCTGATGATGATACTGAAACCTTAGAAAGTGTGGATTTAGGAAGTAATCCATTTGGAGATGAAGCTACTTTCGAAGTACCTGCCCATATTTTCAATGCCGCTTCAAAGTCAAGCAATATCACTTTAGAAGGTGGTCCTTCTGACAATTCAAATCTTATCATTTCAGAATACGCCTGTTCTTCAACGAAAGAAACAGGGACTGATTTTAGAAATACCTATATCGAAATTTATAACCCAAGTAGCACAGAAACAGCAACCCTATCCAATTACACCTTAGAATATTCTTCAAATGGTGGAGATTGGGGCAGTACACATACCTTTACAACAACATCACTAGGACCAGGCGAAGTTTTAGTCATTGGTCGTGATGGCGTCAACCCAGACCGTATAACAGTTGATGAAACATGGGATCAATTAACGGCAAATGGAGACGATGGTATTAGGTTGCTGAAAAACAATGTAGTCACTGATGTCATAGGTACAAGTTACGCTGCTGATCCTCCCGTGGGGTCAGATCCTGGGAATGGATGGGAAGTGGCAGGTATTGCCGAAGCAACTAGAGATCTTGTGTTATGGAGAAAGATCACTGTCACTGATCCTAATACAGACTGGGATAGCTCTAGAGGAACCAATAATTCTGATTCAGAATGGATAGTCTCAAATGTAAAAGAAGACTACGCCAATGCGGGATCTCCTACTGATGACTCCGTTCCTTCAATTGAATAACAAAAATGGGCTACTAATTATTAAAACTAGTAGCCCATTTTTTTTGATTTATATTTTAATTAAAATTTCATATCAACTAATGAAATAAAATTCATCACTGCGTCAGAAGTGAAGTCCCAATCATATTGCTGTGCATAATGTGTTTTGATAAAACTGATTGCTTCTGTGTAATCTTTACTACCGTCAATCAATTTAATGGCATCATCCATCACTTCAGCATCTCCTCCAAATAATTCTTTTTGGAATAAGAATTTCTGATTAATGCTCATTTGAGAACGGATGCTTTCTGATGAACCCGTATTCCCTTGAATTTTATCTAATAAAGTAGTACCCGTTTCTTCAGAAGATTCTGCTTTCAAAGTATCTTGCAAAGTTGCCGCTCCGTTTTCCTCCACAGCCACTGTTTCTTCCTCTTTCTCCTCCACTTCATCTTCCACACTCACTTTAGGTTCTACCGTTTCAGGTACAGGCGTAGATTCATTCTCTACTGTATCCTCTTCCTCAGCAACCGCTTCAGGCTCTTCTTCAGTCAAATCATCAAGATTAAAACTTTCCAATGAGCTTTCTACTGCTGCCTCAATACTCTCCTCAACAGTTTCCTCTTCCTCCACTACTGGATCTTCAAAAGTCGGTTCTTCGATCACTATAGTTTCAAAACCTAAACTATCATCCTCTTCCTTCGGTGCTTCACTAAAAGGTATAATCGGCTCCTCTTCCTTCTCTTCTTTTGCCGGTTCTTCAACTTTTATCTCAGGAGCAGGTTCCGGTTCTTCTTTTTTCTCAATATCAAAATTCACAATATCATCAGAAAGCTTTCCAATATCTATATCATCTACATTTTTAGGTTCAAAAGTAGATTCCTTCGCTACTGGAGGCTCATCAAGATAGTTAGGATGCAATTCAAAAATTCCTACAGGTACTATTTCATTGAATAATGAAATAATCTCTTTAGGATCATCTTGAAGTTCCTTATGATGATCAATAATATTGTTGGTAATATTTATGGCTTCATTTCTCTTAATATTCACTCCTGCTTCTTCCTGCAAAGCAGTTAAGATTTCTACTGCTAATTTTGGATGAATTTTAATGTAAGCGAACATTGGCACCAAATAATTTTTCATTGGTATTTTAATGCCCTGCACACCATAAAACTCCTCATAGAAAAGCTCCGGAGCAAACGTTAATACTAAAACATCTCGAATTGCTTTTTGCAATAGAGGTAAGAAATGAAGTCTTGAGATATGTATATTTTTAGAGAGCGCATTCATTAATTGCTCCAAAGAAGTTCTTACACTTTCAGCAGAATAATCAAAATAAGGACTTTGAATCCTCACTGCTTCTTTCTGCCAGTTCTCAAAAATTCTTTTTAATATGAATAGGTTGATACTCTGAATAGAGCTCAACTTCGTTATTTGTATACCTGTTATATAATCATTGTCTGAGAAAAAGTCATCGCATATTGTATCTGCTACTTTCTCAGCATAAATTTCAATTGCGGATAAATTTGGTTTTTTATTCATATTTAAAGAGGTCGAAGAATATTATAAGACGAAATATAACGTCTGTTAATCAAATCTACTAAAAAGTTTGCATTGTCTTGCCTTTTATTTGAGGAATCCTTTAAGATTTTCTTGTGTTTCTTCTTTGAAAGCGTAATTTTGCGTTGACTATGCGCATTAAGTCAAACAAACACTATAGAGAAGTTTATGAAAAAGTTTTTTATTTATAGCAGCGTAATTGCAATCCTAGCAACCTTAACTTCGTGCTTCGGACAGCACAACCACGCTCCAAACCCAGGTGTTAATTTAAACAGCAAAAGAATTTATGGTCCTAGCAGAGATGCTGAGCCAAAACAACTGCAAAATGAATACGCTGACGCTGACACTGAATTACGTCTTAGAATCAACGATATTCGCAATCAGTTATTTCCTAACTAGACCATAGTAATCCTATGATCTATTGATGAAGCCACTTTTTAAAAAAAGTGGCTTTATTTTTTTATAAAAAAAACAGTGCAGGAATAGAGAGATACAAAATACCTAAAAGACTCACTTCACATCAACTACGTGTAATTATACCTTTTTGAAGTGATAGTGAAGTAGACTAAAAAGCGTTTAAAATAGATGAAATCACTGAAAATGAGCATTCAATAAAATTACTTCATCTTATATTAAGTTTTATTTTTTATAGATTCAAAAGCAATTTTTGGGATTATCACAAAAAAACAATAATTTAGCGAACTTGTAAGTAGTATTCGATTATAAATAATATATATCAATGCCTAAAGCATCACTTATAACTCGTGATTTAACGGATTTGACGAAAGAGACAGATAACATCTATAAGTCAATTGTTATTGCGGGAAAACGTTCAAGACAAATCTCATCTCGTTTAAAAGATGAGTTACAAGCAAAATTGTCAGAGTTTGCTACCACTGTTGATAACCTTGAAGAAGTTCAAGAAAACCGTGAGCAAATTGAAATTTCTCGTTTCTACGAGCGTATGCCTAAAGCAACGACTCTTGCTGTTGAGGAGTTGATTGAGGACAAGATCTTTTTTACTAATGTAGAAGACAGATCATACTAATTGATCAGACCCTATTATTAGATTTTAGAACTTCCAAGTTTACATTTAAGTAGAATTGGAAGTTCTTTTTTTTTATTTTTACTGCCGTGAGCAGTATTGTATGCCCTAGTTTTAGGAAAATAAGTACTAAGTCAAAAATAAATCATAGTTAATTCTAATTTATTTTTTGTGAGTACAACGCTAAAAAACGCATTAATAGTGGTTCTATTAGAAGTTTTTTGAAGGCAGTAATCGCAAAACTATACATAGTATTAGTATTAAATAATTTTGAATTTGTACTTACCATTAAATCGCTCAAAAAAATAACTGAATCAACATAACAAATGGATAGCATTCTTAAAGGAAAAAAAATATTAATCGGTGTTACAGGAGGAATTGCAGCTTATAAAATTGCATTATTAACACGTTTGCTGAAAAAACAAAAAGCAGAAGTACAAATCATAATGACGGAAGCCGCTAAGCAATTCATCACTCCTGTTACATTATCTACACTATCAGAAAACCCTGTATTAACTCATTATGCAAATGAAGAAACTGGAGAGTGGAATAGTCATGTAAAACTCGGTCTTTGGGCTGATTTGATGATTATCGCTCCCGCCACCGCCAATACAATGGCGAAAATGGCCAACGGCATGTGCGACAACCTATTAATGGCCACTTACCTTTCTGCACGTTGCCCGGTGATGATCGCTCCTGCTATGGATCTGGATATGTTCATACATCCCTCGACAACAAGAAACATTAATACACTGACTTCTTATGGTCATGTAATTGTTGACGCAGAAGAGGGCGAATTGGCCAGCGGTTTAGTTGGAAAAGGACGAATGGCTGAACCTGAACATATTGTTGAAGCTGTAGAAAACTTCTTTAAACCTAAATCTGATCTTCCGCTTTATGGCAAAAAAGCAGTGGTGACTGCAGGACCTACTAGAGAAAGAATTGACCCGGTTAGATATATTACGAATGGTTCTACTGGCAAAATGGGTTATGCTATTGCAGAGGAATTGAGAGATCAGGGGGCAGAAGTAACCATTGTTTCTGGACCAGTGTTATTGTCACCACCGACTTCAGTTGAAGTGGATAACGTTCTTTCTGCACAGCAGATGTATGAAGCTGTAGATAAACGCTTTGAAGAGACAGACATTTGTATTTTCACTGCTGCTGTAGCTGATTATACTCCTTCTACAGTTGCAACTTCTAAGATCAAGAAAGAAGAAGGGAATCTTCAGATTGACATGAAGCGCACTTTTGACATTGCGAAAACAATGGGAGAAAAGAAAAAAGAAGGACAAGTAACAGTCGGTTTTGCACTGGAAACAGATAATGAATTAGAAAATGCGAAAGCGAAATTGGTCCGAAAAAATGTTGATTTTGTCGTATTGAATAGTCTTAATGATAAAGGTGCAGGCTTTGGACATGACACCAATAAGGTATCAATTGTAGCTAAAGATACCGTTACAGAGCTTCCACTTATGACTAAAAAAGAAGTTGCTACTACGGTCGTTCAGAATATTATTGAAAGAATTTAGAGCTATAAAAAATGTAGGGTAGAAAATATAATCTACCCTACATTTATTTTAAAACTTAGGAGTTCCATCCACATTCTCATATTTATCACAACGGTCTTCATACCAGCCGTCATATAACACTGTCAGTTCTTTAAAAAACTGTCCTATCCTCTCATTACCCTTATACTCTTCTTTACCTTGTATAATAATGGGCATTTCTAAAGATTCCTCTGTTTCCACCTTCTTGGCTAAAAACATTTCATCTAATTTTTGTTTGATCAATAGATCCTCTTTTCGAGTGGGGTTAATTTTTAATAGTAGCATAATGATTTATTTTTAATAGTTATAAACTGATGAATCAAAAAAGAGGGATTGCATCTCCAGCATTTCATAATAATGAACCCAATCCTCCACTGACAATTCCCAATGCGTAACCTTACTTTTATCTTCATTGAAAATTAGAGTTGCTTTCCCTTTTACCTGAAGCATTTCGGCATTTTCAAAATCAAAAAACAACAAACCTACTTTAGAGTAATCCAGTATATTACCTAAGGAATTATACAAACCATTCCCTTTATAATCAGGCACAAGCAACACATTGTTATCTACCTTGACAAAACCCTTATTTCCTCCTCTGTGAGAAGCATCCATATCTCCATTAGCGTTACTTGTTCCTAGGAAAAAAGTATCTGCATTTTCAATTAGTGTTGTTTGATCAGCTGTTAAAGCATCTCCCCTAAGTATCTTTTTAGAATTGGTAAAATGAAACTCAAGCGTTCTTGATTGGATATATTTAGGACAATTGACATAGGCTTGTTCTACCTCCATCTCAAGCACTGCATTATGTTGTTTGACTATTCCATTAACTCTCAACCTTCTTCGAGACAATAAATCAATAAATAGCAGACCTACTTTATGAATAGCTTTGATATCAACATCAAAGTTCTCGATCATTTGAGACTGAGGTTCTAGATTAATCAAAATTATAGATGGAGAAGGGACCCGAATCATATCATCACCACTCAATGGCAGTACCTGAGGAAAACCATTTTTATCTCTATAACTCATAAAAGCATAATTCAAACTTTGAATAAAGCGAGAAGCACGTTCATCTATTTGATTTGTAATAATTTTTTCCGCTACCTTATGATTAATATTTGAACCTAGTATTTCCTGTAAATAGCGTTCTTTTTCATGAAATAATTCCATAGTATGATAAGTTTTGGAAGTGTAAAATTCAAGTAGATTAGTATCTAAGTAGCAAGGCAATAAGAAAATTTCCTTACTGATAAAGTTGGGCTATATCCTTTAGAGTTTGAGCGAAGACTTCATTGTTTTTCATCACTTTTGATACCGTCAATGAGCCCTGAAGTTGAATCATTACTTTCACTGCATTATCCTTTGCAAGAACAGGATCAAGGCCTTTGTCAATTCCATATTGCTCCCAAGCTCCTATCCAATTGGACATTCCTTTTTCTAATTCCTTATCAAAAATGGAATAGCTGTTCTCCAATGAAAGTGCTTTAAATAGGCAGGTATATTCTCCTTTATTATAAAAAACACTTATGCTCTCCAGCGCCTTATTTAATCTCACCTCTGTATCTAAGCTTTGATCTTTCAACAAGGATAAAATATTTTGACTGACCCATTCCCCAACAAAAGCCATCACTTTTTGGGTCATTTCAATTTTACCATTAGGAAAGCGATGATAAAGACTCGCTTTTTTCAAGCCAGAGCATTTTTCTAGGTCTCGAATACTCACTCCGTCAAATCCCTTGGAGCGTATACTCTGAAAAATACTTTCAATCAATTCTTCATCATTAATTTTTTGAGGTCTCATAATAAATAGTTTTTTTTACCGATCGTTCGGTAAATATAAACAATATAATTTATAAAACTAATTCTACTATATTTTAGTTCTTATGTTGATGAGAAAATTAAGAATTGTATATTCGTAAATAAGTACAAATTCAAAATTATCTATGATTTATTTTTGACTTTGTACTTAATATTTTTTTAATAAGCTATTGTTGCTTATAAAACAGTCCATTATGAAACAACTTCTAATATTCTTTTTAGGTTTACTTATCGTTTCGAAGAACTACGCACAGGAAATTAACGCTACTGTGACTGTAAATGGCGAACGTGTACAAACCGCTGAAAAACAAGTCATCACAGACCTGCAAAACAACATGCAGCAATTCATGAATGATCAAAAATGGACGAATGACAAATTTGATGATGTCGAAAAAATCAAAGTAAACATTTTAGT
The DNA here is from genome assembly GCF_012844305.1 of Flammeovirga aprica JL-4. Classification (GTDB taxonomy): domain Bacteria; phylum Bacteroidota; class Bacteroidia; order Cytophagales; family Flammeovirgaceae; genus Flammeovirga; species Flammeovirga aprica. Next base: position 25,028 of record NZ_JABANE010000107.1, read on the forward strand.
TACTCTTGGTTCTAATACAGATATAGCTGGTCAGAATTTCACTGCAGATGTACAAATCCAAAGTATCAGACCCGTTTACGGAGCTTCTTTTGAAACGCCTACACTCAATTTTCTAGACACAAAATGGCAGTTCAACTACAATAATTCTGACAGAATGGTGTACTCTCAAGGCATCTATAACTCTGAAATTGTGGCATTAATGAGTTACTATGCTTATATTGTTTTAGGTATTGACTATGATACATTTTCACCTAAGGGTGGTTCGCAATATTTTGAAAAAGCATTAGAGATTGCCAATTATTCTGAACAAAATGGAAGAGCTGGCTGGAGTGCATTTGGCGACAAAAGAGACCGTTATTATTTGGCTCGTGATTTTATGGACCCACAGTTCGAGAAATTCAGAGCCTTCTTATATACTTACCACCGCCAAGGTCTGGATATTTTTGAGGAGAATCCTGATGAGGCAAGAACCAATATACTACAAGGTTTGAATGACCTCAAAATAGTGAAAAAGAATATCCCAATTTCTGTTACTATGGATGTATTCTTTGCAGCTAAAGGCATAGAGATCGCCAATCTTTTTGCTAAAGCACCTCAGGAATTAGCTGATCAGGTGGGACGTATATTATTGGAATTAGACCCTACTCGTTCGAGTCAATACAAAAAATTATTAACCCCATAACTTAACCACTCTTCTTTGAAGCGACTTTATCACTATATACAAGCCTTGAGCATAGATGTGGCCCTTGGTGCTATAGTTTGCTCTATGTTTCTAGGCAAAATCAATAATACTGAGATTCCAATACCCATCTATTTTTCTTTAGGAATAGCCGTATGGGTAATTTACACACTAGATCACTTAATGGATGCTTTCTCCATTCAACACACTGCTCATACTTTCAGACATGCTTTTCATCAGAAATACAAGAAAGCACTTTCTACAGCCTGCTCAATTTTAGCTTTTGTAGGGTTTGTCATCACAGTGACTTACCTGCCACTTACGGTCTTCTATCATGGCATAGTCTTGATGATTATAGTAGGTGCTTACTTACTGATTATCAACTTAAAGTTCGTTCCCTTCTCCACTTTTAAAGAAACAACGGTAGCTCTTATTTACACCCTTGGCGTAGCCCTTCCGGTATATAGTTTAAGTGATAACTACCACCCTGCTCTTCATTTTTTTAGCGTAAGTATTTTTATTCTGGCCACCATCAATTTATTAGAGTTTTCATTATTTGATGTTGAATCAGACAAGAAAGACAAGATGATGTCAGGTGCCTTAAAATTGGGTTATGATGGCATCAATATAAGACTAAAAATACTCTTTGGATTGTTCCTTTTGCTCTTTATCATCAGCTTTTTCTGGCTCAAATTGAACTTTATCATTCCACAAATAATCTTCTTTTTTATGGGTTTATCCCTATTTATAATTTATATTAAGTCAGAGTTCTTTTCTAAAGATGATTATTTCAGGATTTTAGGAGATTTTATCTTCCTTTATCCAGTGTTATGGGTTTTATAATGAATAAAGATCAATTTGATTATATAGCAAAGTTTTATGATTTCATTGCCGCCATTGTTTTTGGTAAGGCAATACAGGAAATTCAACTAAAACACCTTGAAAGGATTAAGAGAAAAAGTAGAATATTAATTATCGGAGGAGGGTCAGGAAAAATATTAAGTGAAATTGATCAATTAGGCTTAGCTTCTGAAATAGTCTACATCGAAAAATCACCCAAGATGATTGCTTTAGCTAAGAAAAACAAAATCAATTCGCCTATAAAATTCATCAATGCGTCCTATGAAGATGCCAAAGAATATGGTCATTTTGATGTAATCATTACAAATTTTTTCGTGGATCTACTGAATGAAAAACAGTTTCAAGCCTTTATCCCTTTTATCTATTCATTACTTTCTGAAAATGGAAAATGGATTGTCACTGATTTTAGAATACACGAACGTTTTCCATTGCGATCACTGCATAAACTGATCCATTTGAGCATGATTTCTTTCTTCAGAATCACTGTCAATCTGCAAAATACCAAACTTTTCAATTATCATACTTTAATCCATGAAAGCCGTTTTTTTCAGGCAGAAAGTAAAAAGTATGCGTATATGCACATGATGTTCAGCAGTATTTTCAAGAAAAGAAAACTCAAATAGCGTGTTTGAAAATTATTAATCAAAACCCAAACACGCCATCTTCTATATTAGTTGCAGTCTCTCTGTATCACCCCAGCAGTTTGATACATCATCTGCGAAGGAAGAGTCACTTGAGGTAAAATATCGTTCAAGTCGTTCAAATCCATATAATATTGCTGATTATCATTATTCCACTTAAAAGCATTGATACCCTCTACAAATGACACTAATTCACCCACGGCAGAGTTAGGGTTATCCGCATCGCAGTTGACAAGTGTCTTGATTGGAGTAGATTCTTCAATGATAAATGAATATGAAAAATCAGGATTCAAAATTAGATTAGAAATCTGAACATTAATTTCTACTTTCAAGTTTTCTCTCACACCATCAATATCACCTTCACCTAATAGAACCAAAGTCAATCTTTCAGTATTAGGTCTTGCGTTTAAAAGCACCTGTACATCAATGTCTTCATTGGTCACATCAGGAAGGTCAATGTTTACATTCTGTTGTTCAAAAAATATCTCCTGAAAAGTACTTGGGTCCACATCAGGATTGTCACAAGCATTAAAAAGTAAAAAAGTAAAAAGATAGATGTACTTTTTCATAAATCGAGTAGGTTAGTTATTATTCAAATCTCTAGCTTCAAACTAAAATTTGCCTATTATTTTATTTTCGTAAATGCCATTATGTACTCTAAACTGAAGATTTTGAGAGACAGTAATCATAAAAAATAATTTAGAGGCAATAGTATAACGTAATTTTAATTTGGCAGTTAACTAAATTACAAAACAGCTGAAAAGGTTGAAAGAAAAATATTTCATTTCCATCAACCTTAACAAATAGTTTATATATAAGTCACTTATTGTACTTTTTGCATCACTAAAATACTTTCCTTCTCTATATTTGACTTTTTTAATAGTAAATAAGCAACAGGTAAAATCGCATACTCCATCAATACATATACTACTAAGATCGGTGAAGGCACACCGTCCAAAACAATACTAAATGTTCTTCCCAAAGCCAGACCTAAACAAAAGATAGCAGTAACTATTATTGCAGTATCGGTGTATTTTGAATTAAAAATTCCATATACAAAGAAGAGTATTAAAGAAAGGTATAAACCACTTACAGCACGCAGTACATGAGAAGCGTCTGTGGTAATACTAGAATTTTCTAAAAACATTGAAGCAAACCATTGAGGCTGTATTCCATACATTAATGCAATAATAGATAATGTTACAGAGAAAAAGGTCAGGTAAATTTTCTTTAGGTTCATCATAATTTTTGTTTGGTTATTAAATCTTAGGCAAAGGTAGTATTGCATTATGATGAAAAAATTGATGTATGATAATTTAGTTAGGCATTAAACTTATAGACATAAAAAAAGCCATACACTTATAAAATATGCACAGCTTTTAATATTATAATTCTGTGAAGTCCTGAAATAACGATACACTAAAACAATCGTTATTATGGAAAATAATAAAAGTCAATACGTTAA
>NZ_JABANE010000108.1 GCF_012844305.1 Flammeovirga aprica JL-4
AACAGCTTGAATTAGCATCTACTTATCAATATTTTAACCATTCGCAAATTTTAAGAGAGCGAAAGGTCAGTTAATAAGTAATAAGTCCACATTGTTATAGAATGATTTCCTAAAAAGTCACATTTCTTAATCATCCTTGCTTAAAAATAATCATTTTCACCGAAAATCATCACCTCAAAAAATCAAAATTCTTACTATATTCCATCACAGAATCATCCTTTAATAGTAATGTCAATTATGGATACCTCCAATATACAACTCGATAAAATTGATTTTCAGATCCTTACCTTTTTACAGAAAGACGGAAGGATGTCTTTTACTGATATCTCAAATGAGATGAATGTGTCGGTGGGAATGATCAGAAATAGGTACCAAAAAATGGTGGACAATAACATTTTGCATATCATCGGGTGGGCAGATCCCATAAAAATTGGTATTGATGCCTATGCAAGGATTAATTTAAAAGTGCTTCCAGCAAGTAAACTTAATGAAGTGGTGGACAAATTAGCCTCCTTGCCCGAAGTAAGCTTTGTGGCGTTGACCTCCGGAAATTACAATATTGAGATCAACCTTATGTGTACGAATAACAAACATTTTCTCAATACAGTAGTCGAAAAAATTCATACTATTGAAGGGGTGAGTGATTCAAATACAACTATGTATTTAGATGTAAAAAAATGGGCCTCAAGAAATTTTTGAGAAAAAATATTTATTGTTCTTCAATTCTAAAAGAAGTGAACTAATTTTGTCCTACATATTTCAATAACAACTATTATAGATTGGAAAAATTATGAAACTAGATAATACAACACTACTTAAAAATAAATGCTATGTGGACGGAGAATGGGTTAGTGGACATGAAGGAAAAACTTTTGATGTTACCAACCCTTATGATCAATCTAAAATAATAGCTGTGGCTGATTTTGATGCTCAAGATACTGATAAAGCCATTTTAGCAGCAGAAAAAGCACAAAAGGAATGGAAGAAAACAACCGCTGGTGAGCGATCAAAAATACTAAGAAAGTGGTTTGATTTGATGATCGAACATAAAGAGGAATTAGGGAAAATTCTCACTTTAGAACAAGGGAAACCATTACCTGAAGCGATTGGTGAAATTGTTTATGGAGCTTCTTTTGTAGAATGGTTTGCTGAGGAAGCAAAACGTACATACGGCGACGTAATTCCGGGACATCAGGCAGATAAGAGAATTGTGACGATCAAGCAACCTGTAGGTGTTGTAGTGGCGATTACGCCATGGAATTTTCCAAATGCCATGATCACTAGAAAAGTGGGTCCCGCTTTAGCTGCAGGATGTGCTATTGTAGTAAAACCTGCTAAATATACACCGCTGAGTGCATTGGCATTAGGCGTTTTGGCAGAGCAAGCAGGTGTTCCAAAAGGTGTTTTTAATGTCATTACTTCAAGTAGAACAAGTGAAATTGGAAAAGCATTGACTGAAAGTTCTATTGTAAGGAAACTTTCATTTACGGGCTCTACTGCCGTGGGAAAACAGCTGATCAAAGCCTGTGCTGACACTGTAAAGAAAGTATCAATGGAATTGGGAGGCAATGCTCCTTTTATTGTTTTTGAAGATGCTGATGTGGATAAAGCAGTGGAAGGTGCTATCGCATCAAAATATAGAAATGCTGGGCAAACATGTGTTTGCTCCAACCGCTTTTTTGTTCATGCTCGTGTTTATGATGAATTCACTTCTAAACTTAAAATTGCTGTCAGTCAATTAAAAGTAGGAAATGGTATGGATGAAGGGGTACAAATCGGTCCACTAATCGATCAAGAAGCTGTAAATTTTGTTCAAAATATCGTAAATGATGCCACTGAAAAAGGTGCTCTAATTGACCTTGGCGGAGAAGTATCTAAGGAAAACAAACAGCTCTATATGCCTACGATTCTTTCCAATGTTCAAAAAAATATGGATGTCTATACGGAAGAAATTTTTGGTCCAGTGATCCCTATTTTCCGTTTTGAAACCGAAGAAGAAGTCGTTGAAATGGCTAATGATACCCAATATGGCCTTGCTGCCTATTTCTATGGCAGAGATTATCAGTTGGTATGGAGAGTAGCCGAAGCTTTAGAATACGGTATGGTGGGCATTAATACAGGAATGATTTCCACAACAGTCGCTCCTTTTGGAGGAATAAAAGAAAGCGGATTTGGTAAAGAAGGCTCTAAATATGGAATAGATGAATATTTAGAGATGAAATACATGTGCTTTGGATAATTTGATGAGTTAAGAATTAAGAGTTAAGATGGAAGTGGATCTACCTCACCCCTCTTAACTCTTAATTCTTCACTTAAAATTGGATTATATTACACCCAATTCTTTTCCTACTTCAGTAAAGGCTTTTACGGCTTTTTCTAAGTGCTCACGAGTATGAGCAGCAGAAAGTTGCACTCTGATTCTCGCTTGTTCTTTTGGTACTACTGGGAAGAAGAAACCAATTACATAAATACCTTTTTCTAGTAATTTCTCAGCGAAACGTTGTGACAGTTCAGCATTGTAAAGCATCACTGCACAAATTGCTGATTCAGTAGGTTTGATATCAAAACCTGCCGCTAACATTTGCTCTTTGAAGAAAGCTGTGTTTTCATGAAGACGTACAGAAAGTTCATCTGTTGTATCCATCATTTCAAACATTTCAATTCCTGCAGCCGCAATTGAAGGAGGAATAGAGTTAGAGAATAAATAAGGTCTTGAACGTTGACGCAACATTTCAATCACTTCTTTTTTACCTGTTGTGAAACCACCGATGGCACCACCGAAAGCTTTACCCAAAGTACCTGTGATAATGTCTACTTTACCACGAATATCAAAGTGCTCTGTGACACCTCTACCCGTTTTACCTACAACACCTGCTGAGTGGCACTCATCTACCATCACCAATGCATCATATTTTTCAGCTAGTTCCACAATTTTATCCATTGGAGCAACGTGACCGTCCATTGAGAAGACACCATCTGTTACGATGATTCTATAACGTTGTTCTTGAGCGGCGATCAACTGCTTCTCCAAGTCTTCCATATCAGCAGTAGCGTAACGGAAACGTTTCGCTTTACATAAACGAACACCATCAATAATAGAAGCGTGGTTTAATGTATCTGATATGATGGCATCTTCCGCCGTTAATAATGGTTCGAAAACACCACCGTTGGCATCAAAACAAGCTGCGTATAAAATAGTATCTTCAGCACCGAAGAAATCTGCAATTTTCTGCTCCAGTTTTTTATGTAAATCTGTTGCTCCGCAAATAAAACGAACAGATGACATACCGAAACCGTGTGTATCCATTGAATCTTTCGCCGCTTTAATCAAACGGGGATGATTGGATAAACCTAAGTAGTTGTTGGCACAGAAGTTCAATACCGTCTGCCCTGTATTTAATGTAATTTCAGCATCTTGAGGAGAAGTGATGATTCTTTCGCTTTTATAAAGGCCATCTGCTTCAATTTGTTTTAAGTCCTCCTTAAGACTATCATATATTTTTTTGCTCATGATTTCTTTTTTTTAATAATTAGATTGTGGATATGATTTATAATTTTCCGTTTATAATCTGTTATTTTTCAAGTGGGTAGACACCTAGGTCTACCCCTACGGGATTTAATCCCAGTTTAAAATTACCTTACCACAATTGCCTGATTCCATAATATCAAATCCTTTTTGGAAATCATCAATACCAAAACGGTGGGTGATAATAGGTGAAACATCAAGTCCAGACAATAGCATTTGCTCCATCTGATACCAAGTTTCATACATTTCACGGCCATAAATTCCTTTTAAGGTAAGACCTCTGAAAATGATTTTATTCCAGTCTACTTGTGCAGATTGAGGTAGGATTCCTAAAAGAGAAACTTTTCCTGAATTGTACATATTATCGATAAGCTGATTGAAGGCAATTGGAGAACCTGAGCATTCTAAACCGATATCAAAACCACTCATCCCCAATTCTTTCATCACTTCATTCAAGTCTTCCTTCGCTGGGTTTACTACTCTTGTTGCCCCCATCTTTTTAGCTAATTCAGCACGGTATTCGTTCATTTCAGTAGCAACAATATGTCTTGCACCAGCAAAACGAGCTACTTGAATAGCCATACTTCCAATCAAACCAGAACCTGTGATTAATACATCTTCGGCAATTAAAGGGAATGATAAAGCAGTGTGTGTTGCATTACCAAGAGGGTCCATGATAGATACAATTTCATCAGGAATTTTCTCATTGATCTTCATAACATTTGAAGCCGGTACTTTCACATATTCCGCAAAAGAACCATCTGTGTTTACACCAATACCAATGGTTTTCTCACAAATGTGCTTTCTACCTCTTCTACAGTTACGGCAACGCCCACAAGCAATGTGCCCTTCACCTGTTACACGGTCTCCTTCTTTAAATGCTTTTACTTCACTACCATAAGCGGCTACGTGCCCTACATACTCGTGACCGATTGTCTGACCAACACGTACCGTTTGTTGTGCCCAAGCATCCCATAAATAAATATGTAAATCTGTGCCACAAATAGACGATTTCAAAACTTTGATAAGGACGTCGTTAGGTCCAACTTCAGGAATGGCAACATCTTCCATCCACAAGCCTTTTTCGGCTTTAGATTTTACAAGTGCTTTCATGGTTATTTTCTTAATTTATGATAGTCGTATGTACATATATTTCGATGGGTATAAATTTCCCGAGTTCAAAATTATAATTTTTAAGAATATAAACTAAAGGATGTAAAGGCATTAAGATTAATTAGATTATTATACCGGTTGAGTACCTCATAATATAAAATAAACACAAGAAGAATTCGACGAAATATTAGATTAAATTTAAATCAATCATTAGAATAATATATCTATTTGAGTTCATTTTAAAAAAGAAGTTATTTTTACAAAAAAATAATAATACTTACATAATATTCTGAATTCAAAACGATAAAAACACAAAACAGATGATTATTCCGTTTTAAAATTTTCAGTAATAAAAAAAGGGAAGCATCCACCTCCCTTATTTCACTTAATAATAACCTAACAATTTATATATATCTCATCAAAACTAAGAGCTCGTTTAAGGGTTATTTCTGATGTTGTACTACATCAATACCTGGAATAAATTAAAAAAGATAATTTTAAATTACCCCTTTACTTCTTTCCATGCATTTGGGTAAGAATCTATAATACTTGAGTAAAGAATTCTGTTTTCACCTACTTATATCCGTAGGTATAAAATGTCACCGCAGAAAAAATAAAAAAAACGGTATTTGGGGAAATTTTTAAATGTTTTGAGGGAAAGCGACTATCTCAAAAGGGCGTTTCTATAGTTATCAATCACAAAAACAATAGATATGAAACGCAATTTAGTTTTACTTTTCACGGTCATTTTGACCACAACATTTTTTTCATGTTCGAAACAAAATGATACTGTTGCACCAGTTGTAGCCAAAGATCCACAAAACTTAAAAGTGGAAGTTCTTGATAGAAAAGCAGTAGTAACTTGGGATGCTCAAGCGGGTGAAAGTTATAGTTTTCAATTGGCAGAAGATGATAAATCCTCTGATATTATATTCGACAGATTGGAAAAGAAAAAGAAAGATTCTCCCATCGCAATTGATTCAACGGAAAATTTCATCAACCAAGGGCAAGTTACTTTTATTAATATCCCTGTCAATCAGAAATTCCACTTCAGGGTAAAAGCTGAGATCATTGATGAGAAGACGGATAAAGTTACAAGTACTTCTAACTATGTGAATACCAATTTTTATTTTGAGGATAATACAAAACCTGCTATTCCTACTACGGAAGTAAAAAGTGATCAAATCACATTCTCCTCTTTCAACCTTGATTTTCCAGAGGGTTTTAATCCTGCGAATGAACTTGATATAACATTAGAAGTTTCAAAAAATGAAGATTTATCTAATGCAACCACATTCCGCTATTATACACTCTATGGGGCCAATGCCAATAATTTAGAGCCAAATACGAAATATTATTACAGAGTGATTCCGGGTGATGGAAATAACAATGTAAGAGCTTCTGAAGCATTGTCTTTAACAACTCATGAGATCTCTGAAATTGAAATGGAGAAAATTAGATACAGAACTGAAGATGGCAGTCATAGTTATTTTACTTTAGAATTTGATCCAAAAAGCCCAGAATTGGTATTCTTATCGGCTGTTCATGGTACAAATTTAAATGCCGTATCTGAAGTTTCAACTGTAAGTGATTTCAATCTTCAAAACACTATTTCACAAGCTGTTAGAGTCCCTCTTCAACCTGCTCCTCCTTTCGCATACTTTAAAACTGTTGATGCCTTAGGACTTAAAGTTTACGGCAGGTCTTATTTGAAGGTAGGTGATCATAGCAAAGGAAAATACTCTAATACAGTCTCGAAAGAAATGCCAAATGCAATAGCATCAATTAATAATGAGGTTTTTGAATTTTTCCAAGTAAGTCAAGTCAATGAAAAAATTATTCTCTTGAAAAGTAAAGATGAAAAAGCCATAAAAATCCAAATCGAATTAGCAGAAGTGCTTAAAGAGGGAGATAACAAAATTGTTTTCGATAGTAGTTCAAATAATAAGTTTAGTGTAATTAAAGATGACGTAGAGTATAACTCTTCTCAAGGAAACTTCACTATTACTCTTGTAAAAGGTGGGAAATCAATTGGTATGAAGGAACTAATACAGTCCATTTCATTAAAATCCACCGATAGTAATAGACTTAACCTCTACTATTTTGGTATTGGCTTAAGATCGTAATGTAGTAAACAAGTATAGTAGATGACCCTCTTCGTTCTTTGAGCGTGGAGGGTATTTTTTTACCATCAACTTTCAATCATTTTTTGTGAGAACATTCTAGGTACTACTTCCAAGCTTCCTTCTTCTTCATTTTTCCATTGATGAAAAACGAAGCAAAAAATCTAGGCTTTGAAGTCAAAAGCTAAATTCCATTCCTTTCACCTAAATGATTTTAAACTCGCTAAAGCTCAAACAAGAAAATCATTTTTAACGGCTCAATACATGAAATTCTTCACGCTCTTCCCTTCAATGCCACACGTTGTACTGCTAAACTAAATGGGTAGAAACCTTCCAATTGGAAAAGCTGTTAGTACTATTTCTGCTTATTTTATGTAGGTATTTATCTTTTTTACATGCACCTTTAATATGTAAAGCTATTGTAAATTTATGCAATAAGAGATTGGTTTAAACTTAGAAGATCTCTAATAATATATAGAAGACAAAAAATGAATCTACGAAAAAGCATATTACTATTACATATCTTCTTCACTTGCTTTTTAGGTTGTAAGTCTGCAAAGACCGACCAATTTGATAACATTACTTTTCATAGTAGAAGCTTATCTGGGAAAAACTTCAATGAAAGAATACTTAGTCAAAAGCTAGAAGTTTCAAAATCTAAAGAAGGGGTGATAGAATATAAATATCTTATGGAAGACGGTAGCACTTCTGAGAAATATATCTATCAAAATAAGCACCTTACCAAAGATTCTACTGAATATTTATACTTTGATCAAAAGAAAATCAATATTGGCAAAAAAGAAGTGGTGATTGAAAGGTTTCTTAATTTATATAAGAAGAAATATTGGTGTATTAGTCAATATGATACTATGGCAATCATTTATTTTAATCAAGAGCTTGGTATTGTAAATACTCTACATCCTAAATTATTCCCGATAGAAGACGCGTTAGTGAATCATAATTCACTGACTAAAAGAAAGTTAAGGAAATTATTCTATAATATGGCTGAAGATACTTTGTTCTACAATCCAAACCTTAAAGGTATTAGCATTGAAGATTTAAATATTAAGGGAATACCTATTGAAGATGAATTTGAGGTACTGTTAGAATCTGCACCTCCTTGTACATCCACCATAGACTCTATTACTCAAACTGTTATTTATGAAAACTATGATATTGGGGCTTCTCCCAAAAACGGTTTAGGTTCCTTTTATAAAAAAATAGGTCAGAGAATAAAATACACGAGTAATTTGAAAAAATATGGTATTGACACTAGGCTCTATCTTGGGTTTATTGTTCATGCTGATAGTAGTGTTAGTGGCTTTAGAGAGATGCGTGGTGATGAAAAGATGATAGCCAATATAGATGAACTTTATAACTTGACTTCAGAAATAGAATGGGTTCCTGCTCAATGTGATGGGAAAGAAGTTCCAAGCCTTGTTGTCTTACCTATTAGGATTTGCCTCAAATAAATATTTTAAAATGAAAACTACTTTAACAACACTTCTTGTATTCCTATGCCTCACTTTTACCTCTTTTGCTCAAGAGAACGTAAACTTTTTTGTAAAAGAAAACAATTTTGACTGGAGTAAATATGAAATCGAATACACTGAAAAGCTCAATGCTTTAATACAAAAAGAAGAAATAGAAATATCAGAATATTTCCATCCTATTTATCTGAATAATGATTCATTTCCTGATTTCGTTTATGAAGGCCCTTATGAAGAAGCGGGACTTGAAGGTATGAATACCTACTTTTATATTAGTTCAAAAAGAAAGATAGAAATATTGGAGAGTGCTAATGGACAAATTCTTCATATAAGAGAACTCGGGTATAACCAAGGGAAAGAGATCATTGTCCTTGATGAAGGTTATTGTGGAGCTACTGATTATCAATTACATTTCATCTACTTATTATATAAAGGAAAAGATACTATTTTTGTAAAAGGCAACTCTATTATCTACAGTGGTTTAGAAGGAGAAATACCTGATAAATTAACGTTGGACCAAAAATTCATAGTTTTGAATGATAGGTATAATTTAAGAGATTCACCTCAGATCAATGAGGAAAATATAACTGACACTTATAATGAAGGAAATACTGGGCTTGCTGTAGCTTCTAAAATAGATGATACTGGAAGAGAATGGTGGTTTGTGATCATGGATTGCAGGTATGGATGTAGAGAGCATGATGTAAAATATCACGCTGGCTGGATGAGTAGTCGTTATTTAGAAAAAATTGAAGGCAACTAAATTTTATTTTGTAAAGTGTTATAGAAAATGATCTAAGTTCCTAAACCCTGAAATGTAAGAAATTCAAAATTAAGAAACTTAGATCGATATTTTACAGAAAGCTCTTCTTTATCATATCTACTTGAAGTGTTCCATCAGGATCTGATTGGGTTTTAATAGAACAAAACTTTTCTGCCCATTCTGAAGTCCTTAATCTTAAAGGAGGTTGTTCCATTTTAGCCACTTCAAGGAGTTTTTCTGCTACCTCATGCCCTGTTTGATAAATTTGAATTTTACTCTCTTTCGCTCTTGCCTGACTCCCTGCCATATAACGCTCGAAAATCGGCAAGTACTCACCAGTGGCCATTACACCCTGATCTGAAGTATTTTTGATGGCTGAAGTCATAAATTCTGTGGAGATACCTCCTGGCTCAACACAAGTAATTTTGATATTAAAGGGATCTGAAATATAAGTTGCAAGTGCCTCCATATAACCTTCTACGGCAAATTTTGCACCGCAGTAAAGCTCATTAAAAGGTTGACCTACTAAACCACCTACAGAGGTAATAGTGATAATTTGACCCGATTTTTGTTCACGCATATGTGGAATAACAGCTTTTGTACACAAAATAACACCGGTGTAATTTACATTAGTAACCCAAGCGATCTCATCAATCGTCGCTTGTTCAGTAGTTTTTGCAAAACCGGCCCCAGCGTTATTCAAGAGTACATCGATCTTACCATCATTTTCAATAATAGTATCAACCGCTTTTGTAATTGAATTGTGATCCGTGACATCCAAAGGAAGTAGATGTACATCCAATTTTTCAGCTTCAATTTTTTCCTTTAAGGCCGTTGCTTTTGCTAAATTCCTCATTGTAGCATAAACCTTAAAACCCTGTTGAGCAAATAGTACAGCACTTTCAAGGCCTACTCCTGAGGAAGTACCTGTAATCAGTATGTTTCTTTTCAAAATAGTGTTGGGTTATTGCGTTAAATATCCATTTCGTAAGAATTTAACACCAAATCAACTGATTTACAAACATGTTAGCATTATATCTTTTGATAAAATAGAAAGATGTTATTTATTTTCTGCTTTTATAATATCATCCGCAATTGCCATATGATGTTTAGTATGAATCATAAGAAATTTGAGCGCTTGTTTCTTTTTTAGATCTCCAAAATAAGGATGCCTAAAATATTTATCATTTTCAAGTGTTTTCAGATCTGTAATTTTCTTTTGTGTAACTTCTAAATCTGTTCTCAAAGAAGCTTCATCATACGTTTCAGGTCTTACCATTTTAGGAGACTTCCCTTTACCTCTTGGAATTCTATTGATACCAAAAACGATAAATCGAGGTATTTTAAAAGACCATTTATATTTAGCTGGCTCCGACTTTTTCATTGCTTCAATCACACTATCCAACACTAATAAACTATGCTTAATGTGCCAGCCTACATTGGCTTCGGAAACCGATGACTGAAGAAGATGATGTTTCTCTATTTTGGACTCTATATCTGTAAGTAAAGCTTCTATTTGTTTCATAAATTAAGATTTGAAGAAGTGAATTAAAACCTAACAATCTAATGTAGTTTTTTTTCTTCAATTTAAGGCTGTAAAGTATTACCCTGAAAATCTTTAAAGCTATACACTGGGGCTAGTTCCATCTCCGCTTTATTCTCATAATTCACCAATAACACTATTTGCACTTCCAAAAGTTGGGTATCACTCACTAGGTATTCGTAAGTAGTAACAAGATTGACATAAACTCTTATCAACCTTTGATCTTCATCCTCACTAATCCCCATAGAACTATGCACTGCTCCAAATCTATTAGTAGAAATAGATCCCAAATAATTACCTTTTCTATAAAATGATGAAGCACTATACTCATTTCCTCCAAAACAATCCAACCACCTGAGATAATGTTCTTTCTTGATATCTTCAGATTCATTAAAAAAAGTCTGTAAAGTTTCCCCAGCAAGACCAGACCCATCACCTCCTTCTTCATCCTTTTCTACTTCCTCCTCTTCATGTTCAGATTCGAGCTCTGTGTAATCCAGGTCTGACAAAAAAATCAAATGTTCTTTAACCTTCATAAGGTTCTTATTACTCACTTTAAAATCTGTATTTGCCTTGGTGTAAAAGTTTCTACCTCTTGAGGTATATTTTCATGAATTACTCAAGTAAGTTTCATCAAGCTTTCTTTCCTTTTTTTGGTCATCAATCCATCTAAATAATAAATGCTCTGTTGGATAGGGTGTCTTACTATAATCTTTATGTTCACCGTGATCAAAATAATAACGGTTCTCTTTTTTCTGATTTACAGCATAAACAAAACAGGAAAATGTTTCACCATGATAGTAAAAATACTCTTCCTTTAACTCCCCTTTTTGATAAACAATCTTGACAATCTCTCCATTCTCTTTTATAATAGGTCAGAGAATCATCGAAGCTGAAAGGCTTCAGGTATTTTATTTTACTTTGAATATCATAATAATGTGCTCTTACCTTCTTTAGTAAATCCTCATCAGAAGCATAAAGGTTTAAGCTTATTGAAAACAAAAGAAAAAGAGAGATTAATTTATAGTTGCTTTGCATAATGTTGTTGTTTGATTTGTTCGTTATTTAGTGTGATGAAAGAGTTTTGTAATTTAATTATAATGTTTCGGTGAGCCTGAATAAATGAGTTTTATTTGACCATTCAAATCAAAATTTAAGATAGATTCTTCATAAAGTATACTTCATCATTTTGTGAAATCAACAATAACTATTCGTCTCAAGTTAACTTTTACATCCAAACATAAAAAACGTATTCTTTTAATTTTTCAGTATCTTTTCACAGAGTAATGCTTTTGCGAAGCTTTTAACTTGATAATGTTGTACTTTATGTCCTGTAGGATAATTCACTCCAAAGATCTCAACCAATATCAGTGAAATGCCCAATATATGACCTGATGATAGAGAATTACAACCCCAATCACAATCCTTTCTATCGCCTTCAAAACAATAAATTCATATATTCTTCGTATTTTGTTAACGACAATTGAAATTAACTAAATAACAACTATCTTACTTATGAACAAAAATCACTTCATCATAGCATTACTAATGCTATGCCTTGGCTGTACATCTGAAGAATCCTCCGTCAACCAGGAGATTAATGCCTCACCACAACTGAAAAGCATTTATTTTGATAGGACTCACAACGAGGCTTTACCTGTAAATGTCAATTTTCAACAACAAGGAGATAAATTTCTTGCGAAAGTAAACAGAAATGTGTCTAGAAAGGTTCTAATCCCCACTTTTGAGGTAGAAGGGGAAAAAGTGCTTTTGGGTGGCAGTGAAATACAATCGGGAGTGAGTCCTGCAAATTTCACCACAACTCAAACATTAGAAGTGACTTCAGAGGGCTTTGAAAGTAAAAGCTATGATATAGAAGTCGTACGCTTTACCAACCTTCCTATCGTGGATATCCGTACTCAAAATTCTCAGCCTATCGATCAGAAAGAGGATTATGTAAAAGCCACAATTTCGATGTTTTCTGATGTACATGAAGAATACAATTTCACAGACTTGACTGGTGGAATAAGAGGAAGAGGAAACTCCACTTGGTATTTTCATGAGAAAAAACCTTATCAATTGAAGTTTGATGAAAAGCAGTCTATGTTTGGGTTACCAAAAGATAAAAAGTGGATTTTCTTGGCGGAACAATCGGACAAAACACTACTAAGAAACCGTCTGGCTTTTGAAATGGGAAGAATTAGTACTTTGCCGTATACACCAAAGGGTGAAATGGCAGAAGTTTTCTTAAATGATCAGTACATTGGTACCTATCACATCTGTCAGAAAGTTGAAGAAAGCAGTAACAGAGTGGATTTAAAAGACGATGGCTGGCTGATGGAAATTGATCAGCTAGACCGTATTGATGAGGGTGACACGTACTTTTCTACCAACACCTTCTATATCAACATCAAAGACCCAGATACTGATTTTAATTCAGAATCCTACACACATGTAAGAGACCATATTAATGATTTTGAGAATGCTTTGATGGGTGAGGATTTTAGGGATACAGAAAAAGGATATAGAAAGTACGTCGATATGACTACTTTTGCAGATTGGTTTCTGATCAACGAAATTCTTCGTAATCCTGATGCCAGAAACTGGTCCTCGATTTATTTGACATATATCAGAGGTGAAAAAATCACGATGGGTCCTTTATGGGATTTTGACCTCGCTTTAGGCAACTCAACTTATGATGATTATGTACATGGCAACACCTCTGGCTTTTGGGTAAGAGACAATCCATGGATCGACCGTATGCTGGACGATCCTGAATTTGCAAAAGTCGTTAGAGAACGATTGAATTACTATAAAAGTGAACTCCCTAACCTATTGCAGTTTATTGACGACAATGCTTCTTACCTTCAATATGCTCAAGTGGAAAATGACAAAAAATGGGATGTTATCGGTGTTTATCACTGGCCAAACTTGTTTGTTTATGACACTTATGAGGAAGAAGTAAATCATATCAAAAGGTTTATGAGTGAAAGGTTAGAATGGCTGGATGAGAATCTTTAAGAAAAAATCTGCCTTTCTTGTACATTAATAAAACCCTTGATCTAGAAGTTCATTCATTTACTGAGATCAAGGGTTATATTTTCATATTCTAATGAAATAACGTAACCTTTTAAAATTGAATAACATCATAAACAAATATTTCAAATAAAGCTTTTGCTCCAATTTTTAAAATAATTAAGTTAGCACCCTCAAATCAAGCGTTGGCTTGTTGTACAGTGGAAGACTAGACTATAATTTTTACAATTCGGGTGTAGTTTAATTAGAAAATAAAGAAATTTACTTTGCGAGTAGACATAGAAAATCCTAGAAGAAAATGTTATAAATGCATGCGACCTGTCATCTCATGTAGTTGTAAACACACCAATCCTATTCAAACAAACACTCGTTTTGTGATTCTTATGCATCCTATGGAGTATAAGAAAGAGAAAAATGGTACAGGGCTTATGACCAACCTTCAACTTGAAAATTCAGAAGTTATAGTTGATGTTGATTTCACAAATAATAAGCGTGTAAACGAGATACTCGCAGATGAGGACAATAGCTCATTCCTTCTTTACCCTGGTAGAGAAAACTTCAATTTATCGGAAAGAGACGGTACAGAAATAAATACTTTCTTAGGTAAAAAACCCTATCTATTTATCCTTGATGGCACATGGCCTTGTGCTCGTAAAATGCTTCGACTTAGTACAAATTTACAAGCCTTACCAAGGGTGAGTTTTGATAATAAAATAAAGTCGAAATTTATTTTGAAGCAACAACCCGAATCTCTTTGCCTTAGTACAATTGAATCTGTTCATACAGTAATCAATTTACTTAAGAAAGGGGATCTGGAGGAATGTGATACCAAGGATTTCCTTCTTCCATTTGAAAAAATGATTGAATACCAAGTCAAATGTATTCTAGATCCAAATAATAATCACTATCGCCCAAGTCATAAAAAAGGTGCACTTAAGGCCAAAAATATATACAAGAAGGATTCACAAAGAAATATTATTTTCGAAAAATAATTAGGCTCAAAAAGCAACTTGTAATCTTTTAATTAAATGCTTCGTACGTTGTTCAATAAAGTGATTTTTATGGAACACAATACGAAGCATTTTTTTGTTCTTGGTAGACTTATCCGTAATACTCAATTCAGAAATAGAGTTACAACCATAAAAAGAAAAACGAATATTCATTGTATATTACATATAGGTTGATCGTTATTGAGAAGATTTTACTAAGGTGGATAGTGGTAGAATTGAACAAAAAAAGGGGGTAAATTATCCATAATCCCTTAGATTTATCTTATTCGTCTTGATAGCTTGATTAATTATTTAGTTTTGAACTAATAAACTATTATTGAATTAATATAAAACTATTGATGATGAACAAATTATTATGCAAACTATTCATCGTTTTCATAAGCATTTCTATCTCTTCGTTTGGAAATACAAGTACCATTAGAAATGGTTTATCTCCTATATCAAAAGGATTAAATAAAATGAATTTCGATGGTCAAATTGAACTCTCAGATTTCACGACTTCCAGGTATATTGACACTGATGGAAAAACCATGGTTATTGGGGCGTATGAACATCCCACAGCAAATGGAGCCGCTTTTGTCTATGAATTGGAAGGAGAGGAATGGATATTAAAAGCTAAGCTTAGAAGCTCAGAAAATATTGCCGCTAATAATTCACATTTTGGTTATGCAGTGGCAATTTAAGGAAATTCAATTGTAGTTGGAGCTCCTCTTGCCGATAAAGTTTATATTTTTGAAAAGCCTGATACTGGTTGGTCTGATATGAATGAAAGCGTGGTGATTGATTCACCTTATCCTTCTGGCGGTTATTATGGATTTTCATTAGATATGAATGAAAATAATATTGTAGTGGGAGCCTACAGATATAACGCTTATCAAGGGAGAGTTTTACTTTATCAAAAAGAATCGAATAAAACATGGAAAGATAGAACTTTCTCCACAACGACCTTAACTTCTCCTAAACCAACTACAAATGAATATTTAGGACACGAAGTAAGAATGGATGATAATGCCATTGTTACTGGTGCACTTGGCTACAATAACTGGCAAGGAAGACTCTATGTCTATAATTTGTCTGAAAACCCTTTTACTGCAAGTACAGTCACACCTGATGCAATTTTAGAAGTTGAAAACGGTGGTGATTATCAAGTCGGAATTCACGTAGCTATTGATAATAACATTATTATAGCTACTGATTATGGAAATGAATCAAAAGGTACTATTCATGTATTCAAAAAAGAGGAAAATACGTTATGGGAAAATAGTTTCGAAGCATTTTCAATCACTGAAAATACATTAAAGGAAAAAGATTATTTTGGAGCTGACTTAGAAGTTGATAATGACGAAATCTTAATCGGAAGCTCACAAGGAGGAAACGCTGGCTTAGGAAAAGCCTACCACTATAAAATACATACCGATTCAGCTGAATTGATCGATATTTATGAAACCGACTTAGTAGATCAGGATGATCATTTTGGTGCGTCCGTTCACTTTACAGAACAACAAGTTTTGGTGAGTACAATGTCTAATAGAGAATACCCTTTCTTTAGTTTCTCTAGAACTGTTATTGAAGATGATAAAGTGACAGACCTTGAATCCGACCTTACCACAAACAGACCTCGTTTACTATCATCCGACCCAAAATATGGCATTCAAAACAAAATAGAATTCGATAACTTAAATGCGAAGACTTTTAAATTCAAAATCATTGATATTGACGGAGGCACCCTTAAAGAAGGAACACTGTCTACCTCAGGTATTATTATGATAAATCAAAAACTGAGCGGGATAAATATCATCCAGCTTTATGATAATGAGACAGTACATAATTATAAATTTTTAAGGTAGTTGATTGTGTGTAGGGAGGCTGAAAAAACACATGCTGATTTCTTAATATCAGCATGTGTTTTTTATTAATGACCTTCTTAATTTCTGCTTTTGTTATATATATCTGATAGCCTAACTTTTATCCTAGCCTTATGAGAAAAGTATGCTTAATCGACCTTGATTAAAGCTTCGTGTGAAAGAACAAAATTGCCTTCTAATAAGAACTTCTCAAGAATCGAATCATAAACAAAGGAATATAGTATGCAGGAAACACAGAATATTAGGTGGTAAATTTATATTTTGATAGTTTACCACCCTATACACAATACTTTAAATATATTTTTGTAATCACAAATTATTATGTGCTACCTAAAACTGAAATAAATTTCAACAAACTATAAATTAACTATTTAAATGGAAGGAGTATCTCATATTACTACTATTGGGTAATCTTATTTTTATACGTTTTACCTCTTATACTTAAAAACAGTTTTTGTAATGACTAAACAGCTTGTCTAAAGTAAAGCATCATACTAATACAAAACACCAAGGGTTTCAAACTCAAAAAGTGAAATTGCTTTCTAGAAAAAGAGCTTAAGAATTCATCAAGTTGAGTAACTCAATTAAACGAAGAAGGAAAAGTAGTTGAGGTTGATCATAACTTTCCTGAAAAATGTAATGCTATTTATGAAATACTTAATGCACACAAGGCTTTATAAACACACCACGATATGGGGTGTAATCATTGTACTCTTGCTTCAATTAATTTCCTCTTTAAACTTGAATTGTTACGGACAGAAAAAGATAAAGACTACTGTAAAATATGATAGTCTTCGTGGATACTATTTTGAAAATGGAGATAGCTTGAAGTTTAAAGCAAGTGATTTTTTAATAAAAGATATTACTACTCATTTTGCTAAAGATTATTATTGGATCAATAAAAAGACAAAACGAAAGGTCTTCTTCGATGAACTCTCTTATGAAGATTTTGATCAAGCACTTACTGCTTTTCGACATATCACAGATAGCATTTCATTGCGACCCAAAAAAATACATGTCCAAGATATTGAAAAGGTAAGTATTGATTACTTGAGAGAAAATATCGATTTAGCTTTTATTGCTTGGAAACGTTTTCCTTGGTCAAAGGGCTATGACTTTGAAACCTTTTGCGAATATATTCTTCCTTACAGAAGTGCTATAGAACCACTTCAAAATTGGAGAAAAGAGTATTTACTTCTCTATGAAACAGTGGGTTCACAGTTATCAAAAAATGAAGTTGAAGACCCAGTATATGTATGTGGAATATTACAAGACTTGTTACAAGATTTTACTTTTATAGGTAATCAAAAAAAAAGTATTATACCTCTCTTAGGCCCGATGTCATTACAATTAAGACGTCATGGAAACTGCCCTGATTTAGCCAATTTAATGGTATTTGCAGGAAGATCTATTGGCCTTGCAATAGCATACGATTATACACCTCACTATGCAGCATCTTCAAACCGACACTTTTGGAATGCCGTTATTACTAATAGTGGAGAAACAATTCCTTTTAACGGTATAGAAGATAAACCAGGTATTTATAATCCCAACAATAAACGACTGGGTAAAGTTATCAGAAAAACTTACAGTGCTAATCGATCTAGCTTAGTTTTTAAACTTCCTAAATCACAAATACCTAATGGACATATGCAGACTGCACATTATAAAGATGTAACTTCTGAATATGTAAAAGTGGCAGACTTTAATTATCAGTTTAATGATCCAGTCAATAATGGAATAGGGTATTTGTCTGTCTATAATTTGGCAGATTGGCGTCCGATTGATTGGGCAGATATCAAAAATACAGAAGCGGAGTTTACAAATTTGGGTGTAGACCTAGTCTACCTTCCTTTTAGATATATCAACAGAAAATGTATTTATGAAAGGTTCCCTATTTTACTCAATGTGGAAGGAGAAAAAAAAGTGTTACGAGCTGATCAATCTCATAAAATCAGTTTCAAAATGACGCATTCCATGGTGAATCAAGACCGTTTGTATGAAGAAACAAACTCCCTGGAGCTGGAAGAGGGCAAGCTTTATAGAATGTATTATTGGGATAAAAAGTGGATTTTGATAGGTGAAAATATAGTGAGCAATGGTGCTTTATTCATTGATAATGTACCGGCAGGGGCACTATATAAAGTGCAACCCGTTAACCCTGATAAATTTGAACGGATTTTTACTATCGGAGAAGGCACCCATCAAATATACTGGTATTGATAAATACCATTTTTTTCTTTCAAAACTAAGACAACAAATGATACAAAAAGTAATAAATACTTTAACAATAGTTTTAATACCTGCTAGCTTGTTAAAATTCAAAGGCCTGCCTTTCTTATACTATGATAAGTACTATCTAGGGTGGCTTATTATACTAACTTTCATTTCTTTGATAAGTCTATTTAGTAAAAAAAATGAAGAGAATAAACCAACTCTTTTAAACTTAATTATTTTTTTTATAGCAGTGATAACTACTGCTAGTATCAATACTGAAAACCTATTTATTATCTATAGTTGGTATTTTATAGGAGGAGCTACATTATTACTTTTTTTATCTACTATTAGATTAACAAACCAAAATATTTACTACTACTTGTGGGCCATTTTTATTTGCTCCGTACTAGAATCTATTTGGGGGATATTACAACTATTTGAAATATTAGAACCTTCATCAAAATACTTTGCTATTGGAGGTAGCTTTAAGGGACCAAATCATTTTGGTGCATTCCTCGGTTTAGGGATTATCTCATTATTACTAATAATAAAAAAAATAAACGCTAATTCTCTTAAAATAGCATTAGGCTTAATAGGTGTTTTTTTCTTTGGATTTATGTATTATGTTGAAGCTCGAGGTGCTATTCTAAGTTTAATAGTTGGAATTTCGACTTACATTTATCAAAATACTAATAAACATAAATCATTTTTTCTGATAGGTGTTTTTGGTGCCTCAATTATTTTATCAATTGCTTTATTGAATACTAACTCAGATTCAATTAATGGACGTCTTTTAATTGGAAAAATCACTCTTTTGGAATCTCTCAAAAAACCTATTTTAGGACATGGTTTACACTCATTTGGAACAGAATTTAGTAAAGCAAAAGCTACATATTTTTCTCAAGAAAGACCTTGGGAAGAAATAAGAGTAGCTAGTCCTGTTAATGTAGCTTACAATGATTTTATGGAAATGCCTTTTGAGTTAGGTTATGTTTTTACAATTATATTTGTTGGGTTACTCCTATTCATCCTATTAAAAAGTCCGAACAATGAGGAAAATCTACTCTGTAAGATAGTTATTATTTATCTCTTCATTTTTTCAATAACAAATGCTGTTAAATATTATCCTGTTTTTATTATTATTGATGTTATTGCTTTTGTAAGGCTAGCACAGGAATGTACTTTTCAGTATAATATACCGTTTATAAAAACTTCATTTTTAAAGTTTGCTTACATACCTTTTACATTACTTCTAACAGTTTTAATTATTCAAAGAAGTCGTGCTGAATATTATTTTCAGACAAAAAAAAATTTAAACAAAAAAGGAACACAAAATTTAGAAACAATTATTGATTATAGTACCAAAATAAATGAAAGAGGAGAACATTTATACAAAGTCTATTCTTTCTTAAAAAAGAATAATGAAAAAGAACTTGCGTTTGAATATATAACAAAAACGTGTGAGCGATCTCACCAATCTAAATATCACAATCACTTAGCAAAAGAATATATTTTAAAAAATAACTTCGCTAAAGCAAATAGTATATATAACTACATCGCAAATGCAACACCGTATAAGTTTAGATATCAATCTAATTATATGAACTTTAATAATAAACTACATAAATCAAAAGCAACAGTAATTACCGCTCAGAAAATAGTTGATTTACCTGTAAAAATAGCATCAGCAAGAGTTGATAATTATAAAAAGCAGGCAAAAAGAGTTTTAAAGTTAAATCTTCAGACATTAAAAGATAGTTTATTAAGTGGTGATCTATCTAGAGAGCTTACCTACAATAGCAAACTACTCCATATGAGAATTCCCTATAAAATATACACTCCTCCTGTTGAACATCTGACCAAAAAACTTCCCGTTGTTTTTGTTAACGATGGAAATAAGTATTTGAAAAAAGGTAAACTACACCAGAAAATAGATAGCCTAATTGAATGTGGTAAAATTGAACCAATCATTGCTGTTTTTATTGATCCGATTAATTTAAATCGTAAGCATCTCAAAGTACGTAATCAGTTATTTATAAAGAATAGAAAGTTCGTTTCCTTTTTTAAAACAGAGTTGATGCCACATATAGAAAAAAAATTACCCGTCAGTAATATTAGAAAAGATAGAACAATCTGGGGAGTTTCATTTGGTGGATTATTCGCTTCTTACATTGCTGATGAAGAGCCTGATTTATTTAAAAATATCGTAATGCAATCTCCTGCTTTCAACCCTTACTACGAGTTATTTGATCATTATAAAAGTAAACCATTACAAGATTTTAAAATGTATTTAGGTTATGGGACTGGTAAAGATACAGAAAGCCAAGATTTACCTTTTATCAAAATTATGCAAGAGAAGGGATACGAAATTTTGATTGATAGAGTTGATGGTGCTAATCATGACTGGAAACAATGGGAGCCTCAGTTGAATGATATTCTCATCTATTATTTTGGAAAGAGAAATGATGGTCAGTTTTGATTAATTTTTTTAACTCATTTTACTATTCTAATCTAATTCATTACTTCTCAGGAAGCCAATTTGTATTCTAAATTGTCAAATTCAATTAAATAAGTGTTTTAGTAATGTAAATTTTCTTAGGTTATTGGAATATACCTTTGTGTAAGACTATAAACACATTATTTAGGCAAATAAAAATCCTACATGGAAACATAAAATTCTATGTAGGATTTTTAAACTTTTCAGTCCTAAAGTCTAATTTTGAACTAATTCATTTTATTAGAGAATTTCGTCAGGATTTAGTTTGATTAGTCTCAAAATATTTTTACAAAAAGAACTTATGGGGTATTCTTTACCTTCTTGTAGGCCACTCAATTTGTAAGATATATTATTAGACATAGTTCCGTATGTTATGGTAGTAGAGTAACCACCTTGATCAAAAATATTAAAATATGGAGTAATATCTAAAGCATTAATTTTTTGTAATAACATATCAAAATCTTGAACAGTAATACCATTTAATTTCTTATAACCTCTTATCTCATATAAACTTGAAGGTTTTGTATTAACAGATAGAACAACTTCTTTATCATCATGTGCTCTATTAGGTCTTTTTAATAATTCAATTGTTATCCTATTATATGGAGTTTTCTCAATAGGATGAGTAATCTCTAATTTAATGTAAGATATAGGGTTTTCTTGTCCTAGCAGATTTAAAGCACTAAAGAACAAGAAAAGTGCAATTATAATTTTCTTCATTTTATTATATATTAATAGCTTAAAATAATTATTAACAAATAAAAAGTACAAATGTATACTTTTATATTACTAAAAGTACTTAAGAGTCTTATTTATTATACCTAATTAAAAGTTTTTGTAGATAACAAATATTTTTTATCAAATCTACTTATTATAGTTTTTTTCAATTTTAGTTTTCACTAATCAGTATATGGAGCAAATCTTAAAAGTGGGCTTTAAACTTATTAGCAATAATGGATAATAATGTCATACATAAAATAATATTAAGCATGACATTATGTGTATTACTCTTTATTAAAGAATTTCGTCAGGATCCAACTTTGATAACATCAAAATATCTTGACACAAAGAAGTTATAGAATAATTCTTCCCTTCTTGAAGGCCACCAAACCTATAAGATATATTGTTATGTACATTTCCATATGTTATAATAGCAGAATAACCATCTATAGAAATTTTATCAAGATACTGAGTAATATCTAGATCTTTCATTCTTTCTGATAAAGAATGAAAATCTTTAACAGTAATGTCATAAGTTTCATTCTTATTAGAATAATCCCATTGACCATCTAAGAGTGAGGGTCTAGAATTCAATGATAAAGTAACCTTTGAAGCATTACTTGTTGATTTAATAATCTCTATTTTCACATAATTATAGGGAATTTTCCCCATAGGATGTTTAACCTCCAACTTAATGTAGGTCACAGGTTGCTCCTGTCCAAACATTGTCAATGAACATAACGATAAGAAAATTACTATTATTATTTTTTTCATTTTATGATTTATTTATTGTCCGATAACACGAAATTAGTGAAATAATACATTTACTATAAACAAATAGCCTCTGTTAATTATGAATAAATATTCTTATTTCACTAGCATTATTCAAGAACCTTACTTATTATTTTAAAACAAAACGCCGTCGATAGTTTTGTTATATTTTAAAATTCACTAAAATCGTCATCCCACCACTCTTCATGGTGATAACCATCATCATCCCACCACTCATGATGGTAGTAACCATCATCATCCCACCATTCATGATGGTGGTAACCATCTGAATCTGTCCACTCATGATGATGCTCCCCACTTGAATCTGTCCATTCATCATGATGAATCCCATCTGAATCTGTCCACTCGTGATGGAGCTCCCCACCTGAATCTGTCCATTCATGATGGTGGTAACCATCTGAATCTACCCACTCATGATGATATTCCCCACCTGAATCTGTCCACTCATGATGGTAAATTCCTTCCGAATCTATCCATTCATCATGTACAGTCCCGTCTTCTTCAATCCATTCATTATGTTCATTACCTTGTGAATCTATCCACTCATGATGGTGAGTCCCGTCAGGATCTGTCCACTCATGATGCAAATCTCCATTTTTATCAGTCCATTTATCATTAATAGTTCCATCTAATTCTATCCACTCTAGATGATGAATACCATTAGAATCAGTCCATTCATCAATTATAATACCATCTGGTGTCACCCAATAATGATGGTGAATTCCGTCTTTATCAACCCACTGTTTATGTTGAGTTCCATAATCATCCTGCCAACTAACAACGTATACTCCGTCCTGAGTCATGCCTGCATACAAATTTCCGTCCGTACCCACCCATGTTGTTAGGGGCTCAATTTCTGAGTAACCTGGTGATTGAGGGTCGGAGGGATCATATGGTATAGAAAAATCAAGTCTTATACCTGTTACCCTATCTCTACTAAAAGAAGGGTAAAATACATGTGCTGTTCCATTAGGAAACCCCCCGTAAATAGGCATATTAGTTATATAAGAACTCTTTATATCCTCTGGACTAAACATATTATTACTAGGGGAGCTATGGCGTCCATGTGTATGTGCCATAGCTATAGCTCCATCGACAAATTCAGGATCTCCTCCTTTAGGTCCAAGGAGAATGGGTTCCGAGTAATAATATAACCCATTATTATCTTGAAAAATGAAAGTAAAAACTTCTGCCCCGTTTGGCTCCTCATCTAAACCTTTCTGGGTATATTTTTGATAAAAGTTTTCTACTGCTTCAAGTTCTGTTAGAAATTTTTTACCTGATTGAGAATAAGCAAATAAAAAATTTACAATACCCAATATTAATAATATAATCTTTTTCATTTATTTTTTAGCAGAAAGTTTTGTGTATAATTTACCGTTAGCAATAACTCTTACAACATAATACCCCTCTATTAGATGACTAGTATTAATTAAGAAGCTCTGCTCTCCCTTTTCTACAGTTTTCATAGGTTGAATCAATATTCTATCAGCTCCAGTAACTGAAGTAAGCTCTACACTGATTGACATCTTATTTGCTACTTTAAAACTGATATTTAATTGATGATCAAAAGGTACGGGATACAACTTGATAAATTCATTAGTTTGTTTATTTAAAACAATATCTATCTGGTCTTCTTCTGAAATATCATCTGACTTTTTACTGAGTATTAAGCCTTTTGGAGGTGCGGGTTCTTTCCATTCTTCGATATAGCTATCTACCCCTGCAATTAAAAAAGTACTACCATCAATGTACTCTTTTGTAAACTCCATAGCGTAAATAGTATGTGTCAATTTTGATTGCCTAGGGTTACTGTTAAAAATTTTAGATAAACTGAATTTGAAATTTGGCACTACCAGATTATTGTTTTCAAAGACAACTTTTTCCTCAAACTTTTTTCCTTCGAATAGAATAACCGCTTCCATACTTCCACTGTTTCCTGATGAAAAACTAATCTCAATTGGTAATAATCGCTCTATGATTCTACCTGATTCATCATATTCTATTAACTTTCCAACCCATTCTCCTTCTAAATCTGTATTGTCTAGAGTTATAGTACTACTTTCTAACTGCTCTGATACTTGATCTATAGCATCATAGGTAATGTTTGTACTGTCTAGTGTATTGTCAATAGATTCATAAACTTTCGATTCGTCACTATCATATTTTTCATTTTTAATGTATTCTAAAAATGTAGTACTATTTTTTGTTGAATTTCCATTGAGATAGGTTAATGCTTTCTCTCTATCTCTTGCTACTCCATACCCCATCTCATAAAAAACTCCCAAAAAATGTTGAGCCATTGGGTATGAACTTTTTTCAAACCATGCAATCGCCTCATGATAACTTTGGTCTACTCCAAGTCCTTTGTAATACATATAACCTAACATATATGCAGCACGATCATTTCCATTAGATTCACTTCGCTCTAACCACTCTATGCAATCTTTAATACTCAGTTCACAACCTATCCCTTTTTTATACATCAAAGCTAAATTATATTGAGCTTTAGCATGATTTTGATTCGCTGCTTTATATATGTATCCAAATGCCTGCTCTGAATTTTTCTTGACACCGATGCCTTGTTCTAACATTAATCCCACATAGCTTTGTGCATCAACATTTCCTTGATCTGCACAACTTTTTAGGGTAATGAATATTTCATTGTTATTTCTAAATGGTGAGTCACTTAAAAGTTGTTCAATAGCTTTTTCGAGATTTTCCCTACATGTATCTTGCGCAAACAGTCCTGTAGTTAAACTGAATGATAGTATGAATAAGAATAAATACTCTTTCATTTTGTTTGATTTTTTTAATGTTTTCCACTGAATTGTTCGGTCATTAATTTGTTCACCTCACCTGTTTCTAGAGCATATTTCCCCGGGAAATATTTGACAATATTTCACATCAATTATAATGTAATACTAATTTAATTATCAATATAATAGAATTCGTAATCTCTAAATAAAAATGGTGAAGTGTTACCTTTTCAGCTTTAAAATTGAAGTTACCACTCGTATGTTTGATTGTTTATTTGACCTTTATCAGCTTCAATTCCAAAGGAGTTTAAGGCCTCTACATACTTTTTATTGTAACGGTACTTTAATAATCTAACTTTTTGATTCTTAATCTTGTGATCGTAAGAATAGTAAGCTTTTGTAGTTAAGAGATCAAAATGTTGATTCAGAAAAAGACTTTTGATTGTTTTTTGCTGTTCTTCCGTTACTTCATACATTTCTTTAAACTGATCAAAATCAGCTTCAGCCAATCCTTTTGCCTCATCAATATATTCTTTTTGCAATACATTTTTATATTGACCTAAAGTGATATATTTAGCAAGGTTTTTCTTGTAAGTGGTAACTACCTGATACTTTGTTTTTTTAGGTAAACTAGTACCAAATGCATCTGTAGTCTCTGAATTGTTCTTCAAACTCTTCAGTTGCTTTCTGTAATCATTCTGGAGTTCTATTATTTTTGCAATATTTGATTCCTCTACTCCAACCTCTTTCAATTTTACAATGAATGATGCTTGGCCATTGAGAGCCTTCTTATCCTTATACAAAGATTTAGCTTCCTGTAAGAGTTTCCATTTTGTAAGACTTGTCAAATAAGGTTCAGTGTTGAAAGGTTTAAAAGCATATTGATTTTCCACCAATGTTGTGTAATGCGTGGTCCATGTTTCAACCAAAACAGAATCTATTTCATACTGAATTGAGGCATCTAACTTGCTTTTATTCAACTTGATAAACTCTTGAGATCTCTTTTTAGAAAGCAATTCAATCATTTGTGCTTGATTATCCTTGTTATTTTCCCAATAGTCTGAAAGATAGTTAAGTTCAGCATCACTCAATTGTGACTTTTCATCCTCAAAGGACTTCATTAAGGAATATTCAAAGATGCTTTTCAGTACATTTTGGTTTTTCACACCAAGCTGATTCCGACAACTCACTGACTTCTGAAGTGCTTCTTTAATCAAAAATACTCTGTTGTTGTAAGCATCCACTTGACTCAGTATATTCTCATCAATAGTTCCTTTAAACTCTGAATGTGAGAGTAAAGAATCTAATACAAGGTCATAAAAAATAGTGGAGTATTGTGTTTTTAGAACGTTAAACTTTTGAAGATTACTAACTTCAATCAATTGCTTTAGACATACAGTTTTGTCCTTACAAAACCTGTTTTGAGAATAGGATACATCCCCAGTAAACACAAGTTTACCAAAGAGTATCAATAGCATAAAATATACTTGTTTCATACTTATAGTTTTAGTTTAGGCTGTTGAAATTTAAATTAGTTTTTAGGTACCTTTTTCATAATTTTCAAATCAAAACTACATAATCATAGTACAGACTAATAGGTGGTAAATTATTATTTTTTAATTTACCCCCCCCTATAATTTCAAATCACTCCTCTTTTATTATAAAGAAAAAATGTCATCAGTAATATTTTAAATGAATTACACATTTTTAAAGGGTTGTTAAGCTTATAGGTATTAATGATTTTTGAGTTGTTATGGCATTAGTTTTCTACTTATTTATATAATCATCAAACCATTAATAAGTGTATCGAAAATAGTGAATAAGTTTTTGGAAACTTGTTCTAATTCACTTTTGATGATAGAGAGGATAAAAGATTTGAGGGTATTAGTACTAAGTCTCGCATTTACTGAAACTAAGTACTTTTTTTTGAAGATTAATTTGCCATAATATTCAAAAATTAACAATTACAGACAGCGTTTATTTTATAATCTCTTCTCGAAAGAAATTAAAAAAATGGACAACTATAATAACCTACTATATATTTCACTCATCTTGTGCCACTCATTTCACTGATATTGTGCCACTTTCAAATTGCTATTAGCAAGATATTGAAAAATAAATTAATAGGTATATAAACTTAGATCGCCCTAAATAGTAAAACGTACTTCTGTTACGGTTAACTGATTTACATTAGTGTAAAAGTAACCAAACAACCAGATGTATTATGATCAATTTTGAAGGTTTTGACGATAGAACATTTTATTCAACATTTCAAAAAGAAGAAGATTGTCTTGAATATTTATCGACACTAAAGTGGAGTGATCATTACAAATGTAGGAAATGTGAACATACAAAATATATGAAAGGTAAAAAGTTGCATTCCAGACGTTGTCAAAAGTGTAAATATGATGAGTCTGTTACGGCTCATACCCTATTTCATAAGCTGAGGTTTTCAATTCTAACTGCTTTTGAATTCATATTTAAAGTTAGTTGTGATAAGAAAGGTCTCTCCACTTTAACTTTAAGTGAGAAACTGTCCTTGAGTTATCAAAGCTGTTTAAATTTCAGACGTAAAGTACAATATGCTATGCAAAGTAGTTTACAGCATCCTTTGAAGGGGTATGTTGAAGTAGATGAGTTTGCTGTAGGTGGGTAT
>NZ_JABANE010000109.1 GCF_012844305.1 Flammeovirga aprica JL-4
ACGGATGGTTTCTTCAATTCATGTCACCCAAAAACAGCTTTGTGATTGGGCGACGTAAGTTTATATACCTATAAATTTAAAGTCTTCTCCTTCAAAATCCGTCACCTTGTTACGCTCCACAATCACAGGGAAAGGTACGTTTTGAATATCACCATACACGGCAAAGTTGTCTACTAGCCAAGTGTTTTCAGCAGTAAGGTCATTGATATTAAAACTCATCACAATTTTACTGTAGACTGCCCCTTCAGGAACATTATTTAGGTCCAATGCGGTTTTAATGGTTTGCCATCCTTCTTGCACTTGAATCTCTTGGTAAGTTTCCGGTTGCTTATCTCCTGTAGTGCCATCGTCTTCTTTTTCAAGTTTAATAAAAACAGATCCAGTGGCAGGAGCATTGACGTTGAATTCAATATGTTCAAAACCGTCAATGACAATTCTATTTTCTACTTCAAGAACCAGCATTCTATCCCACCAATTACCATCAGTTGCAGAGTTGGTAAAAGACAGTACTTTCTCAGAATTATTTTGCTCATTTTTTAAAGGGTTATCAATGATAGAAGTAGTGGCACCTGAAGCTGTAAATTTAAAATCTTCAGTTTCAAAATTAGTGACTTCATTACGAACTATAGGTTTGGGGAAAGGGACGTTTTGAATATCACCATACACGGCAAAGTCGTCTACCAGCCAAGTATTTTCAGCGCTAAGATCATTGATATTAAAACTCATCACAATTTTACTGTAAACTGCACCTTCAGGAACATTATTTAGGTCCAATGCGGTTTTAATCGTCTGCCATCCTTCTTGTACTTGAATTTCTTGGTAAGTTTCCGGTTGCTTATCTCCGGTAGTCCCATCGTCTTCTTTTTCAAGTTTAATAAAAACAGATCCAGTGGCAGGAGCATTTACGTTGAATTCAATATGTTCAAAACCGTCAATTACAATTCTATTTTCTACTTCAATGATCAGCATTCTATCCCACCAATTACCATCAGTTGCAGAGTTGGTAAAAGAGAGTACTTTCTCCGAGTTATTTTGTTCGTTTTTTAAAGGGTTATCAATGATAGAAGCAGTGGCACCTGAAGCTGTAAATTTAAAATCTTCCGTTTCGAAATTGGTGACTTCATTACGAACGACAGGTTTGGGGAAAGGAACATTCTCTACTGTGCCGTAAGTCGCTAAATTATCAATGTACCATACATCTCCACCGTTAAGGTCGTTGATGTTGAAGAAGATGACAATTTTATTGTATTTGGCAGTAGTGGGTACGTCGGTTAAATCAAATGAAGCTTTGATTGTTTGCCAGCCTTCTGAGACTTGAGCTTCTTGGTAGATACTCGGTTGAGGATCACCGTTGCTGTTTTCTAGCTTGATGGAAATGGTACCTTGAGCGGGTGCTTTCACCATAAATTCAAAATTTTCGAACCCATCAGCTACAATATGATTTTCCACTTCCAATACCAGTAAACGGCCCCACCATTCGGAAGCACTTTCATTGGTAAATTTGATGACATTGTCGGAACTGTTGATGTCGTCTTTGAGCGGATTAGCGACTAGTTCGGCCGTTCCGCCAGATTGAGAAAGCAAGTAATCCGTTGTTTCAAAGTCAGTAATTAAAACGCGTGGAGCCTCTTCTGCCATAGCAAAACTATTGAGCAGGAAAGTGCATAATAGGAGAAGAATAGAAGTATAATTGTTTTTCATTTCAAATTTGGTTGGATTGCGTTGGCAATCGTTGTAACAATAGATTTGAGAGTGCGAGTAATGATGAAGAGAGAATAGAGCTTTACTAAAAGAAGTCAGAGACTTCTAAAGATCTTAAAAGCACAAGAGACGCTGACGCTTAACTCTTGCGCTAGTAAGTAAGGAGCCTGGTGCGAATGTTAAGCGCTAGCGTCATTCGTGGCCTATGGATCAACAGAAATCTCCTGATTTCTAATGACCACAAAAACGAGCCCTTCTATATTTTTTCCTCATCCAATAATTGAAGCATTTTTTCAGCATAGCGTTGTCCCAATAACCGCACTCCTTCACTAGTAAAATGAGCGTTGTCGTCTTGCGCTTTGCACCCTTCAGAAGATATAACATGAGCTTGTTTTAATTTGGAAGGCAAAGTTTGAATGACGGCATTCATTGTTGCTTCCACACCGTCTTGCTGTTCGTCTACTAATTCGCCGACTAATAGCGGGGTCTCCTTATTCAGAGCAAGGTCAGTGATTAAATCAAGGTAAATCTTCTGCACATATTCGGGCCATTTTTCGCGATCCGGAGTGCCATTGTTGGTCTCTCCCTGATGGAGTACTATTCCTTTGATCACCCCTTGTTTTTGTGCTTTCAAAGCAAAGTCCACAAGGTGTTGATAAGGATGGTTCTGATACGCTGAAATTTTGTTTCTAAACCAATGGTCAGGATCGTAAGTATCGAAATACTGTTGGTATTGATCCTTGTCAAAAAGACGAATGTCACAGCCCGCAACAGCCACATTGATAATGCCCACTTTAATACTGTCGGGGAGGGATTTCACTAAAGTATTGACGAAACTATTAGACGGTGATAACCCCACCTTTTCATTGTAATAGCAGTTGGCCAATGGAGGTACGGCTGTGTACCATTCTCCTTTTTTTCTTTTCAGGTTATCACAGTCCACCGTTTGGAAAACGAGGGCTCTGGGATTCACCTGTCGATCTTCTTCTTCAATAGGAGCAAAACCTTCCATATTAGACTGTCCAAAGCAGAGGTAGATATGGAAATTAGGGTCAGATGTCGTCGTGTGTTGTCCCTGTGTCGTGTTTCCCATCAACATGATTGTACAGTTTAATAAAAGAAAAATGCCCGTTTTAATGTCGAAGAAGTTCATTGTGTATTGACGATGATATTGTTTATTATTTAATATGTGGCACCGTATGCCGTAGGGGCGGTCCTATGTGACCGCCCGCAGAACCACCCACGTACCACTACAAAACCATAAATTTTATGCTTTATAAAGCAACCTTTTTCAGTTTCTTATTAAAGCTCTTAATGATTTTCAAAGTCGCCTTATCCGTTTGGTATACCGAGTACCAACCCTGATACTCATGCGGAGGATCACCGATAAGGTCGTCACCCGT
This sequence comes from Flammeovirga aprica JL-4, assembly GCF_012844305.1. Classification (GTDB taxonomy): domain Bacteria; phylum Bacteroidota; class Bacteroidia; order Cytophagales; family Flammeovirgaceae; genus Flammeovirga; species Flammeovirga aprica. The sequence continues at coordinate 3,105 of NZ_JABANE010000109.1, forward strand.
TTTCCAAATAGAATGAGGAGCAGAAGGGCGACCTTCACCACCCCAAGCCCAGAAATTACAACCCACAAAAGTGTTATCTCCTTTCTGAACCGCTGTCACTAATTCATTAAAAATGGTCGCGTAATATTGATTTCTGACGTCCACAGTACTTATATCACTGTGATCATCTTTATCTCTAGAAATACCAAACTCTTCCAATACAATAGGCTTATTCAGTTGGTTGCCGATGGCGATATGTTGCTGAATGTATTGCTTTGCTTTTGCCACTGCATTATCATAAGTACCTTCCACATTATGAGGGTCAAACCAACCCCAGTTTTGTACCCAGATATGGAATGTCATATAATCAATATCTTCCGATAAGTGATCCTTTTCGAAGTCCGTTCCAGAATTTGAGCTTGGCGTATACCCCTCAGAACCTGTTGTCACCATATGGTTTTGGTCCAAGGACTTAATAAACTTTGCTGTAGTATTGATCCAAGTGACCAATTGTGTTCCTTTTAAAATGTTTTCAGGTTCATTGGCCAATTGCCATGACATGATCGTAGGATCATTTTTGTAGGCTTTTTGAGTGATTGAATTGGTTCTGTTGACCACTTTTTTAATTGCATTTTGGAAGAGTTGCTGTGCTTCTGTGTTTTCATAAAAATGACTCGCATACTTTCCGTACGTATGCCAATCGCCATTTTCAGCAGGAGGAGGGAATGGAATACTGCCCCCTTTCGTCCATTTGATGTATTGAGAAAAACCACCGGACCAAGGCCAGAAGTTGTTCAAGCAAACCACAGCTTTCATCTCTCTTTTCTGCATTTCTACCAATAAGAAATCAAGTCCTTTCAGTAGTTCCTCATTAAACTCTCCAGGAGCGGACTGCACCGTAGGTTGCATGCACCAAGGCGTATTTTTATCACCTTCAGAAAGTGCCATCACACGGAGGTTCTTTACGCCGATTTTTTCCAGTCGGTCCAATTCGCGTATCAAACGAGGCTGATCAAAAACACCCAAGTTCATACCGTACCAGAAATTGGTGCCGATGTAATGATAGGCTTTTTGGTTGATGACAAATTGCCCATTTTTCACCTTTACAAAATCATCTTGAGCATGAATTTGCATCGCAAAAAAAGACAATAAAAGTGTTAGTATTTTCTTCATATAGTTTAGTAATTAAATGGATCATGTTGTGTTTCGTGAAACGTAAAGCATTTCGTTTCTACAGTGAATCTTTCAATCAGAGTAATGCTTAAATTGAAAAGGTATTGTTCTGTAGAGCCACAATGCCTTGTGGCTCAAGAACCACCATAAAAAACACTTTACATTTCACTATTTTAATATCCTTTAGTTCGAAGTCGGGAGACTTCGCCAATAGACAGTTCCAAGTGACGCTTTCGCTTAACACTTGAAACATGTTTTGATATCAGTATTTTTATAGACTACTCAATACAATCACCGCATGCGCAGGAAGCTGAACCAAACCACCCTCTTTCAAATCAAAGTTGATGTCATCCAATACAGGTCTGCCCATATCTGTATTCAGTTTGTATTGCTCATCAGTGTATTTCAATTGCTTTAAAACAGTAGATTTTTTGACAGGTGCCTTTACAAATACCTCTTGAGGAGTAGCGGAGTTATTGACCATCATAATTGTAAAATTATTTCTCAATTTACCCGTTGTCATACGGACCCCTTCCGGCAGGTTGCTGTTCATATTTAAGATGTCCATTCCTTTCGGGAAGAACTTACATAACCACGACCAAGGGTAATACCAAGGACGGATATTTTCATCTTCAGGTCTGTCAATCAGCTCACTCCCAAGGATGTTCCAGCATCCCCAACGTTTCAGTTGATTGATCTTTCCAAGGTCATCTTTAGTATGCATGGCATCATCCAAATCCCAAGCGATCATACCTTGAGCGCCGGCGTTCATCAGTTGAATGACTGCATCTGTCATATCAACACCGTACTGATAAGTATATACAGCCATTTGAGAATCATAAATAGAAGCATAGCCATCTTTCTTTGCCGCTTCCACATTCAACTCTTGCTGTTTTGTACCCCAATCATCCTTCACACCAATCTCACCTACAAAGAAACGCTTCCCTGTTTTCTTCACTTCAGGCATATCTTTAAGCATGTGCATAGATGCCGCCGCTTTTCCGTTTCTTGTATTTTCCGTTCCTAAATAAGTATGGATTTCATAGGCACCGATAATAGTATCAATATCAGCGATTGTTTTTGTAACCCAATCTTCACCCGTGTATTCAAATCCTTTCTTTGTGTATTGAGGCACAGTTCCCGGTCCCGTGATGGTTAAGTATTGGTCTAACCCTCTTTTCTCAAATTCTTTCTGTAAATCAATCACACCTTGTTTCCATTCTGAGTAATCCCCGTTTGTAGAAGCCCAGTCACCATTCGGTTCATTGATATGATTATAATATTTGATGCAGGTATATCCTTTCTCTTTAATAAGGTGTTCTACGTACTTTCCAATCATCTCAATCCACTGCGGATCATACGCATTTTCTAGTCTATTGATTTTAGCATTTTTGGTTTCTAAATCGTGCATATGGAAAGGTGTGCCCCATTCGCCAAACACCACGTCCACATTTCTAGATTGACAATAGTCGAGTACTTTATATAAAGTTTTCATTTCAGGATTATCCACATCAAAAATCGGATTTCCTTGTTTATCTCTTCCTTTATAGTATCTCCAATTGGCTTGATCAAGTACCCTCATGGTTTGTGGTTGCATGTAATCCAGTCTTTGGTACAGTGTGTCCCATTTCGCAGGAGTGATGATATCGCCCCATTCAGCATCAGGACCATCTGCGTGAGGATAGGCGGCCCATTGAATTCCATTGCCTATGAAGTTTTGACTAATAAAATTGTCAGTTTCAATTTCAGCATAATATTGATGTTGTTCTTCAGGACTGCAAGCCCAAAAGCTACTAGCGATCAATCCAGAAAAAATAAGTTGTGATAATAGTTTCATTTAGAATATAAGTCGTTGCGATCAAAAAATTTCATTTCAAAAAAAGATTTACATTGTTATATCTATAGTGTTGTAAAACTTTCACCTGTGCAATATCTTTAACCCATAATTAAAGTTATAATTTACTTCAAAAAAGTATAATACATAAACAGAAATGTATTATAAATAAATCGAGGTAAATTCGTTTGAAAATGAAAATCTATAAAGTATTCACATCTATTTGTATTGTGATTTACGTGTAAAATGCTTGTTTTTAGTGTTTTATGCTTATTTTTTAACTCTATTCCTGATTTTTTAGCACTACAGGTCTATTCTAGCAACAAGCAAAATCATGATACTTTATTATTTGATAGTTGTACTATTATGAATCTTATTTTTTGAAAAGTGTACCGTCGACTATTATTGCTATTGTATTGACGACGAAACGGAATTTTTTTAAAGATCTCAAGTGAATCTGACACCTCGCTTGTTGATAAGACACATTTATTACTAATCAATGAAATGAAAGGCATACTCTATTCAAGACAAAAACTACAAGTAGTTCTGTCGATCATTCTGACATTCACCTCACTAACAATTTTTGCACAAGAGAGGGTAGTAAAAGGTAATGTAACCTCTGATTATGAACCGTTAATTGGAGCCAATGTATTGATAAAAGGAACATCAGTTGGAACATTGACTGACTTTGATGGTAACTTTACATTGACTGTTCCTAACGATGAAACAACTTTAGTTTTCTCTTATATCGGATACTTTACAGAAGAAGTTTACGTAGGAACAAAGTCAACTGTGAACATCGCTTTAAAAGAAGATGCAGAACAACTAGAAGAAGTAGTGGTAGTAGGTTATGGTACCATGAAGAAAAGTGATTTGACTGGTTCTGTAAATAAAGTACAGATGGATGATATTCCACAGCGTCCGGCGGCGAATATAGAACAATTATTACAAGGACAAGCAGCAGGTTTGCAAATCACCAACTCATCAGGGCAACCTGGTAGTGATGTTTCTGTAAAATTAAGAGGGGTGAGTTCACTGAGAGGTGATAGTAGTCCACTTTTGGTAGTGGATGGTTTTCCTATTGGTAATGCAGGTAACTTAAAGCAAATTAACCCAAATGATATTAAATCTATTGAGGTTTTAAAAGATGCATCTGCTTCTGCAATCTATGGTTCTCGTGGTGCCAATGGTGTTATTATGATCACAACTAAAAAAGGTTCAAGTGGTAAAATGGCGATAGATGTTAACTCAAGAGTGTCTGTTGCAACACCACCTAACGCCTTTAATGTCATTCGTAATCCAGCTCAATTTGCACTTATTGAAAATGAAGGAAGAGTAAATGCAGGTTTACAGCCGTTCTATGTTGGAGAGACTTTCCAAGGAACGTACTATCCTTCAGTAAGTGAAATTGCAAGTGGTGCTTGGGGTACATCAACAGATTGGCCGGGCGTGGTTTACAGAAATGCTTTGGCACAAGATCATAACGTATCAGCAAGTGGTGGTAGTGAAAATACAAAGTACTTTATCTCTTTGGGTTACCTATCACAAGAAGGTATCAATATTGGTGATGATTATAATAGATATAATATGAGAGTTTCTTTGGATCAAAAAATCTACAGAAACTTGATGGGTGGTATTAATGTTATTTATAATCACACAGACAGAAATGCGAATTCAATGGCTGGAATTAACAGGTCTCCTGTGTTCCCAGTTTACGACGAAGATGGTGCTCCATTCTTTATCGGTGCTCAAGATTTTTACCATCCTATGGTTTGGGCCAATGAGGTTTTGAACAACAACAAAGGACAGGACTTTATTACGAACATGTATTTGTCACTGAAAATCTTTGAGGACTTGGAACTGAAAACTACAATGAACATCAAGTCGGGTAATAGTATTGCAGATCATTATGAGCCAATTGGTAAAACATGGAATGGTGCTGAGTTTAATGGTTATGGTTCTATTAATAACTACAGTGATTTGGACCTGTTGTCTGAAACATACATGAATTACTCGAAAAATATCAATGAAAAGCATCGTATCAGTGCCATGGCAGGTTGGAGTGCGCAACGTTATACTGTGAGAACAAGTGATCTTAACGGTAGAGGTTTTGTGAATGATAATTTGGGTAATCAGAACTTAAATTCAGCTGAAAATGCAGCGATAACGAACGGATTGAAATCTCACCTTTTATTATCAGGCATTGGACGTTTGAACTACGTTTATGATGATCGTTTCTTAATGACTGCGACTGTTCGAGCGGATGGTTCTTCAAAATTTGGAGGAAACAACCAATGGGCGTATTTCCCATCAGTAGCCGTAGGTTGGAATGTACAAAATGAGGCTTTCTTAGAACATTCAGAGGTTGTTTCACAATTAAAACTTAGAGCTTCATGGGGACAGGCAGGTAACCAAGGTTTAGACCCTTATATGATCAATGAACGTTACGGAACAGGCCGTTACCCTACTGCAAATGCGGATGGTACTTTCTCTACAGGTTTTGGTCCTGGTACTTACTCTTATTCGCCAGACGGTATTTACAAAATCTGGCAAGGTATGGCCAATAGAGACTTGAAATGGGAAACAACGACGACAACCAATATTGGTGTTGACTTAGGTTTATTTGAGTCTAAAGTTATGCTGACTGCTGAGGTGTATCAAAAATATACGCATGATCTTTTAAGACAAGAGCGTATTGCACCAAGTGCGGGTTATGACTTGATTTGGGTAAATAATGGTGAGATCAAGAACTCAGGTATAGAGTTGAGTTTGGATTTATCTCTAGTAGAAAATAAAGATTGGAACTGGGGTGTGAAAGGTATGATTTCTCACAATAAGAATGAGGTAATGGATACAGGTTCAACAGCAGATTTTGAATGGTTTGGTGGAACGGTAGAGAAATTCAGAACACCGATTACAGTCATTCAAAAAGGACAGCCTATAGGTGCTTTCTATGGTTATAAAACAGACGGTATTATTCAGACTTATGAAGAAGGATTGGAAGCAGGTTTAACAGGTTCAAGAGCAAGACCGGGTGAGATCAAGTATGTAGATCTCAATGGAGATGGTGTTGTAGATGCAAATGATAGAACGGTGATTGGTGATCCCAACCCTACTTTTATCTATAGTTTCAGTACTAGGTTGAGATACAAAAAATTAGACTTCTCTGTATTGTTCACGGGTGTTAAAGGAAATCAGGTATTTAATAATACCAAGTTTGAAGGTGCAGCATATTTACAACGCTGGACGCCAGATAATCCTACCAATGAATATCCAAGTATGAACAGTTCAAGAGCATATGAAGCTTCGGATTATTGGATTGAAGATGGTTCATATTTAAGAGTACAAAACATCAATTTAGGGTATACTTTCAACAGCGAAAATATCAAATGGTTGGATAGATTAAGAGTATATACTTCTATTGATAATCCAATTGTATTCTCTGATTTCCAATATGGTTATGATCCTGAAGTGGGCGGAGATGGTATTCACTGGGGCAACTATCCTATGCCAACAACATACTCTTTAGGTTTGAACGTATCATTTAAATAGTAGAGTGAAATGAAATTAACAATCAAAAATATATTACTATCGGCTGCCGCTGCTTTGGTATTGTCAGGTTGTAGCCTAGATGAGGAACCTTATGGCTTCTTATCGAATGAAAACTTTTATAAAACAGCATCAGATGCAGAGTCAGCATTAACTTATGTATATTCTGTCAATTCTGATATTGAATACTACTCTAGACACTTCATCATTGCCACAGAAGTACCGACAGAAACACTGACCATCAAACCTGATGCAGGTGCAGACCAACATGCTTTGGACCGTTTGGAAGTGTTGAACAACAATAAAATTGTGGAGGATATGTGGCGTTATCCTTACTTAGGTGTCAATAGAGCGAATGCGGTAATTCAGAACGTACCTGCAACAGCTGATATGGATGAAACCCGAAAAGCAGAAGTTATTGCAGAAGCAAAGTTCCTTAGAGCCTTACATTACTTCAACTTAACTCGCTTTTTTGGAGATGTAGTCATCAGAGAGGAACAGGTAGATTCAAGAGACCAAGTAGGGAAGGAACTTTCACCTAAAGAAGATGTTTATGCTTTTATCCTAAGAGACTTAACTGAAGCGGAGGAATTTTTAACGACTAAAAGAGTGTATGGCCGTGCCAATAAAACAGCAGTTTGGGCACTTTTATCTAAAGTCTATTTACAACTGGCTTCTGCAAAAGATACAGGTGTGGAAGGTTATGAATGGGTAAGCAATGCCAATGAAAATTATACATTGGCGGCCAATTATGCTAAGAAAGTACTTCAAGAGCAATCAGAATTTTCGTTTGAAAGCGACTTGATGGAAACTTGGAATGTTAGAAATAAAGCGACAGCAAAAGAACACATTTTTGTATCGGCAACAGATAGAAATGGTTTGATTGAAGGGGAGTATACAAAACTTCCAATGTTGTTTATGCCATGGGCTGAAGGTGCTCCAGAAGTAGTATTACCAAATGGAACAGTGATTTCTGGTGGTGGCTGGGAACACCTTTGGATTGAAGATGATTTTGTAGCCAATTATGCTGCAGAAGATCGTAGAGGAAGCCTAGAAATGATTGTCAATAAAGTCACTATCCCTGAAGGTGGAAATGATGGAGCTGACCTAGAATTAGTTTATCCTGGCGGAGGTCTTCAAGCTACTTTCCCAATGAAATTTTTAGATCCAGACATGGTAGGTCAGCAAGCTACTTGTGATACACCAATTTTAAGATATACTGACATCATGATGGTGTATTGTGAAGCCTTAGGTCCTAATGCAGAAACGTATGCGCTGATGGATCAGATCAGAGGAAGAGCAGGTTTATCTCCTTTGGCGGGAGGTATGAGCCTTCAGGAATTCAGAACGTATATCCTTGAAGAAAGAGGTAGAGAATTAGCGTTTGAAGGAAAGCGTTTATTTGACTTAAGAAGAACCAACAGTATGGAAAGAGTACTGGGCGGTGAATATGGTAAGCCAATGAGCAAAGGGATTTACTACTTTGATATTCCATTGATTGAGGTAGATACAAATCCTGGAATCAACTAAAATAAACTGTTATTCAGGTGTCCTGCTGATCGTCAGAAATTAGTAGGACACTAATGACGCAATTGCTTAATATCAGTGCCATTGCAATACTTCTCTCTTAGTTGAGTAGTTCTCCCCTCGGCCTTGAAGGGAAAAGCGTTAAGAATTTCATGTATTGAACCATAAAGAATGATTTTCTTGTTTGAGCGCAGCGAGTTTAAAATCATTTAGGTGAAAGGAATGGAATTTAGCTTTTGACTTCTAAGCCTTGAATTTTTTGCTTCGTTTTTGTTTCAAGACAAAAATGAAGAAGGAGGAAGTTTGGAAGTAGTCCCTTTAAAGTTAATAAAAGCGTCATTTAATAGTTTACGATTGACGAAACACATAATCTATTCGACAAAATTTCAAGCTTATGAAAAATATAAAAAACTTCTTTCTAATCGCTTGCTTAATGGGCATGTTGGGCTGTCAGCCTGAGAACCCCAACGAGATTTTGACAAGTGAAAGAGCCATCATTTCCTATTTTATTGATGGCCTTCAAATCGGTCCTGCAGAGATCAATAGAACACCAAACGAAAGTGACTTTACCATCTTTGTGATTGATGGTATGGATCTTACAAGTGTGACACCTATTATTGAAGTCTCTTATGGGGCCACTATTCACCCTGCTTCAGGAGAAGCTGTAGATTTATCCTCAGGAAGTTTCACCTATCAAGTGACTTCAGAAACAGGAGCGGTGAGAGATTGGGTATTGACAGTGGAGTCATTTGACAATAAACTACAAGGTAAATGGAAAGTAGGTAAGCCTATGGAATTCCATTACTTTATCGGCGAAGGCGAAAGCTGGGGCTGGGAAGGTGTAAAAGACGTAGAATGGACATTGCCTGGTGCTGGTGCCGCTACTGACAATGAATTAGAATTTATGACTGCTGGTGTAGATGAAGTGGGTAATCTTTATGGTACGGGTACTTATTCTGCAGGTACAGATGGTCAGTTTGAAACATTTGTATTAGAAGGTGCTTGTTTAGGATCTGACCTTGATTACGCTCCTTATTATGGAAGAATGCCAAAAGGGGAATTTGAATGGGTATTGGATTTAACCAATAATACAATCGTACTGACAAAAGAAGATGCTACAGAAACAACGCTTCCAATCGAATGGGTAGATACAGAAGATTACTCGGTATTCCAATTGGCTTTTGCTCCAGAAGCATTTGAGCTAGGATGGCAAGATTGTAATTACAATGAGTTGGAATTGAACTACGGTAAAAAAGTATGGTACACGATGGTACGTGAAGGTGCGGAACTTCCAGATGAAGAGGAGGAAGAGGACAAAGATCCTGTCATTCCAGAATACTCGCCAATTTCATTAAATGGTGATTGGGGAATTGAGAACATTGGTTTCTGGCCAGGTGGAGACGCTGGTATCTGCGATGATTATGATAATATCTTACGTTTCAGCAATGAATCATTTGATACATCAACAGGTATTTTATCAGGTGATTTCCAATACTTGGCAGGAGCTGACGGCATCCTTACTAACGGAAACGGTACTGATTGGGTAGTTTTCCTTGAAAGCGGAACATTCGAATTAAAAATCTTACAAAACCCAGATAATACAGATAGTAGAGAATTCTGGACAATGAAGTTTATTGCTACTGACGGTACTGAACTTGAAGTACCAAACGCTGTAGAAGGTAGCGGAGCGGATAATTTCACATTAAAATTCAATGGTGGTTTTGCTGGAAGTGACCAAGAGGCTCACTGGTACAAATTTGTAAGAAACTTTGTAGGAACTAAACCATGTGACGGTGAAACTCCAGTTGATCCAACGCCAGATCCTGATGGTATTTTCCCAGAAGGAAGATGGACTGCTAGAGAAGGAGTGTTATTGAACACTTACTATTGGAACAGTGATGACGATCAAGGACATCAACGTTATAGCGATTCACAAGCAGCGGATAACGATGTGATTACTTTCTCAGAAGTAGAGCAAAATGATCAAGTATACACAGGTAAAATCACGGTTGACTACGGAGCGGATGGAACATTTGATGTAGGTGAGTATACTATCAAATCAGGTACATTTACTTATACTGTAACAGGTGAAGAGTGGGGTGCCCCTGTTGGAAATATGGTGATTAATACTGAAGATGGTGGAACTATCACTTATTCTAAAACAAATCTTTGGAACTCTAAAGGGGATTTCGATTTCCAAATCAAATTCAATGTTGATGGAATTGGTGAGGTGTATTACAGAATCACTGATAAGTAATTAGATAGACCAATAAGGAGGGGTAAGAAAACTACATCTTATCCCTCTTAACTTAAATACAATTTCATACTATCGGGCGCTATCCAATGTTTTGGGTAGTGCCTTTTTATGTTTCAGAATAGTATTGATTATCAATAAAATAGTATGTGATTAAAGCACTAAATTCTAAGATCTTGTGACTAGGAACATTGAACCGTATAAATGGTTCATCACTGAAATAAATTATTACTTAAGGATTTGGATGAGGTAAATACTAAGGAAAAGGCGAGTGGTTTGTGCACCATGACTGAAGTCATGGGCAGGTGATATTGGCTCCACCAACACTGAAGTGTTGCTTCCGTGTTACCTTAGTTTTTATTGTTTTGTAAACTAGAAATTTGCATGTCTTTTGGACACGAATGGTATTAATACTTAACATTAGGTTCAGTGGATCTTCTACCCTATGAATGTGGTAGTACTTCCCTGGCCTTGAAGGGAAAAGCGTTAAGAATTTCATGTATTGAGCCGTTAAAAATGATTTTGTTGTTTGAGCTTTAGCGAGTTTAAAATCATTTAGGCGAGAGAAATGGAATTTAGCTTTTGACTTCAAAGCCTAGATTTTTTGCTTCGTTTTTCATCAATGGAAAAATGAAGAAGAAGGAAGCTTGGAAGTAGAACCTTGAAAGTTGATGATAGAATAGTTTACAGCACCCTTCTTCACCAATTCCTTCTTAAATCAACTAGCACATGAAATGTATTACTACTAAGGTTCAATTTTTATTGATGACCTCTCTTCTTCTTGCACTTTGCAATATAGAAATCAACGCTCACCAAAGAGTATTCCTTTCCGATTGGGAACAAAGCACCTTAAACTTTCAAGCCAGTAACAATGCAAGTTACACCACTGTCAACAATCCCAGTCAAGATGCTGTCAACTCATCATCACAAGTAGGGAAGTTTGTATCTACAGCTTACCAATGGGATTTCCTTTCATTGAACCTCTCAGAAGAAATTGATTTTGAGAACTATCCTGTTTACAAACTCAAAGTTAGAACATCGGCGGTTGGAACCATAATGATGAAGTTTGAAGACGGTCCTTCGGGAAGTTATGTAGCGAGGTATGCTACTCCATCAACCACCAACCAATGGGAAGAACTAACGTTTGACTTCTCAGGAATAGCCAATGGAAACTATGGAAAAATGATCATCACTTTTGATTATACTTCCACTACTGCTGGAGTTGAATGGTATTTAGGTGACTTTGTAAAAGCAAAACAAAACGTTGATACCACTCGCCCAACACAACCACAAGGTTTAACTGTCACCAACTCCTCCTCAAAAAGTGTATCCCTCCAATGGAACGCTTCCTCTGATAATGTAGGAGTGATAGGTTATGTGATATATAAGAACAATACAGAAGTAGGGCGTTCTAACACCACTTCCTTCGAGGTGTCACAACTCAATGCCAATAGCAATTACACTTTTACCGTCAGTGCTTATGATTTGGTGGGCAACGAATCAGGGAAAAGTAACACTGTCAATGCCACTACTCAGAACATGGGTAACGGAAATTTTATCACCTCTGTCAGTTTGCAGAGAACAAGTATGAACCTCTATGATGATTTGGAAGTGGATATTCAATTGAATGCACGGTATTCAGATCCCTACAACCCCAACAACATCAAAACGGATATGGTCTTGATCACTCCTAGTGGAAAAGAATTGGTAGTTCCTTGTTTTTATTACTCAGGTGTTTCTAGAAATTCTCTTTGGAAAGGAAGATTCACGCCTCAAGAAACAGGACAATATCAGTTAGTGGTAGATGTTGAAAAAGCGCAAAACTCGCAACGTTCCGGTGTTTATACTTTTACAGTCAACAATTCCTACAACGATGGTTTTTTACATACCAATGAGGCCTCTTTTTATAATCTGAAGTTTGATTCAGATCGTAAGTTTAGAGGAATAGGAGAGAACTTCGCATGGGAAGCCCGTTTGGATTTAGGAGATGATCAAACTTTCACTTACGATTATTTCTTTCAGCAGATGAAAAGCAAAAATGCAAACTTCATCAGAACATGGATGTGTCCTTGGAACCTTCCTTTGGAATGGAAAAAGACTGACTTTGGAAGATATACCGATGGAAATGAAACCTATAATTCTTCTGCTATTGCTCGAATGGATTGGATGTTGGATCAAGCTTCTCAAAATGGAATTTACATCATGCTGACTTTGGATTATCACGGAGCACTATTAGAAGAACCCGACTATTGGGGAGGAAATAATTATTGGAAGGATCATAATTATTACTCAGGTAATGGCGGTCCAATCTCTGACCATAAAGCATTTTTTACAAATGAAAGTGCCAAGCAACTCTACAAAAACAGATTAAGATATATCATTGCAAGATGGGGGTATCATACAAATATTGGTGCCATTGAATTATTTAATGAGGTGGATAACCTGATCCGAGATGAAAACTTTAATGCCAATGACATAGAAGCTTGGCACAATGAGATGAGTACTTATTTGAAATCCATTGACCCTTACAATCATATTGTAACCACAAGTATCACAGGAGCGGAGATCAATAATATGTTCCATCAACCCAACTTGGACTTGATCCAAAGTCACCCATATGGACCTGTAGAAGGAGTGATTTCAGCTATTCAAACCCTCACAGATCGTTACAATAAACCTTATGTGGCAGGAGAATTTGCAGATGATTGGGTAGCTCCAACTTCACAAACGATGGCTGATTTCCAAAAGTCATTTCACAGAGGATTATGGACGGCATTATTCCAGCCAACACCCATTTTACCAATGACATGGTGGTGGGAAGATTTTACCTATGAAGGTTTTAATGATGAATTGACTGCTGTATCAGCTTACTCTGATATTATGCTTCAAGCCATGAATGATCAAGAGCAGACGTTGACAATCACAGGCAATGATAATATTGATAAAATGGGAGTAAAAGCAGGAGATAAATTGTTCGTTTATTTTTATAATAAATCAACCACAACACGATCTCCCAATATGACCATAAGCGGTGTGGACAATCAACTGTATTACGTAACTTCTTTCAATACTACCACAGGAATAATGCAAAATGAAGCATCAGTATTGGGAAGTAACCGACAGCTTGTGATTGGCCTTCAAAACCTGCAAGCAGGAAAGGACATCGCTTACATTATTCAAAAAGGGAGCTATTATTTATCACAAAGTAACCAAAGACAACAGTATTTAGAGCAGGCTGATCAGCTCAAAATATACCCTAATCCAAGTACAGGGATTATTAACCTTGAAAAGCCAGAAGATTACCATCATTTGACCATTTATACGGCATTAGGAAGAGAAATTTTATCAGTTGATTTAGATAGTGCTCGTGAAAAAATATCACTCAACGATCAAGAAAAAGGAGTGTATTTATTGAAGTTCTTTGATGTCAATGGAAATACCACGATAAGGAAGGTACTATTGAATAAGTAGTTTTAGTAGATTATGCACTAGGAGAAAAGAAATAACCGTACAGGTATCAATTATGTGATGCCTATACGGTTATTGTTTTATCATAGAATTGATAGCAGTTGAAACCAATTATAAATGAAGGCTTCAAAAATACCTTATTCTTCTGATGCTAAAGTCGTTTCAACTTTGATACAGCGAACAGCTTTACCTCCATCTTTTAGAGCTGCACTAATACCATCGGCATTTGTACCCCAATAATGAGCAGAAGAACTATTTCTATCCGAAGATGTCCAGTAACTAGCATGTTCTTTCATACCGGTATATTTATCATTGCCATATCTCCACCCTCCAATTTTGGCATTATAGCCCAATGGATTAAACAGGTTGTCATTGTTTTCTTTTAAGTAATCAAACAACTCATAATAGTCCTCTTTAGTAGGTAATTTCCAACCTTCAGGACAAACCTCACAAGCTTTTTCCCAGCTGTAGAGATAACCAAATTCATTCACGTAGCTCGTTTTATGTTCGTAAGCCCAGCACCCTGGAATTGAGTTGAAAGCAAGGTTTTCTTGCATCCAGATTTGATTACCGATCTTTACCGCCGAATATGTTTTACCATCTCGACTGTCAGTAAGTTTGATTTTACTACTACAGCCTGTAACGAAAAGTAGTGCTAGAATTGCCACTGTGAAAGTTAGATTCTGTTGAAATTTTTTCATGATGATTTTAGTATAAGTTTTAGTTTAACTTTTTTATTGCTTAAAGTACATTCTAAGTTAACTGATTTTTTTCAATTTTGTAATAAATTGGAAATTTGTAATACTTAGTACTATTCTTATAAGAGATATTTCAAACATGCTCTAAATTGTAAACTTGTTCTAGAAGCGTCATCAATCAAGGCCAGAGGTGTTGCACTTTCACATAAAAAAAGCCCTCAAGTTTTCACCTGAAGGCCTAATCTATCGTTCGTGTTAATATAGTATTAGTATGTGATGTTTTTTGCTGACCTAGCGACGGTTCAACTTCAATACTTTTTTCTGTATTTTAGAAATGTCCTCACCTGCAATCATTCCCGCTAAGATCGCTTTGTTATATGTTTCGATGGCCATGTCCTTCGCACCGTTTAGTGCAAGGTAATCACCTTTGATTTCTAAGTTTTCAGCGTTTTCGTTGATCGCAATTGATTTCTCAATCCAAACATAAGCTTCACTTAAGTTTGTTTTCAATTCGATACATCTGTCAGCCGCATCAGCATAAGCTTCCCAGTCAGTAGCTGTAGCATTCTCAACTGAAGCACGCAATTTGTCAATCTCATTATCTTCCTTATCAGTAGGATTAGCGAATGAAGGATTTACAGTGATGATTGCAAATAACGCTAGAACTAGAAGTTGTTTTAAAGATTTCATGACTATATATGTTTTGTGTTTTCTTGTATCATTCAATTATGCTTTACTATATACTAAAGGCTTGCCAAAGGTATTTAATTGATTGATATACAGATTTTTATGTCTTTGTTTTTGGTTTTTAAGTGTATTTTGTACATAGATTTTATTACATATACGAACAACTTGTCCGTTATCGGTCATTTTTGTTGAATTTTTCGAAATATAATTCTGTTTTTAATTATTTATTTACATTTATTTAAAATTATATTCTGAATTATACATTTATCACGTTATTTTTATTTTGTATTGAATGATTGGGTGATGTATGTTATTTGAAGCCTACTGAATAGAATGAATTAATATTGTGAATTTCGTAAATTATATACCTTTTTATTGTGGAAAATGAAAAAATGAATAATTAATAAAAATATTTTTTATCAATTTATTAACTGAGTGCCAAATAGTGTTTTGATTAACGTAATGTGTACGCTTTTGAAATAGTTGCTTATTTCGTACATTTTTTCACTTAAAAACAGCCTTACATTACAGATGTATACTTATCATTCAAAGTGCATTTTTTCGAGCATTTCTTAGTTTTTTTTATTATATTCTCAAACAGTTTTAAGGCTTGACAGTTATATTTTCTGTAAGACTTAAAAACAGCTGTACATAGACTTGAAAATTGAAGTTTTGGATGTTCTTTATTAGACTACACTGCATTAGAATATTTCATACTGATGACTTTATTACCCTATTGATAAAAAATCCGTCTTACCTCAATTTTTAAAGTAATTACAAATTCAAAAATAAATCATAGCTAATTTTGAATTTGTACTGCTACACTAATTTATTTACTCTATTACTAACTCGACACATGAAATGAGAACTACTTTTTACACCTTACTATCTCTACTTTTGGCTTCTTGCAGTTTAATAGACTACAATATCGAACCAGAAAACTTAGAAGTTCATTACAACAGTCCCGAAGCACTTTTATTAAAACCTTATGTGGACAATTATCTTCAGGAAGCATCGAAAAGAGGTATACGACTGCATCACAAAACCATTGATATCAATGTAGAAATGGGCAATGAAAAAGAAGTACTAGCAAAAGCTTGTTTTTTCTGCCGTAAACTGACGGTCTACAACAATTCAAAACTTTGGGACGAAATGAAAAACCGATCTTTCGATGTAAATTATGGAGGAGGAATGAAAGTGCTAGCTCATGAGTTAAACCACACTTTGATCGATGCTGACCACAGAGGCATAAAAGGAGAGACCATGACTGTAATTCTCGACGGTCAAAAAGAAGAAGCAATTCTAAGTATTATGACCCAAGGCGATAATGACATTCCAGATCTCACAGACGGAACATTATCTTTCTTATGGGAAGAGTATTATTGGGATGAATTATTTGAAATAATACCAACGGAAAATCGTTTTGTGGTAGAATAAGTATGATTTAACTTGTTTTCAAAGCAACAAAAAAGCCTTCAAGATGCACTCCTGAAGGCTTATTATTTTTTGGGTACTATTCCAATGTACCTAATTTATTTTTTTGGAAACTAACGGCGAGATAATCTCAAAACTTTTCTCTGTAGAGCGTCAATATTTTCACCCTCAGCCATCGCTTTTAAAATAGCTTGATTATACGTTTCAACAGCCATATCATTAACGCCGTTTAATGCTAAATAATCTCCCTTGATTTTTAAGTTTTTACTATTCTCATTAATCTCAATAGATTTTTCAATCCACACATACGCTTCACTTAAATTCGCTTGCATCTGAATACATTTTTCAGCAGCATCAGCATAAACAGCCCAATCATTAGTAGCTGCATTTTCCACTGTTTCACGTATTTCTCTAATCTCATTATCTTCATTATCAGTAGTACTCGCAAATAAAGAACTCACTGAAAATAAGGTAAGTAATGCAACGACTAAAATTTGTTTTAAAGATTTCATGACGATATAAATTTTGTGTTTTTGATTTGCTTATATACACGGTCACTTGTCTTTAAAAGTTGAGAATGAAGATTTAATTTCTGTTAATCAGTTGATTAAATAAGATTCATTAAGTTTTAAGTGTGATTTTTACATAAAATTAATAAGTCAAGAGTGTAAGTAGAAATTCAGCAGTTATTTAGATCATATTTTATTTCTTGAGAAATAAAGCAGTAGGGATATGGAAAGCTTCACTTAATATAGGTAGTTATACCATCATATTATTTAGAATTTCACTCGAGAGTCAAACTGTCTTATAACAAAAAAAATGCTGTCGGAAAGCTCCAACAGCATTTAATACTAGCTCAATTCAATTAATTATTTTATGTCTTTTTGCTAACTACTTATCTTGTTAGCTTCAACAATTTCTTTTGAACATTTTGGATGTCAAAAGTATCGTCGTTTAATCCTTTCAAAATGGCTTGTCTGTACGCTTCTACAGCCATGTCTTTAGCACCATTTAGTTTTAGATAATCTCCTTTCAACTCGTAGTTTCTAGCGTTAGGAGCCATCTGAATTGCTGTCTCTAACCATACGTAAGCTTCGCTAAGATTAGTTTTCAACTCTATACATCTTTCCGCTGCATCAGCATACGTAGACCATTTGTCAGCGTTTTCTACTGAAGCTCTTAGTTTCGTAATCTCGTCTTCGTTGTCTGTGTTAGTTGCAAATGTTGTATTTAAAGAAACAAGTGCTACGAAGATGAATGCGAAGAAATATTTTAAAGTTTTCATAACAGCTATATATTTTAAAGTGCAATTATTTTTTTGTCTGATGCTTAGAATAATACTAATCATGTGCCAAAAGAAGTTAACTTGCTGTTATAGAGTTTGTTTGCAATTGTCTTGGGTGTTTTAAGTGTAAAATTCATACTTAAAACAGTGCTTTTAATGAACAATGTGTTCATAAACGTACGAATTACTCTTTTTCTGGCAGAATAATATTCTGAATGTTGACCTAGGTCAATAAAAAATCAGAATAAATGATCATGATCACCATTGTTTTTTGTGTAATTATTTCGATAAAGGAATGGAAGTGTATATAGATTGGTGTTGTTTGTTAGCAGAACTGTAAAAAATGATCTAATTTTTGAAGTATGTGTATTTTTTAAATTAAATAATTATTGATATTGTAATATTAGTCTGTTTAATGATAGTTTAATTATGGATTTCATAAAAGTGTCCGTTTTTGGATACAGCTTTTCAGAGTAGTGTTCATAAATAAAAAAAGAGATGCTTTCTTGATCGAAAACATCTCTTTTGAAAAACTGAAACTTAGAATAATACTACTATACTTCTTGGTTTAGATCCCAGCCTTCCAATATATCTGCAACTTTTCTTACCATCATACCTCCAAGTGCACCATCTACTACACGGTGATCATAAGAGTGAGAGAAGTAAGCAAATTGACGAATACCGATTGTATCACCTTGTGGCGTCTCAATAACAGCAGGTTTCTTTCTGATCGTACCTACAGCCATAATTGCCACTTGCGGTTGAAGAATGATAGGCGTACCGATTGTATTACCAAATGAACCGATGTTAGATACAGTGTAAGTACCACCTTGTAATTCGTCTGGTTTTAATCTATTTTCTCTAGCACGGATCGATAAGTCTTGAATCTTAATCGCCAATCCGCTTAAACTATAGCGGTCTGCATTTTTGATGACAGGAACAATAAGGTTACCATTTGGCATTGCTACGGCCATACCAATATTGATATCCTTTTTCACTACGATATTACTACCATCCACTTGTACGTTGATCATTGGATATTCTTTGATCGCTTTGGCAATCGCAGAGATAATGATCGGCATAAAAGTAAGGTTGGCACCTTCTTTCTTTTTAAAGCTTTCCTTGTGTTTGTTTCTCCAAAGTACAACATTTGTCAAGTCAGCTTCTACACAAGAAGTCACGTGAGGAGCGGTGTGTTTAGAGCTTACCATTCTATCGGCAATCATCTTACGCACTCGGTCCATTTCGATCACTTCATCTCCATTGTCTAAAGCAACTGCTGGAGGAGGCGTAACAGCCTTTGGAGCTGGTGCCGGAGCAGAAGTTTGAGCTACTGGAGCTGGAGTTACTGTTTTTGCAGGAGCAGATTGAGGTACTCCATCTTTAATGAATGACAAGATATCATCTTTAGTCACTCTGCCATCTTTTCCAGTACCTGGAATTGAATCTAAGACTTCTTGAGAAATACCTTCCGTCTTCGCAATATTTCTTACTAATGGAGAATAGAATCTATTTCCACTTTTTGCACTAATTTCAGTTGGAAAAGAAGCTGCTTGATTGATATCAGACATAATTGTCTGTGCCACTTCCTCAACATCTTTTAGGGGTTCTTCAGCAGGAGCATCGTCTCCGCCTTCAGTCTCAACAATAGCTATAGGAGAACCAATCTGAACGACATCGTCTTTCTGAACTAAGATTGATTTGATTACACCTTCCACTGTGGCTGGAACTTCTGTATCTACCTTATCAGTAGCTACTTCCACTACAGACTCATCCAATGTAATTGTGTCTCCTTCTTGTTTTAGCCATTCTAAAACTGTGGCTTCCATAACGCCTTCTCCCATTGCAGGAAGAACCATTTCTACTTGTGCCATATATATTTAGTTGATCTTGTGTCTTTTTTGAAAACAATGATTTTGTGCAAAGGTAATAAAAGTGTAGTTAAAAAATTAGTGTTCAAATAACACTAAAAGAAATTAAATTAGGTCATTTTAAAATTCTATTGTTAAAAATTCTTAGAAAACCCTCAAAATTGTCGTTAAACCAAACATTCTGAAATTCATTTCATAGATTAAAATCATCAAATTATTTAAGATATTTAATCGTAAAGTAGAACAAAACTGCATAATTAATGCTTTATTGAAAGTCTACACCTTAATATATAGCAATGAATAAAGAACAGATCAAACATATATTCTTCGATTTAGATCACACCCTTTGGGATTTTGAAAAGAACTCGGAAGAGACCTTAATCGCATTATTTGAAAAATATGAAATTGGAAAACTGGGTACTTCTGTAGAAGAGTATTTAGTGGCTTACAAAACGACGAATCACGAATTATGGGCCCTTTATAATTTTGATAAAGTCACTAAAGAAGATATCCGATTGAGAAGATTCCCAATGGTATTTGAAAAATTAGGCATTGATGTAAAACACTGCCCACCCAATATCGGTGATGAGTATTTAGAAATTTGTCCTACAAAACCCCATCTAATGGAAGGGACGATACCATTATTAGAAGCATTAAAAGAGAAATATACATTACATATTATCACCAATGGCTTTGATAAAACACAAGCCATCAAGTTATCCTCTACAGGTTTGGGTAAGTATTTTGAGGTAGTCGTGACTTCAGAATCATGCGGAGCCAAAAAGCCATTCCCTGCAATTTTCCAATATGCCTTAGACCAAGCAGGTGCCTCAAAAGAAGAATCAGTGATGATAGGAGATAATCCAGTGACGGATATAAAAGGTGCGAAAGACTTCGGTTTGAAAACGATTTATTTTGGAAACGGTGAATCTGAAGCAGATGTTGAGGTCAGAAAATTAAATGAAATATTGAATCACCTGTAGGGGCCGACCTGCGTGTCTGCCGAACCACCAGAAAACACGTGGTCATTTACGAATAATGCACATCAATTGCTTCCAAAATCGTATCACACGCCTTATGAATTTCTTCATCGGTGATGGTCAATGGAGGAGCAATTCTAAAAGCATACGGAGTAGAAAGGAACCAATACGTAATCACACCTTTTTCAATACAAGTGGTCACGACATTATTGACTAATTCAAAATTCTCCATATCGATGGCAAACATCAAACCCTTTCGACGGATCTCTTTTACCGCAGGGTGTGACTTCAATCGATCTTCAATGATCAGTCCTTTACGATCAACGTCTTCAATGATCTTTTCTTCTTTTAAAATATTAATCACCGCATTAGATGCTGCACAACTAACCGGATGACCACCGAAAGTAGTAATGTGACCTAAGATAGGATCATGCGATAGCACTTTCATTTTTTCAGCAGAAGAAACAAAACAGCCCATGGCCATTCCACCTGCCATTCCTTTCGCGATGGTCAAAATATCAGGGACAACACCAAAGTGTTCGAAGGCAAAGAACTTACCCGTTCTACCAAAGCCTGTTTGAATCTCATCAAAAATCAATTGAGCTCCTACTTCAGTACATCGATCACGAAGGGCTTGCATGTATTCAATATCAGGAATACGAACACCGGCATCCCCTTGGATAGGTTCTACGATCACACCTGCCGTTTTCTCTGTAATATATTGTAAGTCTTCTTTTACATTAAAATTAATAAAGCGAACATCTGGCAGAAGTGGACGAAAAGCATTCTTCTTCACTTCATTTCCAGAAACACTCAATGAACCGTGGGTATTGCCATGGTAAGATCTATTGAAACTCACCAATTCCGTTCTTCCCGTATATCTTTTGGCTAACTTTAATGCCGCTTCATTGGCCTCTGTTCCCGAATTGACAAAATAAGTACTGTTCAACTGATCCGGTAAAACAGACAAAAGGCTTTTGGTCAACTCAATTTGAGGTTTCTGTACCATCTCGCCATATACCATTACAAATAAGTATTTGTCTACTTGTTCTTTAATCGCCTCAATCAATTTTGGATGACCATGCCCCAAGTTGTTGACCGCAATTCCCGAAATCAAGTCCATATACGACTTTCCTTCTTTATCATATAAATAAACACCTTTGGCATAATCTACCTCAATCCCTAATGGATAAGGAGAAGTCTGTGCCTGATGCTCAAAGAATATATCTTTATTCGATTTATTTGAAATATCCATGTAATTCTATTTTTCACAAAGATACACAACAGCGTAAATGCTTGAAACTAAATAGTTCTAAACAGTAAAGGTTTTGAAATTGAGTTGAAAAATGAGAAAAAATTGGTTTGAGCTTTTTGGGATACTTTTTGAACTTTTTCGAAAAATCATAGAAGAGTAAAAGGCGTTTCTATATACTGTGACAACTCTTACAAGTGATTTAGAGAGAGCGAGTTACTACAAATTATTATTGTCTACATAAAAACAAATATACCTATTATGAAAAAGTTTATCTTACCCGCAGTTTTAGCAATGTTTATGTTCTCATGTTCTGAAAGTAACGATATTGAGCCAATTGATCCTAAACCAGAACATCCAATTTATGAGGAAGTAGATCCAGGTTTTGGTGTTCCGCTTCCTGAAAATCCAATTGAAGAAGATAACAATTAATCTTTATAAGAAGATATTTGATATATAACTTAGAAGAGCAATGATAAAGAAATTTATTGTTGCTCTTTTTATATGAATACTTACATTTTTTCTGTTCTCATGTGTTTCAATTTACTTTGGTCTTTTTAAGGAAGTATTTGGTCTTATGATGGAAATCGAGGTAGGCAAAAAGGCGTTTTAATATACTGTAACCACTTACAAATCATTATAAAAGAAAGGGTTACGACAAATTATTATTGTCTACATTTAAAACAAATTTACTATTATGAAAAAGTTTATCCTTCCTGCAGTTTTAGCCTTATTTATGTTCTCATGTTCAGAAAGTAATGATATTGAACCAATAGATCCAGGTTATGATAATCCAAATTATGTTGATCCAGGTTTTGGAAATCCAGGGGAAGTAGATCCAGGTTATGATAATCCAGGAGAAGTTGATCCAGGGTATGATAATCCTTCATCAGGAAATTAATCTGTAACTCAGATATCAAATATATAGCTTAGAAGAGCAATGATAAAGAAATTTATTGTTGCTCTTTTTTTGTGTGAAATTGTTGTTGTACCTTATTTTCATTAAAAATAAGATATGGAACAGTTACTAAAACAATTACAAACTTATACTTCTCTCACTTCATCAGAGCAGAAAACATTAGAACAGGCAATTTTCAAAAGAACTTATGCTAAAGGAGAAATGATTTTTACAGAAGGTAAAATTTCAGATGAAATCTATTTTGTGACCAAGGGTTGTGTAAGGCTGTTTTATAATGTTGATGGAAATGACAAAACCGCTTTCTTTTATACAGAAGGACAGTTTATCTGTGCAGGAGAAAGTTATACTTATAATGTTCCTGCTATAGAAAATTATCAAGCTTTGGAAAATTCTGAAATTTATATTTTTACGAAAGCGAATATTGAAAAACTAATTGATGTCTTTCCAAAACTAGAAATTATAGCCAGGGTGGCAACAGAAAATGAGTTGATTACTTATCAAAAAGTGTTAGCTTCTTTTATTACAAAATCTGCAGAGGAACGCTATCAAGATTTATTGAAAACAAAAGGTGACTTAGTTCAAAGAGTCCCTCAGCAATATATCGCATCTTTTTTAGGTGTGTCACCAGAAACATTGAGCAGAATAAAAGCAAGAATTTATAGAAGGGAGCATTCTTGACGATCGTCAAGAGCATTCATAAAGTGAGGTATTACCTTTGGAATATCACAAAAAAACAATGTAAGTCATGAATGTTTTAGTCGCAGGAGCCACGGGGTATTTGGGTCAATACCTAGTGAAAGAGCTCCAAAATAGAGGCCATAATGTAAGGGTTTTAATCAGAAAAGAACACCAAAAAGAGCTGTTTAATGGAATCGATGACTTTTTTATAGGTGAAGTCACTCAACCTAAATCTCTACAAGGTATTACAGATAATATCGATTGGGTGTTTTCTACTATTGGTATTACTCGTCAGAAAGATGGAATGACGTATATGGATGTAGATTTTCAGGGAAATATGAATTTGCTACATGAAGCGAAACAAACTCAAGTGAAATCCTTTTTATATGTGTCGGCGATTGGAGGAGATCAGCTTCGGTTCTTGAAAATATTTGAAGCCAAAGAGAAATTTGTAGATGCTTTGAAAAATTCTGGTTTGGATTATACCATTATGCGTCCTAATGGATTCTTCTCAGACATGACTGATTTCTTAGAAATGGCCAAAGGTGGAACGGTTTATCTTTTTGGGAATGGAGAATATAAAATCAATCCCATCCATGGAGAAGATTTGGCAAAAGTTTGTGTGGATAAAATCATGACTGATGAAAAAGAAGTACAAGTAGGAGGCCCCGTTCTTTATACTCAAAATGAACTGGCTGAAGTGGCGTTAAAAGCATGGGGTAAGAAAGTGAAAATTATACATCTTCCGGATTGGATTAGAAGAATAATCATCAGCGTTGTAAGAACCTTCACTTCTTCTAAAGTATATGGCCCCATAGAGTTTTTCCTTACATTGATGGCTTTTGATAATATTGCGGATCAATACGGTACACATTATTTAGAAGATTTTTTTCATCAGAAAGTGAAAGAAATTTAATCACACCCACAACTATCATTTTAGATTTTTTTTCAGATCTGCACACTTCAAATAAACCTTTAAAACTACTATCGATTGCACTGTGTTATAATACTGTATTATGAAATAGATATTGTTAAAAATATTCGCATTACAAATAGTTAATAAATTTAAATCGAGTGTAATTATTGTACATGTTGTTAGTTATTGCAGGGTTAACTGCCTATAATTGAATCGTTAATGTCAAAGTCTTTATCTAAAAGCAAATTTTTTTATGAAAACTATTACTAGCAAGATACTTCTTGCCCTTTTTGCGTTTTCTGTATTTAGCTGTGTGCAAACAGAAGAAACGCCTAAAAATCAAAGGTGATGGCTATTTTAGGTTGATCTAGCTACATCCGTTACTAAAATTACCACATTTATAGTAATGTTTTTC